>CP031585.1:0-600000 GCA_003217735.2 Marinibacterium anthonyi | reverse complement strand
GAATTTTCGCCTCGGCCCGCATCTGTCGCGCATGAACCTGGCACGGCATCCCGGAACAGGATCAGCCGTCTGAAGCCCTGGCCTGGATCGATTCGGGCGTGGACCTGCGCCGGCTGGAAAACCCGCTGCGGCGCCCGATGTCCTGCTTCGTGCCGGTGCACGGGGACTGCGTGCGGCGGAGCAATCACATCATTGCCGGCCGCTGGCTACCGACCGGCGGAGCAGGATGGTTACCGGCATTGGGGGCGCTGCCCCCGTCCTCCCCTGGAGGACTCCCCCGCAGGTATTTGGGCCAAGAAGAAGACAGGAGGGGCGCCCTGCTGTTTCTTTCTGGCAATAAATACCCGGCACGGATCGTGTCGCCCGGCGCCACGCTGCAGCTTCTTTCTCTTTCCAAATACCCCGGACCGACACGACCGCCAGCGGAACGGTCGGATTGGAGTATTTGGGCAAAGATGAAGATCAGGCCGGGCGAGAGGTCCGGCCGCCGGTCTTGCGGGCGGCCGGGGTCGGGTCAGGCGTTGGCGATCATCTCGGACTGGCGGACAATGACTTCGGCCTGCTTGATCGAGGCGATGTCGACCAGGCGGCCCTTGTAGACCGTGGCGCCTTCGCCCTTGGCCTTGGCCTCTTCCATCGCGGCGAGGATCTCGCGCGCCTCGGTGACGGCTTTTTCCGAGGGCGTGAAGACCTCGTTCGACAGCGCCACCTGCTTGGGGTGGATGGCCCATTTGCCGACCATGCCCAGCGTCGCCGAGCGGCGGGCCTGGGCGCGGAAGCCTTCGTCGTCGGAGAAATCTCCGAACGGGCCGTCCACGGGCAGCACGCCGTGGGTGCGGCAGGCGGCGACGATGGCGACGTGGGCCCAGTGCCAGGGGTCGGACCAGTACCTGGCGCCCTCGTGGACCATGTAGTAATCTTCCTGCGTGCCGCCGATGCCCGTGGTCTGCATGCCCATCGAGGCGGCGAAATCGGCGGCGCCCAGGGACATGGCGACGAGGCGGGGCGACGAGGCGGCGATTTCCTCGACATGGGCGATGCCGGCGGCCGATTCGATGATGACCTCGAAGTCGATCTTCTTCGTCCGGCCCTTGGCGGTTTCGATCGCCGTGACCAGCGCGTCGACGGCGTAGATGTCGGCGGCGCAGCCCACCTTGGGGATCATGATCTGGTCCAGCCGCTCGCCCGCCTGTTCCAGCAGGTCGACCACGTCGCGGTACCAATATGGCGTATCAAGCCCGTTGATGCGCACGGACAGGGTCTTGGTGCCCCAGTCGATGTCCGAGATCGCCTTGATGATGTTGGCGCGGGCGGCCTCCTTGTCCGAGGGCGCCACCGCGTCTTCCAGGTCGAGGTTGATCACGTCGGCAGCACTTGCCGCCATCTTCTCGAAGATGGCCGGACGCGAGCCGGGGCCGAAGAGCTGGCAGCGGTTGGGCCGGGCCGGGGCGGCGGGCTGGATGCGAAAGCTCATGAGGACGCCTTTCGGTCAGATTATTGCTGAAATACTCGGTAAAGCTGCTATTAAATTGCGCGACGCTTCGCAAGCGCTATTGTGCGAATGCAGCACGACCATGCTGCGCCGCGCGCCGGGGTCTGCGCGTCTGCCGACTCCGCTGCGCACGATTCTTCGACAAATGTGCGTATCCTGCGTACAATCTTCACCGTTCATGCCGCACAGCGGCGAAGTTCGGCAGGACATCCGGCCCGTGACGCGGGATAATCGGCGTCAACTCAACGGAGCCCGAAATCATGATCCAGACCCCCTACCTTCTGTTCCTCGGCGACGCGCCCGACCAGCTGGCCGCGAAAGTGGCCCAGGGCATTCGCGACTGGCGGCCCGAGAACGCCGTCGGCCAGTTCCGGCTCGAGGGCTGCAAGGCCGACGTGGGCCTGACCGACATGACCCTGGCCGAGGCCAAGGCGGCCGGCGCCAAGACGCTGGTCATCGGTGTGGCCAACCGCGGCGGCGTCATCAGCCAGACCTGGAAGAAAGTGCTGATCCAGGCGCTGGAAGACGGGTTCGACCTGGCGTCGGGCCTGCACAACCTGCTGCGCAACGAAGCCGACCTGGTGGCCGTCGCCAAGGCCACGGGTCGCACCCTGCACGACGTGCGGGTGCCGGACGTGGTCTATCCCATCGCCAACGGCAAGAAACGGTCGGGCAAAAGGGTCCTGGCCGTGGGCACCGATTGTTCGGTCGGCAAGATGTACACCGCGCTGGCGATCGACCGCGACATGCGCGCGGCCGGCATGAAGAGCACCTTCCGCGCCACCGGCCAGACCGGCATCCTGATCACCGGCAGCGGCGTGCCGCTGGACGCCGTGATCGCCGACTTCATGGCGGGTTCGGTGGAATGGCTGACGCCCGACGCCGAGGATGACCACTGGGACATCATCGAGGGCCAGGGGTCGCTGTGCCACGTGTCCTATTCGGGCGTGACCATGGCGCTGGTCCATGGCGGCCAGCCCGATGCCCTGATCCTCAGCCACGAACCGACGCGCACCCACATGCGCGGCCTGCCCGATTACGGCATGCCGTCGCTGGAGCAGATCCGCGATATCGCGCTGCCGCTGGCGCGCGTGGCCAACCCGTCCTGCGAGGTCGTGGGCGTTTCGGTGAACACCCAGCACATGTCCGAGGACGAGGCGCTGTCCTACATGGCCGACGTGGAAAAACGCATGGGCCTGCCGACGGTGGATCCGTTCCGCCAGGGCGCTGCGCGGCTGGTCGAGGCGCTCAAGGCCCTCTGATGTCTTCCCCGGCGGGCCGCCCGCCGGGGTAATTTTTGCCAGAAAGAAACAGGAGGTCGGGCGATGCGGATCGATATCGCGCGGGATGTGTTCCCGTTGGCGCAGGTGTTCACGATCAGCCGGGGGTCGCGGACCGAAGCTCAGGTGCTGACGGTCACGCTCGAGGACGGCGGCGTGAAAGGGTACGGGGAATGCGTGCCCTACGCCCGCTACGACGAGACGCTGGACAGTGTCGAAGCCGAGATCCGGGGGTTGCCCGCGGACTTTGACCGGGCCGCGCTGGCCGATCTGCTGGAGCCGGGCGCGGCGCGCAATGCCGTGGATTGCGCGTTGTGGGACCTTGAGGCGAAGAAAGCCGGCAAACGCGCCTGGGAACTGGCCGGGCTGGCGCAGCCGGGGCCCGAGATCACCGCCTATACCCTGTCGCTGGATACGCCTGAGGCGATGCAGGCGCAGGCGGCCAAGAACGCCTATCGCCCGCTGCTGAAGATCAAGCTGGGCACGCCCGACGACATGCCCCGGCTTGAGGCCGTGCGGGCCGGCGCGCCGAAATCGACGATCATCATCGACGCCAACGAAGGCTGGTCGGCCGAGGTCTATGCCGACCTGGCGCCGCACCTGGTGCGCCTTGGCGTGGCGCTGGTGGAACAGCCCCTGCCCGCCGGCGACGACGAGGCCCTGATCGGGATGGACCGCCCGGTGCCCGTCTGCGCCGACGAAAGCTGCCATGACCGCGCCTCGCTGCCCCATCTGAAGGGCAAGTACGACGTGGTGAACATCAAGCTCGACAAGACCGGTGGCCTGACAGAGGCGCTGGCCCTGCGTGACGCCGCGCTGGCCGAAGGCTACAAGATCATGATCGGCTGCATGGTGGGGTCTTCGCTGGCCATGGCGCCCGCCGTCCTGCTGGCGCAGGGCGCGATGATCACCGATCTCGACGGCCCGCTGCTGATGGCCAGGGATCGCGACAACGGTCTTCTCTACGACGCACACGGCGTGCATCCCTCCGATGCCGCCCTCTGGGGATAAGCGCCGCCCGGCTGCTTCTTTCTCTTTCCAAATACCCGGCCGAACATCGGCCATCGTGAACCAACGCCCATCTTGACGCGCCTGCGACCAACGACGACAGAGACGCACGCTTACACGGAGAGACGCCCATGACCCGTACCGTTTACGTCAACGGAGACTACCTGCCGGAAACCGAAGCCAAGGTTTCCATCTTCGACCGCGGCTTCCTGATGGCCGACGGCGTCTACGAGGTGACCTCGGTGCTGGGCGGCAAGCTGATCGACTTTGCCGGTCACGCCAAGCGGCTGGAACGGTCGCTGACCGAACTGGACATGGTTGCGCCGGTGACCATGGACGAGCTGCTGGAGATCCACCGCGAGCTGGTCGAGAAGAACGACATCACCGATGGGCTGGTCTACCTTCAGATCACCCGCGGCGCGCCGGGCGACCGGGATTTCGTCTTTCCGGACCCGGCGACCACGCCGTCGACCATTGTTCTGTTCACCCAGTCCAAGCCCGGCCTTGCGCAAAGCCCGCAGGCCGACAAGGGGATCAAGGTGATCTCGATCGAGGACATCCGCTGGGGCCGGCGCGACATCAAGACGGTGCAGCTGTTGTACCCGTCGATGGGCAAGATGATGGCCAAGAAGGCCGGTGTCGATGACGCCTGGCTGGTCGAGGACGGGTTCGTCACCGAAGGCACGTCCAACAACGCCTATATCGTGAAGGGCGGCAAGATCATCACGCGGGAGCTGTCCAAGGACATCCTGCACGGGATCACCCGCGCCGCCGTGCTGCGCTTTGCCCGCGAAGCGCAGATGGAAGTCGAGGAACGCAACTTTACCATCGACGAAGCCAAGGAGGCCGACGAGGCCTTCATCACCTCGGCCTCGTCCTTCGTGATGCCGGTGGTGGAAGTCGACGGCGCGGCCATCGGCGAAGGCACGCCCGGCAAGGTCGCCAAGCGCCTGCGCGAGATCTACCTGGAAGAAAGCCTGAAGACCGCCATCTGAGGCATTTGGCCCCCTGGGAGGGGGGCCATGTGGGCCGGGGTCCCTGCCCTAGTGGCAGTGGACCTTGCCCACCTTCTTTTCCATGTGACAGCACTGCCCCGGCGGCGAACTCTTGCGGCACCCGCCACCATGTGCGACGTCGACCGTGACGGTCGGGACGTCCACGGGAACGACGGCCGCAGGTGCATCGGCCGCGATCAGGGCAGACGCGGTGGCGATCAGAAGAATGCGGTGCATGGCGAGCCTTCGACAATACGATTAACGAAGTTTAACGCTTTGTGCGCGGCCGCGTCCACGCATTCCGTACGTCGCGGTCGTGGTCTCAGCTGAGCAGCCCCCAGATCACCGGCAGCAACAGGGCGGTGGCCAGGGCGTTCAGGCCCATGGCCAGACCCGAAAAGGCGCCGGCGGTTTCGTCGACCTGAAGCGCGCGCGCGGTGCCGATACCATGGCTTGCCGTGCCCATCGCCAGCCCCCGCGCCGCCATGTCGGTCACGCCCAGCCGGGTCATGACCATGGGCCCAAGCATCGCCCCGATGATCCCCGTCACGATGACCAGGACCGCCGTCAGCGTCGGGATGCCGCCCAGCTGTTCGGCGATGCCCATGGCCACCGGCGTGGTGGCCGATTTCGGCGCCAGCGACGCCAGCACCTCGGACGAGGCGCCGAACAGCCAGCCGACGGCCACCGCCGACAGGATCGCGGTGGCCGAACCCGCCAGCAGGCTGACGATCAGCGCCAGCGCGGATTTGCGCACGCGGTCCAGCTGGCGATACAGCGGCACGGCCAGCGACACGGTCGCCGGGCCCAGCAGGAAATGGACGAATTGCGCGCCCTGGAAATAAGTGCCGTAGCTGGTGCCGGTCAGCAGCAGCACCGCGACGATGATCATCACCGCGATCAGCACCGGGTTCAGGATCGGGTGGCGGCCGGCGGCCTCGTAGATCCGGCTGCCGATCCAGAAGGCGATCAGGGTCAGCGTCAGGTGAAACAGCGGCGAGGCGGACAGGTAGACCCAGGTTTCCTGCAGGTTAGACATCGGCCTGCCCTCCCGGCCGCGCCTTTGACAGCCAGGACATCAGCACCGAGGTCACCGCGATGGTCAGCAGGGTCGAGACCAGCAGCGACAGGGTGATGGGCACCAGGCTGGCCTCGATCAGGCGGAAATGCAGCATGACGCCGGTGCCCGCCGGCACGAACAGCAGCGACAGGTATTGCAGCAGCGTGGCCGAGACCTTGTCCAGCCCGTCGGGCACGCGGCCGCGCAGGACCAGCACCAGGAACAGCACCACCATGCCGATGACCGGACCCGGGATGGGCAGGGCCAGGGCGTGGGTGATCAGTTCGCCGATCAGCTGGCAGGTGAAGATGAGCGTGAGGTAGCCGAGCATCGGGGCGCCTTGGTTTGTCCTTCTCCCCCCGGGGGTCGAAGATACGCGGCCCGGGCGGGATGTCGAGAGGCCGGATCAGCCGAATTTCCAGCTGGAGGCCGTGACGCCGCCGAAGATTCCCGTCTGGTGATAGACCCGGGTGGCCGGATCGTTTTCGGCCGCCCCCAGCGCGGTGAACAGCGGCACGAGGTGGTCTTCCTGCGCGTGGCAGACCCGGGCGTGGGGGGCCTGTTCCCAGTTCAGCACCTTGGCGGTGCGGGATGCGGGGACGTGGCTGAGCGTTTCCGACAGCCAGGTGTCGAAGGCCTGCGAGGGCACACGCGCCCGGGGGCCGAAGTTGCGCAGGTTGTGGTAGGACAGGCCCGACCCGACGATCAGCACGCCGTCGTCGCGCAGCGACGCCAGCGCCTGGCCCAGGCGGAAATGTTCGGCCGGGTCGTAGTGGTGGCGCATGGAGAGTTGGACCAGGGGCATGTCGGCATCGGGGTAGATCAGCGCCATGGGGACGAAGGCGCCGTGGTCATAGCCGCGCGTCGCGTCGCGGGCGGTGGGCAGGCCGGCGGCGTCGACCAGCTGCGCCACCCGGTCGGCCAGCGCCGGATCGCCCGGGGCGGGATAGGTGATGCGGTAGGTTTCGGGCGGGAAGTTGCGGTAATCGTAGAGCATGCCCGGCCGGGCGGCGGTCTGGATGGTGTAGGCCGCTTCCTCCCAATGGCCGGAGATCATCAGGACGGCGCGGGGCCTTGTCCCGATGTCGTCGGGCATCCGGGCGAGCGCGGAGGCCAGGGGGGCCAGTTCGTCCGCCATGGACGGGATCCAGGGCCAGGGGCCGCCGCCGTGAGAGATGAAATAGGTCGGCAGTCGGTCGCGCATGGTCCCGGTCCATTTTCGTGATGGACCGGAGTGTAGCGCCGGGGGCCTGTGCGGATAAGGCGCCCCGGCGAACAGGGTCTGTGCGTGGTGGGCCTTTTTCGGGCCTTGGTGGGGCCTCGGTCAGGCCTTGGTCAGGTCTTGTCTGGGACGTTCTCGGCGAAGGATTTCGTGAAGTCGGCCTGCTGTTGGGGGCTGGCGTCGCCCTGGTGCTGCGCCTTCCATTCGGAATAGGGCATGCCATAGAAGATTTCGCGCGCCCGGGCGTCGTCCATGTCGATGCCCCGTTCGAGCGCGGCTTCCTTGTACCAGCGGCTGAGGCAGTTGCGGCAGAAGCCGGCCAGGTTCATCAGGTCGATGTTCTGGACGTCGCGCCGGTCTTCCATGAGGTGCCGTTGCAGACGGCGGAAGGCGGCGGCCTGGAGTTCGATTTCGCTCTGTTGGTCCATGTCTGTCTCCTTTCGGGGCTTTTGGCTGAGGTAACCATCGCGAGGGGGTCCGGCAATGGGCGGGGGCGGGGGTCGGCGGGGGCGGGGGTCGGCGAGGGGCGCGTCAGGCCAGGATGCGCAGGGCGACCACGAGGAGCGCCGAGAACGCGTAGAACGCGATGTTGAGAAGGGTCATCCAGCCGAAGACGGCGGCGAGGGATTGGAGGGTTTCGGGTGTCATGGGCGTCTCCTCGGCCGGAAGTGTGGGCGGGCGAGGAGCCGGGGGCAAGGGTTTGTTCCGAGGCGGCGCGGCGGCGGAGATCGCCGGCCGGGGTATTTTCGAAGAGAAAGAAGCCGGACCGGTCAGAGGCCGGAGGTGGCGAGGGCCTTTTGCAGGATGGGGGCGAGTCGGGTGGCCCAGGCGCGTTGGCCGGCTTGGTCGGCGATGAGGTCGTTGCGGATTTCGATCAGCACGTTGGGGCGCCCCGAGCGCAGGGCGTGACGGTCGATGGCGTCGCCCGGCAGGTGGCCGCCGTAGGGTTCGTTTTCGCCCACGGTCAGGTCGCCCTGGGCGCGCAGCAGATCGAGGAGCGCGGTGGCCAGCGGGTTTTCGCCCGCGTGCAGGATGCCGATGTGCCAGGGCCGCGGCGGGCGGCCGCGGAGCTGGCGGGTGAAGCTGTGGATCGACAGCAGGACGGCGTCGGCGGGGGCCATCATGTCGGCCAGCACGCGGTCGTAGGGACGGTAGAACGCGGCCAGTCGGCGTTCGCGTTCCACCGCGTCGGCGTGGCGGTTGGCCGGGATGATGGTGCCGTCGTAGAGTTTCATCAGCAGCGTCGGGTCGTCTTCGCCCCGGTTGGGGTCGATCACCAGGCGCGAGAAATTGGCGCCGGCGACGGGCGCGTCGAGCAGGTCGCCCAGGGTCGTGCTGACGCCCCAGGCGCCGACGTCCCAGGCGATGTGTCGGGCCATGTCCCCGGGCGGAAGGCCAAGGTCGCCGCCGCCGACCGAAGGGGGCACGGTGTTGGCCGCGTGGTCGCAGGTGACGCGCCAGCGCGCGGGGCGGGCGTCGCCCAGCCGGAAGAAGGGCTGAAAATCGGGGGTGTCTGTCATGGGCCTGTCACTTCTTTGTTTGCTTCTTTATGGCAATTGGGAGCCTATGGAAATTCTGCCGCAGCTCATTTAAGGGTGTGTTTGCGGTAACAGGCTACTGACTGGGAGCAGAAAGCACATGATCCGAAATCGTCGAGTGAAAATCGTGGCCACGCTGGGGCCGGCGTCGAACGACTACGACACGATCCGAAAGCTCCACGAGGCGGGGGCCGATGTCTTTCGCCTGAACATGAGCCATGGCACGCACGAGGACATCAAGGCGCGCCACGCCATCATCCGCCAGGTCGAGGAAGACCTGGAAAGCACCATCGCCATCCTGGCCGACCTGCAGGGGCCGAAGCTGCGGGTGGGCACCTTTGCCAACGGGTCCGAGGAGCTGGCGGAAGGCGCGCAGTTCCGGCTGGACCTGGATGCCAAGACGCCGGGCGACGGATCCCGCGTGGGCCTGCCGCATCCCGAGATCTTTGCCGCGCTGGAACCCGGCGCGCGGCTGCTGGTCAATGACGGCAAGATCCGCCTGCGGGTCGATGCCTGCGGCGACGATTACGCCAATTGCACCGTGATCGCCGGCGGCACGATTTCCGACCGCAAGGGCGTGAACGTGCCCGACGTGATCCTGCCCCTGGCGGCGCTGACCAGGAAGGACCGCAAGGATCTGGAATTCGCCTGTCAGCTGGGCATCGACTGGCTGGCGCTGTCCTTCGTGCAGCGGCCCGAGGACGTGCAGGAGGCGCGGGCGCTGGTGGGCGTGCGCGCCAACATCATGGTGAAGGTCGAAAAGCCCGCCGCCGTGGACAATTTCGAAGAGATCCTGGCCGTGTCGGACGGGATCATGGTGGCGCGCGGCGACCTGGGCGTCGAGATGCCGGTGCACGCGGTGCCGCCGATCCAGAAGCGGCTGGTGCGCAAGTGCCGGGCCGCCGCCAAGCCGGTGGTGATCGCCACGCAGATGCTGGAAAGCATGATCGACAGCCCGATGCCTACCCGGGCCGAGGTGTCGGACGTGGCCACCGCCATCTACGAGGGCACCGACGCCATCATGCTGAGCGCGGAATCCGCCGCCGGCAGCTATCCGATCCAGGCCGTGCAGACGATGGACAACGTCGCCCGCGAGGTCGAGGCGGATTCGAACTACATGAAGATCATCGCCGCGTCGCGCGAGGGGCGCGAGCATCGGGTGGCCGACGGCATCGTCGCGGCCGCGCGCGAGATCGCCGAGACCACCGACATCAAGGCCATCGTGGCCTATACCCAGTCGGGCACGACGGCGCTGCTGACGGCGCGGGAGCGGCCTTCGGTGCCGATCATCGCGATGACCAACATGCAGTCGACCGCGCGCCAGCTGGCGCTGACCTGGGGCACGACGCCGGTGATGTGCGAACAGCTGACGCGGTTCAAGATGGCCGTGGTCAACGCGGTGCGCGCCGCGCTGCAGACCGGTTACGCCACCGACAGCGACCAGATCGTGGTGACCGCGGGCGTGCCGTTCAACGTGGCGGGGACGACGAACATCCTGCGTGTCGCCCCCTGTGACGAGCGGATGATTTACTATATGGACCCGGGAGAATAATTCGCCTTTCCCAATGGATGGAGATGGAATGGACCCCGATCTTTCGCTTGTCATCGGCATTCTCCTGGCCGGGCTGTCGCTTCCCGGGCTTCTGGCCGCGCTGGTCGATCGCCGCTTTCCCAAGCTGCCGGTCCTGCTGGCGGCGGGGGGGGCGTACCTGATCTATTCCGGCGTGACCAACATGCCCGGCGGCTTCGACTGGCCGGACGTGCCGAACGCGTTCATCGACGTGATCGCGCGGATCATCACCTGAGAGGCCGCGGATCACCGGGAAGCGGGTGCGCCCGGCAGACCCGGTCGACATGGCACCGGTCCGAAATCGTTCGGACGCGCGGCCGGGACAGTCCAGGCCACCCAGACGGAGCCGCGCGCAAGCCCGGCTCCGCATTGCGTCCTGTCGTCAACAGTCCAGCTTGTCGTCAACAGTCCAGAGCCACCTTCCATGCCGGGTAAGGGCGGGTGACCGGGGGGCGGAGGTTGTCCAGCTCGAAATCGCCAAGGTCGCCCAGGAAAGCCCACTCGCCCGGGATGATCTTGGCGTTGCATGCCGTGGCTTGCTCTGCCGCGGCTTCGATGTCGCGGCCCTGGAAGGAACCGCGCGAGGTCGGGACACCCACCAACGCCGATTGCCTGTCCGCGCTGACGTCGACACGAAAGGACAAACCGTCCACCTTTACCTGTTGGCGGGATGTGTTCCCCTGCACCTGTGTTTCGCCAGCGGTCACAGCATTGGGCGCTTGAGGTGCCGGTTCATCGACGCAGGCAGAAAGTGCCAGCATGACAAGGCCCGTGCTTCGAAAAATGAGATGTTTCAACAGCTTCCAATCTTGTTTCTGAAAAGGTTTGATCGTCCGGCCTGATGATTGCAGACCACCGTCTTTCCCGCAACCTTGGCCAACTGGCGTTTGGGGGACGTTCCGGCCCGGGTCCGCGACCGGGAGATGGCGGTCGCCGGCATTGGCTCTTGCCATGCCTCCCGGTTGCCTGTATTGGGCGCCTCTCATGCGCGGCCGGCCGAAAGCGGCATGCCGAGTCGCGCCTATCCGGACTCAAGATATCGAGGTACCCGAAATGCCCAAGATGAAGACCAAGTCGAGCGCCAAGAAGCGCTTCAAGGTGACCGCCACCGGCAAGGTGATGGCGGCGCAAGCCGGCAAACGCCATGGCATGATCAAGCGCACCACCAAGTTCATCCGCGACGCGCGCGGCACGACCACCCTGTCGGCCCCCGACGCCAAGATCGTCAAGGGCTACATGCCCTACGACCGCTGATCGAAGGAGCTTAGCACATGTCCCGTGTCAAAGGTGGTACCGTCACCCACGCCCGTCACAAGAAGATCATCAAGGCTGCGAAAGGCTATTACGGCCGCCGCAAGTCGAACTTCAAGACAGCAACCCAGGCCGTCGACAAGGCCAACCAGTACGCAACGCGCGACCGGAAGACCCGCAAGCGGAATTTCCGCGCGCTGTGGATCCAGCGGATCAACGCAGCCGTGCGTGCCAATGACGAAGCGCTGACGTATTCGCGTTTCATCAACGGCCTGACGCTGGCCGGCATCGAAGTGGACCGCAAGGTCCTGGCCGACCTGGCCGTGCACGAGCCCGAGGCGTTCACCGCCATCGTCGAGCAAGCCAAGGGCGCGCTGGTCGCCTGATCCCTTGCAGGATCGCCGTAATCGGAAAAGGCCGCGTCACCGGACGCGGCCTTTTTCGTTTGGGGGCATGTTCGGGGGCGCAGACGCTTCCGGCGCCCGGCTTGCCAGCGCCCCACGCGGCGGTAGGATGCCGCAATGACAACGTCCTACACCCTGCCCGATGCGTTCGACACGGCCCGCTGCCACTTGCGCCGTGTGTCCGAGGCGGATGCGCAAGGCATCTTTGAAAGCTATGCGACGGATGCGGACGTCACGCGTTACCTGGGCTGGACGCCGCATGCCAGCGTCGCCCGGACGGCGGACTTCCTGCGCTCGGCGGCCGCCGAATGGGACAGCGGAACCGGCTTTCCCCTTGTCGCCTTTCATCGCGGGCACAGGGCCGACCCGATCGGCATGTTCCACCCGCACCTGATCGGGCACAGGGTGAACTATGGCTATGTCCTGCGGGCGTCGGCCTGGGGCAACGGGATCGCCTCGGAAATCATGACCTGGCTGGTGGGCCACGCCCTGGCGCATTCCGGGATCTTCCGGGCGGAGGCGTTTTGCGACGTCGAGAACCCCGCGTCGGCGCGAGTGATGGAAAAGGCGGGGATGACGCGCGAAGGGATCCTGCGCCGCTATTTCCGCCATCCCAACGTCTCGGACGCGCCGCGCGATTGCGTCATCTATTCCAAGGTGCGCTGACCGGCCGAAGGCTGGGCCTCGGCCCCGAACATGCAAAGGACCGCCGTCGCAGGCGGTCCCTGGTCCTGGCCGGGGATCGGGTCCGGATCACAGCATGGTCGGGCAATTGGCCTTGGCCGTGGGCTTGCCGATGTGATGGGGGTTCGTGATCAGGTGCCAGCTGGCCGGATAGCCGGGCGCCTGGGCGCGGCTGTAGGAACAGCCCGAAGGGGTGGTGTACCACTGGCCAGTGTAAGTGGCCGGTGGTCGCGGGCCGTGGACCGTCTTGCCGTTGGCATGGGCGGCGCTGGCGAAAAAGCCGGCCTGTGCCAGGCACAGAACGACAAGTGCGGCGTAGCGGATCATGGGATGTCCTCCTTGCGTGTGGATCCGTGTCAGGTGCAGCCGGGTCAGACCGCGTTCGGCCTGTCTTCTCGGCTGCGGCCGTGGCCGGAACCGGGAAGGAATGCGCCCCTTTCAAGGCTTACCGCATCAATTAACGGAAAACCCGCACGCGTCCGGACAGGCGCCGGCGCATCGGTGGAGCCGCCCCATCCGTTCGGAGAGGACTCAGAGCGTGGCGTAGACCGCGCGTTCGAACCGGTCATAGGCCGCAAGCGCGCCGGGTTCGACAAAGGGCAGCAACTGGGTCATGAACACCGCCGCCAGCCCGCGAGCGGGATCGATCCAGTAATGCGTGTTGCAGATCCCGGCCCAGCCCAGCGACCCGGCGGCACGCTTGCCCGGCACATCCGCCTCGACCCGCTGGAAGGCCACCGAATGGGTGACCGGCAGGCCCGGGAACAGGTCGACATCCGCCGACCGCCAGGGCGCCACGGTGATCATCTTTTCGAACCGCTTGCCCTGCATCTGATCGGCGCAGAAGGCATGGACGGCCGGTTCCGACAGCACCCGGCTGCCGTCCAGTTCGCCCCGGTTCAGCACCATGCGCAGGAAGCGCAGGTAATCGGGCGCGGTGGAATACAGCGCATGGCCCATGCCGTAGAATTCGGGATTGGACGGCGCGCCAAGTTCGATCCGGTCAAAGCCGCCGTCGCCATTGCGCTGGAACGCCGAGGCCAGGCGGGTTTCGCGCCCCGCGATTTCGAAGACCGTGTCGGACATGCCCAGCGGATCCAGGATCTCGGCCTGGCAGAAGGCGTCGATGCGGCGCCCGTCCACGGCTTCGACCACGCGGCCCAGCCAGTCGGTGGATATGCCGTAGCCCCAGCGCGTGCCCGGCTCGAAGGTCAGCGGATGGCGGGACAGCGCCTCGCGCCGGCCGGTGCCGGCGATGGGGACGTTCTGGCTTTTCAGGTAGCGCTTGGTGTCGGCGCTCCACATGTCGTATTCCAGCCCGGACATGTGGGTCGCCAGGTGGCGGATGGTGGCTGTCCGGGCGGGCTTGCGCAGGACGGGCGTTTCGTCGTCCCAGCCGGCCAGCAACGGCAGGTCGTCCCATTCGGGCAGGATGTCGGCCACCGGCGTGTCAAGGCTCAGAAGCCCCCGGTCGATCAGGATCATCGCGGCCAGCGACCCGATCGCCTTGGTCATCGAATAGATCCGGAACACCGATCCCGCGCCGGCGTCCCCGGCCGCCCCGCTCCAGGTGATCCCGCCGGCATTCGCGGTCATGGCAACCGCAAACGGCACCTCGTTGCGCGCGACCGCCTTGGCCAGCGCCCCGTTCAAAGCGTTCATGACGCCTCCCTTACTCGTCTCCGGGCGGAACCGTAGGCGGTGCGGTGGAGGCTGTCCATCGCCGCGGCCACCGGGCCGGTTCAACCGGCAGGCCGGGTTCCCTGTGGTCGGACAGCGGCGCATCAGCAGGGCGGCGGATGGACGTGGTGTTCGGCGACAAGGCGGACGCGATGTTGAAGGCCCATTCCGACCTGCCCCACCCGATCGAGGAGCTTGAGGAAGTCATCCGCGTATCGAACACCGAACGGCTCTACTGACCCGCCAGCCCTTGCGTTCACGCGCCCGCCTGGGGTAGTCCGGCCCGGCAGGAACGAGCGAGGCCGTCATGGACGATCTGAAGGGCAAATACCTGGGCCAGATTGCCGAGGCCGCCGACGAGGCGGCGCTGGAGGCGATCCGCCTGGCGGCAGTGGGCAAGAAGGGCGAGGTCGCGCTGAAGATGCGCGAGCTGGGCAAGATGACGCCCGAGGAACGCCAGACGGCAGGCCCGGCGCTGAACGCGCTGAAGGACGAGATCAACTCGGCCCTGGCCGCCAAGAAGGCGGCCCTGGGCGACGCGGCGCTGGACGAACGGCTGCGCACCGAATGGCTGGATGTCACCCTCCCCGGGCGACCGATGCGTCAGGGCACGCTGCACCCGATTTCCCAGGTGTCCGAGGAAGTCACGGCGATCTTCGCCGAGATGGGCTTTGCGGTGGCCGAAGGCCCCCGGATCGACACCGACTGGTACAATTTCGACGCTTTGAACATCCCCTCGCACCACCCGGCGCGGGCCGAGATGGACACGTTCTACATGGCGCGGAAAGCGGGCGACAACCGCCCGCCGCACGTGCTGCGCACCCATACCTCGCCGGTGCAGATCCGGTCGATGGAAAAGCTGGGCGCGCCGTTGCGCATCATCTGCCCCGGCGGCGTCTACCGCGCGGATTACGACCAGACCCACACGCCGATGTTCCACCAGGTCGAAGGGCTCGCGCTCGACAAGGACATCTCGATGGCGAACCTGAAATGGGTGCTGGAGGAATTCGTGAAGGCCTTCTTCGAGGTCGACGAGGTCGAACTGCGCTTCCGCGCCTCGCACTTCCCGTTCACCGAACCCTCGGCCGAGGTCGACATCCGCTGTTCCTGGGAAGGCGGCACGTTGAAGGTGGGCGAAGGCGACGACTGGCTGGAAATCCTCGGGTCGGGCATGGTGCATCCCAAGGTCATCGCCGCCGGCGGCATCGACCCCGAGGTCTACCAGGGCTTTGCCTTCGGCATGGGGATCGACCGGATCGCGATGCTGAAATACGGCATCCCCGACCTGCGCGCCTTCTTCGACAGCGACCTGCGCTGGCTGCGCCACTACGGCTTCTCGGCGCTCGACGTGCCCTCCCTGCACGGTGGGCTCAGCCGCTAGGGGTCTCAGCCGATAAACGCGTGCCCCCGGGGACGCACGGCTGCGCCGCCTGCGGCCACACTGCGGTTGCGCCAAGGGTGCGAAAGGCAGCACCACGCCCCCGTCTTCTTCTTGGCGAAAATACCTCCGGGGGAGTCCTCCGACGGAGGACGGGGGCTGCGCCCCCACCCTTGACGCCTCCCATCGCATTCCCGACCCTGCGGTCATCGGAACCGACAGGGACGCACCATGCTTTTTCAGACAGACCACCGCCACGGCACCCATGACCAGCGCCGGCTCTACGCGCTGTTCGAGATCACCTACACGATCATCGACTTCTGCGCCGCGACCTTCTTCGTCATCGGGTCACTCATGTTCTTCTCCGAAGCCTGGCAGACCGCCGGCACCTGGTTCTTCCTCGTCGGCTCGTTCTTCTTCGCCGCCAAGCCATCGCTGCGCCTGGTCCGCGAACTCAAGCTGGCCGCAATGGGCGATGACACGGACCTGGCCGACCGCTTCGAGGCCTGAACCCGCGCCCCCTTTCCCCCCGGCCCGGCTTCCGTTAAACCCCGCCCGGAACTCCGGTTGATCTTGGGCGCAGACACATGAAATTCACGCTTTCCTGGCTGAAGGATCACCTCGAAACCGAGGCGAGCCTGGACGAGATCCTTTACACCCTGACCGATCTTGGTCTGGAGGTTGAGGGCGTCACCAATCCTGCCGAGGCGCTCAAGGACTTTACCATCGGCTTCGTGAAGGAAGCCGAGAAGCATCCCGACGCCGACCGGCTGAACGTCTGCCAGGTGGAAACCGCCGAGGGCATGACCCAGATCATCTGCGGCGCACCGAATGCGCGCGCCGGGATCACCGTGGTCGTGGCCAGGCCCGGCACCTATGTTCCGGGCATCGACACCACCATCGGCGTGGGCAAGATCCGGGGCATCGAAAGCTTTGGCATGATGTGTTCGGAACGCGAGATGGAGCTGTCGGAGGAACACGACGGAATCATCGAGCTGGCGTCTGGCGTCGTGGGCCAGAGCTTTACCGACTGGCTGGCCGAGAATGACCCCTCCAAGGTCGATCCGGTGATCGAGATCGCCATCACCCCCAACCGCGCCGACGCGCTTGGCGTGCACGGCATCGCCCGGGACCTGGCGGCGCGGGGGTTGGGCAAGCTGATCGAAAAGCCGGTGACGCCGGTGACGCCGGTGACGGGCAGCTTCCCCTCGCCCATCAGTGTCAGCATCGACGCCGACACGCTGGACGGCTGCCCGCATTTCACCGGGCGCCTGATCAAGGGTGTGAAAAACGGACCCAGCCCGCAATGGCTGCAGGACCGGCTGAAGGCGATCGGGCTGCGGCCGATCTCGGCGCTGGTGGATGTGACCAACTTCTTCACCTTCGACCAGAACCGCCCGCTGCATGTGTTCGACGCCGACAAGGTGCAAGGCAACCTGCGGGTGCATCGCGCCAAGGGCGGCGAGACGATGCAGGCGCTGGACGAGAAGGACTACACGTTCGAGCCCGGCATGATGCTGATCTCGGACGACACCGGGCCGGAAAGCATCGGCGGCATCATGGGTGGCGATGTCACCGGCGTGACCGAGGAGACCACCAATGTCTTCGTCGAATCCGCCTTCTGGGACTTCGTCCAGATCGCCCTGACGGGCCGCGCGCTCAAGATCAATTCCGATGCCCGCTACCGGTTCGAACGCGGCGTGGATCCGGCGTTCACCGAACCCGGGCTGGAAGCGGCCACCGCGATGATCCTGGAGCTGTGCGGCGGCGAGGCGTCCGAGGTGGTGATCGCCGGCGCGGCGCCCGATCATTCCCGTGCCTACAAGCTGGACACCGACCGGGTGCAAAGCCTCGTCGGCATGGAAATCGCGCCCGAAACGCAGGTGGCCACGCTCGAGGCGCTCGGCTTCCGGATCGAGGGCGACATGGCCCATGTGCCCAGCTGGCGCCCGGATGTGGATGGCTCGGCCGACCTGGTGGAAGAGGTGGCGCGGATCGCCTCGCTGACGGGCCTCAAGGGCAAGCCGCTGGCGCGCCTGCCCGGCGTGCCCAAGCCGGTGCTGACGCTGGAGCAGAAGCGGCTGGGCATCGCGCGGCGCACCGCCGCCGCGCTGGGGTATAATGAATGCGTGACCTATTCCTTCATCGACAAGGCCTCGGCCACGCTGTTCGGCGGCGGCACCGAGGAGACGATGCTGGAGAACCCGATTTCGTCGGACATGTCGCACATGCGGCCCGACCTGCTGGCGGGCCTGCTGCAGGCGGCGGCGCGCAATCAGGCGCGGGGGTTCATGGATCTGGCGCTGTTCGAATGCGGACCGGTCTTTTCGGGCGGTGAGCCGGGCGAACAGGAAAACCGCGTGTCGGGGATCCTGGTGGGCCGGACGGCGCCCAAGGACGTGCATGGGGCTTCGCGCCCCGTCGATGTCTACGACGTGAAGGCGGATGCCGAGGCGGTGCTGGCCGCCCTTGGCGCGCCGGCCAAGGTGCAGATCCTGCGCGGCGGGGATGCCTGGTGGCACCCGGGCCGTCACGGCAAGATCTGCCTTGGTCCCAAGAAAGTGCTGGGCGTCTTCGGCGAGCTGCACCCCAAGGTTCTGCAGGCGATGGACATCAAGGGCCCGGCGATGGCCTTCACCCTCTGGCCCGACCAGATCCCCGCGCCGCGCAAGACGGGCGCGACCCGCCCGGCGCTGGAGCTGCACGGACTGCAGGCGGTGGAACGCGACTTTGCCTTCGTGGTGGATGCCGATGTCGAGGCGCTGACGCTGGTGAACGCGGCGCAGGGGGCTGACAAGGCGCTGATCGCCGACGTGCGGGTGTTTGACGAGTTCATCGGGGGATCGCTGGGCGAGGGCAAGAAGTCGCTCGCCATCGCGGTGCGGCTGCAGCCGACCGAGAAGACGCTGACCGACGAGGATATCGCGGCGGTGTCGAAGAAGATCGTCGAGAAGGTCGCCAAAGCGACGGGCGGCGAACTGCGGGGGTGAACCTTCGCGGGATGGGATGGAGAGGGCGCCTTGGGGGCGCCCTTTTTTGTTTGGGGGACGATCCGGTGCGGAGGTTACTCCGCCACGAGGTGCCCCTCTCCCACATTCCTCAGCTTCACCCGCTCCGGCGGATCGCCCAGCGGACGGATCGGGCTGGGCACATCCCCGGCGATGCGTGTCCGCACCATGTGACGGCGCGCCGGATCGGGGATCGGGACGGCGTCGAGCAGGCGTTGCGTGTAGGGGTGGCGGGGGTCGGTGAAGACCTGGTCGCGGGTGCCCGTCTCGACGATCTGGCCGAGGTACATGACCGCGAGCCGGTCGACCACGTTTTCCACCACCGCCATGTCGTGGCTGATGAAAAGGTAGGCCATGCCGAGTTCCGCCTTGAGTTCGGCCAGAAGGTCCAGCACGCGGGCCTGGACCGAGACGTCCAAAGCCGAGACGCTTTCGTCGCAGATCATCAGCCTTGGGCCGAGGGAGAGCGCACGGGCGATGCAGATGCGCTGGCGCTGGCCGCCGGAGAATTCGTGGGGGTAACGCTCCATCTGGTCGGGGGTCAGGCCGACGCGTTCGAACAGCGCCGCCGCCTTGGCGCGGCGGTCGGCGGGGGTGCCGATGCCCTGGATGAGGAGCGGTTCCATCACCGCGTCGCCGACCTTCATGCGCGGGTCCAAGGCTGCCATCGGGTCCTGGAAGACCATCTGGACGTGGCGGGGCATCTGGTGGCGTTCCGCAGCGGTGAGGCCGCCAAGCGCCTTGCCGGCGACTTCGAGGTGGCCGCCATGGGGGACGAGGCCGACGAGGGCCTTTGCGATGGTGGACTTGCCGCAGCCGGATTCTCCGACAAGGCCGAAGGTTTCGCCGGGGCGGATGTCGAAGGTGACGCCTTCGACGGCGTGGACGCGGTGGGTGGGGCGGCCGAGGATGTTGGCACCCACGTCGAAATGCACCGTGGCATCGACCAGCCTTGCGGCCGGGATCGGGGCCGAGGGGGGCAGCGGCGCGGCCTTTTTCGCGCCGTCACCGAGGCGCGGGACGGCGGCGAGGAGGTCGCGGGTATAGGGCGCCTTGGGGGCGGCGAAGATGTCGGCGACGGGGCCGGTTTCTACCACCTCGCCCCGGCGCATGACGACCACGCGGTCGGCGGTTTCGGCGACGACACCCATGTCGTGGGTGATCAGGATGACGGCGGTGCCGGTTTCGTCCTGCAACTCGCGCAACAGGTCGAGGACCTCGCGTTGCACGGTCACGTCGAGCGCCGTCGTCGGTTCGTCGGCGATCAGCAGCGCGGGGCGCAAGGCCAACGCCATGGCGATCATCACGCGCTGGCGCATGCCACCGGAGAGTTCGTGCGGGTATTGCTTCATCCGTCGCGCCGGGTCGGGGATGCGGACGCGGGTCAGGGCGTCGATGGCGCGGGTCTTGGCCTCGCGCGTGGAAATGGCTTCGTGGGTGCGGATGGCTTCGGTCAGCTGGGTGGCGATGGTCAGGACCGGGTTGAGCGAGGTCATCGGCTCCTGGAAGATCATCGCCATCTTCGGGCCGCGCACTTCACGCAGGGCGCTTTCCGGGAGCGTTGCCAGGTCGGTGCCGTCCAGCACGGCGGACCCGCCCGAGACGAAGACGTTGCGGGGCAGAAGGCCCATGAGGGCCAGCGAGGTGATCGACTTGCCCGAGCCGCTTTCGCCCGCGATGGCAAGCGTCTCGCCGGGGCGCAGGTCAAGCGTGAGGTTCTGCACAAGCGGACGCACGACGCCCCGGTCACGGACCGAGATCGTGAGGTTGTGCACCGAAAGAAGGGGTTCGGCCGCCCCGAGGGGGGCGACCGCTGCAGCTTGGATCATTCGAAGACCGACCGGGGGAAGTAGAAGGACACGACCCAGTTCGGCATGTCGACGATTTCCGAAATGCGCAGGTCGCCGCAGGTGGAGACCAGCATGTAGGCATCGACGGCGGACATACCGTGCCGGGCGGTCAGCAGGTCGACCATGCCGGCCACCGCGTCGCGGGCGCCGGTCATCAGGTCGGGTCCGACGCCGGTGGTGACCTCGTAGCCCTTGGCGTCAAGGTGGCGCGTGACGGGGCCGGGGGTGGTGAAACGGGGCATCTTCAGGGGCTGGTTCTTGATCAGGTCCAGCGTAAGGACCACGTCCATCGGGCTTTCGATGGCGGTGCCGCAGACCTCGCCGTCGCCCTGCGCCGCGTGGGTGTCCCCGACAGAGAACAGCGCGCCCGCGACCTCGACCGGCAGATACAGTTCGGTGCCGGTGGAGATATCGCGGATGTCGAGGTTGCCGCCGACCCGCCGGGGCGGGACGATGGAATGCAGGCCGGGTTCGGCCGGGGCGACGCCGATGGTGCCGGTAAAGGGCTTCAGCGCGACCTTGCCGTTTGTCCCCCAGACCGCCGGATCCATGGTGTCGGGGTCGTATTTCCAGATGGTCAAGGCCGGGTCGGTGAATTGGTCGGCAAGCAGGCCGAAGCCCGGGATATTCGCCGTCCAGCCCCAGCCGGTGCCGTCCTCGACCCGGGGTGCGAAGCTTTCCAGCGTGATCTTCAGCACGTCGCCGGGTTCGGCGCCGTCCACGTAGATCGGCCCCGAGACCGGGTTGATCTTGCCGAAATCCAGCGCCGCCACGTCAGCCACGGTCGACGACGGGCCAAGCTGGCCCGCCGAGGAATCCTTGCAGTTGAACAGGATCGTCGATCCGGGCGCGACCGTTTCGACCGGGGCAATGGAATTGTCCCAGCCGAAATGGTGCTGTGCGCCGTGGATCGTGTAATCGCATGCCTTGCACATGGTTCAGATCACTCCGTGACGTAGACGTAGTCGTAGTTGATCGGGATCGACACCGGATCGACATACAGCGCATCGTCACCGCCCATGCGGGTGGATTTCATCGTGTAGCGCTGTTCGTTGAAGACCGGGACCCAGGGGGCTTCGTCCATGACCTTCATGTAGACGTCGGACCACATCTTCAGACGTTCCGGGTCGGACGGGTCGCTGAAGCTGTCGGCCTTGACGGCCATGGCGTCGATGTCCTCGTCGCAGAACTTGGACCAGTTCCAGCCGCCGTCACCGGCGCCGGCGCAGCCCAGGATCGGGCCGTAGAAGTTGGACGGATCCGGAAAGTCCGCGATCCAGGCCATGCCGCCCGACCAGATCATCGGCGCTTCGCCCGCGCCGCCCGCTTCGATCACGTTGGCCGAGGCCAGCGCGCGGATCTCGGCGGTGATGCCGATCGCTTTCAGGTCCTGCTGGATCGCCTGGGCGATGCGCGGGTTCGGGTCGGTGTTCATCACGTAGAGTTCGGTGGTGAAGCCATCGGCAAAACCGGCGTCGGCCAGCTTGGCCTTGGCGGCATCGACGTCGAAGGGATAGCCTTCGTAGCCTTCGGTGTAGCCCGGCATCGACGGCGGCAGCGGCTGGGTCGCCGGCACGGCGCGGCCGTTGATGATTTGCGTGATACGGTCCTTGTTGATGGCCATGTTGACGGCCTGGCGCACTTCGAGATTGTCGAAGGGCGGTTTCGTCACGTTCAGGGTGATGTAGCCGGTGTGCAGCTGACCGCCTTCGACGACGCGCGCGGCCTGGTCCGGATCGCCCATGACTTCCTGGAACTTGGCGGGCGGGATGCCGTCGCCGGGGATGTCGACTTCGCCCTGCTGCAGGCGCAGCAGCGCGACGATGGGTTCCTGGCCGACTTCGAAGGTCACGCCGTCCAGGTAGGGGACGCCGTCACGCCAGTAATCTTCGTTCTTGGCGAAGACGAGCTTCTGGCCGATGGTCCAGTCTTCCAGCTTGAAGGCGCCGGTGCCGACGGGGTGCTTGCCGAAATCGGCGCCGTATTCGTCCACCGCTTCCTTGGGCACGATCGACGCGAAGTTCAGCGCCATCACGTGCAGGAAGGTGGCGTCGGGGCGGGTCAGCGTGATCTTGACGGTCAGCGGATCGACGACCTCGACCCCCGACAGCGTGTCGGCATCGCCCGACGAAATCGCCTCGAATCCTTCGATGGAGGCGAAGAAACCCGCGCCCGGCGACAGGGTTTCGGGGTTGGTCACGCGGTCCAGCGAATACTTCACGTCGTCGGCCGTCATCTCGCGGCCATTGTGGAACTTGACGCCTTCGCGCAGGTGGAAGGTGAAGGTCTTGCCGTCGTCCGACACCTCGTAGCTTTCGGCAAGGCCGGGGCGCAGTTCTGTGGTGCCGGGGACGTAATCCATCAGCCCGTCGAAAAGCGACTTGATCATCGACCAGTTCTGCCAGTCATAGCCGATGGCCGGGTCCAACGTGGCGACGTCGTCCTTGTAGGTGACGGTGATCATGCCGCCGGGCGTGGCGTTCGGGTCGGGCTGGTAGTCCGCCGCCGCAGGCAGGGCAAGTGCGAGGAGCACCGCGGTGGACGCGAGAAGGTGTTTCATGTGGTCTCTCCTGTTGGTTTCTTGTTCAGCGCAGCTTGATGCGCGGGTCGATGAAGGGGGTGATCAGGTCGGCCAGAAGGTTGCCCAGCACGATGGCGGTCGCCGACACCATGGTGACGCCCATGATGATCGGGATGTCGACGCGCTGGATCGCCTGCCAGGCCAGTTGCCCGATGCCGGGCCAGCCAAAGACGCTTTCGACCACGACGAGGCCACCCATGAAGATGCCGATGTCGATGCCGATCATGGCGATGATGGGCAGAATGGCGTTGGGCAGGGCATGGCGCAGAAGGATGCGGGCGCGTTTCAGGCCCTTGGCGCGGGCGGTGCGGATGTAGTCCTGGGCCAGCACCTCGATCATCGAAGACCGCATCATCCGGCTGTACCACCCGGCCCCCATGATCCCCAAGGCGACCGAGGGCAGGACCATGTGGCGGAAGGTGCCGTAGCCGCCGATGGGGAACCACTGCAGCTGCACCGCGAAGACATACAGCAGCAGCAGGCCAACGACGAACTGGGGCGCCGACACGGCGACGAAGGATCCGACCATCAGGCCCTGATCGACGGCATCGCCGCGCCGGATGGCCGCGATGACGCCGACGGTCAGCCCGATCAGCAATTCGCAGAAGATGCCGCCGGCCATCAGCAGCAGCGTGGCCGGCAGGCGGGCGGCGATCAGCGAGGCGACTTCGGTCTTCTGCAGATAGCTGCGGCCCATGTCGCCCTGCACCAGCCCGGCCAGGTAGCGGCCGTATTGCACCAGAAGCGGCTGGTCGAGGCCCAGCTGGTGGCGGATGTTTTCCACGGTCTGCTGGGTGGCGGAGCGGCCGGCGATCTGGCGCACCGGGTCGGCGGGCAGGACATACAGCAGGATGAAGGTGATCAGGCTGACCCCCAGCAGGATCAGCGCGGCCTGCACCAGTCGGCGGATGAGATACCCGAGCATCTAGTCGCGCCCCCTTTGCGTGGGGTCGAGCACGTCGCGCAGCGCGTCGCCGACCAGGTTGAAGGCCAGCGCCAGCATCAGGATCGCGGCGCCGGGGATGAAGACCAGCCAGGGCGCGGCCTGGAAATAGGTCTGGTTTTCAAAGATGATGTTGCCCCAGGACGGCATCGGGGGTTGGACGCCGACACCAAGGTAGGACAGCGTCGCCTCAAGCAGCACGGTGACCGAGATGCCCAGCGTCCCCCAGACGATCAGCGTGGGGATCAGGTGGGGCAGGATGTGGCGGAACAGGATCCGCGCGCGGCTGGCCCCCAGCGTCCGTTCGGCGGCGATGAATTCGCGTTCGGCCAGGGCGGTGGTTTCGGTATAGACCACGCGCGCGGTCTGGACCCAGTTCACCAGCGCGATGACCATGGCGACGATCCATAATGACGGCTGAAAGATCGCGGCAAGGCAGATCGCCAGCAAAAGCGCCGGGAAGGCCATCATCAGGTCGGTGAAGCGCATCAGGATCGACCCGACCCAGCCCCGCACGAAACCCGCCGTCAGCCCGACCAGCGTGCCGATGACCAGCGCGATACCGTTGGCCACCACCCCGATGATCAACGAGGTCCGCGCGCCGTAAAGCATGCGCGAGAACAGGTCGCGGCCCAGAAGGTCGGTGCCCATGAGGAACGGACCGCCGGGCGGCATGGGCGCGCCTTCGATGGTGAGCCCTTCGAACAGCTGTTCGTCGTAGCCGTAAGGCGCGATCAGCGGCGCAAAGACGGCGCCCGCCACGACAAGGACGATGATGACCAGCCCGAAGACCGCCCATTTGCGGCGCATGAGCCGGCGGAACACGCCCGACGATGGAATGGTGGCGACGTCAGCCAAGGTCCCTGCCCTCTTCCTTTGCGGCGACGATGCGTTCGGCGGCGGCCTCGAAGCTGATCCGCCAGGCCATGGCCATGCCGCGCAGCTGGGCATAGGCCTCGTCCTCGGACTTGCCGCGCGCGGCCAGCATCGCAACGGCGCGCACCACGGTCTGGCGCTGGTTCAGGCGGCGTCGCAGGCTTTCGATCTCGTCCGCCAGGGACGCCCGCGCATCAAAGGTCGCGCGCGCGATCAGCAGGGCGGAATAGACCCCGGCATCGCCCACCGGCTTCAGGATCTGGGCATGCGCGCCGATGTTCATCAGCCATTCGATCCGCCCCGGCGCCTCTGATCCCACAAGCGCGATGGTCGGCATCGGCGCGTCGCCCGGTTCCCAGGGGAATTGATCGTCATACCCCATGTCGGCGTCGAAAAAGACGTAATCCGCCCCCCGCGCCGAGGCCGGCAGGTCGGGCCAATGGGTCTCGGCCACCAGCCCGATGGCGGTCAGTTGCCGGGTCAGCGCCTGCACCGTGGCGTGCGGCCGGTGCAGGATGACGGCCCGTGCGCCGCCCAGTTCCGGGATCCTGAGCCGCCGGGTCATTGCACGACCCGCAGCTTGTGCGCCCGCGTGTCGCGGCCACGGGTCAGGTAGGGATCGCCTTCGATCGGGTCTTCGCGGCGCAGCACCTGGAAGGCGCCGCCCTGCACCTGGGCGATCAGCGCGGGCTGCGCTGTGTGATGGGTGTGCGGGTCGATGCCCAGCCGGGCGGCTTCTGGCAGATCCAGCAATTGCGCCAGCGGCCAGTCCTCGGCCCCGGGGCGCCCGTTCAGCAGCCGCGCCAGCATGTGGACCGAGGCATGGGTCGCCGCCTCGATCGACGACCCGAAGCCGTCCCCGAACCGCCCCTTCGGCCCGCCCACGAACCACGGCCCGGCCGAGATCAGCCCTTCGGCCGCCGCCCCGATGGCCGGCAATTCGCATTCGGTCAGGTTGCAGGACATGACCGGGCAATTATCCGGCCGGAAATACGGGTCTTCGCGGCCAAGCGCGGCATAGGCATCCAGGAACACGTATTGCGACGGCCCGATCAGCTGGTTCAGGACGAAATCGGGGCGCGTCTCGCGGATCTCCTCGACCATCCGGTCGACTTCGGTGGACCCCAGCGGCAGATACCGTTCGCCCAGGATCGCGCCGCCCTCGCGCGCCGTGATCTCACGCGCCAGGCGGTTCATCTCCCAGCCCCAGATATAGTTCGACCCGGTCAGATAGACCCGGCGACCGTACCGCGCATAGGCGAAGTCCAGCAGCGGCAGCAGGTGCTGGTTGGCGCAGGCATGGGTATAGACCACCCGGTCAGACGCCTCGAACCCTTCGTAGGGGGCGGAATACCACAGGCTGCCGTTGGCGCGTTCCAGCGCCGGGATCACATCCTTGCGGCTCCACGAAGTGACGCAGCCGATCACGTGGCGGGCGGTGCTGGTGCGCAGGATCTCTTCGCACAGGGGCGCATAGGCGTCGGTGTTGCCCTGGGGGTCGCGCATGACCGGGGTGAAGGCAATGTCGAGCGTCGGGTCGGCGTTGACCTCTTCGACGGCCTTCAGCGCCCCGGTCCGGCAGGCCCGCGCGATCAGCGCGTAGCTGCCCGATCGGGAATAGAGCACCCCGAGGTCGATCCTGCGTTTGCCTTGGGTCTTGGTCACTTGGTTTCCAGTCACTTGGCGTCCGGTTGCCGGTTATCTGGCCCTCGGACACGAAAAAGCCCCGCTGGTCCTCACGCGCTGAAGGCGCATTGCGAAGGACCGCGAGGCTCGATTGCCGATACATTTGTCCGGGCAACATGAAGAAGGACGGAGGGGAAAGTCAACCGCCCGGCGGACCGAGCGCGCGAGATGGGTCATCCGGCGCTTGGAAATTGGGCATCTGTGCATTCGTGGCGGGGTCGTCGCCCCGGGCGCGCCCGGGGTTGCCTGTGTCCCTGGTACGGCACGCCGCCACCGTCGAGAAGGACACGGCGGATCAAGGCCGGTTTCCTTTAAGCTCCGGGACACCTGCGGTTATCGCCCTTGACGCTTCCAGCCCCATGAAATATCCCTCTCACCTGCGACGCGGGCGTCGTATACTGGCTATTACCTCAGCCTTCCAAGCTGATGAAGCGGGTTCGATTCCCGCCGCCCGCTCCAAAAAATCCCATCTGACATTTCGCCGGAATGATCTTGAACCCGCACGGGTCAAGCCCATGAAAACATGATGTTTTCTGAAAGATCACCACCGGTCCGGGTTGACGAAAGGGTAGCGCATGCGCCCCTGCCAGAAATCCTGCCGGACGCGGAATGCGGGCCCGGAACGCGGGCCCGCTTTCGTCGGCCTATCGGGCCCATTCCCCCTTGCGGAACACCGGCACCCGGGTGCCGTCCGCGCGGACGCCGTCGATGTCGGTTTCAGGCCCGCCGATCATCCAGTCGACGTGGATCATCGAAGAATTGCCCCCCTGCGCCGCGATCTGGTCGGGCGACAGCGATGCGCCATCCAGGAAGCACTTGGAATAGCACTGCCCCATCGCGATATGGCAGGCCGCGTTTTCATCGAACAGCGTGTTGTAGAACAACAGGCCCGTCTGGGAGATCGGCGAACTGTAGGGCACCAGCGCGACCTCGCCCAGGCGGCGGGCGCCGTCGTCGCTGTCGATCATGCGGTGCAGCACCGTTTCGCCCTTGCTCGACCTTGCCTCGACGGCGCGGCCATCCTCGAAGCGCATCTCGATCTGCTCGATCAGCGCGCCGTTGTAGGACAGCGGCTTGGTGGCGCGCACCGTGCCGTCGACGCGGCGGGCGTGGGGCGTGGTAAAGACCTCTTCGGTCGGGATGTTGGGGTTGCAGGTCACGCCGTTCTGCGCGGTCGAGGCGCCGCCGTGCCATTCGTGGCCCTCGGCCAGCCCGACCATCAGGTCGGTGCCCGGCCCGGTGAAATGCAGCGCATCGAAGCGTTCGTCGTTCAGCCAGCCGGACCGCTTGCGCAGGGCGGCATTGTGGTCGGCCCAGGCGGCGACCGGATCGTCCCCCGTGACACGCGAGGCGGCAAAGATCGCATTGCCCAGTTTCACGATCGCCTCGTCCTCGGGCAGGTCGGGGAACACCTGCCGGGCCCAGCCGGCGGTCGGGAAGGCGGCAATGGTCCAGTTGATGGCAAAGTTCGCGATCTTGTCCAGCGCGGGCTTGTAGGCCAGCGAATTGGCCTTGTTCGCGCGCGCGACCTTCTCGGGATCCTCGGCGGCCAGCGCCATCGGGTCCGCGCCGGCGATCGCCATGCGCCCTGCCCCCGTGTCGAAGGCCTGCGCCATGCCCTGGAACAGCCAGTCCGGGGCACGGTCAAAGCTGGCGTCCTGGCCGTGCCGGAACCGGGCGCGGGCAATGTCGTCGTCCGACAGCAGCGGCGTGACGATCCCCGCCCCCGCGCGATAGGCGCTGGCTGCGATTTCGCGCACCAGCGGCAGCGCCTCGACCGGGGCTGTCAGCACCAGATCCTGTCCCGGCTGAAGATTGAGACCGACGCGCACCGCGACATCGGCAAGGCGGGACAGAAGGACGGGATCGAGGGCGGGCGCGGTCATGGTGGCTCCTTGAATGGGGACGCCCGGACAACGCCCGGGCTCTGCACAACCTGCTCATAAGATCGCCAAGATCAAGGGCATCGTCGCCTTTGGGCGGCGGCGCGGTGGGCGCGCCGCACCCGGATCTTCGGCGCCGGGGCGTGGCCCGGGATCAGAATGCCAGCAGGTTGTCCCGCAGGGTGTCGTGTTCATAGGCCTTGCGCACCAGCCCGCGCCGCTGCAGCGCCGGGACCAGACCGTCGGTGATCGTGGCAAGCGATCGGCGCGACAGGTCGCCAAGCGCGATCAGGAACCCGTCACCGCCGGCGGTCTGCATCGTCTCTTCCATCTGCGCCGCGACGCTGTCCGGCGTGCCGACCAGGTCGACGCCGTAGCCCTTGCTGGCCCCGTCCAGAACCGCCTCGCGCAGGGTGCTTTTGCCGGCGCGCTCCAGGAACTGCTTCAGCGTGGATTGGTGGCCGTTTGTCGTCAGCTCGCCCACCGGCTGGTCCAGGTCGAATTCGGAAAAGTCGATGTTGATCGTCCAGCCCAGCCGGGCCAGGCGCATGTCCATGTTCTTTTCCGCATCGACCCGGCGCTGATCGGCCTTCCAGCGGGCCATCTCCTCGGTCTCCTCGACAATGGGCGAGACCAGGAACAGCACCTTGCAGCTGTCCGGATCGCGCCCGTTGGCCGCCATCTCGGCCCGGACCTCGTCACGGTAGGCCTTCATGTTCTCGGCCCCGTTGGGGGCGGCGACGATCGTGTCCGCATGGCGCGAGGCAAAGGAAATGCCCATCTTCGACCCGCCCGCCTGGGCGATCACGGGACGCGATTGCACCGTCGGCCCCGAATTCAGCGGCCCGCGCGAGGCGTAGTAATCGCCCTGGAAATCGATGGTGTGGACCTTGGACGGGTCGAACAGCTGGCCGGATTCCTCGCCCGGGACCAGCCCGCCGACCTGCGCGCCGGGTTCCCAGCTGCCCCACAGGCCCTTGACGATCTGGACGTATTCCTCGGCCATGACATAGCGGTGATCGTGTTCCGGCATCGCCGGCAGGCCAAAGTTCTGCGCGGCGAAATCCGACGACCCGGTGACCATGTTCCACCCCGCGCGCCCGCCCGAGATCTGGTCGAGCGATCCGGTGATCCGCGCCGTCAGATAGGGGTGATAGGCGAAGGTCGACAGCGTCGGCACAATGCCCAGGCGCGAGGTCGAGGCGGCCAGCAGCGTGGCCACGACCGACGGTTCCTGGCGCGGGATGCACAGCCCGGTCTTCAGGAACAGGTCCCGCGACCCCTGCCAGTTCTCGCCCACGTAAATCGAATCCTCGATCAGCAGGTAATCGAAGCAGGCGCGTTCCAGCCCCTGCGCCAGGTCCTTGAAGAAGCTGGCGCTTTGCCAGTCCTGACCGATGGTGCCGATGAAGGGCGACCCCCAGGAATGCACGCTGGAGCCCTGCAGGAAATAGGACAGGTGGAACGGCTGGGTCATGGTCAGTCCTCGTGGGGAAGTGTCGTCGGGAAATCGGGCATCTGGTCCGTCAGTGATCGATTTCGCCGGGCCTCTCCAGCGATCGGGCGGCAAACCGCCGTCCGGGCCGGCGGGCGATAGCGAAATTTGCGCCCCCACCGGACAGCGCCGATTTACTGGGCAGCGCGTGAATGTCCGGCGTCCCGGCCCCCCCCCCGCGATCAGCCGTTGAATTCCCGGGCCGCACGGTCAAACTGGCCCTTGCCGGGGCAGACGGACGACAGCCCCCATTCCGATCCGGAGGATCCAGACCCGTGGCTTTCGATTTCATCCTCATGCTCACGTCGAACGACCGCACCATTGCCGACGCGCGGGCGCGCCTGGAAGAGGCGCTGGAAGGCGGCGTGCGCCATATCGGGTTCAAGGACGTCGGCCTGCCGGTCGACGACCTGAAGGGCCTGGCCAACGCGATCCGGGCGGCGGGCGGGCGGTCCTACCTCGAGGTCGTCAGCCTGGATGCGGACAGCGAGCTTGCCTCGGCCCGGGCGGCGATCGACCTGGATGTCGACTGCCTGCTGGGCGGCACCCGGGCCGAGGAGGTGACCGCGCTGACACGGCACCACCCGCTGCGCTATTTCCCGTTTCCGGGCCGCATCACCGGCCATCCCAGCGTGCTGGAGGGCCCGGCGGAAGCCATCGTGGCATCGGCCCGCAAGCTTGCCGACCTGGAACATGTGCACGGGCTGGACCTGCTGGCCTATCGCTTTGCCGGGCCGGTGCCGGACCTGATGGCCGATGTCTGCGCGGCGGTCGAAAAGCCTGTCATCATGGCCGGCAGCATCGACAGCCCGGATCGCATCGCCGAGGCCGCGCTGGCCGGGGCGGCGGGGTTCACCGTCGGCACCGCCGCCCTGGCCGGCGCCTTCCCGGCCGAGGCAGAAGGCTTTGCCGAACAGGTGCGCGCGATCCTCGACCTGACCGACAAGGCCCGCGCCCGGTCGACCGCCCCGCGCCGGCTGGCGCTGTCGGCCCATGACACCCGCAAGTCGCAGCTGCGCGCCTGGGTCCTGCGGCATCGGCGCGCACTGGCCGGGCATCGGCTGATCTGCACCGGGGGCACCGGGCGGATGATCGCCGAAGCCGCGCCCGAACTGCAGGTCCAGCGGATGCAGCGTGGCGGGCGCGGCGGCGACCAGCAGCTGGGCGCATTGATCGCCACCGGGGACCTGGACGCGGTGATCTTCTTTGCCGATCCGACCCTGCCACACAGCGGCGACGCGGACCTGCAGGCGCTGACCCGCCTGACCGTGCTGCACGACACGCCGCTGGCGCTTGGCCCGGCGGCGGCGGACATGGTGGCCGGGGCGCTTCTGGCGACATAGGTCGCGCCCGCATTTGCCCCCCATAGCCCCGCAGCGGGCGCGGCAAGTCATCGCGGATGTTCACATTCCTGTGTTTTGACAATGCCCTACGACCGGCAGAGAGAAAAGCAAATCAAAACTGTCGGGTATTCCCCGCCTGACCCTGATGCGCAGGATCCGGGCCCGGATACCTGCGGCCGCCACACGTTCAGCACGTGTCCGAAGGTGGCCCTGTCACTCGGGAACGGATGCTCATGCTTGCCACTCTTGTCATCGCCCTCAGGGAAGGACTGGAGGCGACGCTGATCGTGGGCATCATCGCCGCCTTCCTGCGGCGCAACGGCCAGGGGCTGGGTCCGATGTGGCTGGGCGTGGCGCTGGCCCTGGTGCTGTCGGCGGCGGTGGGCCTTGGGCTGGCCGCGCTGGAACAGGCCCTGCCCCAGGCCCGGCAGGAAGCGCTGGAAACCGTGATCGGCGCCGTGGCCATCGTCTTCGTGACCGGCATGATCCTGTGGATGGATCGCCACGCCCGCGACATGAAACACGGGATCGAGGCCGAGGCCGCCGAGGCCCTGAACCGGCACAGCGTGCTGGCGCTGGCGGTCATGGCGTTCCTTGCGGTGCTGAAGGAAGGGTTCGAAACGGCGGTTTTCCTGCTGGCCACCTTTTCGGCCGCGCAATCGGCGATCTGGGCGACGGTGGGCGCTGTCGTGGGCCTGGTCCTGGCGGCGCTGATCGGCTGGGCGATCTATGCGGGCGGTGTGCGGCTGAACCTGTCGCGCTTCTTCCGCGTGACCGGCGCCTTCCTGATCCTCGTCGCCGCCGGGCTTTGCGTCACCGCGCTGCGCACCGCGCACGAAGCCGGCTGGATCAACGCGGGCCAGCAACTGGTCTTGCAACTGGACTGGCTGGTTCAACCCGGCACAATCCGGGCGGCGCTGATCACCGGCGTGCTGGGCATTCCGTCCGATCCCCGCCTGATCGAGGTGCTGGGCTGGCTTGCCTACCTGGTGCCCGTGGCGCTGGTGATCTACTGGCCGCGCCGCCTGCGGCCGTCGGCCCGGGGCGCGGCGCTGGTGCAATTGTCCATCGGCGCGCTTCTGGCCGGCCTGTCGCTGGGCCTTGTCATGATGCCCCATCCCCGTGTCCCCGCCCATGGCCCGGCGCCGGTATCGGCGCAGCGCGGCGCCGGCCACGGAACGGCCCGGTTGCGCGGCGGCACGCTGGTGCTGGACTGGGGCGCGGGCGCGGTCGCCCTGCCGGAAAGCGCCGGGCAGACCGTGCTGCACAACGGCATCGAAACCCGGTCCGCCAGCGCCGAAGACGTCGGCCCGGTCGCAGGCCCTGTAACTGGCACGGCAACGCTGGCATTTGACGACCTCGTGGCGCTGAACGGCGGACGGCGGCCCATCGGGCTGAGCCCCGCCCGCTTTCCCGGCCCCTACGACGCCGAATGGACCGCCACGCGCCGCGCCGACCTGTGGAGCGTGGACGGCGACGTGCTGGACGCCTCGGGCAGCACGGCGGTGACGGTCACGCTGTCGGGCGGCGGGCTGGACACGCCGCGCACGCTGAGGGTGCGCGACCTGCCCGACGCGCTGATCGCCACCGTCGGCCCGGCCCATTGGCAGGTCGACCCCGATCACGTCACCCGGGTCACCACCGACCTGCGCCAGCACGCGACAGCGGTCCAGGAATGGCGGTTCTGGGCGCGTCACCTGCCGCTGGCGCTGCTGGCCGCCGCCCTGATCCTGGCCCTGCGCGGCGGACTGCGCCTGCGCAGCCTGCGCGTCATGGCCCCCGAACGTTTCTCCCAAACCCAAGGCGCTCGCGCCGAACCAGCTCCGAAAGGACCCATACAGTGAAGACCAGACCCCTTCTGCTTTCCGCCCCGATGATCGCGATACTCGCCGCGGCGCAGGTCTCGGCCCAGACCGCCGAAACCAACGAAAACGGAGCCGCCCAGGTCACGATCACGATGACCTCGGACGATGGCGGCAGCTGCAAGCTCAGCGCTGCGCAAGCCCCCGCCGGCCCCGTCACCTTTTCCGTCAAGAACGAAACCGCCACCGCCCTGACCGAGGTCGAGCTTCTGTCCGGCAACCGCATCCTGGGCGAAAAGGAAAACCTGGCGCCCGGCCTGCCGGCGGTGTCCTTCACCGTGACGCTGGGCGGCGGCGACTACGAGGTCTATTGCCCCGGCGCGGCGGAACAGAAGGTCGCCTTTGCCGTGACCGGCGAAGCGGCGCCCCGCCAGCAGGGTGATGCGGCGGCACTGCTGCAGGAAGGCACCCAGGGCTATGCCCAATACGTGGTCGAAACCGTGGACGCCATGGTCGTCGCCATCACCCGCCTGAAGGACGACATCGACGCTGGCGATCTTGACGCCGCGAAACGCGATTACGCGCTGGCACGGCCTTTCTATGAACGGGTGGAATCCGACGTGGACGGCTTTGTCATGGAGGGTTTCGACGCCACCGACAACCACGGCAACCTCGACTACCTGATCGACATGCGCGCGTCCAACCGCGACCCGGATGTGGGCTGGAGCGGGTATCACGCGATCGAACGCGATCTGTTCGAAAAGGGCGAGATCACCGACGAGACCAAGGCGACGGCGGCCGAGCTGCTGAAAAACGTCCAGCTTCTGGACCAGGTCGCGCCGACGCTGGAATTCTGGCCCGAAGACCTGGCCAACGGCGCCGCCGACCTGCTGGAAGAGGTGCAGAACACCAAGATCACCGGCGAAGAGGAAGCCTACAGCCACATCGACCTGCTGGATTTCGCCGGCAATGTCGAAGGCGCGATGCAGGCCTTTGCCTATCTGCAGCCCGGCATGGAAAAGATCGACCCCGAGCTGACGCAGCGGGTCAGCGATGAATTCGCCGCCGTGCGCGCGCTGCTGGAAGACTACCGCGATCCCGAGGTGCCGGGCGGCTACATGCTGTACACCGACGACCTGCAGGCATCCGACAAGGTCAAGCTGAGCCAGGCGATCCAGTCGCTGCAGGAACCGCTGTCGCGTATCGCCGAAAAGGTCGCCACCGCCGGCTGAGCCCGCGTACCCCGACCTGCCGTGCAGGTCGGGGCCTTCCCTTGTGGCCGGTCCGCGTTCCGCGCGGGCCGGCCATGCGCAGAACCCGTCATGCCAGGAAAAGGATTTCGATGTCCGATCCAGACTTCCGTCGCCGCGGTTTGCTTCTCGGAGCCGCCAGCGCTCCCTTCGCCGCCACCGCCTTTTCGACCACGGCCTCCGCCGCCGACTCCCGGGACCAGATCGATCTGTCCCGGCGCTATCCGTTCTACGGCCCCGGCCCGCAGGCCGGTATCGCCACGCCGCCCCAGCGCCACGCGATCTTCATGACCTTCGACCTGACCACCACCAACCCGCGCGACCTGCAGCTGCTGCTGGCGCGCTGGTCCGCCTCGATCGCGCAGATGATGAAGGGCGAACCGGTGGGCCAGGTCGACCCGCAGCGCGCCCATGCCACCGCGCTCGACACCGGCGAGGCGCTGGACCTTGGTCCCGCCTCGCTGACCGTCACCGTCGGCTTCGGCCCCGGTCTCTTTGACGACCGGCTCGGGTTGCAGGCCTGTCGCCCCGCCGCGCTGCGTCCGCTGACCCGGCTGACCGGCGACGCGCTGCACCCGAACCTGACCGGCGGGGACCTGTCGCTGCAGGCCTGCGCCGACGACCCGCAGGTGGCCTACCACGCGATCCGCGTGCTGGCCCGGCTGGCCCGGTCGACCGGCGCGGCGGCCACCCGCTGGGCGGTGACCGGCTTTGGCCGCGCCTCGGCCGGGCGCGGACAGGCGACACCGCGCAACCTGATGGGCTTTCGCGACGGCACCCGCAACATCCGCGAGCCCGAGGAGATGGACCGCTTCGTCTGGGCCGACGATCCGACCTGGGGTCCGGGCGGCAGTTACCAGGTGGCGCGCAAGATCCGCATGGTCATCGAAAGCTGGGATACCGACCGGGTGGACGACCAGAACGCCGTCTTCGGGCGCTTCAAGGTGTCGGGCGCACCGCTTGGCGGGACCGGGGAATTCGACCAGCCCGACTTTGCCGCCCAAGGCCCCGACGGCCCGGTGATCCCGGCCAATTCCCACATCCGGCTGGCCGCGCATGAAAACAACGACGGCCTCAGGATCCTGCGCCGCAGCTACAATTACACCGACGGGATCAACACGGTGGGCATGCTGGATGCGGGACTTCTGTTCATTGCCTACCAGAACGATCCATCGGCGTTCGAGACGCTGCAGGCCCGGCTGGGGGCGGCGGACGCGCTGAACGAATACATCACGCACATCGGATCGGCGGTGTTCTACACCCCGCCCGCCGTGGCCGAAGGCAGCTATATCGGCGCGCAGATGTTCACCTGACCGGACCTCGTTCGCAGCCCCTGGTCAGGTGACCGGGGGCTGCGTGTTTTCGTCCCCCCGGTCGACCGCCACGCCCTGGGACGCCAGCAGGTCGAGGTAGACGCCGTTGGTCCAGCCGAAGCCGTCCTGCAGCTCGTATTCTCCGCCGCCGCTGCGCGACAGCGGGTCGATCACGTTGTACTTTTCGACAAACTTGCCCGACTGGCGGAAGACCGCGTCGCAGGTCGCCAGCCACCGCCGGCGCAGTTCCTCGGCCAGCGCGTCATGGCCATGGCGCCGCAGCCCCTGCACCGCGATCCATTGCAGCGGCGCCCAGCCGTTGGGGCTGTCCCATTGCTGGCCGCTGTCGATATCGGTGGTCAGCAGGCCGCCTGCGCGCAGCAGGTGACGTTCGGCCCAATCCGCCGCCCGGTCCGCCTGCGCCTGCGTCGCCGCCCCGGCCCACAGCGGGAAAAGACCGGCGGCCGAGGTCACCGGGATCAGCGATCCATCGTCGCTGAGCAGGTCGAAGAAATAGCCGCGCGCATCATCGAAGAACCGGGTGGAGATCGCATCGCGGCGCGTGTCCGCAGCCGCGCGGTACAGGCGCGCGCGGTCGGTGCCGGCCGTCGCCTCGGCCAGCAGATCCTCCATCCGCAGCAGCAGGCAGTTCAGGTCCACCGGCCAGATCCGCGTCGTGCGGATCGTGCCCAGGTCCTGCGGATCGCTCAGCCAGCGCGACGAGAAATCCCAGCCGCTTTCGCAGGCCGCGCGCAGGTCGCGGAAGAAATCCGGATGGGTGCGCGCGTGATCCTGCCAGGCCAGGTCGGTGCCGTACATCTCGATCCGCGGACCGCTGCCCGCGTCCCAGTACCGCGCCAGCCCGCCGTGATTGCGCGGACCGTCCATGAAGAACCTGTATTCGGCCTCCATCGCCGGCAGATAGGTGGCGAAGGCGCCCGCCAGGTCCCCGGTCGCCCGCCCGTAATCCGCGACCATCGGCGCGAAGAAGGGAGGCTGTGAACGGGTCAGGAAATAGGACCGGAAACCGTTCGGGATGAACCCGATCCTGGCGATCACATGGGCGAAATTGTCCAGCATGTCGCGCACCAGCCCCACCTGCCCCGACCGCAGCAGGCCCAGGTGGGTGAAATAGCTGTCCCAGTAATACGCCTCCTGGAACCGCCCGCCCGCAATCACCGAAGGCCGGGGCAGCGGCAGTCGCGTGGACCGTTCTTCGGGGTCGTCGGCCGGCCGGGTCAGGTGCGGCCACACCGCCTGAAGGTGATCGTGCGGCGCATGGGTCGGATCGGTTCGATAGGTGTCGCCCGGGCCCTGAACCGGGCGGAACCAGCGCGCGTGGAAGGCGCGCAGATCGACCGGCCCTTCGGCCTGGGCAGTGGCATAGGCGGCCAGGATCTCGTCCGCAGGGGCCAGCAGGATGGAATCCGAGATCGCCTTCTCGTCCGCCCAGAGGCCGGAGGTGTGCAGATCTACGAACAACTCCCTGAGGCTCTGGTCGAGGTATTCCATTCTATATCCTTCGCGGCATTTCTTCGCGATGGCACCCTAGGAGGTTGGCCCTGCGAAGAACAGCGGATGGGCCCATGGCGGCCTTGGCACAACAAAAAAGGCCGCCCCGAAGGGCGGCCTGATCCAATGGGAAGCAGATCGATCAGTCGCTGATCGAACTTTCCTCGTCGCCCCGTTCGTGCATGCGGGACTTGACCTTGCGTCCGAAGACCAGCGGCAACAGGAAGCCGATGATCGCGATGGTCCACAGACCGATGGACAGCGGGCTGTCGATCAGGGTGAACCAGTTGCCGTTGTCGATGGTGATCGCCCGGCGCAGGTTGTTTTCCATCGAATTGCCCAGCAGCGTGCCCAGGATGATCGGCACCAGCGGCACGTCCAGCTTGCGCAGCACCCAGCCCATCACGCCGAACCCGATCATGATCAGCAGATCGAAGCTGGACCCCGAGATGCCGTAGATTCCGACAAAGGAGACCATCGCGACGATCGGCATGAGGATCCGCGGCGGGATCAGCAGCAGCCGGGTGAACAGGCCCACCATCGGGATGTTCATCGCCAGCAGCATGAAGTTGGCGATGAACAGCGCCGCGATCAGGCCCCAGACCACGTCCGGGTTGTTGGCGAACAACAGCGGGCCCGGCGTGATGTTCAGCGACAGCAGCACCGCCAGCAGCACCGCGGTCGTCCCCGACCCCGGCACACCCAGCGCCAGCATCGGCACCAGGGCGCCACCGGCGGCCGCGTTGTTCCCGGCCTCCGGCGCGGCCACGCCGCGCGGATCGCCGGTGCCAAAGGTGCCTTCCTTGTCGACCAGCCGCTTTTCCATCGAATAGGAAATGAACGACCCCAGCGAGGCGCCCGCCCCCGGCAGAACGCCCGCCAGAAAGCCCAGGAAAGAGGTCCGCAGCATGGTCGGCGTACAGGCCTTCACCATGGACCACGGCGGCGTCAGGCGGCCGATTTCCATCTTGCGGCCCTTGGCGTCGGACGACCCGTGGCGTTCTTCGAGGAAGATGAACACCTCGGACAGGGCGAAAAGCCCGACGATGGCGACCAGGAAGTCGATCCCGTCGTAGAAATGCACCTCGCCGAAGGTGAAGCGCGGCACGCCGGTCTGGGTGTCGACGCCGATCATCGCCAGACCCAGGCCAAGCGCCGCGGCAAAGGCCGATTTCGCCTGGTTGGTCGACGACACGCCGCCCAGCGTCATGAACGCCAGCGCGAACAGGGCGAAGTATTCCGCAGGTCCGAACAGCAGCGCGATCTTGACCAGCTGCGGGGCCAGCAGGATCAGGCCCCAGGTCGCGAAGAAGGCGCCGACGAAGGACGCGATGCCCGACAGCGACAGCGCCTCGCCCGCCTGGCCCTTCAGCGCCATCGGGTGCCCGTCAAGGCAGGTCATCATCGCCGGTTCATCGCCCGGAATGTTCAGCAGGATAGACGAGATCCGCCCGCCGTACATCGCCCCGTAATAGACCGAGGTCAGCAGGATCAGCGAGGGCGTCGCGCCCAGGCCAAGGGTAAAGGCCAGCGGGATCAGGATGGCGACGCCGTTCGACGGCCCAAGGCCGGGCAGCGCGCCCATGACGGTTCCCAGGAAGCAGCCCAGCAGCGCCAGCAGCAGGTTCTGCCAGGTAAGAGCGATGGCAAAGCCGTCGCCAAGTGACGAAAGAATGTCCATGTCAGGTCCCTCAGAAGCCCCAGGGGCCGCGGGCCAGCGACAGCCCCAGCACAAGGTGGAAAATGGCGTAGATCCCGACAGAGGTGCCGATGCCGGTCAGCACCGCTTCGACCGGGCGCGAGCCCAGCCGCCAGGCCAGGTAGGCGGCGGCGATGGCGGTGGACAAGACGAAACCCGCTTCGGGCAGGGCCTGGGCGTAGACGATCATCACCAGCACGGCCGCCGCGATTTCCGCCAGACGGGCAAGGCCGGGCCAGTGCGGTTCGGGGTCGGGGCGCAGCGCGATGACCGCGCTTGAAAGCCCGAGGATGGCCGCGATGATGAGGGGGAAGGCCTTCGGGCCCACGGCATCGGAGAGGAAGCTTTCCTCGATGGCCAGCGCCGAAAGCGCGAATCCGATGGCCAGCAGGACCCCGATCAGGCCGAAGATGCGATCGCTCATGGCGGTCTCCTTCGACAGATGGAGGGACAAGGGTGGCGGCGGCCGTAAGGAGCCGCCGCCGGGTGGTGCCGGGCCCAGGAAGGAACCCGGCACGGGGTGGGTTACTTGATGATGCCGATCTCGCGCGAGATGGTCTGGATCTGGGTCACCGAATCCGACACGAAGGACTGGAATTCGTCGCCCTGCAGGTCCAGCGGCGCCAGGCCGTTGGCCTCCATGATCGTTTTCCATTCGTCGGATGCGTAAAGCTCGCCGATCTTGGACACCCAGGCGTCATAGGCCTCGTCCGACATGCCGCCGGGGGCGTAGAAACCGCGCCAGTTGGCGCCGATGGCGTCGACCCCCTGTTCCCGTGCGGTCGGGAAGTCGGCGAATTCGCCGGTCAGCCGTTCGGGTGCCAGGACCGCGATCACCTTGATGTCGCCGCTTTCGACAAAGCCCTTGGCTTCGGACAGGTCGCCGGTGAAGGCCTGGACCGATCCGGCCAGCAGCTGGGTCACGGCTTCGCCGCCGCCGTCAAAGGCGATGTACTTGACCTTGCGCACGTCCTCGATGCCGTAGGCATTGGCCGCGATCAGCACCTTCAGGTGGTCCCAGCCGCCCACGGCGGATCCACCGGCCACCGACACCGAGGTCGGGTCGGTCTTGATCTGTTCCAGCAGCGACGGCAGGTCGGCGATGTCGCTGTCGGCGGCCACGGCGATCACGCCGTAATCCGCACCGACCGACGCCAGCCAGCGGACCTGGTCCATCGTGTTGCCGGGATAGGCGCCCTGCGCCAGCCGGGTCGCGGTGGCCGAGGATGCCGCGACGATCAGGTCGTTGCTGTCATTGCGCTTGTTGACCACTTCGGCGAAGGCCACGCCACCGCCGCCACCGGCAAGGTTGACGACCTGCATGGTCTTGTCGATCAGCCCGAGGTCCTGCAGCGACTTGCCGACCTGGCGGCAGGTGAAATCCCATCCGCCGCCCGGGTTCGCGGGCGCGATGCATTCGGGGTTTTCCTGGGCGCTGGCGGCAAACGCCGATACGCCGACAACGGCCGCGGCCAGAAAAAGCCGGGTTGCATTGAACATGTTATTGTCCTCCACATTCACGACGGTCGGGCACGTGCGGGCCCGCCGCCTGTTTCCTCCCGCGGTCCTGGCTGCTTGGCAGCCTCCCATATCGCGGGCTAGGAGAGGGATTAGCGCCGGAAGCTGTCGCCAACCTGTCATGCGCATCGTCAATGTGACGATTCCGGCCAATGGAAAGGAGAACCGGATGCGGGTCCTGATGGTCGAGGACGCGACCGATCTAGCCGAGGCCGCGATCGCGGGCCTGTCCCGTGCCGGGATCGCATGCGACCTGGCCGGCGACCTGGAGACCGCCCGCGACTGCCGCGCGGTGCAGGTCTATGACGCCGTGATCCTGGACATCAACCTGCCCGACGGGTCCGGCCTGACGTTTCTGCGGGGCTTGCGCGCGGCCGGCGACCGCACGCCGGTGCTGATGCTGACGGCGCTTGGCACCGTGGACGACCGGGTCGAGGCGCTGGACATCGGCGCCGACGACTACCTGGTGAAGCCGTTTGAACAGCGCGAGCTGGAAGCACGCCTGCGCGCGCTGGTGCGCCGCGACGCGCGCCAGAAGGGCGACCATATCCGGCTGGGCGATCTGAGCTATTCCCCGTCCGAGATGAGCGCCTGGGTCGCCGGCAACCGGCTGGACCTGACCCGGCGCGAGGCCACGGTTCTGGCGATGTTCATGCGCCACCCGGGCCAGCACCTGAGCAAGCAGCGGCTTTACGATTCCCTGTTCGGGTTCGACGACGCGGATGTCGGGATCAACGCCATCGAACTTTACGTCGCCCGCCTGCGCAAGAAGCTGACCGGCAGCGGCGTGTCGATATCCACCCAGCGGGGTGTCGGTTACCGGATCGACAGCGATGGCTAGGCCCCCGCGCGCGGCGCAAAGCCTGACCGGCCGGGTCCTGACGGCGGTCTTCCTGCTGCTGATCCTGGGCGGTCTGCTGGTCGCGGTCTGGACCTGGTACAATGGCCGCCTGGCCGCGCGGCAAAGCTACGACAGACTGCTGATCGGGGCGGCCAACGATATCGCGGAATCGATCGGCGTACAGAATGGCCGCGTGATGGTCGACCTGCCGGTGTCGGCCTTCGAACTGCTGGCCCAGGCCCCGGATGAACGCATCTTCTATGCCGTCTACGGCCCCGACGGCGCGCTGATCACCGGGCTCGACGGGCTGGACACGCCGGGCAGCACGCCGCGCGGCGTGCTGCGGCAGTTCTTCGACGGCAACCTGCAGGGCGATCCGGCGCGGTTCGTGACCGTGGTGCGCCGGTTTGCCGAACGGGACCTGTCGGGCAACGTGCTGGTCACCGTGGGCCAGACCATGGGCGCGCGCCGCACGATGGTCGTGGACCTGATGCTGGACGCGCTCATCCCGCTGGCCTTCGCCGGCCTGTTCCTGATGGCCGTGGCCTTTGTCGTCATGCGGTCGGTCGTGCGCCCGCTGGAAACGCTGACCGCCGACCTGGCCCGCCGCGACCCCTACGATCTGACGCCGATCCAGGTCTCGGGCCTGCCGCGCGAATTGCAGGTGGTGCTGGATTCGATGAACCGGTTCATGAACCGGCTCGACAAGCAGATCTCGGGCATGCGCACGCTGATCTCGGACACCGCCCACCAGCTGCGCACCCCGGTCGCCGCGATCCGGGCGCAGGCGGAATCCATGGCCGACAGCCCCACCGAAACCGACCGGGCGCGGCTGCAGGACCGGCTGCTGGCGCGGACGCGGTCGCTGGGCGAACTGCTGGATCAGCTGCTGTCGCGCGCGCTGGTGGTGCACCGCGCGGACAGCGTATCGCCCCTGCCCTTCGACCTGCGCGATATCGCGCTGGACCTGGTGGAAAAGCGCGATCACGAATTGCTGGCCCCCGGGGTCGAGGTGCGGCTTGAGATCGGCGAAGACCCGGTGACGGTGACCGCCGACCCGTTTTCCGTCGAACAGGCGGCGCGGAACCTGCTGGTGAACGCCCTGCGCCACGGCGCGCCCCCGGTCACCGTGGGTACCGAGGCGCGCGGCCCGGAAGCCGCGCTGTGGGTCCAGGACGCGGGCCCCGGGCCGGCGGCGTCGGTCATCGCCTCGCTGGGCGCGCGGTTCGAACGCAGCGCGGCCTCGCCCGAGGGCAGCATCGGGCTGGGCTTGTCCATCGTCACCGCCGTGGCCGAAGCCTTTGGCGGGCGGGTTGAAATGGCGCCATCCGACACGGGCTTTCGCGTGTCGCTGGTGCTGCCGGCCTCCCCGGCCCCAAGGGAGGACACATGACGACGCTCAAGACCATCGCCCTTTGCCTGCTGGCCCTGGTCCCCCTGCCCGCCCCGGCGCAAGAGGTCGTGACCGGTTTTGGCGCCGGGTCCACGGCGATGACGATCCGGTCCACCACCGACATCACCGTCATCCGCCCGGTGATGGAGGCGTTTTCCGACGCCAACCCCGACCTGTCGATCCGCTACGAACAATGGGGATCGAACGCGCTGTTCGACAATTCCCTGGCCGCCTGCCGGGGCGACGGCGATCCGGCGGACGTGGTGCTGTCGTCCGGCGTGCAGCAACTGGTCTGGCTGGTGAACGCGGCCTGCGCCCATCGCTACAGGTCCGACCTGACCGCCGCGCTGCCCGGGTCGCGCCGGTGGCGGGACGAACTTTGGGGCATCACCGAGGAACCCGCCGTCATCATCTACAACACGCAGGCCCTGTCCGGCGAAAACGTCCCCCGCAGCCGGTTCCAGCTGCTGGACATGATGCGATCCGAACCCGACATGCTGCGCGGCAAGATCGCGACCTACGACATCGAGGCGTCCGGCCTGGGCTACCTGTTCGCCCATGTGGACAGCCTCGAGGCCACGACCTTTGGCGCCATGCTGGAAGGGTTCGCCCGCGTGGGGGCCGAGGCGACCTGCTGTTCCACCCACATCATCGAAAGCGTGGCGGCGGGGCGTTACCTGATCGCCTACAACGTGCTGGGGTCCTACGTGGCCAACGACACGACCCCGAATGTCGGCGTGATCTTTCCCGAGGATTACACCCTGATCCTGTCGCGCGGCTTCATGATCCCCAGGACCGCCACCAATGCCGCCGCCGGCGCCCGGCTGCTGGATTTCCTGCTGTCGCCCGAGGCCCAGGGCGCGCTGCGGCGGACCGGGCTGGTGATGCAGCACGACCGCGCCGAAACCGGTCTGCTGCAAAGCGCGCGCCGTCCGATCGCCCTGTCCCCGCCCCTGCTGGTCGCCATGGACCAGCACCGGCGCGAAACCCTCGTCTCGCTCTGGCGCAACGCCTTCGTGCTTAGCGCCACGCCCTGAGGTCTACGGCAACGACGGCCGGCGCGACGGCGTCGAGAACCAGCCGCCAAGCGCGGTTTCGTAGGCCAGGCCGGCCCGAAAGACATCGCCGTCGCAATAGGTCGGCCCCACGATCTGAATCCCCGTGGGCACGCCGGTGGACGCATGGCCCGACGGCACCGCCAGCACCGGGCAGCGGCTGAGCGTGTTGAAGGGCGTGGTCATCGCCCAGCCCAGTTGCGACGGCACCGGCTGTCCGTCGATCATCGCCACCTCGGTCGCCGGATCGAAATCGGCGCGCACCGCCGGCAGGGCGGTCGTGGGGCAGATCAGCAGGTTGTAGTCGTCGAAAAGCGGCCCCAGCCGGTCGTACATGCGCCCCGCCGTTTCCAGCGAGCGGACGAAATCCTGCGCGGTGGATTGCAGCGACGCCTCGCAGATCTGGCGCACGTAGCTGGTCATCTTGTCGGAATGGTCCGCATACAGCTGCGACATGTGCCCGCCGAACAGGTGGTTGAGATAGGTCATCCCCGCTTCAAGCGCGTCCGCCGGCCAGCCCAGGTCGACCTCTTCCACAATCGCCCCCAGGTCGCGGAACACCTCCAGCGCGGCCTCGGTGTTGCGGCGCACCTCGGGATCGACGGTAAAGATGCCCAGATCGGGGGAATAGGCGATCTTCCAGCCCTTGATCGGTTCGTAGTCCGTGGGCAGCACCAGCTTGGGCTTGAGGCTGGCGATATCGGTGGGCGACGGGCCGCACATCACGTTCTGCAGGCGGATCACGTCGCGAACGGTCCGCCCCATCGGGCCCGTGTGGCAATAGAAATCCAGGTTGAAGGGCGCGGCTTCGGGGTTGCGGCCATAGGGTGGCTTGAACCCGACCGTACCGCAGGTGGAGGACGGCACCCGGATCGATCCGCCGATGTCGGACCCGGTGCACAGCGTCGACGTGCCCGCCGCCAGCGACGCGGCGGACCCGCCGGACGACCCGCCCGGCGTGTAATCGGGGTTCCACGGATTGCGCGTCACGCCCCACAGGCGCGACCAGGTGACCACGGCGGCCGAGAATTCCGGCGTGGCGGTGCGGGCATGGGCGATGCCGCCTTCGGCCAGGATCCGCGCGTTCACGGTGGATGTCGCGTCGGCCACGAAATCCTTCAGGATCAGCGACCCGTTGGACGTGGGCCGGCCATCGATCCAGCTTTCATCCTTGATCCCCACCGGCAGCCCGTCCAGCACACCTAGCGGTTCGCCCTTCCCATACCGCGCCTCGGCCGCGCGCGCGGCCTGCATGGCTTCGTCGTAATGCGTGAAGGTAAAGGGGTTGAGCCGGTCCTGCACCGCCTCGGCGCGGGCGATCACCGCTTCCATCAGCTCGACCGGGGACAGGCGCTTGTCGGTGAAGGCGGATATCGCCTCGTCCGCCGTCAGGTAGCAGAGATCCGTCTGGTCCATGGGGCATGCTCCGGGCAAAGCGGCTGGTTCCGCCAGGGCGGGTATCGGGGCGCAAGGCGATGTTCTGGGGGAAAGGGATCCGTCCCCGCCGCAAGCGGGGACGGAAAGACCGTCACTTCTGGAGGTCGGTCCAGATGCGGGTGTAGATCTGCTGCGTTTCGGGCGCGCAGGTGGGCAGGAAGACGCCCTTGTCCTTCAGCTCGGCCGGGATGACGATCTCGCGGGCGGTCTTCATGTCCTCGGGCATGAATTCGTCCGACCCGCTGATCCCGTTGGCATAGCGCGCGAATTCCGAAATCAGCGCGGCGTTCTCGGGCTCCATGATGAAGTTCTGGAATGTCTTCGCGGCCTCGGGGTTCGGCGCGTCCTTCAGCACGGCGACCGAATCCATCCAGACCACATAGCCTTCCTTGGGATAGCCGTAATGCACATCCGGGTTCGCCAGCCGCATGCGGAAGGTCGACCCGTTCCAGTTCACGCCGGCCCAAAGGTCTTCCTTGGCGAATTTCTCGATGTTGCCGTAATCCATGCCCAGCCAGGATTTCTTGGCTTCCACCAGGCCGTCGCGGACCTTCTTCAGGATCTCCATGTCGTCGGTGCAGGGCTCGCCACCGTAATACATGATGGCCAGGCCCATAACGTCGCCCATTTCCGGGACCACGTTGATCTTGCCCTTCAGCTCTTCCGGGGGATCCAGGAAGATGGCCGAAGTGTCGATATCGCCGTCATAATACTTGGTGTTCACCACGACGCCGGTGGTCCCCCACTGCCATGGCACGGTGTAGTGACGGCCCGGATCCCAGTCGACGTCCATCCAGACCGGATCGATGTTCTTGCCGTTTTCCATCTGGTCGGGGCGCGTTTCCATAAGGAGACCCTCGTTGATCCAGATCGGCACGTAGCTGGCCGAAGGCACGACGATGTCGAACCCGCTGCCGCCGGCCTTCACCTTGGCCAGCGCGGTGTCGTTGCTGTCGTAGTCGGTGATCGTGACCTTGATACCGGTCTCGGCCTCGAATTTCTCGATCAGCTTGGGGTTGGTGTAGTTGCCCCAGTTGTAGATGTTAAGCTCTTCGGCCATCGCGCCGCCGGCCAGAAGGGCAAGCGCGGATGTCGCGGCGAGGATCGTCTTCATGGGTTGTCTCCTTGTTGGAACTTCGGGCCTGACCGGCTCTTGCCTTGGCCGGTTGCAGGCAAGATCACTCCCGCCCCCGGCTGAACCAGAAGAACAGCGACACCAGGATCGCTCCGGCCAGCAGGATCGCGGTCGAGATTGCGTTGACTTCGGGCGTGACGACGCGGCGCAGCTGACCCAGCATGTAGGTCGGCAGCGTGTCCTGCCCGGCGGATTTGACGAATTCGGTGATCACCACGTCATCGAGCGAGATGACGAAGGCCAGCATGTAGCCCGCAATGATCCCCGGCATCAGCAGCGGCAGGGTGATCTTGGTAAAGACCCGTGCCTTCGACGCGTAAAGATCCGATGCCGCGACCTCAAGCGTCATGTCCATGGTTTCCAGCCGTGCCCGGATGGGCAGGTAGGCGAAGGGGATGCAAAAGGCGGTGTGGGCCGCGATCAGGTAGATCATGCCGGTATAACCGGTGGCGACCTTGATCCAGGCGAAGACGATCAGCAGCGCCACGGCGGTCACGATCTCGGGCACCATGAGCGGCTGGTTGATCAGCGCATAGATCATCGTCTTGCCGGGAAACCGCCGGGACCGCGTGGTGGCCAGCGCCGCCATGGTCGCGGCGATCGTGGCCACCGTGGCCGCGACACCGGCCAGGTACAGCGACCGCAGCGCGGCGCTTTGCACCTGTGCGTTGGCCGCGGCCTGGGCGTACCAGCGCAGCGAAAACCCTTCCCAGGTCGCCAGCGAGGTGCCTTCGTTGAAGGAATAGACCACCAGGATGATGATCGGGGCGTAGATCAGCACGAAGGTGGCCATGGCGATGATGCCAAAACCCGGCAGGTTGCGTGCCGAATAGGCGCGCCCGCGCGGTGCGTTCGAGATATCAGCCATTTCCGTCCTCCCGCGAGGTGGCTCGCACGTAGAAGATCAGCGCCACCATGACGGCAACCATCAGCGTCAGCGACAGCGCGGCCCCCAGCGGCCAGTTTCGCCCCTGGCCGAACTGCAGCTCGATCAGGTTGCCGAACATCAGGTTCTTGCCCCCGCCCAGCACGCGCGGGGTGACGTAAGCGCCCAGCGACGGGATGAAGACCAGGATCGACCCGGCGATGACGCCCGGCTTGATCAGTGGCAGGATCACCCGCCAGAAGGCCGTCCAGCGCGTGGCGTACAGATCATGCGCGGCCTCGACCAGGCGGAAGTCCAGCTTTTCCACGGCGGCGTAGACCGGCAACACCATCAGCGGCAGGTAGACATAGGTCATGCCGAACCCGATGGCGAAGTTGGTGAACATCATCTGGATCGGCTCCTGGATGATGCCGATCTTCAGCAGCAACAGGTTGATCACGCCTTCCGCCCGGATCAGTTCCTGGATGGCGATGGTGCGCACCAGAAGGTTGGTCCAGAACGGCACGGTGATCATGAACAGCCAGAATTCGCGCTTGCCGTCCGGGCGCGTGGCGATGAACCATGCGGTCGGCACGCCGATCAGCAGGGTCGCGACCGTGGTGATCAGCGACAGCGACAGCGACCGCCAGAAGATCGACAGGTGGGCATCGGCCCAGGTCAGCGTATCGTCGAAGATGTCGCGCTGCAGGATGACGGACACCCAGCCTTCGGTCGAAAACTGCCATTTGACGTTGCCGTAATCGCCCGGCGCAAGGAAGGAATAGACCACCATCACCAGCAACGGGCCGGCGGCGGCGCACAGGATGATGACCACGGCGGGAAGCGACAGGAACCAGCGATTGCGGAAATCCTGGGCCTCGGCCTCCTGTTCCAGCGTACCTGGCGGGATCTCGGACGGGGCGGCTGCGTCTGTCATCGGCTCAGTCCCTCAGCACGGTCACGGCGCCCGGCGCGATGGTCAGCACGGCCGCGTCGCCTTCTTCGGGCAGCACCATGCCGTTGCCGGCCAGGTTGGACATCTTCGCCTTGAAGACCTCTCCGGTCGGCAGGTCCAGGTGCAGCGTGGTGGCGTCACCCGAATAGACGACGGTGCGGATCGTGGCGGCCAGTTCGCCCTCGCCCGGGGTGCCGGGGCGGACGGAGGCATGTTCGGGGCGCACCAGAACGCTGACCGGGCCATCGGCCACGCCTTCGGGCGGGGTCACGGCAAAGGTGCCGCCGGCCTTCAGCGTCACGGTGCCGCCCGACAGCGTGCCATCCAGGAAATTCGATTCCCCGATGAAATTCGCCACGAAGCGTTCGGCGGGGCGTTGATAGATGTCCTTGGGGCTGCCGATCTGCAGGATCTTGCCGCTGCGCATCACGGCGATGCGGTCGGACATGGTCAGCGCTTCTTCCTGGTCGTGGGTGACGAATATGAAGGTGATGCCCGTCTCGTGCTGCAGCCGCTTGAGTTCGATCTGCATTTCCTTGCGCAGCTTCAGGTCCAGCGCCGACAGCGGTTCGTCCAGCAACAGCACCTTGGGATGCGGCGCCAGCGCGCGCGCCAGCGCGACCCGCTGCTGCTGACCGCCTGACAGGGCGGACACCTTGCGGGTCTTCAGCGCCTCCATCTGCACCAGCTTCAGCATCCGGTCGACGGTTTCGTTTACTTCCTTCCGGGGCTTGCCCAGCATTTCAAGGCCAAAGGCGATGTTGCGCGCCACGCTCATGTGCGGGAACAGCGCGTAGTTCTGGAAGACGGTGTTGATCGGCCGCTTGTCCGGTGGCAGGCGGGAAATGTCCTGTCCGTCCAGGCGCAGCGCCCCGGCGGACGGCGGTTCGAACCCGGCGATGATGCGCAAAAGGGTGGTCTTGCCACAGCCCGAAGGCCCAAGAAGCGTGAAGAATTCGTTGCGCCTGATCCCGACCGAAACGCCATCCAGCGCGCGGACCTCGTCTTCTCCCGGAAATATCTTGAAAACGGTATCGACATCGACGGCCACCTCGGCGGTCGTCTCCGACATGGAATCCTTCATGTCCATTCCTGCCTTCCCCGCAAGGACCCTTGCAGTTTTTGTAGGACCCCGGCCGCCATCCCGGCAAGCCACCAACAGTCCCGTTTGCCTTTTTCTCCGGCAATCGCCCACGCATCGCGCTTCAGATCGCCGTCGCTCCACCCGATAGCAATTGACTAAAAAATTTTAGTCAATAAAAAATTATTGATAACGGAACGGTAAGGGCATGACGTGCCGGACAAAGGTGCAAAATTCGGCACGGTCGAAACCGGAGGCCTGAGGGGGAGCCTGAGAGACCGCAAGAAGACGCGGCGGCGGGACGACATCCTCAACGCCGCACGGCTGCTGTTCGCCGAAAAGGGAATCGACGGCACCACGGTCGCCGAGATCGCCGCGGCGGTCGAAGTCTCGACGCCCACGGTCTTCAACTACTTCGGCCACAAGGACGGCATCCTGATCGCGCTGCTGACCGAAGGGACCAGCATGGCGCGCGGCGTGCACGAAACCGCCATCCCGCGGACCGACGCCGATTTCGCGACGATCCTGACGCACATCTTCACCGATATCTCGGCGCGCACGCTGGACATCGCGGGCAAGCGCATCTGGCGCTATGCCGAAGCCGCGATGATCCGCCATCCCACGACCGAACTGTCCCGGGAATACGTGCACGTGGACGTCGAACTGCAGCGCGCGCTGTCCGTTCGGGTCGGGCGCTATGACATCCGCCTGCTGTCGGGCGAACCGGCCGATGCCGCGCGGATCACCCAGGTGTTCTTTGACGCCTGGAACCCGATCTTCTTCACCCTGATCTGCGACGACGCCTGCACGCTGGACCAGCACCGGGCCGAGATCGACGCCAAGTTCCGCCCCCTGGCCGGGATGCTCTTTGAACCAGGCTTCCTGCGCCAACCGACGCTCAAGACCAAGGACCAGACATGACCCCAGCCGACATCCTCATCGAAAACGCCCGGATCCTGACCATGGACCCGGACCGCCCCACGGCCGAGGCGCTGGCGATCCGCGGCGACAGGATCATGGCGGTGGGATCGCGCGCGGCGGTGTCGATCCTTGCGGGCCCCGACACCCGCCGGATCGACGCGGGCGGCGCCACGGTGATGCCCGGCATGGTCGAGGCGCATCTGCATCTGTTCCAGGGCGCCTTTGGCATGCGGCTGCTGCAGCTGGACGGCGTTCACGGGCTGGAGGCGCTGCGCGACAAGCTGCAGGCCTATGCCGCCGCCAACCCCGACGAGGCGCTGCTGATCTGCAAGGCCGCCGATTACAACCTGTTCGGCGACGGCGTGCAGACCACCCGCCAGATGCTGGATCAGGCCCTGCCCGACCGCCCCGTGCTGTGTTTCGCGGGCGATCATCACACCGGCTGGGCCAACACGATCGCGCTGGAACGGGCCGGCCTGATGCACGGCCGCGAGATGCCCACCGGCAACGAGGTCGTGATGGCCCCCGACGGCACAGCCGCGGGCGAATTGCGCGAACACGCGGCGATGGAACCGGTGCTGGCGCTGCGGTCCTCCGGCGGGCGGGAATCCCTGGGCATGCCGGGGGTGGAACCCGAAAACGTCACGCCCGAGCAATGGGAAGCCGACCTTGGGGTGATGGAAGACGGGCTGAAGCTGTGCGCCTCTTACGGATTCACGGCGCTGCACAACATGGACGGCAACCGCTATCAGCTGGACCTGCTGACCGAACTGGACAAGCGCGGCAAGCTGATCTGCCGGGTCGAGGTGCCGTTCCACCTGACGCCCGACAAGCCGGTGTCGTCGCTTGAGGAAGCCAGCGCCATGTCCCGGGATTACGCCACCGACAAGATCAAGTCGAAGCGGGTCAAGATGTTCATGGACGGCGTGATCGACGGCGGCACAGCGGTCATGGTCGAGGATTACGCCGACCAGCCCGGCTGGCGCGGCGAACCGCTGCATTCCGCCGACCGCTTCCGCGAGGCCGCCATCGAAGCCGACCGGCGCGGGCTGCAGATTTCCGTCCACGCCATCGGCGACGGGGCCGTGCGCCGTGTGCTTGACGGCTACCAGGCCGCGCGCGAGGCCAACGGCGAACGCGACAGCCGCCACCGGATCGAACATATCGAGGTGCTGCATCCCGACGACCTGCCCCGGTTCAGGGAGCTGGGCGTCGTGGCGTCGATGCAGCCGCCGCATCCCCCGGGCGCGATGGATTTCCCGCTGGACCCCTGGGTGTCGCGGGTCGGCGAAGCCCGTTGGCCCTGGGGGTTCCCGGTGGCGGCTTTGCGCGCCGAGGGCGTGCCGATCGTGTTTGCTTCGGACTGGCCGGTGTCGGACATCAACCCGATGCGCGGCGTCAAGGCGGCAATGACCCGCCAGCCCTGGAAAGAGGGCGATCCGGACAACCGGTCGACCCTGGCGCAGGCGCTGCACGGCTATACCGCCGCCGGCGCCCACGTGGGGTTCGACGACGACCGCTTCGGGCGGATCGCGCCGGGCATGCTGGCCGATATCGTCGTCATGGACCGCGACCTTCAGGCCGAACCGGTCGAAACCATCGACCAGGCCCGTGCCGCCATCACGCTGTGCGGCGGCGAAGTGACCTGGACGGCCTGACGCCCCCGGATCCGCACACGAACGCGCAGATTCGCCCCCGATCGGCCCGGTTTTCGGGGCCCGTTTTCGGGGCCGTTCCGGCTGCTGGCGCCATCCGTTGGCGCTAGCAGCCCGGGACCGTCATGCCGGCGCGTCATGACCACCGGCCAGCCATGCAGCCGACGCTTCGTCAAAAATGGTTAATTCTCATCGGCATAAGCTGGCGCAGAAAATTACTTGTCAGAAATGCTGCGCGATATTGAAAGTAGATTTACAAAACTTTCACGCCTTTTCATTTAGTTGCGCGTTCGTTTTCAAATCGGGTGTATGACTAACCGTGGTGCAACGGGCCAGAGGAGCAGGCCCGCACGCACGGAGGAGCACATGACAATCCCGCCCCGACATGGGCGCACGGCCAACGCGCGCCGTGCACAGCAAAGATCCGTCCGGCCGATGGCCGAACGGGTCCGCTTGCCAAGGGTCATCCCCTTTGGTGGCCGGGATATCGCCTGCCCCTTCGCTGCCATCTCGCAAGAGCTTGTCACGCCCGGCCATCCGCGGACGTGACCCGACAAGTTCGGCCGGCGCGCCCGGCCATATCCACTACGGACCGAGGGAGTGAAAGATGTCCGAGACAAACGCATACTGGCAGGCGAACCTTCGCCTTATCCTCATCAGCCTGGTGATCTGGGCCATCGTGCCCTTCGGCTTCGGGATCATCCTGCGGCCATTGCTGAAAGGCATCTCGGTCGGCGGATCCGACCTGGGGTTCTGGGTCGCCCAGCAAGGGTCGATCCTGGTCTTCCTGGTGCTGATCTTCTTCTACGCCTTCCGCATGAACAAACTCGACCGCGAATTTGGCGTCGACGAGCAATAAGGACCCAGACAGATGAGCCAATTCGTCATCAACCTGCTGTTCGTGGGCGCGTCCTTCGCGCTTTACATCGGCATCGCGATCTGGGCCCGTGCCGGGTCCACGTCGGAATTCTATGCCGCCGGCCGGGGGGTTCACCCGATCACCAACGGCATGGCCACCGCCGCCGACTGGATGTCGGCCGCCTCGTTCATCTCGATGGCCGGCCTGATCGCCTTTGTCGGCTATGACAATTCCACCTACCTGATGGGCTGGACGGGCGGTTACGTGCTGCTGGCCCTGCTGCTGGCGCCCTACCTGCGCAAGTTCGGCAAGTTCACCGTGTCGGAATTCATCGGCGACCGGTTCTATTCGCCGACCGCGCGCCTTGTCGCCGTGATCTGCCTGATCATCGCGTCCGTCACCTACGTGATCGGCCAGATGACCGGTGTCGGCGTGGCGTTCGGCCGGTTCCTGGAGGTATCCAACACCACCGGCCTGCTGATCGGCGCGGTCATCGTCTTTGCCTACGCCGTGTTCGGCGGCATGAAGGGCGTGACCTATACCCAGGTGGCGCAATACGTCGTGCTGATCCTGGCCTACACGATCCCGGCGGTCTTCATCTCGCTGCAGCTGACCGGCAACCCGATCCCGGGCCTGGGCCTGTTCGGCACCGAACTCGCGTCCGGAGAGCCACTGCTGCAAAAACTCGACCAGATCGTGCGCGAACTGGGCTTTGCCGAATACACCGCCCACCACGGCGACACGTTCAACATGGTGCTGTTCACCCTGTCGCTGATGATCGGCACCGCTGGCCTGCCGCACGTGATCATGCGCTTCTTTACCGTGCCCAAGGTGTCGGACGCACGCTGGTCCGCCGGCTGGGCACTGGTCTTCATCGCGCTGCTGTACCTGACGGCCCCCGCCGTGGGCGCCATGGCCCGCCTGAACATCACCCAGATGTTCTGGCCCGAAGGCACCGCAGGACAGGCCGTGTCGGTCGAGACGATCGAAACCGACCCCGAATACAACTGGATGCTGACCTGGCAGAAAACCGGCCTTCTGGGCTGGGAAGACAAGAACGGCGACGGCAAGATCCAGTACTACAACGACAAGTCCGAAGCGATGCAGGCCAAGGCCGCCGAAAACGGCTGGGTCGGCAACGAGCTGACCAACCTCAACAACGACATCCTGGTGCTGGCCAACCCGGAAATCGCCAACCTGCCGTCCTGGGTGATCGGTCTGGTCGCCGCCGGGGGCCTTGCCGCCGCGCTGTCGACCGCAGCGGGCCTGCTGCTGGCCATTTCCTCGGCCGTCAGCCACGACCTGATCAAGGGCGCGATCAACCCCGGCATCAGCGAAAAGGGTGAACTGCTGTCCGCCCGGATCGCCATGGGCGTGGCCATCGCGGTGGCGACCTACCTGGGCCTCAACCCGCCGGGCTTTGCCGCGCAGACCGTGGCGCTGGCCTTCGGCCTGGCCGCAGCCTCGATCTTCCCGGCGCTGATGATGGGGATCTTTTCCACCCGCATCAACAACTGGGGTGCCGTGGCGGGCATGCTGGCCGGCCTGATCACCACGCTGGTCTACATCTTCCTGCATAAGGGCTGGTTCTTCATCCCCGACACCAACAGCTTCACGGATGCGGATCCGCTGTTCCTGACGGTGCAATCGACCTCCTTCGGGGCCATCGGGGCGCTGATCAACTTCGCGGTCGCCTATGCTGTCGCCAGCATCACCAAGGAGACCCCGCCCGAGATCGTCGAGCTTGTCGAAAGCGTCCGCGTTCCGCGCGGCGCCGGGTCAGCCCACGCACACTGACCTTGGAAGGGGGTTGCGGCCCCCTTCCACCTCCCTGACTGCCCCCCGGCCGGACATTTCACCGGCAGACGTCCCCGGGGGCCTTTTTGGACCTTTTCCCAGACGCACGCGGAGCATGCCCCATGCACGCCACACCCGCCATCGACGCGCTGCTGCGCCATCCGCCCTTCGACATGCTCCCGCAGGAGCTTGGCCCGGACCTGGACGCGCGGATCCTGCGCGCCACGCTCGCCGCCGGAGAGCTGCTGTTCGAGAAGGGCCAGCCGCTGGCCGGCGTCTACGTCATCGAAACCGGTGCCACCCAGTCCGAAGGCGCGGACGGCACCGTGGTGTCGCGGCGCGGCCCCGGCGACATGCTGGGCCAGAAGGGGACATTGTCGGACGGTCGGGCGCGGGTGACCACCCGCGCGGCCGAGGACACCACCGTCTTCATCATCCCGCCCGAAACCTTCCGCAACCTCGTCCGCCATCACCCGACCTTCGGCGCCTGGTTCGAACGGGGGACGGTCACCGAAGGCGGGTCCTATGCCACCGGGCTGACCGCGCTGCAGGTGGCCGACCTGATGTCGTCGACGCCCATCACCTGCCCGCCCGACACGACGGTGACACAGGCCGCCCGGATGATGCGGGACATGTCCATCAACTCGGTCCTGGTGACCGACGGGGCCGACCTGACCGGGATCGTCACATCGCGCGATCTGACCGGCAAGGTTCTGGCCGAGGGGCTGTCGGGCGACATTCCCGTCACCCGGATCATGACAGCGAACCCGGTGACCATCCCGCCCACGGCGCTGGGGCTCGACGCGCTGGTCACGCTGGCCGATCACGGGATCAGCCACCTGCCGGTGGCCGAAAACGGCGCCATCATCGGCATGATCGGCAAGACCGACCTGTTCCGCCACCAGGCCGCCACCGCGTCGCACATGATCTCGGAAATCGTCGAGGCGATGGATGCCGCCGACATGGCCCGCGTGGTCGCCCGCACGCCGGAACTGCTGGGCCAGCTGGTGTCCGCCGGGGTCACCCCGCAGGCGATCTGCCGGCGCATATCCGACGTGACCGACGCCGTGACCCGCCGCCTGCTGATCCTGGCCGAACAGAAACTCGGGCCCCCGCCCGTGCCCTATCTCTGGGCCGCCTGCGGCAGCCAGGGCCGGCGCGAACAGACCGGCGTGTCGGACCAGGACAATTGCCTGATCCTCGACGATGCCGCCACGCCCGATCACGACGCCTGGTTCGCCGACCTCGCACGCTTCGTGTCCGACGGGCTGGCGATCTGCGGTTACATCTACTGCCCCGGTGACATGATGGCGACGAACCCGCGCTGGCGGCAGCCGCGCCGGGTGTGGCGCGACTATTTCCGCGGCTGGATCGCCACGCCCGACCCCGAAGCGCAGATGCTGGCCTCGGTCATGTTCGACCTGCGGCCCATCGGCGGGGAACGGGCCCTGTTCGACAACCTGCAAAAGGAAACGCTGGCCGCCGCGCGGGCCAATTCGATCTTCGTCGCGCACATGGTGTCGAACTCGCTGAAACACACGCCGCCGATCTCGCTGTTCCGGGGCTTTGCCCTGATCCGGTCGGGCGAACACAAGAACCAGGTCGACCTGAAACACTCCGGCGTGGTGCCGGTGGTGGACCTGGGCCGGGTCTATGCGCTGAAAGGTGCCCTGGAACAGGTCAACACCCGTGACCGCATCGTCGCGGCCGGCGCCGCCGGCGTGCTTTCCCCCTTCGGCACGGCGGAACTGCTTGATGCCTATGATCTTATCGCCGACACTCGGTTGCGGCACCAGGCCGCGCGGATCCGCAGGGGCGAGGCGCCCGACAACTTCATGGCGCCGGGACAGCTTTCGGATCTGGAAAGAAACCACCTGCGGGACGCCTTCATGGTGGTCAAGACGATGCAATCGGCCGCGGGACAGAATACGGGAATGCTCGGCTGATGATCTTGGAACTTTTCGCCACCTTCTGCGTCGGACTTGGCACCGCCGGGGTCATGCTTGCCCTGTCGCTCATGTGGCCATCCATGCCGCGCTGGCTGGTGCCGGCCCTGGGCGGGCTGGCGATGATCCTGTTCACCATCTGGTCGGAATATTCCTGGGCCGGCCGCACCATGGACAGCATGCCCGAGGGCCTTGAGGTGATCGAGACGCGCGCCGACAAGTTCCCGTTCAAGCCCTGGACCTACCCCTTCCCCCAGACCACGCGCATCCTCGCCGTCGACACCACCAGCGTGCAGACCAAGCCCGAGGCGCCCGGCGTGGTGCTTGTCGATCTCTACCTGTTCGCCCGTTGGCGCGCGACGACGGCGATCCCGCAATTCGTCAACTGCGACGCCCCCGCGCGGGCGGATGTCAGCGACGCCGCCCTGGCCGACCCGGCCGCCGCCAAGTGGTTCGACCTGGGGGATGCCGATCCGCTGATCACCGCCGTGTGCACCTGACCGCGGCCCCCCGGGCGCCTTGAGGAGGAGGTTGCGATGGAGCCAAAGAACGTTCTGCCCAAAACGATCCTGCTGGTCGAAGACGAGGACAACATCGCCTTCGCCCTGGAATTCCTGATCGGACGGATGGGCCACCGCACCACGCGCGTCGCCGATGGCGAAGCCGCGCTGGCCGCGCTGGACGATGGCCCCGTCGACATGGTCGTCCTGGACGTGATGCTGCCGCGCAAATCGGGATACGAAGTCTGCCAGGTCATCCGGTCGCGCGAGGATCTGAAGCCGATCAAGGTGCTGATGATGACCGCCCGCGGCGGCGAGGTCGAGCGGCGCAAGGGGCTGGCGCTGGGGGCGGACGCGGTCATGATCAAACCCTTCGCCAATGCCGAACTGACGGCCACGATCAACGGCCTGCTGGGACAGGGCGCCGATGCATGACATTGGCCCCCGCCTTGAACAGCGTCTTGACCCCCGTCTTGGCCTGCGCCTGCGCTTCGCGCTGTTCTTCGCGGCCATGGGCATGGGCGGTGTCGCCGTCCTGACCCTGGGCCTCTGGTTCGGGTTCGCCAAGTTCGGTGCGACGCCTGACGGCTATGTCATCGCGGGCGTCGTCGGCGGGCTGGGGATCCTGGGGCTGGCCGCCTGGATCGGGCTGCTGTTCGATGAAAACGTCGCCCGGCCGATCCTTGGGCTGGCCGCCGACCTGTCGACCCGCGCCACCGCCGACATCGGTGGCCGGCAGATCGACGAAACCCCGGCCCGCTACCTGGGCGCCCTGGCGCCCGCCGCCAATGCGATCAACGCCGCCCTGGCCGAAGCCCGCACCGCCCAGGCCCGCGCCATCGAGGCCGAAACCGAACGGTTGCAGCGCGAAAAGCGCCTGTTCGAGGCGCTGGTGCGGGACCTGGCCGAAGGCGTCATCGTCACCACGCCGGACAACCGGGTGATGCTGTTCAACCGCGCGGCACAGAACCTGCTGGACGGGCTGGGGCTGGACCGGCGGGTGTCTTCCGTCCTGCGTCCCGAACCGCTGCAACAGGCCCTGCACCGGCTGGCGGCGCGGCGCATGCGCGGGGAAACCGGGCCCGAGACGTTCCTTTCGGCCTCGGCCGATGGCGACCGGTTCCTGCTGGGCCGGATCAGCCAGATCCACGGGGCCGAGATGCCCGAAGGCCATGTCATCATCCTGCGCGACGCGACATCGGACCTGAAGGCCCATGCCGACCGCGACGACCTGTTCAACGCCTTGATGGAAGGTGTCCGCCGCCCCGCTTCGGCCATCGGGGCCAGCCTGGACGTGTTGGCCTCCGTGCCGGACCTGGATCCCGAAACCCGCGCCGGTTTCACCCATGCCCAGGCCGAGGAGCTGGATCGCCTGTACGCCTGCCTGCGCGATATCGAACAGCGGTACGAGGCGGTCACCACCCGCGCCTGGCCGATGGTCGAACTGGCCGCCAGCGACCTGCTGGATGCGGTGCAGGCCCGGTTCGGCGACCGTCTGACGGTGCGCCCCGGTACACAATGGCTGCGCTGCGATCCCTTCGCCATCGCCGCCATCCTGGGCACCCTGATCGACCACCTGACCGCCGGCGATACCCGCCGGGACCTGACCCTGAAGGCCGATCTGCATGCGCATGAACTGTGGCTGTCGCTGACCTGGACCGGGCCGCAGGTGATGGACGGCGATCTGCAGGACTGGCTGTCGGCGCCGCTGTGCGCGGGTTACGGGCGGTACACCGGGCGCGATGCGCTGGCCGCGCACCGGACGGATATCTGGGCGGCGGGCATGCTGGATGGGCCGCACCTGGTGCTGGCCCTGCCCGCCGCCGTCGCCGCTTCGGGACAGCCGCCGGCGCCGTGGTCCGACTTCTACGATTTCGACCTGCCGGGCGATGCCGGGACGGGGGGCCTGGGTGACCTCGGCGGCATGCCGCTGGACAAGCTGACCTTCGTGGTCTTCGACACGGAAACCACGGGCCTGTCGCCCCGCGACGGCGACCGGATCGTTCAGATCGCCGGGGTCCGCATCGTCAACGGCAAGGTCCGCCCGGCCGAGACCTTCGAGGCGCTGGTCAACCCCGAACGGCCGATCCCGCCGGGATCGACGCTGGTCCACGGGATCACCGACGAGATGGTCGAAACCGCGCAGACCATCCTTGCGGTCGGTCGCCGCTTTCACGACTTCTGCGACGGCGCCGTCCTGGTGGCCCATAACGCCCCCTTCGACATGGCGTTCCTGAAGAACCAGGAGCATCGGATCGGCATGCCCTTCGACCACCCGGTGCTGTGCACCGTGCTGCTGTCGGCCGCGCTGTTCGATCAAAGCGCCGATCACAGCCTTGACGGTCTGTGCGCCCGGTTCGGCATCGTGATCCCGCCACATGCCCGCCACACGGCGCTTGGCGATGCGCTGGCCACGGCCAGGGTCTTTGCCCACCTGATCGGGCTGCTGCGGCAATCGGGCATTGAAACGCTTCAAGACGCCATTGACGCCGGCAACCGGCAGACCCGCCTGCGCCGTGCCCAAAACTACTGAGTCGCACATTCATGTAACAACATTGCAAAACCTTGATCGGGAAAGAAATTGCCGACGACGTTTGGTGGTGCCCCATGAACGTCAATATATATTGAAAATGTAATGCGTTACGCATTTCGATACGATCGACGCGTTTCAAAAACAGGCTTGGATACCTTCTTAGTTAATCTGCAAACCATTTGACTTCACCCAACCGATCGGCCTCACTTCTCTTCAGCCATCCGCGTGACGTTACGTCACAGATACTTACGTAAAGGATATCTCATGCGGCGAAGCCAACCCGTCTTCCGTTCCGGCGATCCACGCACCACCCGGATGACACAAATGTCGACGCGCGATCCGATTTACGTTGCACTGGTGGGCCATCAGCTTGACCGATGGAAACTGCCCGCCATCCACGCGATCGAGGCCCGGGCCATGGGCGTCAACCTGCTGCTGGACCGGATCGACCCCGATGCCATGGTGCGCGCGCGCCCTCCCCTGGCCGAGATGCTGGATGTCCTGGACCTTGCCGGTTTTGCCGGGGCGCTGGTCGCCTCGCCCTACAAGCGCGCCGCCGTCGCCCATGTGGACGAACTCAGCCCCGCCGCCCAGGCCGCCGGCGCGGTGACCACCATCGTCTTCCGCAAGGGCCGGCGCATCGGGTACAACACCTCGGCCTGGGCCTTCCGCGAAAACCTGCGCCGCGCGCTGGGGGATTGCAAACCGGGGCGCGTGCTGCTGCTGGGCGCGGGTCCGACCGGAGCGGCCATCGGCCATGCCCTGCGCGAACTTGGCGCGAAAGACCTGATGATCCACGACACCCGGGCCGACCGGGCCGACGCGCTGGCGCTGGACCTGTGCGGCACCCGGGTGACCGACCTGGCCGACGCCGCCGGCAAGGCCGACGGCATCGTCAACGCCACCCCCTGGGGCGGGCTGCACCGGCCCGGCATCGCCATCGAACCCGACCTTCTGCGCGCCAGCCACTGGGTGGCCGACGTGCTGGACGCACCTTTCGATACCGCCCTGTCGCAGGTCGCCCGCGACCGGGGCTGCCGGGTGTTCAACGGCGTCGGCATGGCGGTCTTCCGGGCGATGCGGGATTTCAACCTGCTGACCGGCCTCGCCCCCAACGCCAACCGCCTGCGCGCCACGATCGAGATCCTCGACACCACGCCCGTGCTCGAAGACCAGTAGCCCGGCGTCGGGCAAACTGCCCCTTCGCAATGCCATCCGCAATTTCCCCCCGGCCCGAAAACGGGTAGGACGGCAGCAAAAGGGGAGACCGAAGATGACCTTGACCGTATACCTGTCCGGCGAAATCCACACCGACTGGCGCGAACAGATCGTTGCCGGGGCCCAGGGGTTGGATGTCGCCTTTTCCGGGCCCGTGACCGATCACGCGGCCAGCGACGATTGCGGCGTGGCGATCCTGGGCGAAGAACCGAACAAGGTCTGGCACGACCACAAGGGCGCCAAGGTCAACGCGATCCGCACCCGCAAGGGGATCGCCGATGCCGACGTGGTGGTCGTGCGCTTCGGCGACCAGTACAAGCAATGGAACGCAGCCTTCGACGCAGGCTATGCCGCCGCGCTTGGCAAGTCGCTGATCATCCTGCACGGGCCCGACCATGCCCATGCGCTGAAGGAAGTGGATGCCGCCGCCCTGGCCGTGGCCCAGGACCCCGCCCAGGTCGTCGACATCCTGCGCTATGTGCTGACGGGCGCCCTGCCCGCCTGATCAATCCCGCCTGATCAATCGCACCCGATCAATCGCCCGATCAGTCGCGCGGGGGAATGGCCATGCCCCTGCCAACCGCCGGTCGCGCAAGGAACCGTTCCAGGTAGCCGACGGTGCGCGGACGGCTGTCCCAATCCAGCACGTCCTTCGCCCCGTAGAAATCCAGCGCCCACAGCCAGGGCGCAATGGCGATATCGGCGACCGAGAAATCGCCGGCGATCCAGTCGCGCCCGTCAAGCTGCGCCTCGATCACGTTCAGCAGGCGCTTGGCCTCGTTGACATAGCGTTCCAGCGGGCGGGGATCTTCGATCTCGCTGCCGGCGAACTTGTAGAAATAGCCCAGCTGCCCGAACATCGGCCCGACCCCGGCCATCTGGAACATCAGCCACTGGGTGACCCGGGCCTTGTCGCTTGCCGTGGTCCCCATCAGCCTGCCGGCCTTCTCGGCCAGGTAGATCAGGATCGCGCCGCTTTCGAACAGCCCGATCGGCGCGCCGTCCGGCCCTTCGGGGTCGACGATGGCGGGGATCTTGTTATTGGGGTTCAGCGACAGGAACTCGGGGCTTTTGACATCGGCATCGGCCAGCGTCACCAGGTGCGCCTCGTAGGGCAGACCCAGTTCTTCCAGCGCGATGGACACCTTCACCCCGTTCGGCGTGGGAAAGGAATAAAGCTGTATCACGTCAGGGTTTTCCGCCGGCCAGCGGCGGGTGATCGGAAAGTCGGAAAGGTCGGCCATGGGGAACTCCTTGTCGTCTGGCAGTCTCAGGCTACCTAGGCAGTCCGGTGCCGATCATCCATGGCGCAAAGTGTGCAACAGCGGACAAAGATTGCGCATCATACGATAACGTGGTGTTTTCAGGGCAGTGAGCACCGATTTCTACGAGGACAAGACCCATGGACCTTCTCGATAACGTCGAGGCGTACACGCCGATTTTGCTCAATGCCGTGAAGGCCCTGGTCGTCCTGATCCTGGGCTGGATCCTGGCGGGCGCGCTCAGCGGCACCGTCAGGCGGCGGCTGGCCAAGACGCCGCGCATCGACCAGACGCTGGCCAGCTTCTTCTCGAGCCTGATCAAGTGGGGCATCCTGCTGATGGTCTTCATCGCGGTGCTGGGCATCTTCGGCATCCAGGCCACCAGCCTTGTCGCCGTCCTGGGTGCGGCCTCGCTGGCCATCGGCCTGGCGCTGCAGGGCACGCTGGGCGACCTGGCGGCGGGGGTCATGCTGATCCTCTTCCGGCCCTACAAGCTGGGCCAGTATGTCGACATCGGCGGCACCTCGGGCACCGTGGCCGATCTCAATCTGTTCATGACCGAACTGGTGACCCCCGACAATGTCCAGATCATCCTGCCCAACGGCCAGTGCTGGGGCACCATCATCACCAATTACTCGCACCATACCACGCGCCGCTGCGACCTGACGTTCGGCATCGATTACGACGACAACGCGGACCGGGCGATGCAGATCATCCTTGACCTCGCCAAGGCGGATGGCCGCGTCTTCGACGACCCCGCGCCCTGGGCCCGGGTCACCAACCTGGGCGACAGTTCGGTCGATATCAGCGCCCGGCTGTGGTGCAAGGCCTCCGATTACTGGGACCTCAAGTTCCACCTGACCAAGGCCGTGAAAGAGGCCTTCGACGCCAACGGCATCTCGATCCCCTACCCCCACGCGGTCGAGATCGTCAAAAGCGCCTGAGACAGGCCCGCCCCCGCGCGCCCCGGGCAACCGGGGTGGGTGGTTGCGGGAAACTCCGGTTTGAGCCGGATGCAGTCATCTGTCCGGCGCGCAGCCTTAAGTAAGAAGGGCGGGAAGCGGATCTTCGCTGCGCACCGCATGAGGGGCCGCGAAGCGCAGGTAGCAAACCTGGCTGTTGAGGCGAGGCTTCCCATGTCGGCGGGTGATCTCGGCCTAGAACCAACAGTCGCCTTTCCGGGGTTCTCCTTCGCCAAATTTCATTGTTGTATTGTCACTCCGACCGAGGCAGGATTTGGAGCGTGGCGATATCAGAAAAGCACTCACTTTGACCTTTACTTTCGAAGTCCCTGATTTTTTTGAGAGCCCTGTAGCCATTGAGCTAGAATCCGGTTCATCAACTTTCTTCGTCGGAGCGAATGGAAGCGGCAAAACTCGACTAGCTGCGCAGGCTGAGAACCAGTGGGGCGATAAAGCCCATCGCATCTCGGCGCATCGTTCCCTAAGTCTCAACCCAACTGTCGCGAAAATCAGTGAGCAGAAGGCACGCACTGGATTGCGCTTTGGGTACGTGAATGCCAGGGAAGGGCAAGGACCAGAACACCGGGCGGATAGTAGATGGGGTCAAAAGGCGGAGACATTTCTTCTCAATGATTTCGACTTTCTCGTGCAGGCGCTGTTCGCAGAGCAATCCAATGTCGCGCTCCGAACCCACAATGCGGCTCACGCCGGAAATCTCGAAAAGCCTGAGCTAACACGCTTCCAGGTACTTATTTCGATCTGGAATCGTATTATGCCTCACCGCGCACTCCGAGTGTCCGGAGATGACATTAACGCGACCGCTGATGGTCAACCGCCGTACAGCGCTGCCGAAATGAGTGATGGGGAGCGCTCTGTTTTCTACATGCTGGGTCAAGTTCTGGTTGCCGAACCGGATTCCGTTCTAATTTTCGATGAACCGGAACTCCATGTCCACCGTGCAATTCTTGGCAGGCTGTGGGATGAAGTCGAAGCGGCGCGGCCCGATTGCGCGTTCCTAGTTATCACACATGACCTTGATTTCGTAGGGTCCCGAGCGGGTCAAAAATTCGTTATCCGCCGCTACCAGATGCCTGGCCAATGGGAAATCGAGGAAGTACCCGAAGATACTGGCTTCAGCGAGGAAGTGGCGACGCTGATCCTCGGTAGTCGCAAGCCGATCTTGTTTGTGGAAGGCACCGGCTCCAGCCTGGACATTGCGATCTATCGAGCCTGCTATCCAGATTGGACAGTGATACCGCGGGGTGCGTGCGAGAATGTTATCCATGCGGTAGCAACGATGCGGCACAATGCGAGTCTTACGCGCATCACCTGCTCGGGCATTGTAGATGCCGACGACTATAATGACGACGACAAGAAACGGCTTCTTTCGCTTGGAGTGGAGGTGCTGCCTGTCTCGGAAATTGAGAACTTGTTCTTGCTCCCGGAAATTGCCACTGCAATCTTGCAGGAGGAGAAATATCAAGAGGAAGAACTGAAATCAAAATTGAATTCGCTGACTCAAGATGTTCTATCGGAGGTTACCAGACCCGGATCAATTGAGGATGTCGTACTGCGGTACTGTCGCCGGCGGATCGATAGAACACTTAAAAAATAGACTTGAAGGACGCTGAAGATTCAGCAGACTTAGCCAGAATCTACGCCGAACGAACCGCCGCCCTTGATGTCGCTGACGTTGCTAAAGAAGCCCGTGAACGGATCGAAAACGCGGTCAGCAAATGCGATCTACCAGTGTTATTGGCCAACTTCGACAACAAAGCCCTAATAGCGCTGGCGGCTAAGAAACTGAAAAACACCTCAAAGAGTGCGTTTGAAAGCTGGATTACCCGCTCCCTGCTAGATCCCAAGGCGGACAAGCTCAAGGTCGCGCTTGGAAAGGTTCTTCCCGACGTGACAGCTCTTTGACGCCTGCTAGAAAGCGCTCGCCGGCCGACCAGAAATCGTTAGTTTTCTGCCTTCAGAGGCGCGCGGGGCAGCGTCACGGCGCAGGGGCGTGACAGGCAGCTATGGGCTGGGGCCGGTCGTTCGCAGAGCCAGGTTGGAAAGGCAACAGATGGCCGGAAGCGCTGTTTCCAAGCGAACTCACGGACGACAGAAAAGGCCGCATACCAGACCTCAACCCCTCTGGCGGTATGCCAATCTCCAGGCAATGACCGGACCCCGAGCAACATCCCATCCTTCTCCGCCAAGCCCCCCAATCCCTAAAGAATCGTAAATCCGCCCCTGTAACTCATTGAAATCCCTCGCCCCGAAAATGTCCCACGCGTGGGACAGCCTTCCCCCGCCGGCCATGGACAGGCCAGACCCACGAGGGATTGCCCCCTCAGCCCCGCAGGGCGATGGCCGGCGCGATCACGTCGATGCCCAGCGCCTTTCCCACCGCGTAATAGGTCAGCCGCCCGGCATGGACATTCAGCCCGGCCAGCAGGTGCGGATCGTCCTCGCAGGCCTGCCGCCACCCCTTGTCGGCCAGCGCCAGCACGAAGGGCAGCGTCGCGTTCCCCAGCCCGATCGTCGACGTCCGCGCCACCGCCCCCGGCATGTTCGCCACGCAGTAATGCACGACCCCGTCCACCTCGTAGATCGGATCCTGGTGCGTCGTCGCCCGGGACGTCTCGAAACACCCACCCTGGTCGATGGCCACGTCCACCACCGCCGCACCGGGCTTCATGTCCGACAGCTGCGCCCGGCTGACCAGCTTGGGCGCCGCCGCCCCCGGCACCAGCACGGCGCCGATCACCAGGTCGGCCTGGGCCACCATCTCGGCCGTGTGGGCCGTGCTGGCGAAGCGCGTGGAAAACACGCCGCCAAAGACATCGTCCAGATACCGCATCCGCGGCAGCGACCGGTCCAGCACCGTCACGTCGGCCCCCATCCCGGCCGCGACTCGCGCCGCGTGGGTGCCCACCACCCCGCCGCCGATCACCACGACCTTCGCCGGTCCGACGCCGGGGATTCCGCCCATCAGCACACCGCGTCCGCCATTGACCTTTTGCAGGCACCAGGCCCCCACCTGCGGCGCCAGCCGCCCGGCCACCTCGGACATCGGCGCCAACAGCGGCAGCCCGCCCCCCGCATCCGTCACCGTTTCATACGCGATCGCCGTGCAGCCCGAGGCCAGCAGGTCCCGCGTCTGTTCCGGGTCCGGCGCCAGGTGGAGGTATGTGAACAGCACCTGCCCCTCGCGCAGCATCGCCCGCTCGACCGCCTGCGGCTCCTTGACCTTCACGATCATCTCGGCCGCGGCAAAGACCTCCTCGGCCGTGGCGATCATCCGGGCGCCCGCCGCGATGTAATCCGCGTCCGAAAACCCGGAGCCCAGCCCCGCGCCCGTCTCGATCAGCACCTCATGACCATGCGCGGCCAGTTCCAGGGCCGCGTTGGGTGTCAGACCCACGCGGAACTCCTGCGGCTTGATCTCTTTCGGACATCCGATCTTCATTGTCATTCCTCCCCATGTCATATGCCTGCAAGCGTGCCAGAGCCGCCGCGCAAGGTGCATGATTTCCCTCTCGCCCTTTGGCCCAGCTTTCGAATATTCTTCGATGAATTACCCATATGTTCGGAGATTCCACCCCAGATGACCCTTGACGCGACAGACCGCCGTATCCTCGACGCCCTTCAGCGCAAGGGTCGCATTTCCAATGCCGACCTGTCGGCGCAGGTCAACCTGTCGGCCTCGGCCTGTCACCGCCGGGTCCAGCGGCTGGAGGCCGAAGGGTATATCCGCGACTACGTGGCCCTGCTGGACGCCCGCAAGCTGGGCGTGCCGACCACGGTCTTTGTCGAAATCACCCTGCAAGGCCAGGCGGACGAGGTGCTGGACGCCTTCGAAAAGGCCGTGTCGCGCATTCCCGACGTGCTGGAATGCCACCTGATGGCGGGCACGGCCGATTACATCCTGAAGGTCGTCGCCGAAGATACCGAGGATTTCGCCCGCATCCACCGCCAGTACCTGGCCCGCCTGCCCGGGGTGGCGCAGATGCAAAGCTCCTTCGCGCTCAGGACCGTGTTCAAGACCACCGCCCTGCCTTTGTGACCAAGCTTCCCCTGTCCGGGTCCAGCAGCCATAGTGGCGGGCGGGAGGAGACAGACATGACCGATACGATCCTGATCACCGGGGGCAACGGCAACCTGGGCCGGCTGGTCGCCACGCGGCTGGAATCACAGGGCAGCCGCGTCGTCAGCTTCGATCTGCCGGGCTCCGAAGGTCCGCATTCCGAAGCCCGCCATGCGGTCGTCGCGGGCGACGTCCGCGACAGCGACCTGCTGCGCCGGACGATGACCGAACACAAGCCCGATGCCATCATCCATCTCGCCTCGCTGCTGTCCGGCAGTTCGGAGGCCAATCCCGAGGCCGCGTGGGCCATCAATGCCACCGCCTCGGTCACCTTGATGCAGATGGCCCGCGACCTTGTCCCGGGGCCCTTCGTGTTCTCTTCGTCCGTGGCGACCTATGGGCCGGGCCTGCCTTCGCCGCTGGCGGTTGACGCCCCCCAATGGCCCGAGACGATCTATGGCGCCACCAAGGTCGCCGTGGAACGCATGGGCCATTACCTGCGCCGGGTGCACGGGGTCGATTTCCGCTGCCTGCGCTTCCCGATGGTGCTGTCGCCCTTCGCGCCGCCCGCCGCAATGACCGCCTACCCCAGCCACGCCTTCCGCGCGGCGGTCGAGGGGCGGCCCTTTACCTTTCCGGTCCACCCCGAGACCGGCATGTCGAACCTGTTCCTCGACGACGTGGTCGACAGCATTGTCCAGATCACCCGCGCCGACGGATCGCGGCTGCAGACCCCGGGCTACAACCTGCACGGCTATACAGTGACGGCCGCCCAGATCGCCGAGGAGCTGAAGGCAAGGGTCCAGGGCTTCACCTGCGACTTCCAGCCGGACGAGAAAGTGGTGGGCTTCGTCGGCGGCGGCCCTGACGAGATGGACAGCACGCCGGCGCGCACGGACTGGGACTGGCGGCCGAAGTTCGACTTCAAGGCCAGTGCCGAGGCATTGCTGGAGCGCCTGGCGGCGGACCACGCGTAAGGCCAGATTGCGCGCGCCGTAAGTCCAGCGTATCCTTCCCGGCAACGATGGGTCCAAAGGACCCATCCTACCCATGTTCGTAAGATGGGTCATCCGACCCATCTTCCGCACCCCACCCGCCGGACAGCCATGGCCATCTCTGTCGACACCTTCTTCCTGGCGCCCGACGCACAGGGCACCCTGCAGGCCCGGATCCAGCAGATGGTCGCCGAAGGCATCCTCTCGGGCCGCTTCCACAAGGGCGAAAAGCTCCCGTCATCCCGCGCCCTGGCCCGCCACCTGGGTGTGTCGCGCATCACCGTCACGTTGGCCTACACTGAACTGCTGGCCAACGACTACCTCACCTCGCGCGGGCGCTCGGGGTATTACGTCTCCGACAACGCCCCTGTCCCGCCCAGCTTCACCCCGACGCCCCGCAGCTCTGACGCCATCGATTGGTCCGCGGCCATGGTCCGTCGTTTCACCGGCGGCGACACACCCGTCAAACCCCGCGACTGGCAGCGCTTCCGCTACCCGTTCGTCTACGGCCAGGCCGACCCGGCGCTGTTCGATCATGCCAACTGGCGGCTTTGCGCCATGCAGGCGCTGGGGCAAAAGGACTTCACCGCGCTGACCACCGATTACTACGACGCCGACGATCCCCTGCTGGTGGAATTCATCGCCCGCCACACCCTGCCCCGCCGTGGTATCACCGCCCGCCCGCAGGACATCCTGATCACGTTGGGCGCCCAGAACGCCCTGTGGCTGACCGCCCAGATCCTGCTGAACCGCGACCGCCGCGCCGCCATCGAAGACCCCTGCTATCACGCGCAGCGCGACATCCTGGTCCAGACCGGCTGCGCGCTGTCGCCGCTGCGTGTCGATGCCGACGGGTTGCCGCCCGGCGACATCCCCGACCGGACGGATGTGATCTTCACCACCCCCAGCCACCAGTCGCCCACCACCGCCACCATGCCGCTGGCCCGCCGCAAGGCGCTGCTGGCCCGCGCGCGCGACATCGGCGCCGTGATCGTGGAAGACGACTACGAATTCGAAATGTCCTTCCTCCGCCCGCCCTCCCCGGCGCTCAAATCTCTGGATGCCGAAGGCCGGGTGATCTATGTCGGCAGCTTCTCGAAATCGCTCTTCCCCGGCCTGCGCCTGGGCTACCTCGTCGGCTCCGAACCCTTCATCCGCGAGGCCCGCGCCCTGCGCGCCAGCGTGTTGCGCCACCCGCCCGGCCATATCCAGCGCACCGCCGCCTATTTCCTGTCGCTGGGCCATTACGATGCCCAGATCCGCCGCATGGCCGGCGTCCTGCACGAACGCCGCAAGGTGACCGAAGAAGAAATCGCCCGCCACAAGCTGACCATCGCCGGGCGCGGCGTCTTCGGCGGATCTTCGCTGTGGATGCAGGCGCCGGGCCATACCGACACATCGGACCTGGCCGCCGCGCTGCAAGCCGACGGCGTCCTGATCGAACCCGGAGCGCCTTTCTTTCATGCCGCGAACCGGCCCCGGAATTTCTTCCGACTGGCCTATTCCTCGATCCCCGCCGCGCGCATTCCCGAAGGCATCGCCCGCATCGCCCGCCGTCTGTGACCCGGAACAGTGCCCCCGCCCACGCGTTGACCTCATGTCAACCGAAAGGGGGTGCCCCATGGCATTCGAAGAACATTGGACCACGGAACGGCACTTCTGGCTCGACGGGCCGGAATTCCACCACAGCCACATGGCCGAAGCCGCCTGCATGGTCCTTCCCGCACCGGTGGGCATCCTGTCAGGCTCGGCGATCACCGAAACCCTGACCGGCGCGCCCCGCTGGGCCGAGGTCGATTTCCAGGACCAAGCCGAGACGGTGTCGGCGGACACCGTGGTGCTGGCCTACAAGGCCACCGGCCAGCGCGAAGGGTCCGATCCCTACACCGCCTACTGTTCCAGCACCTATGTGCGCGGCAAAGGCGGCTGGGAGCTGCTGTCGCACCAGCAGACGCCTGCATAACCCCGCATAACCCTGCGGCGGAACCCTGCGGTGCAGCCCCGCGCATCTGGCCTTAAATCGATCTGACGTCTGGCCCTATCCGGACGGCGGGCCGGGTCATACCGTTCGCGGGACCGGCCCGCGCACCCGCGGGCCCCAACTGCGTGAACCGGGGGAACCGCCGCGATGAAAATGACCACCGAAGAGGCCTTCGTCAAAACCCTGCAGCGCCACGGGATCGAACATGCCTTCGGCATCATCGGCTCCGCCTTCATGCCGATATCGGACCTGTTCCCGCGCGCGGGCATCACCTTCTGGGACTGCGCCCACGAAGGATCGGGGGGCATGATGGCCGATGGCTACACCCGGGCCACTGGCAAGATGTCGATGATGATCGCCCAGAACGGGCCCGGCATCACCAATTTCGTCACCGCCGTGAAAACCGCCTACTGGAACCACTCGCCGCTGCTGCTGGTCACGCCCCAGGCGGCCAACAAGACCCTGGGCCAGGGCGGGTTCCAGGAGGTCGAACAGATGGCCCTGTTCCAGGACATGGTCGCCTACCAGGAAGAGGTCCGCGACCCGTCGCGCGTGGCCGAGGTTCTGAACCGGGTGATCATCCAGGCGAAACGCGCCTGTGCCCCCGCCCAGATCAACATGCCGCGCGATTTCTGGACCCAGGTCATCGACATCGAAATCCCCGAGGTGGTGGAATTCGAACGCCCCACGGGCGGCGGGACGGCCTTGCAAGAGGCCGGCGAGCTGCTGAGCCAGGCCAAGTTCCCGGTGATCCTGAACGGCGCCGGCGTGGTCCTGTCCGGCGCCATCCCGGCCTCCATGGCGCTGGCCGAACGGCTCGATGCGCCGGTCTGCGTCGGTTACCAGCACAACGACGCCTTCCCCGGCTCGCATCCGCTGTTCGCCGGTCCGCTGGGGTACAACGGGTCCAAGGCGGGGATGGAGCTGATCTCGAAGGCAGATGTGGTTCTGGCGCTGGGAACGCGGCTGAACCCGTTCTCGACCCTGCCGGGATATGGCATCGACTACTGGCCGAAGGACGCGAAAATCATCCAGGTGGACCTGAACCCGAACCGGATCGGGCTGACCAAGAAGATCTCGGTCGGGATCGTGGGCGACGCCAGGGCCGTGGCGACCACCCTGCTGGAAAAGCTGTCTGACACCGCCGGCGACGACGGCCGCGCCGACCGCAAGGCGCTGATTGCCGAAACCAAGTCCCGCTGGGCGCAGCAGCTGTCGTCCATGGACCACGAAGACGACGATCCGGGCACCACCTGGAACGCCCGCGCCCGCGCCGACAAGCCCGACTGGATGAGCCCCCGCATGGCCTGGCGCGCCATCCAGTCCGCGCTGCCACGCGAGGCGATCATCTCGTCCGACATCGGCAACAACTGCGCCATCGGCAACGCCTACCCGGCGTTCGAGGAAGGGCGCAAATACCTGGCGCCCGGCCTGTTCGGCCCCTGTGGCTATGGCCTGCCGTCAATCGTGGGCGCCAAGATCGGTTGCCCGGATGTCCCGGTGGTCGGCTTTGCCGGCGATGGCGCCTTCGGGATCGCGGTCACCGAACTCACGGCGATCGGGCGCAAGGAATGGCCGGCGATCACCATGGTTGTCTTTCGCAACTACCAGTGGGGCGCCGAGAAGCGGAATTCGACGCTGTGGTACGATGACAATTTCGTCGGCACAGAGCTGGACGACGACGTGACCTATGCCGGGATCGCCAAGGCCTGCGGCCTTCAGGGGATCGTCGCGCGGACCATGGAGGCGCTGACCGAGGCGCTGACGACGGCGATCAGGGACCAGATGGAACATGGCCGCACCACCCTGATCGAGGCGCTGATCAACCAGGAACTGGGCGAACCCTTCCGCCGCGACGCGATGAAGAAACCGGTCGAGGTCGCAGGGATCGACCCGGCCGACATGCGGCCCCAGACCGTCTGACCTCCCGCGCGCGCCGGGATTTTTCACCGAAAGATCTTTACCGCGCGCGGCACGGGTTTTCGAAAAATTATCCCACTGCGGCAGGGCGAACGATACGGGCGTTCCAAATAGATGCCCGTATCAAGAAATCTGTCGCGCGACCGCCCTTTCTGTCCTAGCCTCGGCCCGACATGAACCAACCCGCCCTGGACACATCCCCCAAGGTCTCGGACGAGATCCGCAAGACGACCTGCTACATGTGCGCCTGCCGCTGCGGCATCAACGTGCACCTGAAGGCGGGCAAGGTCAGCTATATCGAAGGCAACCGCGACCACCCTGTGAACCGCGGCGTCCTGTGCGCCAAGGGCGCGGCGGGCATCATGCAACACACCGCGCCCTCCCGCCTGCGCGCGCCCTTGAAACGCACCGGCCCCCGCGGATCGGGCCAGTTCCAGGAGATCACCTGGGACGAGGCGCTGGACCTGGCCGTCAGCTGGCTGAAGCCGATCCGCGATGAGACCCCCGAAAAACTCGCCTTTTTCACCGGCCGCGATCAGTCGCAATCCTTCACCTCGTTCTGGGCGCAGAACTTCGGCACGCCGAATTACGCGGCGCACGGCGGGTTCTGTTCGGTCAACATGGCGGCGGCGGGCATCTACACGATGGGCGGCGCCTTCTGGGAATTCGGTCAACCCGACTGGGATCATACCAAGCTGTTCCTGCTGTTCGGCGTGGCCGAAGATCACGACAGCAACCCGATCAAGATCGGCCTGGGCAAGCTGAAGGCGCGCGGCGCGAAGGTCATCGGCATCAACCCGATCCGGTCGGGCTACAACGCCATCGCCGACGAATGGCTGGGCATCACGCCGGGCACCGACATGGCGCTGATCCTGTCGCTGGTCCACGTGCTGCTGAAGGCCGGCAAGGTCGATCTCGACTACCTCGCCCGCTACACCAACGCCCCCGTGCTGCTGGACGCCGACGGTCTCTTCCTGCGCGACGCCGACGGCAAACCGCTGGTCATCGACCGCCGCACCGGCCAGCCCGCGCCCTTCGACCGCCCCGGCATCCGGCCCGACCTGTCCGCCACCCACACCGTCGACGGTTTCACCCACCGCCCGGTCTTCCACGCGCTCGTCACGCGGTATCTTGACCCGAAATACGCCCCCGAAGCGGTGGCCGAGACCTGTGGCATCCCCGCCCCGCGCATCCGCGCGCTGGCGGGTGAAATCGCCCGCACCGCCTTTGACAAGGCCATCACCCTGAACCGTCCCTGGACCGATTTCCGCGGCGAGCGGCACGAAACGATGACGGGCCGCCCGGTCAGCTTTCACGCCATGCGCGGCATTTCGGCCCATGCCAACGGGTTCCAGACCGCCCGCGCCCTGCACATCCTGCAGATCCTGCTGGGCACGGTCGAAACCCCCGGCGGCTTCCGCTTCAAGCCGCCCTACCCGAAACCGGCCCACGCCCATCCCCGCCCCCATTGCAAGGTCCAGCCCGGCGGCCCGCTGGATGGCCCCCACCTGGGCTTTCCGCAGGGCCCGCAGGACCTGGCTCTCAAACCCGACGGCAGCGCGGCGCGCATCGACAAGGCCTTCACCTGGGAAAACCCGATGTCGGCCCATGGGCTGATGCACATGGTGATCTCGAACGCCCATGCCGGCGATCCCTACAGGATCGACACGCTGTTCCTGTACATGGCGAACATGGCGTGGAATTCGTCGATGAACACGGCCGGCGTCATGCAGATGCTGACCGATACCGACGACACCGGCGCCTACCGCATCCCGCATATCATCTACTCGGACGCCTATTCCTCGGAGATGGTCTCCTATGCCGACCTGATCCTGCCCGACACGACCTACCTGGAACGCCACGACTGCATCTCGCTGCTCGACCGCCCGATCTGCGAGGCCGATGCCGCCGCCGACGCGATCCGCTGGCCGGTGGTGGAACCCGACCGCGACGTGCGCGGCTTTCAGACGGTCCTGATCCAGCTGGCCAACCGCCTGGGCCTGCCGGGGTTCACCAGGGACGGTGTGCCGCTTTACCAGGATTACGCCGATTACATCACGACCCACGAACGCCGCCCGGGCATCGGCCCGCTGGCCGGGTGGCGGGATGATGGTTCGGGGGTGGGTGGGTCGTCGCACGCCGAAGGCGGGCGCGGGTCACCGAACCCCGACCAGTTGCAGCGCTACATCGAAGCGGGGGGATTCTGGATCTCCCACGTTCCGGAAAACGCCGCCTATTACAAACCCTGGAACACGATCTACCAGGACTGGGCCGTCAAGACCGGCTTCTATGACGCGCCCCAGCCCTATCTCTTTCAGCTTTACGTCGAACCCATGCGCCGCTTCCAGCACGCCGCCGAGGGCCACGGAGACCGCCAGCCCCCCGATCCCCTGCGCGCCCGCGTGCGCGAGGCGATGGACCCGCTGCCCGCCTGGTCCCCGCCCGGGAAAACCGATTTCCCCATCCACGCCCTCACCCAGCGGCCCATGGCCATGTACCATTCCTGGGGCAGCCAGAACGCCTGGCTGCGCCAGATCCACGGGCGCAACCCGCTGTACGTGCCGACGCCCCTCATGCGCGCCCATGGCCTGGCGGATGGCGACTGGGTGCGGGTCACCTCGGCCCACGGATCCATCACGGTGCCGGTGGCCGAGATGGCCGCGCTGAACGGCAATACCGTCTGGACCTGGAACGCCATCGGCAAGCGCAAGGGCGCCTGGGCGCTGGATCCGGGGGCGCCGGAGGCGACGAAGGGGTTCCTGCTGAACCACCTGATCCATGAACTGCTGCCGCCCAAAGGCGACGGCCTGCGCTGGTCGAACTCGGACCCGGTGACCGGGCAGGCGGCCTGGTTCGACCTGAAGGTCCGGCTGATAAAGGTCGATCCCCGCGCCGAGGCGCAGCCCGCCTTTCCCCCCATCCGCCCCCCGCACGGGGCGCAATCATGAACAGCCTCTTCATCGCGACCAGCCTCGACGGCTACATCGCCGACCGGGACGGCGGGCTGGGCTGGCTGTCCGAAGGCGCGGCGGCGCAAGACGGCGACTTCGGCTACGCGGCCTTCATGGATGGCATCGACGCCATTGTCATGGGGCGTACCACCTTTGAAACCGTGCTGGGCTTCGGCATCGACTGGCCCTATGCGAAACCGGTCTTCGTTCTGTCCCGCGCGTTGACCGCCCTGCCCAAAGCACTGACCGGCAAGGCCGAAATCCTGGCCGGCATTCCCGCGGAGATCACCGCGACACTGGCGAAACGCGGTCATACCAGGCTCTACATCGACGGCGGCCGTGTCGCGCAGGATTTCCTGGCGGCCGACGCCATCGACCGGATGATCCTGACCCGCGTCCCGGTCCTTCTGGGTGGCGGAACGCCGCTCTTCGGATCCCTTCCGGGGCCGCTTCGCCTGAGCCATGTCCACACCGAAACGCTGGCCCGGGGCCTTGTCCAGTCGATCTATGAAAGACCGCGCCCATGACCACGCTGCCCGATCGCACCGACCGCAAGCTGGGCCTGGTGATCGACCTGGACACCTGTGTCGGCTGTCACGCCTGCGTCATCGCCTGCAAGGGCTGGAACACCGAAAACTACGGCGCGCCCCTGTCGGACCAGGATCCTTACGGCGCGGCGCCCTCCGGCACCTTCCTCAACCGCGTCCATTCCTACGAGGTCCAGCCCGACACCGGCGCGGCCCAGCTGTTCCACTTCCCCAAATCCTGCCTGCATTGCGACCAGGCGCCCTGCGTCACCGTCTGCCCCACCGGCGCGTCCTACAAGCGGGTCGAGGACGGGATCGTCCTGGTCAACGAGGACGCCTGCATCGGCTGCGGCCTTTGCGCCTGGGCCTGCCCCTATGGCGCGCGGGAAATGGACCAGGCGGCGGGCGTCATGAAGAAATGCACCCTGTGTGTCGACCGGATCTACAACGACCATCTGCCGGAAGAAGACCGCGTTCCCGCCTGCGTCCGCACCTGCCCCGCCGGCGCGCGCCATTTCGGGGATCTCGCGGATCCCGACAGCGCGGTGTCGCTGCTGGTCACCGACCGGGGCGGCATCGACCTGATGCCCGAACAGGGCACCGCGCCGGTCAACAAGTACCTTCCGCCGCGCCCCAGGGACCGGATGGAAGGCGACATCGACGTGCTGGCCCCCTACCTGGCGCCCTTGGCCGACGAACCCCAGGGGTTCCTGGCCTGGCTCGACCGGGCGCTGGAGAAGCTCTGACATGCATCCCGCCCGTTCGGTCATCCTGTTCACCACGCTCTCGGGGCTTGGCTTCGGGCTGCTGTTCTGGCTGGGGATGGGATGGCCGGCCGTCACCGGCTGGGTCGCCTTCGTCTTCTTCGTCCTCGCCTATTTGCTGGCGGTCGGCGGGCTGATGGCGTCGACCTTCCACCTGGGCCACCCGGAACGGGCGCTGCGCGCCTTCACCCAGTGGCGCACAAGCTGGCTCAGCCGCGAGGCCTGGGCCTCGGTCGCGGCGCTGGTGGTCATGGGGGTCTACGGCGCGGGGCTGGTGTTTTTTGGGTCACGCTGGACGGCGCTTGGCCTGCTCGGCGCCGCGCTCAGCCTCGGGGCGGTGGTCACCACCTCGATGATCTACACCCAGCTGAAGACCGTGCCGCGATGGCATTCCCCCCTGACGCCCGCGCTGTTCCTGGCCTTCGCCCTGTCCGGCGGCGCGGTGCTGGCGGGACAGATCGCGGTCGCGCGCTGGCTGCTGCTGCTGGCCGGGGCGGTGCAGCTGGCCTGGTGGGCAAAGGGCGACAAGGCCTTCGCCACCTCGGGCACCGACATGGCCACGGCCACCGGACTGGGATCAATCGGCAAGGTCCGGGCTTTCGAACCGCCGCACACCGGCACCAACTACCTGCTGCGCGAAATGGTCTACGTGGTCGGCCGCAAACACGCCCGAAAGCTCAGGATCATCGCCTTTGCCCTTGGCTTCGCCCTGCCGCTGATCCTGATCTGCCTGCCCTTCACCCATGCGCTGGCGGGGCTTGCCGCGATCTCGATGATCGCCGGAATGCTGGCCTCCCGCTGGCTGTTCTTCGCCGAGGCCGAACACGTCGTCGGCCTGTACTACGGCAAACGCTAAGGCGCCAAGGGCAGTCCGCGATCACGCGGGGGTGAGGAACGCCCGGAAATCGGTCCAGTGGACCGATTTCAGTGACGAACGGGTGGGAGCGTGATCGCGGACTGCCCGGCCTCTCAGCTGCCCGGTGCCAGCCGTTTCTCGACGATCCGCGCCATGATCGAGGCCCCGACCGGCAGGATACCCGTGTCCAGCACGAAGGCCGGGTTGTGCAGGCTGACCGTGCCGCCATGGCCCACGCGCACGTAAGCGCCCGGAACGACCTTCAGCATGTCGGCGAAATCCTCCGATCCGGTCACCGGCTTTTCCGTATCGCTCACGTTCTCGGGGCCCACGATATCGCCCGCCGCCTCGACATAGGCGTCCGACAGGGCGGCGTCGTTCATCAGCACGTCGAAGACATTGCGCAGGTCGATGTCGATCGTCACGTCATGCGCCGTCGCGAAACCGGCGCAGATGGCCTTCATCCGCTCGGCCGCCAGCTCATGGATCTCGTCCTTGAAATAGCGGATCGTGCCGGCCAGCGTCGCCGTCTCGGGCACCACGTTATAGGCCGACCCGGCGTGCAGCTGGGTGATCGACAGCACGCAGGTCTCATGCGGGGGGATGTTGCGCGACAGGATCGTCTGGATCTGCGCCGCCAGCGTCGCCGCGATCATCAGCGCATCCTTGGACATGTGCGGCGCGGCGGCATGGCTGCCCCGGCCGGAGATCCTGATATCGAAGAACGCCGCCCCCGCCATGGCCGCGCCCTTGCAGATGCCGACCTTGCCCAGCGGCGTGCCCGGCGAATTGTGCATGCCGTAGATCTCGTCACAGGGAAACTGTTCGAACAGCCCGTCGGCCAGCATCTGGCGCGCGCCGCCCAGGCCTTCCTCGGCCGGTTGAAAGACCAGAACGGCGGTGCCGGCAAAATCGCGCGTCTCGGCCAGGTATTTCGCCGCCCCCAGCAGCATCGTCGTATGCCCGTCATGGCCGCAGGCATGCATCACGCCGGGGGTCTTCGACGCATAGTCCAGCCCCGTGATCTCGTCGATCGGCAGGGCGTCCATGTCGGCGCGCAACCCGATCCGGCGGTTGCCCTTTTCCTTGCCATGGATCAGCGCCACCACCCCGGTCTTGCCCAGCCCGGTGTGGACCTCGTCCACGCCGTACGCCTTCAGCGTCTCGGCCACGATGGCGCTGGTGCGGACCTCCTGAAAGCCCAGTTCGGGGTGGGCATGCAGGTCCTTGAAGATCGCCTCGAGGTCAGAGGTGGCCTCGGCGATGGGGGTCAGAATGGTCATGGGGGTCCCTTTCACGGCAGAGGGGCACCCCGGTCGGGGCGCCCCTCTGAGACCATGAAAAGGCCGGGCAGAAGTGTCAACGCGAGCCCGTCAGAGCAGGCCGGCATGCACCATGGCGGCGTCGATCCTTGCCTTCGTTTCGTCCAGAAGACCCGTCAGGGGCGAACGGACCTCTTGCGAACACAGGCCCAGCCTGGACAGGCCGTACTTGGCCCCGGCGACGCCCGGTTCGATAAAGATCGCCTCGTGCAGGGGCATCAGCTTGTCCTGGTATTCCAGCGCCTTGGCGTAATCGCCGGCCAGCGTCGCCTCCTGGAATTCGGCACACAGCCTGGGCGCCACGTTCGCGGTGACGGAAATGCAGCCGACGCCGCCATGGGCGTTGAACCCCAACGCCGTGGCGTCTTCGCCCGAAAGCTGGATGAAATCGGCGCCGCAGGTCATGCGCTGCTTGGACACGCGGGCGATGTCGCCGGTGGCATCCTTGACGCCGACGATGTTGGGCAGTTTCGCCAGTTCGCCCATGGTGGCAGGCGTCATGTCGACGACGGACCGGCCGGGGATGTTGTAGATGACGATCGGCAGATCGCAGCTTTCGGCCACGGCGGTGAAATGGGCGATCAACCCGCGCTGGGTCGGCTTGTTGTAATAGGGCGTCACCACCAGCGCGCCATCGGCGCCGACCGCCTGGGCGTGCTTCATGAAGCGCACCGATTCGACGGTGTTGTTCGACCCGGCCCCGGCGATCACCGGGATCCGGCCGGCAGCGGCCTTGACCACTTCGGCGACGACCTGCTCGTGTTCCACATGGGTCAGCGTGGGGCTTTCACCGGTGGTGCCCACGGGCACAAGGCCATGGGATCCCTGATCCACATGCCAGTCCACAAGTTTCTTGAGCGCGTCCCAATCCACTGCACCGTCCGCAAACGGGGTGACAAGGGCTGGCAAAGAACCTTTGAACATGGTCGCGCTCCTGGGTTAGGCGGTAAGCTCATCTTAAGTCCTACCGCGTTTGTGAGTTGTACGTGCCGATACACGGAATACGATTGGTTCCTCAAGCCCCGCTTGCTTCGAAAATGATTGCCTTGATCCGTTCACTTTCCCTCATCCTCGCCCTGGCTCTTGCTTTTGCCCGCCCCGCCTCGGCGGACCTCGCCGGCGCGATGGAGGCCGTGCGCGGCCAGGATTTCGAAGCGGCCTTTGCCGAGGCCGGCGGGCCGGACACCATTGCCCATGACATCGTGGAATGGCACTGGCTGCGCGCCGGGCGCGGGGACGCGGCGGCGACGCTGGACTTCCTGCGGCGCAACGGCGACTGGCCCGGCCTGCCCTGGCTGCGCGAAAAAAGCGAAGGCGCCTTCGTGGCGGCCAGCTACGAACAGGCCCTGGCCATGTTCGACGCCGAGGAACCCCAGACCCCCGACGGCGTGCTGACCTATGTCAACGCGCTGCGCGCCGCCGGCCGCAACGGCGAGGCCGACGCGACGCTGGTGCTGGGCTGGCGCACCATGCCGATGGGGGCCGCCAACCAGGAGTCTTTCGTCGCTTCGGGCGGCGACCTGCTGAAACCCCACAACGTCGCGCGCCTGGACAACCTGCTATGGAGCGGCGACCGGCTGAGCGCGCGGCGCATGCTGACCTCTGTCGATGACGACCACCGCGCGCTGGCGCTGGCGCGGCTGGCGCTGCAGGAACAGGCGGCCGGCGTGGATGTGGCGATCGAGAAGGTGCCGCCGGCGCTGGCCGACGATCCGGGCCTGGCCTACGACCGCTTCGAATGGCGCGCGCGCAAGGGGCGGGCGGACGATGCGCTGGCGCTGATGATGGAACGCTCGACCTCGGCCGAGGCGTTGGGCCAGCCCGAGAAATGGGCCGGCCGCCGCCGCGTCTATGCGCGGACCCTGATGAGCCAGGGAGACTACCAGAAGGCCTATGACGTCGCCATGCGACACGGGCTGATCGACGGGTCGGACTTTGCCGACCTGGAATGGCTGTCGGGCTACCTGGCGCTGCGCTTCCTCAACCAGCCCGAAACCGCGCTGCTGCATTTCCTGCGCCTGGACGCCGCGGTGGATTCGCCGATCTCGAAGGGGCGGGCGAAATACTGGACCGGCCGCGCGCTGGACGCGCTTGGCGACAAGCAGGTCGCCCAGGTCGCCTATCGCGAAGGCGCCGCCTATCAAAGCTCGTTCTACGGGCTGCTGTCCGCCGAAAAGGCCGGAATGCCCTTTGACTCCGACCTGGCCAACCCGCCCGATCTGCCCCCCTGGAAAGAGGCCGCGTTCACCCGGTCGTCGGTGTTCAAGGCCGCCGTGGCGCTGTGGGACGCAAAGGAATACGTGCTGGCCGAACGGTTCTTCACCCACCTGACCGAAAGCCTGTCCCCGGAAGAGGCCGGGCAGCTGGGCCAGATGGCGCTGGACCTGGGGGATCCGCACCTGGCGGTGATGATCTCGAAGCGGGCGGCGCAGGACGGGATGATCCTGCCCGGCTATTATTATCCGCTGCACCCGGTTGCGCAGGATACCCTGCCGATGGCGCCGGAAATGGTGCTGGCCATCGCCCGGCGCGAAAGCGAATTCGATCCCACGGTGGTCAGCGGCGCAGGCGCCCTGGGGCTGATGCAGGTCATGCCCGCAACCGGGCGCCACATGGCCGACAAGCTGGGAATCCTGGCCGCGCATTCCACCGCGCGCATGCTGGACGACTGGCATTACAACGCCAAGCTGGGGGCAAATTACCTGGCCAAGCTGGCCGCCGACCTGGGCGGCAACGTCACGATGATGGCCGCGGGCTACAACGCCGGGCCGGGCCGGCCGCTGGCCTGGATGGACCAGTTCGGCGATCCGCGCGGGCGCAAGGCCAAGATCGACATCGTCGACTGGATCGAGATGATCCCCTTCAACGAGACCCGCAACTACGTGATGCGGGTCACCGAAAGCCTGCCGGTCTACCGGGCGCGGCTGGGAAAGGATCCCCTGCCGATCCCGTTTTCACAGGAACTGAAGGGATCAACCCTTCGCGCGTTCGCGCCATAGGGTGAACAGCCCCGCCGCCACGATCAGCGCCGCGCCGAAGGCGACATTGGGGCGCACGATCTCGGAAAACACCACGACGCCCAGGATCGACGCCCAGACAAAGTGGAAATAGGCGAACGGCTGCACGGCGCTGGCCTCGGCCACCTCGTAGCACTTGATCAGCAGCCAGTGGCCCAGCACGCCGGTGATGCACAGGCACCCCATCCAGATCCAGTCGGTGGCGATCATCGGCTCCCAGTAGCCGATGCCGATGGCGGTCAGCACCACGGCGCCGACCATCCCGGTCCAGAAGAAGCTGGTGGCGGTCGTGTCCTTGCGCGCGGCATAGCGGGTCAGCAGCCCGTACAGCGCGAACAGCAATGCCGCGACCAGCGGGATGACGGCGGCGGGGTTGAAGACCCCGTCGGAGGGCTTGAGAATGAAGATCACGCCGATGAACCCCACGCCGATCGCCGTCCAGCGCCGCCATCCGACCTGTTCGCCCAGCACCGGGCCCGACAGGGCGGCGACCAGCAGCGGGTAGCAGATGAAGACCGCCTGGCTTTCCACCAGCCCCAGGATAGTGAAGCCGTAGACCGCCACGCAGATCTCGGCCACCAGCAGAAGGCCCCGGATCAGCTGGACCACGGGTTGCCGCGTGCGGACGGCCTTGCGCAGCCCGCCCTTCTGGCGCGCGGCCAGGGCCACGACGAAGGCGGCGAAGAACCAGTAGCGGATCATCACCACCATGAAGGTGTTGTATTCGTCGGCCAGGTGGCGCGACATGCCGTCCTGCAGCGCGAAGACGATGGTCGAGCCGATCATCAGCGCGATACCCAGCGCCACGGAATTGCGCTGCGGCGTCTGCTCGATCGTGGTCATTTCAGAAGTGTCATTTCAATAGTCCTGTCGTCATGTGCCGCTTGCGGCCGAACCCGGGCTGGCGCGTGACGGCAAAGCCCGCCGCGTCCAGCGCCCGGCGCACATGGCCGGCGGCGGTATAGGTGGCCAGCGTGCCCTTGGCGGCGGTGTGCGCCGCGACCTGGTCCATCAGCGCCTGTTCCCACAGCTCGGGATTGCGCGCCGGGGCGAAGCCGTCGAGAAACCAGGCATCGGCCCGCCCCTCCCAGTCCGGCAAGGTCTCGCGGGCATCGCCCATGCGGATATCCAGCTCGACCGCCCCGAGCCGCACAGGGAAGGCGCCCTTGTCCCAGGCCGCGACCAGGTCGTCGCGCCCCGGCAGATCCGGAAAGGCCGCCAGCGCCTGCGCCATGTCGGGCGCGGCCATCGGGAAGGCTTCGAAACTGGTGTAGCGCAGGATGCCCGGTGTGCCCGAAGCCGCCCAGGCCTGCCATGTGGCAAGAAAGTTCAGCCCGGTGCCAAAGCCCAGCTCGGCGATATGGAACCCGTCGCGGAACCGCTCCGGCAGGGCGTTGCCCGCCAGGAAGGTGTGCCGCGTCTCCTCCAGACCGTTCTGAAGCGAGTAATACGGGTCCTCGAAACGATCCGAGACCGGAACCTGGCCGTCTCGCCAGGAAATCTGTGCCTGCTGGTACTGCATGGATGGCTCTCTTATGGTCGCACGGCGAGACGCCCGACCGGGGCGACACTGAACAAGCGGGGCGGAAATGGCAATGGCGGACGTGACCGTGAGAGGCGCAGGCATCTTCGGCCTGTCGATCGCCTGGGCCTGCGCGCGGCGCGGGGCGCGGGTGGTGGTGGTCGACCCCTACGGGCCTGGCGCCGGGGCCAGCGGCGGCGTGGTGGGCGCGCTGGCGCCGCATGTGCCGGAAAACTGGAACGCCAAGAAGGCCTTCCAGTTCGAAAGCCTGATGATGGCCGAGGCGTTCTGGACCGATGTCGCGCTGACGGGCGGCATGTCGCCGGGCTATGGCCGTACCGGCCGCCTGCAACCGGTGCCCGACGACAAGGCGCTGGAGCTGGCCCGCGCACGGTCGGCCGAGGCGGCGGAGCTGTGGGAGGGCAAGGCGGCCTGGGACGTCGTCCCCGCCAGCGCCGCCTGGGGCTGGGCGCCGATCACGCCGACGGGCTGGCTGATTCGCGACACGCTGTCGGCGCGGCTGCACCCGGCGCGCGCGGTGATCTCGCTGGTCGCGGCGCTCAGATCGCGGGGCGCGCAGGTGGTAACCGAGGCGCCGGATCGCGGCGCGGTGGTCTGGGCCACCGGCGCGGCGGGGCTGACCGACCTGTCGCAGGTGCTGGGCCAGCCGGTCGGCACGGCGATCAAGGGGCAGGCGGCGGTGCTGGACATGGCGGTGCCGGCGGATGCGCCGCAGCTGTTTGCCGACGGGGTGCACGTGGTGCCCCATGCGGATGGGCTGGTGGCGGTCGGCTCGACCTCGGAACGCGACTTCGACACGCCCGACAGCACCGACGACCAGCTCGACGCCGTGATCGCCAAGGCCCGCGCGGCGGTTCCGGCCCTGGCCGAGGCGCCGGTGCTGACCCGATGGGCCGGCCTGCGTCCGCGCGCGCGCAGCCGCGCGCCGGTGCTGGGTGCCTGGCCGGGGCGGCCCGGGCATTTCGTGGCGAACGGCGGGTTCAAGATCGGGTTCGGCATGGCGCCCAAGGTGGCACAGGTCATGGCCGACCTCGTGCTGCGCGACATCGACACCATCCCGGACGACTTCCGGCTGGAAACCTGTCTCTGACCCTTTGCAGGGACGGCGGGTTCCAAAGGGCTGCGGGGGCGTGCGGGGTGGGCTCTTGACGGGGTCTCCGCCCGTGCCGACGATGACAGGGTGGGAGCACGCCCCCGCTGACCGACGCAGGATCAAGACATGCCCAGCCTGACCGCCCTCGACCATCTCGTGCTGACCGTCGCGGACATCGACGCGACGCTGGCCTTCTACACCGACATCCTCGGCATGACGGCAACCACCTTCACGCCCGCCGACGGCACCACGCGCCATGCGCTGGCCTTCGGGCAGCAGAAGATCAACCTGCACCGCACGGGGGCCGAATTCGACCCCAAGGCCAGCCACCCCGCGCCCGGTTCCGCCGACCTGTGCTTTCTGACGCAGACCCCCCTGCCCGACTGGCAAGACCACCTGGCCGCCCGCGATGTCGATATCCTCGAAGGCCCGGTCCGCCGCAGCGGGGCCGCCGGGCCGATCTTGTCGCTTTACATCCGCGACCCGGACGGCAACCTGATCGAAATCAGCACGCCCGCCTGAGGGCCCGCGTCAGCGCGTCACCTCGCCATGCAGGCCGTCCATCAGTTCCTGCAGGGTTTCCAGGTACAGCCCGGAGGTGATCCGCCCGTTCTCGTCGAACTGCTTGTCGGCGCCGGCCAGGTGCATCTCGGGCCCCGCCAGCACCCGCGCGCGGAACGGCACCATGAAGGTCCGCAGGATCAGCTGCGCGCGTTCGCCCCCCGCGCGCCCCCCGGCCGCCGACATCACCGCCACCGGCTTGTTCTGCCAGCGCACCGGCTTGACCCGGCTGACCCAGTCCAGCGCGTTCTTCAGCACGCCGGACGGGCCCTTGTTGTATTCGGGGGTCGAGATCACGATCGCCTCGGCCTCGGCGATCAGGTCGACGAGGGTCTGCACCTTGGCGGGCACGCCATCGGCGCTTTCGACATCGCCGTCATACAGCGGAAAGTCGATGTCGGCCTCGACGAACCGCGTGGGCGCGTAAAGCCGGGCGGCTTCACGTATCAGCTTGCGATTGACGGATCCGGCCCTTAACGAGCCCGAAATTCCAAGAAGTAACCCTTCGCTCACGGCACCTGTCCCCTGTCCTGCCTCCGGTTCCCGGCCAAACTAGCACGGGAACCGGATCAGGCCAGACATTCGGCCCCTACGCGGTGACGTGTCCGGTCACTTGGGCAGAACGTAGATCTCGACCCGCCGGTTCTGCGCGCGACCTTCGGGGGTGAGGTTCGAGGCGATCGGCTGGTTTTCCCCGCGCCCGGTGACCGAGATCCGGTTCGGCGCGACGCCGCCGTTGATCAGCGCCGCCGACACCGCGCCCGCGCGCTGTTCCGAAAGCTTCTGGTTATAGTCGGCCTCGCCCACGTTGTCCGTGTGGCCGACGACCTGCAGGTTCGAATTCTTGTACTTCACGAAATTCGCGGCGACCTTGGCCAGTTCGGATTGCAGCGACGGCTTGATGTCGTACTTGCCGGTGTCAAAGGTGATGTCCTGCGGCAGGGTCACGACCAGCTGGTTGCCGTTGTTGACCACGGTGATCCCGTCATTGGCCAGCGACTGGCGCAGCTCGGCTGCCTGCTGGTCCAGAATGCTGCCCACACCGGCCCCGACGATCCCGCCGGCAGCGGCACCGATGGCCGCGTTCTTCACGACGCTGCCGCCCCCGGTGATCACGGCCAGCCCGGCGCCCGCAAGCGCCCCGGCGACCGCGCCGGACTTGGTGTTCTTGTTGGGATCCGTGTTGGGATCCAGCGCCGCCGGGTTCGTGCAGGCGCCAAGCGCCAGCACACCGATCAGCGGCAGCGCAAGGGTGGCTCTGGGAAACAGGGATCTGGCGGCGGGGGCCGGGGACTTGGTCATCTGGGGTACACCTTCTGCTCGTGTATCGGCCTGTTGTCGGCGGCCTGTGGCTTTTGCCGGGAATATCGGCCGAGCCACACCTCACCTCAAGCGCGAAAACGTTCAGATTCGGCAAATCACCGCCTGTTGACCGCCTAAAGCGCCGCCGCGAAGGGCACGAAGGAGGTGTCGCTGTCTTCCCACAGGCGGCGCAGCGCCGGACCCTCGCCGACAAAGCGGTCGTCCAGCAGGCAATAGGCCCAGATCCGGTCGGTGCGGAAACAGCGGAAACCGGCGCGCAATTCGCACCAGGCCGCCAGCACGACACAGTCCTGGTAATACAGCAGCGCCACGGGTCGCAGGATGCGCCGGGTTTCGGCGCCGGTCTCGTCGCGATAGGTGATCTCGATCTTGCGCTCTTCGCGGATCGCCGTGCGCAGCAGGCTTTTGGGCACACAGCCCAGTTCGGGGTCATCCAGCGGCGCGCCGGGGGCCGAAACCTTGAGCCAGTCGACCGGATCCTGAAGCGCGTCGATCTTCTTGCCGATCCGTCCCGCCGCCTGCACCAGGGCGCTGTCCCCCGTCCGCGACAGCATCGCCAGGCCCACGCGCAGCGCCTCGATCTCGTCCTGGTCGAAGTTCAGCGGCGGCAGGTCGTACCCCCGGCGCATGACATAGCCCAGCCCGGCCTCGCCCTCGATCGGGGTGCGCATGGCCTGCAGGGCGGCGATGTCACGGTAGATGGTGCGCGCCGACACGCCCAGCCGCTCGCCCAGCTCGTCGGCCGTGACCGGCCGCCGCGCGGCGCGCAGGATCTGGATCAGCTCGAACAGGCGGGTGGATTTGCGCATCGGAATTGTCCTGGCGGTGGTGACGACTGCTGACACCTTAGCATGGACCACTGACAACGGGGTGTCAGGAGGGTCGTGGTTCAGTCGGGCGTCGCCGGAAGGAGATCCCGATGAGCTATTACGACCACCACGTCATGATGACCCTGCGCCTGGGCCGCTGGGCCGATCCGGACAAACCCGACCGCCCTGCCGTCCGCCCCGTGCCCGTGCCCGTCCGCCTCGTGCCTGTCCGCTGGCGCGTCAGGCCCGGACGGGAGAAGAGCCCCCGGCGTCTGCCCTGGCCGTTTCGAAAGCCAGCATCGCCCGCTTGACCGGCAGCCCCCAGTGATAGCCGCCCAGCCCCCCGGACTTGCGCAGGGCGCGATGGCAGGGGATCAGCCAGCTGATCGGGTTGCGCCCCACCGCCGTGCCCACCGCGCGCACGGCCTTGGGCCGCCCGATCACCCGGGCGATTTCGGAATAGGTCGTGACCTGTCCCGACGGGATCGACAGCAGCGCCTCCCACACCTTGATCTGGAAGGGCGCGCCGATCAGGAAAAGCGGCGCCTCGGACAATTCCGGGTTGGCGCCGAAGGCGGCCAGCGCCCAGGGGCGCAGGCGCACCGGGTCCTCGACGAACTCCGCCCTTGGCCAGCGGCCGACCAGGTCGGTCATCGTGTCCTGAGCGCTGGTTTCCCCGGCAAAGCCGATGCCGCAGATCCCCTTGTCGGTGCCCATGACCAGAGCCGGGCCAAAGGGGCTGTCGAACCAGCCCCAGAAGATCGTCAGCCCCTCGCCGCCCCTGGCGAAATCGCCGGGGCTCATGGCCTCCCAGCGCAGGAACAGGTCGTAAAGCCGCCCGCCCCCCGAAAGCCCCACGGCATGGCTGGTTTCAAGCGTGGTGAACCGGTCCGACAGCAGCGCCTTGGCATGGCCAAGCGCCAGGTATTGCTGGAACCGCTTGGGCGACACCCCCGCCCAGCGGGAAAACAGGCGCTGGAAATGCGCGGGGCTCATGTTCATCTGGGCCGCCAGATCTTCCAGGGTCAGGCCGGGGCCGCCCGCGTCGATCAGGTCGATCGCCCGGCGCATGACGTTGAAATGATAGCCCGACTGGGCGTCGAAATCCTGGTCCATCCTGCTCATCCCGCGTCTCCGGTTCATCTTGGGCAGCCGCATCGCCGCCTGCAAGCCCGGACAGGATATGCGCCACCGCTTCGCCCCGCGCGACCCGAACCATGCGCTTTTGCCCCGCGCCCGCGCCGAGCGCGCCAAATCCTTGACAGAACCGGGCCCCGATCCAATCCTGTCCCCAAAGGCAGGTGCGCATGGACGAATATTTCGGCTCCCCCGACCAGCAGGCGATCCAGCGGCGGAGCGAGGCGCTGTGGACCCTCTTGAAGGACGATCCGCGCTATTGTTCCTACGGGCGCACCGTCACGCTGGCCACTTACGATCCCGCGGACCTGGACCGCCACATCGCCCTGACCCGTGCCCAGGGGGCGACGCCCGGTTACGGCGTGCCCACCGCAGCGCTGCCCGCGTTGCGCGCGGGGCTCGAGGCCGCGGGGCTTACCGTCGACGTCTTCCGCGAATGGACGGCCTCGGACTTCGCGGCCGCCGACCGGGTGCTGGCCGAACGCCAGCTGCCCCATGACCTGACACTGCGCGAGATCGGGCCGGACGCCGCGCCGCAGGACCTGAGGCAGGTGGATGCGCTGACCCGGGGCTGCGGCGTGCTGATGCCCTCGGGCCGGTTCCTTCGCGGCGAATTCGGCCCGGCCTGCTGCCTTGTCGCCGTCGACCTGATGGGCCGCTACGTGGGCGCCACCGCCACCTTCGGACTGTTCCACCGCGACAATCCCCGGGCCGCGCAGGCCTGGTGGGGCATGCTGGCCACGGCCGAGGACCGGCGCGGCGCGGGCATATCGCTGGTGCTGGGCGCCCATTCGATGCGGGCGGCCCGCGACCGGTTCGCCATGGCCTCGGTCTTTACCGGCGTGCGCAAGGGCAACGCGGCCTCGGAAGCGATCTGTGCGCACCTTGGCCTGGCCTGGCAGGGTGATCATTTCGTCGTCGCCGCCGACCCCGTGGCCCTGGCCGGGGGCCGTCTGACCGCCTGAGCCGCCTTTGCCGTTGCAGCATGTCCGCCGCTCGGGCATCAAGGCGCGGATGGCAAAACAGCTCGATTATCACACGATCCACGAGATCTTTACCCGCTTCCACGCGGCGGACCCCGAACCCAAGGGGGAGCTGGACCATGTCAACGCCTATACCCTGGTGGTCGCTGTCGCGCTGTCGGCGCAGGCGACAGATGCAGGCGTCAACCGGGCCACGCGCGAGCTGTTCAAGATCGCCGACACCCCGCAGAAGATGCTGGACCTGGGCGAAGAGGCCCTGATCCAGCACATCAAGACGATCGGGCTGTATCGCAACAAGGCCAGGAACGTCATGAAGCTCTCGCGGATCCTGGTCGATCAGTACGGCGGCGAGGTTCCGTCGTCGCGCGCGGCGCTGCAATCGCTGCCCGGCGTGGGCCGCAAGACGGCCAACGTGGTGCTGAACATGTGGTGGCATTACCCGGCGCAGGCGGTCGACACCCATATCTTCCGCGTGGGCAACCGCACCGGCATCGCGCCGGGCAAGGATGTCGACACCGTCGAACGCGCCATCGAAGACAATATCCCGGCCGAATTCCAGCTGCATGCCCATCACTGGCTGATCCTGCACGGCCGCTATCACTGCAAGGCGCGCAAACCCATGTGCCCGACCTGCATCATCAAAGATCTCTGCCCCTACGAGGAGAAAGCCCAATGACCACCTATGACCTGGTCGGCATCGGCAATGCCATCGTCGATGTCATCTCGAAAGCCGATGACAGCTTCCTTGACCACATGGGCATCGAGAAAAGCATCATGCAGCTTGTCGAGCGCGACCGGGCAGAAGTGCTGTACGGTGCCATGGAAGGCCGGGTCCAGACGCCCGGCGGCGCGGTGGCCAATTCGATCGCCGGCGCCGGCGCGCTGGGTCTGAACGCCGCCTTCATCGGCCGGGTGCGCGACGATTCCCTTGGCGAATTCTACGCCGCCGCAATGGAAGACGACGGCGTCAGCTTCGTGAACGCGCCCGTCGCCAGCGGCGAACTCCCGACCTCGCGCTGCATGATCTTCGTTTCGCCCGACGGCGAACGATCGATGAGCACCTACCTGGGCATCTCCTCGGAACTGGGCACCGACGACGTGCCCGAAGACGTGGCGGGCAACGCCAGGCTGATGTTCCTCGAAGGCTATCTCTTCGACAAGGACAAGGGCAAGGAAGCCTTCCTGAAAGCCGCCCGCGCCTGCCGCGCCGGTGGCGGCAAGACCGGCATCGCGATTTCCGATCCGTTCTGCGTGGAACGTCACCGCGCCGACTTCCTGTCGCTGATCGAGAACGAGATGGACTTCGTCATCGGCAACGAGGCCGAGATCCGCTCGCTTTACCAGAACGACGACCTGGATGCCGACCTGAACGCGGTTGCCGCGATCTGTCCGCTGGTGGTCTGCACCCGGTCGGGCGACGGCGTCACCGTGATGTCGCCCGAAGGCCGGATGGACGTGGGCGTGGACAAGATCACGCCCGTCGACGCGACCGGCGCCGGCGACCAGTTCGCGGCCGGTTTCCTGTTCGGCATGTCCAGGGGCTATCCGATGGAACGCTGCGTGCGGATCGGCAACGCCTGCGCGGCCGAGGTCATCACCCACATGGGCCCGCGCCCGCAGATCGACATGAAGGCGGAACTGACCGCCAAGGGCCTGATCGACTGACCATGCTGAGCGACGGCTATCACGACGTGCCCACCGGCAAGGTGGCGGCGGTCGTCACCGAACTGGACATGCGCGCGCCGGCCCCCCTGCGGGGCCGCGCAGCCGCCGACGGCGTCAGCCTGCGGCACGTGCCGGCGCCCGATCCGGGCTGGTACCGGGCGCTGTTCACCCATGTGGGACAGGACTGGCTCTGGTTCTCGCGCCTGCGCATGCCCGACGCCCAGCTTCAGGCGATCCTCGCCGACCCACTGGTCGAAGTCTTCGCGGTGGAACGCGACGGCCGGCCCCAGGGCTTGCTGGAACTGGACTTCCGCACGGACGGCGAATGCGAACTGGCCTATTTCGGCCTCGGCCCCGCGCTGGTCGGTTCGGGCACCGGCGCCTGGCTGATGGACCAGGCGATCACCATGGCCTGGGCCCGCCCGATCCGCCGCTTCCACGTGCACACCTGCACGCTCGACCACCCCTCGGCGCTCGGCTTCTACATCCGCTCGGGCTTCACGCCCACGAAACGCATGGTGGAAATCGCCGACGACCCGCGCCTGAGTGGCGTCATGCCCGAAACCTGCGCGCCGCAGATCCCGATCCTGCGCTGACCCGGCGGGGCGGGCCGTACACCCGCCCTATTCGCCGTCAAACACCGGCCGCGGATTGCCCGTCTCGTCCAGCGCGACAAAGACGAAATCCGCGGCCGTAACCGGTTCGGACTTGTTGGAATAACGCGGCCGCCGCCAGGCATCGACATGGATCCGCATCGATGTCCGCCCCACCTTGCACAGCGTCGCGTACAGCGTCACCTCGTCGCCCACCTTGACGGGCCGCAGGAACTGCATCCCCTCGACCGAAATCGTCGCCGCCCGCCCCTGGCTGACCCGCCCGGCCATGTTGCCGGCGGCAAGGTCCATCTGCGACATCAGCCAGCCGCCAAAGATATCCCCCGCCGGGTTGGTATCCGCCGGCATGGCGATCGTGCGGATCACCAGCACGCCCTCTTCCTGCTGCCGTCCATGGGACCCGAGCTTGCGCCCGCGATCAAGGGGGGTCTGGGCTTCGCCGCTCATCTGCACGACACTCCTGGTTCACCGCGACAAGGCGCGGTTGGACTTGGTACACCCGACCCCTGGGGCCGGACCGTTGCAATTCGCACCCGGCGCGCCGATCCGGGCGCCCCGGTCCTGCTTCTTTCTCTTTCCAAATACCCGGCCGTTCAGCGGCCACAAGCGGTCAGCCCAGGTAAGGGCGGAACACGTCTACCACCTGCTGGTAAACCGCTCGTTTGAACGGCACGATATTGGCGACAAGTTCACCGGCGGGCAGCCAGCGCCATTCGGAAAACTCCGGATGATCGGTCGCGATGTTCACCTGGTCGTCGGTCCCGAGGAACCGCAACAGGAACCACATCTGTTCCTGCCCCCGGTACTTGCCCTTCCAGATCCGCGGCACCAGGTCGTGGGGCAGGTCATAGGCCACCGGCTCCTCGGTCCGGGCCACGACCTCCACCAGGTCCCCGGTCACCCCGGTTTCCTCCCACAGCTCGCGCAGCGCGGCCTCCTCGGGCGCCTCGCCCTTGTCGACACCGCCCTGCGGCATCTGCCAGGCGGGCGCGTCGTTGTCGATCCGCTGACCGACAAACACATGACCGTCCGCGTTCATCAGCATCACGCCGACACAGGGACGATAGGGCAGCTGGGCGATCTCTTCGGGGGTCATGGGCGGCCTCTCCTTGACTGTCCCCCCTCCTTTACCCGGCTCACGCGCGACGGCAAGTCAATGACGCGGCGTTGGACGTGACAGCGCGCCGCCTCCGGGCAATGGTCGCCGCGATCTGTACCGGGAGGGGACGATGACCGAACTGTATCCGCACCTTTTGCAACCGCTCGACCTGGGCTTCACCACGCTGAAGAACCGCGTGCTGATGGGGTCCATGCACACCGGGCTGGAGGAAACGAAGGACTGGAACCGCGTCGCCGAATTCTACGCCGAACGCGCGCGGGGCGGCGTGGCGCTGATGGTGACCGGGGGCATCGGCCCGAACCTCGAAGGCTCCGTCCTGCCCGGTGCCGCGATGATGGTGACCGATGAGGACGTCGCCAACCACCGCATCGTGACCGACCGCGTGCACGACGCGGGCGGCAAGATCGCCATGCAGATCCTGCACGCGGGCCGCTACGCCTATTCGCCCAAATGCGTGGCGCCCTCGCCCGTCAAATCCCCGATCTCGCCCTTCCCGCCGGCCGAACTGGACGAGGACGGGATCGAAAAACAGATCAGCGACATCGTCAACGCCGCCCGGCTGGCCCGCGACGCCGGCTATGACGGGGTCGAGATCATGGGATCCGAGGGCTATTTCATCAACCAGTTCCTCGTCACCCACACCAACAAGCGCACCGACCGCTGGGGCGGACCTTATGAAAACCGCATGCGCCTGGCGATCGAGGTCGTCCGCCGTACCCGCGAAGCCGTCGGCACGGATTTCATCATCATCTTCCGCATCTCGATGATCGACCTGGTGCCCGACGGCTCCACCCATGCCGAGGTCGTCCAGCTGGCGCAGGAGATCGAAAAAGCCGGCGCCACGATCCTGAACACCGGCATCGGCTGGCACGAGGCGCGCATTCCCACCATCGCCACCTCCGTCCCCCGCGCGGCCTTCGCCTGGGTCACGCGGAAGATGATGGGCAAGGTATCCATCCCGGTGATCACCTCGAACCGCATCAACACGCCCGAGGTCGCCGAGGACGTCCTGGCCAAGGGCTGCGCCGACATGGTCTCGCTGGCCCGCCCGATGCTGGCCGATCCGCATTTCGTCGCCAAGGCCATGGCCGGTCAGGCCGACCGCATCGCCCCCTGCATCGCCTGCAACCAGGCCTGCCTGGATCACACCTTCGGCGGCAAGCTGACCTCCTGCCTGGTCAACCCGCAAGCCTGCCACGAGACCGAATTGACGATCACGCCCGCCGACACGCCAAAGCGCATCGCCGTCGTCGGCGCCGGCCCCGCCGGGCTGTCCACAGCCATGACAGCCGCCCAGCGGGGGCATGACGTCACGCTCTTCGAAGCCTCCGACCGGATCGGCGGCCAGCTCAACCTCGCCCGCCAAATTCCGGGCAAGGAGGAATTCCACGGCCTCGTCCATTGGTACGAAACCATGATCGCGGCGCTGCCGATTGACCTGCGGCTGAACACCCGCGCGACACCCGAGACGCTGCAGGGCTTCGACGAGATCATCGTCGCCACCGGCGTCACCCCGCGCGACCCTGGCATCCCGGGGCAGGACAGGGGCAACGTGATCTCCTACATCGACCTGCTGAGCGGGCGACGGACGGCCGGCAAGAAGGTCGCGGTGATCGGCGCCGGCGGCATCGGCTTCGATGTCGCCGAATACCTGGTGCAGGACGGCGAAAGTCCGGCCGAGAACCTGCCGCTCTGGATGCGGGAATGGGGCGTGGGCGACCCCGAGACGCAGCGTGGCGGCCTCGCGCCGCAAGGCCCGCAGCCCGACAAACCCGCCCGCGACGTCATACTGCTGCAGCGCAAGGCGGAAAAGCACGGGCGGCGCCTGGGCAAGACCACCGGCTGGATCCACCGCGCCGCGCTGAAGATGAAGGAAGTGCAATTCGTGGGCGGCGTCACCTACGAGAGCATCGACGACACCGGCCTGCACGTCTCCTTCGGCCAAGCGCACGAGACCCCGACACTGATCGAGGCCGACACCATCGTCCTTTGCGCCGGCCAGGACCCCGACCGGAGCCTCGCCGACGCCCTGAGCGCTGCAGGCCTTGCCCCCCACGTGATCGGGGGCGCCGACGTTGCCGCCGAACTCGACGCCAAGCGCGCCATCAACCAGGGGGTGCGACTGGCGGCCTCCTTGTAAGGCCCTGTCTTCTTCTTGGTCCAAATACCTAAACGCAGCGCTTGCCAGAGGGTGCGCCCGAAGAGGGGGGCGCTGCCCCCGTCCTCCTGCGGAGGCCTCCCCCGAGGTATTTTCGCCAAGAAGAAGATCAACGCGTCAGGCTTCGTGGACCTGCTTGCTGTCGTCGGGGGCTTCGGCGCGGTCGGTCAGGCCGTAGTCGCGGGGCACATGGGCGACGCGCAGGTGGTAATCGGCGAAGATGCCGGCGCGGCCCCTGCCCTGGGCGCGACGGTGGGCGGCCAATCGGCGCCAGTCCTCCACCGCTGCCTCGTCGCGGAAGAACGACAGCGACAGCAGCTTTTCCGGATTGGTCAGACTCTGGAACCGTTCGACTGAAATGAAGCCATCGACGTCTTCGATAAGGGGGCGCATTTCGGCGGCGATGTCGAGGTAGAGGTCTTTCTTCCCCTCGGCAGGGATGACTTCGAAGATGATGGCGATCATGGCTGGTCCTCCGTTTGGGCCGAGGCGAGTGTCACCCAGGTCCGGTCCTCGCGCAGGATAAACTTTTCCCGCTGCGCGAACTCGTAATTTTCGCGCCCCAGCGGATCATCGGCCAGTCGCGCGCGATAGGCTTCGTAGGCGGCGAGGCTGTCGATGTTGTAGATGCCGAAGGCCAGCGTCGATGAGCCTTCGTGCGGGGCATAGTAGCCGATCAGGTCCGCCCCGTTGCGGGGGATGGCCTGGCCCCAGGTGCGGGCGTATTGGCGGAACTGGGCGTTTTTCGTCGGATCGATGCGGTAGCGGATGATGCAGGTGAGCATGGTCTGGGTCCTTGTCGTGATGCGTCGTGGTGCCCCCCGATACCCCGTGGACCGGACGCGATGCTTCGATTAGGGTCGAAGCATGAAAGACGGGCCCGACATTTCCCGCATCGCCGCGCTGATCGGCGACCCGGCGCGCGGCAACATGCTGGGCGCGCTCATGACCGGCAAGGCGCTGACCGCGACCGAACTGGCGGGCGAGGCCGGGGTGTCGCCGCAGACGGCGTCTTCGCATCTGCGCAAGCTGGAAGACGGCGGGCTTGTCGTCCATCGCCCTCAGGGCCGGCACCGGTACTTTACCCTGGCCAGCGATGACGTGGCCGCCACGCTTGAAGCGCTGATGGGGCTGGCGGCGGGCGCGGGCCACCTGCGCACCCGGACCGGCCCGCGTGATCCGGCGCTGCGCGAGGCGCGGGTCTGTTACAACCACATCGCCGGCACCCGCGGCGTGCAGATGTTTCGCACGATGCGGGCGCGGGGCCATTTCGTCGTGGGGCCCGAGACGCTGGAGCTGAGCGCGGCCGGCGCGGTGTTCGTCCGCCAGCTGGGCATCGACCTGGACGCGCTGCCGAAAGGCCGCGCGCCGCTGTGCCGCGAATGCCTGGACTGGTCGATGCGGCAATCGCACCTTGCCGGGCGGCTGGGCCGCGCCATGCTGACCCGGTTCGAGACCCAGGGATGGGTGCGCCGCGTCCCCGACAGCCGGGCCTTGCGGTTTTCGCCCGAAGGTCAGCGCCGGTTCGACGCCATCTTCGGCTGAGAAACGCTGCGTTTCCGTGTTTCCAGTCGGCCAACACTGGCGCGAATACCGCGATATTATCCTAAGCCTGCCCGGTTCTTGCCCCTTTTCGTACCCATAACCTTGGCTGACACAAGGTACGAACAAGGAACCCGGCATGGACCGACTGACCGAAATGGAGGCCTTTGCGACAGTCGTGGACCAGGGCGGGTTCACGGACGCGGCCAAGAAGATGGGCATTTCAAAATCCGCCGTCTCCAAGCATGTCTCTTCGCTTGAGGCGCGCCTGGGCGCGCGGCTGCTGAACCGCACGACGCGCCGGGTCAGCCCGACCGAGATCGGCCTGGCCTATTACGACCGCGCCCGCCGCGTGCTGAACGACGCGGGCGAGGCCGACGCGCTGGTCACCTCGATGCAATCGGCGCCTTCGGGGCTGCTCAGGATTTCGGTCGCGACGGATTTCGGGGTCAATCACCTGTCCCCGGTGCTGAGCGATTTCCTGAACGATTTCCCGGACATCACCGTCAACATGGTGCTGAACAACCGCTACGTGGAACTGATTTCCGAAGGGTTCGACATGGCCATCCGCATCGGCGAGCTGGAAGACAGTTCCCTGCGGGCCCGCAAGCTGACCGAGACCACCAAGCGGATGATCGCCTCGCCGTCGTACTTCCAGAAACACGGTCGGCCGATGAAGATCGACGAGCTGAACGAACACAAGCTGCTGCATTATTCGAACCAGTCGTCGGGCAATGTCTGGAAACTGACCGCGCCGTCGGGCGAAAAGCGCCAGGTGCGCACGGCCGGGTGGCTGTCGGTCAATGACGGGCAGTCGCTGCTGAATGCGGCGATTTCGGGGCTGGGGATCGCCTATCTGCCCAGCTACCTCTACGCCGACGCGATGAAGAAGGGCCTGGTCGAAGACGCCCTGCCCGCGCTGCCGATGGAAACCCAGGGCATCTATGCCGTCTATCCGCCGGGCCGCTTCACCCAGCCCAAGGTCCGCGCCTTCATCGATTTCCTGGTCCAGGTCTTCGCCGACAAGGGTCCGACCGACTGGTAGCCGCCCGCCGACACGCGGTTCCCCCGTTGCCGCCCATGGCACCCGACTGGCCCCGCCGCGTCCCCGGCGGGGTCTTTCCTGGCGGCCGGAACGATCCTGCCGGTGCGACGGTTGGGCTGGCGGAAACCGGCGCCGGGGCGCGGCCTTGCCGCGGCGCAGCTTGTCTTGCCGGGGGGGGCCGACTATGCACGGCCAATGCCGGATCCGTGATCCATGCCCGGCCAGTGCAGGAAGGCCCGAACGTGAAATACATTGTCAGCCGTCTGGTGAAGATCCTCGGCGCGCTCGTGAAGCTGCTGTGCACGGTGCACCTGTGGTTGTTTCCCGGGGCGCGGTTCACCATTCCGGCCTATGCGCCCGCCCTGGCGCGGCGCACATCGCCCCGCGCCGTGCCGCGCCGGGTGGTACAGACCAACTATACGCGCGACGTGTCTCTGGCGGTCTATATCACCTGGACCTTCAACCGGCTGATGGCCTGGGATCACGAGTTTCACTACGTGGACGACGAGGCCGCCCGCGACTGGGTCGATACGCATTTCCCGGGCGAGATCGCCGATGCCTTCGACCGCCTGCAGATCGGCGCGGCCAAGGCCGATTACTGGCGCGTGCTGGTCCTGATGCGCGACGGCGGGGTGTACCTGGACACGGATGCGAATTTCGTCTGGCCGCCGTCGTCATCGATCGCCGCGGACGAGCAGGAGCTGTTCCTGCGGATGCGCGACGGCGAGATCACCAATTACTTCCTGGCCTGCGCGCCGGCCAACCCGTTCATGACCGCGATCGAACGCGAGATCCGCAAGAATATCCAGACCGGGACGCAGACCAACGTCTACCTGCTGACCGGCCCCACCGCGATGCTGCCGGCCCTGGCCGATGGCGGGTTCACGGTGAAAAGCTACAAGACGGTCTGCCACCAGGGCCAGTTCATGTACGAACACCTGCAGTACCCGGACCGCGACCGCAAGAAATGGTGGCGCGAACAGGACGAACGGTCGGTTCTGCGGAAAGGTCCCAAAACCCGGCTTACTCCGGAAGCAGGACAGCCTCGATCCGACGGTTGACGGCCTGGCCGGTGGCGTCCAGCGGCGTCGCACGCGGGGCGAACGGGCCGACCCACAGCGCCTCGACCCGGTCCGGCGCCACGGCGTAATCCGCGATCAGCCGCGCCCGGATCGACCGGGCCTCGGCCAGGCCTTCGGCGCGGGTGTCGTCGTCATCGGCGGGGCTGCCGGAATGGGCGACGATGGCCAGCCGCACATCGGGCTTCTGGTCCAGCACCGACGCCAGCACCTCGAGCGCGGGGATCGGCTGGGCGTCCAGCGTGGCGCCTTCGCCGAACCGGATGTCTTCCAGCACCAGCCGCCCGGTTTCCACCAGGGCGCTGGCCAGATCCCCGGGCACGCTGGGCGTGGCGCGGATGACTTCGGTGATCTGCACCCAGACCGCGTTGCGCCCCCGGCTGACCAGGATGGCCAGCCCGTCGCCGTCGCCGTTCATCGCCGAGACATAGCGGAAATCCGACAGGTCGACGAACATGTCCGGCGCCGGCACCACGTCGATGGCAAAGCGGAAATCGAAGCCGCCGCAGCCCTTGTCCTGGCAGGCGTAGATCGGCGCGAACCCCGCCGCGCGCGCCTGGTCGACCAGCGGCTCGACCACCTGCTGGGTGGTCACGCCTTCCTCGATCCGCCAGGTGCGGCTGCGGATCTTGCCGGTGACCGTCAGCGTCTTGAACCCCTGTTCGGTCCAGGGGCCGGCCGGCAGGGCATAGGCGGCCTCGGACGTGCGCAGCGACCGGGCCTCGGGCAGATCCGGGTCGAAGGCCAGGGCCGGCGCCGCCCAGGCGACGGAAAGGACAAGGGCGGCGGTCCGGATCATCGGGCCTGGCTGTGGTAGTCGTCGTTCGGCTGCATTCCGGTGGCCGAGGCAACCCGGTTGGTCATGTTGAAAAAGGCCGCCACGTTGGCGATGTCCCAGATATCGCGGTCGTTGAAGCCCACGTCGCGCAGCGCCTCGCGATCGTCCTCCTCGATCGTGGCGCTGGCGGTGGTGACCTTGGCGGCGAAATCCAGCATCGCCCGCTGGCGATCGTCCAGCGGCGCCATGCGATAATTCATCACCATGTATTCGCCCAGCTTCGGATCGCCCGACAAGTCGCGCACCGCCGCGCCATGGGCCACCTGGCAATACCAGCAGCGGTTGATCGACGACACCACGACGGCAATCATCTCGCGCTCCAGCTTGCTCAGCCGACTCTGGCCCAGCATCAAGTCGTTGTACATCGCCGTAAAGGCGTTGAGCTTGCTGATGTCGAAGGCATGCGCCTTCAGCACGTTGGGCACCATGCCCAGCTTGTCCATGCACTTGTCGAAATAGCGCTGGGTCGGTTCCGGCAGCGGCCTGAGTGCGGGCAGGTTCAGAGCGGTGGGCAGGTCGGTCATGATGATGCGGTCTCCTCCGGTTTATGCCGATAGTGATATTCGGTAACCGGCTTCATGGACAGCGATGCGTAAAGCCCGTTCGCCGGCCCGTTCGCCTGGGTGCACAGCACCGCCAGCGTATCGGCCCCGTTCTCGGCCGCCCAGAACGCCGCCGCCCGCATCATCCATTGCGCCATGCCCTGGCGGCGCTGATGCGGCAGAACCTCAAGCGCGTGCAGCATGGCGACCCCGTCATGGATGGCGACAAAGGCCGCGGCGGCGGGTTTTTCCTTCCAGCGGCCCAGCAGCGCGGTCTTGGGTCCCTGCGCCCGGTCCATCACCGCCTGGCGGCCCGGCCCGATGCCCCCGGCTTCCCAGATCTCGCGCATCATCGCCAGCGGCTCCCAGATCGCAAAGACCGTGACCCGCGGCACCGGCTGGTCCATCAGCGTCTGCGGCGGACAGACCCAGGCCCGCACCGGATCGTGGATCGCATAGCCCCGCGCCTCCAGCAGCGCATCCAGCGTCTGGTCGCAGGGGCGGATCATGAACAACGGGCGTTGGCCCATCTCGCGCATGGCCTCCTCGGCCACCGGCAGATCCGCCGCCGATGCCTTGGCCAGCGCCGTCGCGGCCGACACCCGCTGTCCGCCGCCCTGGCCTTCGCGCAGGGTCCAGGCGCCCGTCTGAAACACCCGTGCCGCCGGCCAGGTGCCGTCGACCGCCGCGATCACGCGCTGGGGTGTCATGCCGCCAGGTCCCGCGCCAGCCGGGTCATCGCCGCGTTGATCTGCGCGCCGTCCTGGCCCCGCACGACGATATTGGCGCCAAAGGCCCCGTCCCGCTGGAACGGATAACAGCCGATGGACAGTTCGGGGAAATCCCGGGCCAGATCCGACAGCGGCCCGGCGATCTCGCCCTCGGGGCGGTGCACGGTCAGCGTCTGGCTGAGCAGCGGCGCGCCGCCGGTGATCTTGGACAGGACACTGGCCACCATCGCCTCGAAGACCGACGGGACCCCGGCCATCACGTGCACGTTTTCCAGGGTGAAGCCGGGCGCGACCGAAACCGGGTTGTCGATCAGCACGGCGCCGTCCGGGATCCGCGCCATCCTCAGCCGTGCGGCGTTCAGCTCGCCCCCCCGGGCCTCGTAATGGGCGGCCAGCAGGGACCGCGCGTCTTCGCGCACGTCGATGAAGGCGTCGAAGGCGGCGGCGATGCAATCGGCGGTGATGTCGTCATGGGTCGGCCCGATGCCACCCGACGTGAAGACATGGGTATAGGCCGCCGACAGCGCCTTGACCGCGTTGATGATCGCCTCGGCATTGTCGCTGACCACGCGGACCTCGGTCAGGTCGATCCCGTGGCGCGTCAGTTCCTGCGCCAGGTGGTACATGTTGGCGTCGCGCGTGCGCCCCGACAGGATTTCGTCCCCGATCACAAGCATTGCAGCGGTTGGGTTTGCCATGGCTCCGGTCTCCTTGCAGCGGGTCGATCCGACGTATACGGCTACGCCGATGCGCTTTCCATCCCCCCTTGTTCACGCCCGCCTGATCCGGCGCTACAAACGCTTCCTTGCCGATTGCCGGCTGGACGACGGACGCGAGGTGACCGCCCATTGCGCCAACCCCGGATCGATGATGGGGCTGGCCGAACCGGGCACCCGGATCTGGCTGGAACCCAACGACGACCCGAAGAAAAAGCTGAAATGGGGCTGGCGGCTGGTCGATCACGAAAACGGACATTTCACCGGCGTCGATACCTCCGTGCCCAACCGGGCCCTGCGCGCCGCGCTCGAGGCGGGCGAGGTCGCGGCGCTGTCGGCCTACGACATCGTCCGCCCCGAGGTGAAATACGGCACCAACAGCCGCATCGACTTCCTGCTGCAGGGCGGCGGCCTTCCGGACGCCTATGTCGAGGTCAAGTCGGTGACATTGTCCCGCGCGCCCGGCCGCGCCGAATTTCCCGACAGCGTGACGGCCCGCGGCACCAAGCACCTGGGCGAGTTGTCGGAGATGGCGGCCCGGGGGCACCGGGCGGTGATGCTGTTCCTGGTCCAGCGCACGGATGCCACCTGTTTCACCCCCGCCGCCGACATCGATCCGACCTATGCCGAGGCCCTGGAACGGGCCGAAGCGGCAGGTGTCGAGGTGCTGGTCCACGGCACCGCGATCACGCCCGAGGGTGTCGAGCTGGGGCAAATATTGCCGCGCTGCGGCATCAGGTGATGCGCCCGGCCACAAGTCATGGTAGAAAGCCGCCGCGATTTGCCGGCGCTCGCGTCGGATCACGAATCCGGTCCTGCGGAGGCAGAAATGCCGCACCCTCTGGCATCGGGGGCCACAAGATCATAATATTGGCGACAGAACGGGAGATAGCGTTTTGGACAACACGCGCGGCAGACTGACGAAAGACGGCATCAGGATCTATGATTCGGCCGATTTCGCAGGCATGCACGCGGCCGGAGCGGTCGCGGCCCGGATACTCGACGACATCGCGCCGCTGGTCTTTCCCGGCCAGACGACCGAGGTCATCGATGCCCGCATCACCGAACTGGTCGAGGAATACGGCACGACATCGGCCACCATCGGCTACAAGGGTTACCAGCACGCCAGCTGCATTTCGGTGAACCACGTGGTCTGCCACGGGATCCCGGGGCCGAAGGTGTTGAAAGACGGCGACATCCTGAACATCGACGTCACCGTGATCCTGGATGGATGGTACGGCGACACCAGCCGCATGTACGTGGCCGGCAAGCTGAACCGCAAGGCCGAGCGGCTGATCGAGGTCACCCATGAAGCGCTGTTCAAGGGGATCGAGATGGTGAAGCCGGGGAATACTTTCGGCGACATCGGCCATGCGATCCAGACCTTCGTGGAAGGCCACCGCATGTCGGTCGTCCGCGATTTCTGCGGCCACGGCCTGGGCCGCGTGTTCCACGCGCCGCCGAACGTGCTGCACTACGGCCGCCCGGGCACGGGCGCGGTGCTGGAAGAAGGCATGTTCTTCACCATCGAACCCATGGTGAACCTTGGCCGGCCCGAAACCAAGACACTGGCCGACGACTGGACAGCCGTGACCCGCGACAAGTCGCTGTCGGCGCAGTTCGAACATTCGGTCGGCGTGACGGCGGACGGCGTCGAGATCTTTACCCTCTCGCCCGCCGGCAAGTTTCACCCGACCTACGGCTGATCCCGGCCTTCGGGCCGGTGGATGGGACGGGAGCCTCCGGCGGGAGGTATTTGGGCCAAGAAGAAGATATTGACCGTTTCGTACAAATCTCGCGGGACGCCTTGTCCGTATTTGTACCGCGGATCAAGTACCCGACCTGCAGCTTCTTTCTCTTCCAAAATACCCGGCCGGGCATCACCCACGGGCGCCCCGCCGGTCATGGGTCCAGGCGGGCGGGCACCTCGTTCATGTGGCGGATGATCTCCGCGCCGAGGGCCTCGAAATGCGCGCCGTCGCCTTCCGGCAGGTAGGCCAGGCACCGCATGCCCGCGCGGGCGGCGGCGGTGACGCCGTTGCGGCTGTCCTCGATCACCACGGTACGATCGGGCGGCACGCCGAAGGGTTCGGCGGCCTTCAGGAAGAGGCCGGGGTCGGGCTTGGCCACGCCGTGGGTGTAGGCGGAGACCATGGTGGCTTCGAACCGGTCCCAGAGCCCGTTCTGACCCAGCGTGATCCGCATCTTTTCCGGCGAGCCGTTTGAGGCGACGCAGAAGGGAATGCCCCGCGCGTCGAGATGATCCAGCAATTGCGGGATGCCGGGGACCACGTCGACTCCGTCGCGCAGGCGGGCGAAGATGGTGTCGTAGATGCCGTCGACCCAGTCGTCGGGCAGGTCGGCGCCCATGTCGATGGCGGTCGCACGCACGCCGGCCATGGTGCCGCCGACGAACAGCCTTTCGCTGTCTTGCAGCGTCAGGGACAGCCCGTAGCCGGAAAGGTTTTCGACCAGGACGGTGTTGGCGATGGTTTCGCTGTCCACCAGCACGCCGTCGCAGTCGAATATCACCAGGTCAGTCATCTTGGTCCTTCCGCTTGATCGTCCACATGATCGGGCGCTTGATCGTTGGGGCCCGGCCACCGCAGCAGGGTGACGTGGGTTTCTCCATACCGCCGCTGGTCCTCGGGGAGGAAACCCGGGGGCGGGTCCATCGGAGCGGCTTCTTCCCAGACGATCAGCGCGCCCGGCGCGATCCAGCCGCCCTGTACCGCCGCCTGGAGCGCCTTCTGTCCCAGCCCCTTGCCATAGGGCGGGTCCAGGAACACCAGGTCGTGGGGCGTGCCGGGGCCAAGGCGGGTGGCGTCGCGGCCGATCACCCCGGTCTCGGCGTCGATGTCCAGAAGCGAGACGTTGTCCTTGATCAGGGACAGGGATTTCCGCCCGCTTTCCACGAAGGTCACATGCGCCGCACCGCGCGACAGGGCTTCGAGACCCAGCGCGCCGGTGCCCGCGAACAGGTCCAGAACGCGGGCATCGTCGATGGCGTCCATGTGCGTCAGCATGGAAAACAGGCTCTCGCGGACGCGGTCGGCGGTGGGGCGCAGGTGGGCGGCCGGATCGCCCTTGCCCAGTGCCGCCAGGCGGCGGCCCCGGAAGCGGCCCGCGACGATCCTCATGCCGGCCTCATGCCCGCAGCAGCGGTTTCAGATCCGCCGAGGCATCGGCGACCAGTGCCGGATCCGCCGTCTTGCCCGCATCGATCAGGCGCTTGCCGACCATGTAGCCGCGCGGGTCGTTCATCGCGTCGACCGCGATCAGCCGGTCGCCGGAGTAGTACCAGAAGGACACCGTCACATCGTCGGTGCGCCGTTCGACCACGCGGTCGTAACCCGCGTTCAGCCCGGCGATCTGCAGCTTGACGTCGTATTGATCCGACCAGAACCAGGGCGTGGCCACGTAAGGCACGGATGCGCCCATCATGTTCCGGGCCACGATTTCGCCCTGGTCGATGGCGTTGGGCACGCTTTCCAGCCTGAGCCGCCCGCCCTTCCACGGGAAGGACGCGCAATCGCCCGCCGCCCAGATCGACGGGTCCGAGGTGCGGCCCTGTTCGTCGGTCCAGATGCCGTTGTCGATGGTCAGCCCGGCGGATTCGGCCAGGGCGGTGTCGGGCAGGATGCCGACGCCGACGATCACCAGGTCGACGTCGATCACCGATCCATCGGTCAGCTCGGCCCCGGTCACGCGATCTTCGCCCAGCAGGCGGGTCAGGCCGATGCCTTCGCGGATGTCGACGCCGTGGCCGGTGTGGAGCTTGCGGAAATAATCGCTGGTCTGGGGGGCGGCGACGCGTTGCAGGATGCGGTCGGCCATTTCGACCAAAGTGACCTTCATGCCCTTCTTGGCCGCGACCGCCGCGGCCTCCAGCCCGATGTAGCCGCCGCCGACGATCAGCGCGCGGGCGCCTTCGCGGACATCCTGCGCCATGGCATCGACATCGGCCAGCGTGCGCACGCCGTAGACGCCGCCCAGGTCGCCGCCGATGGCCGCCGGCAGGCGGCGCGGGACCGAGCCGGTGGTGAGCGCGAGTTGGTCATAGGACAGCAGGTCGCCGTTCAGCGACACGGTCTTTGCCACCGGATCAATCGACGTCACCGTGGCGCCGGTGCGCAGGGTGATGTCCTGGTCGGCGTAGAAGCTTTCGGGCCGCAGATACAGGCGTTCGACGCCCATGTCGCCCAGCAGGTAGGCCTTGGACAGCGGCGGGCGCTGGTAGGGGGGCACGGGTTCGGACCCGATCAGGGTGATGTCACCGTCAAAGCCGTCCTTGCGCAGCTTCGCCACCAGCGACGATCCTGCCTGCCCCGCGCCGATCACGACGATTCCGCTCATGTGCTTTCTGCCCCCGATTAGTCCCGATTAGTCATGGTCTGATTGCGTGCAAACCCTATAGTCCCCGTTAACCGAAACGCAATTCATCAAAGGAGATGAGATCCATGGCCATTGCACCCGGTGATACCCTTCCCGACGTCACGCTGACGCGCATGGGCGAAAAAGGCCCCGAACCGGTCGAGCTGAAAGCGCTGACCGCGGGCCGCAAGGTGGTGATCTTTGCCGTGCCCGGCGCCTTCACCCCGACCTGCAGCATGGCGCATGTGCCCAGCTTCATCCGCACCAAGGCCGGGTTCGACGCCAAGGGCGTGGACGAGATCGTCTGCGTTTCGGTCAACGACGCCTTCGTGATGAAGGCCTGGGGCGACGCCACCGGCGCGGCCGAGGCCGGGCTGACCCTGCTGGGCGATCCCGAAAGCAAGTTCACCACCGCCATCGGCATGAACTTCGACGCGCCGCCCGCCGGGCTGATCGCGCGGTCCAAGCGCTATGCGATGTATGTCGAGGACGGCGTCGTGAAGGTGCTGCACCTGGAGGAAAGCCCGGGCACCTGCGAGATCTCGGGCGGGGAATCCCTGCTGGACGCGATCTGACAAGCCCTTCGGATCCCACGAAAAAGTGAAGGTGGCGCGGCTATGCTGGCCGCGCTGCCCCAAGGTAACGTTCCGTCACGACAGGTTCCGGTTTTTCGTGAGGATGTTGCCCTATGCCGTTTCCTTTGCCGTTTCCTTTGCCGTTGTCAGCCCCCCTGCGCCCCCTGGTGGCGACGGGTCTGACGACCATCGCGCTGAGCGCCTGCGATGTGACACCGAACCCGACCACGACAGGCCCCGGCGGCGTGACCGAGATCCAGATCGCGTCGGGGCTGAACTGTTTTGACAACAAATGCTTCAAGTACGACCCGCAGAGCGGCGCGATATCGGTGAACGGGCGCCGGCCGACGGCGCCGCCGCCCGGCGTGACCCTGTCGGACGGGTCGATCACGGCGGCCGAATTCAGCGCCACCTTCCAGAAGGGGATGATGGCGCACACGATCGGCGAATCGAACCGGTAAGCCCCTTCAGGCGGCCAGTTTTTCCATCCTGGCGGCCAGCTTGACGTCGCGGTCGGACAGACCGCCGACATCGTGGCTGGTCAGCACCACCTTGACCGTCTTGTAGACGTTTTCCCATTCGGGATGGTGGTTCATCTTTTCGGCCCAGATGGCCACGCGGGTCATCCAGCCGAAGGCCTCGACGAAATTGGCGAACTCGAACGTGCGGGCGATGGCGTCGCGCCCGTCGACTTCGGTCCAGCCGGTTTCGGCAAGGGTGGCCAGGGCCTTGGCCCTGTCTGTTCCTGTCAGTTGATCGCTCATTCCTGTTCCTCCACCTGGGCTTTGCGGAAGGGGCCGTATTCGGTGAGGATCTCGATTTCCTCCTCGACGGCGTCCCTCTCTGCTTCCAGATAGTTCGCGACGGCCTTTGCGAAACCCGGGTCGGCCACCCAATGCAGCGAATGGGTCAGGCTGGGCAGATATCCGCGGGCCAGCTTGTGTTCGCCCTGCGCGCCGGCTTCGACGCGGGCCATGCGGTGGTCGATGGCGAAATCGATGGCGCGGTAGTAGCACAGTTCGAAATGCAGGCAGGGGTGATGTTCGATGCAGCCCCAGTAGCGGCCGTAGAGCGTGTCGCGCCCGATGAAGTTCAGCGCGCCGGCGATGGGGACGTCTTCGTCGATGGCCAGCGCCAGCAGGATGTCGTCGCGCAGATGGTCCTGCGCGAGGTCGAAGAATTGGCGCGTCAGGTAGGGGTGGCCCCATTTGCGCGACCCGGTGTCCTGGTAGAAGCGCCAGAAGCTGTCCCAGTGTTCGGGCTGCAGGTCGTCACCGGTCAGCATGACGATCTCGCCGCCGAAATCGTTGGCCTGGCGGCGTTCCTTGCGGATGTTCTTGCGCTTGCGCGAGGACAGGGAATTCAGGAACGCATCGAAATCGGCATAGCCGTCGTTCAGCCAGTGGAACTGCTGCGTGGCGCGCGCCATCAGGCCCATCTGTTCGCCCATCTCGGCCTCGGCCCCGGTGCAGAAGGTGATGTGCACCGACGACACGTTGTTGTTCGACGCCAGCTGGACCACCCCCTGCACCAGCGCCGACTGGCCGATGCCGTCATAGCCGTCGCGCACCAGGAACCGCCGGCCGGTGGCCGGCGTGAAGGGCACGGCCATCTGCAGTTTCGGGTAATACCGCCCGCCGGCGCCTTCGTAGGCATGGGCCCAGTTGTGGTCGAAGATGTATTCGCCCTGGCTGTGGCTTTTGGCGTACAGCGGCGCGCAGGCGATCATCTGGCCGTCAAGATGCGCGGTCAGGTATTGCGGAGTCCAGCCGGTGCCGCGCCCGACCGATCCGCTGTCTTCCAGCGCCTTCAGGAACCGGTGGGTGGTGAAGGGATCCAGGGGCCGCCCGCCGTCCGCCGTTTCCGGGCAGGCGCAGGCGTCCCATTCGCCGGGCGGGATATCCGACAGCGATCCGTGCACCTGGACTTCGATCTGTGCCTGATCCATGGGGTCTCCGTTCTGCCCCAGAATGTGGCGTTGGGGCGCAGGTCTTCAAGCGGGGTGCGGTGCGGGATACCCTTCGAACGTGATATTGTGAACACTGCGGCGCGCCGCTGCCTCTTCCTCGGGCGAGCGGATCGTCCAGCAGAAGATCGCCAGGCCGGCAGCGCGCAACTGCTGCACGCGCGGGCGGTCCAGGTCCTTGTGGAAATGGCTGATGAAGCTTGATCCGGTGCGGTCGATATCCGGGATCTCGCGCAGGCGGGCGCAGGTTTGCGCATCCAGCGGCCAGTCCCTGGGGTCATAGTCGCAGGTGGTCAGGCCGCGCGGGATCCAAGGGGCCAGGCGCGCCATTTCGGCGACCGAGTCGGGGTTGAAGGACATCACGGCGGCGGGGCCGTCGTAGCCTTGCAGCGCTTGCGCGGTGGCCGCTTCCAGCGGGCCGATGCCGGCGCCCCGGCTTTGATCCTTGATCTCGATCAGCAGCGGCACCCGGCCGGCCACGCGGTCCAGCACCTGGGACAGCGTCGGGATGATGTCCTGCGCGGCACCGCCTGTGAGGGCCGTGGCGTTGGCCTTGGCCGCGGTAAGCGCCGAGACGGGGCCGGTGGCGCCGGTCAGACGGTCCAGGTCGTCATCGTGGAACACCAGCGCCTTGCCATCGCACGACATCTGCAAATCGAGTTCGATCGCGTAGCCCGCCGCCACGGCGGCGTCGATCGCAGAAAGGCCGTTTTCCGGCCGGCCGGAGGCGAGGTCATGGTAGGCGCGGTGCGCGATGGGCAGGCGCAGGAACGCCTCCGGCAGGGTATTGGTCATTTGATCTGGAAGATCCCTTCGATTTCCACGGCCACGCCCAGCGGCAGCGAAGCGGCGGACACGGCGGACCGGGCATGGCGGCCGGCTTCGCCCAGGGCTTCGACCAGGAAGTCCGACGCGCCGTTGATCACCTTGGGCTGGTCGGTGAAATCGGGCGTCGAGTTGACGAAGCCGGTCAGTTTCACCACCCGCACCAGCCGGTCGATATCGCCGCCGCAGGCTGCCTTGACCTGCGCCAGCAGCGCGATGGCGCAGCACCTGGCGGCGGCGGCCCCGTCGGCGAGGTCCATCCCGGCGCCCAGCTTGCCCAGGATCGGGCCGTTCGCATCGGCCGATATCTGGCCCGAGACGTAAACGGTGTCGCCGGTCAGCACGTAGGGCACGTAATTGGCGGCAGGCGCGGGGGCGTCGGGCAGGGTCACGCCAAGTTCGGCCAGCTTGCTTTCAAAGCTCATGGGGTCTGTTCCTTCTGTGGCTGGGTTCGTCGAAGACCCTAGCCGTATGCCGCGCCGGTGGAAACCAGTGGAAACCATTGGCCCCCATTTGGCGGCCCGCCCCTGCTACAGCGGCGATGTAACGGGCGTGCGACGGCGCCGCCCGCAGGGACGGCGCCGACGGATCGGGCAGGTGCGAAGGCGGGCGAGTGCGAAGGCGGATGTGCCGCCCTTACCCTTCGCGGAAGGCCTTGGTGAAGTAATCCGACAGCGGTTTCACCAGGTAGGCCATGGGCGAGCGGTCGGCGGTGCGAATGAACGCCTCGACCGGCATGCCGGGGATCAGGACCAGACCGTCGGGCAGCTTTTCCTGCTCGCCCTCGTCCAGTTCGATTTCGGCCCGGTAAAAGCTGACCTGGTTGGCCTCGTCTTCGAACGCATCCGCCGAAACCAGCCGCACCACGCCCATCAGTTCGGGCGTATGGCGTTGATCGAAGGCGGAAAAGCGCAGGATCACGCGCTGGTCCAGGTGCACCTGGTCGATGTTCACCGGGTCGATCCGCGCGGCGATGACCAGCGGCCGGTCCTGCGGGACCAGGTACAGCACCGGATCGGCGGGCCTGATCACCGACCGGGGCGTATGCACCTGCAGCCCGTAGACCACGCCGGACACCGGCGCCGTGATATCCAGCCGCGCGAGCTTGTCGCGCATCGAGCGGGCTTCCTCGGCCAGGCCGATTTCCTGGTACTGCAGTTCGCGCAGGCGCGTGGTGGCGTCTTCGCGGCGCTGGCTGCCCAGCTTCAGGATCTCGATGTCGATCTCGGTGATGCGGCCTTCGGACTGGGCCTTCTGCGCCTTCAACTCGCCCACCTGGCCTTCCAGCCGGGCGGCCTCGCGCTGGAGATCCAGGAAGATGCCGGCCTGCACCAGCCCCTCTGCGACCGCCGGGCTAAGGTCGTCCAGGCGCTTCTGGATCAGCGTCAGCTGCCGGGTCAGGGCCTTGTCCTGGGCCACGATGCCTTCGATCTGGCTGACGATCTGGCCGCGCCGCTTCTCAAGCTGCTCGGTCTCGCGTTCGACCGTCTCGTTCTTGGCGGCGAACTGGCGCAACTGCCCTTCCATCAGCGTGTTGACATCGGGGCGGTCGGCGGCGGCCTCGATGAGTTCGGGAGCGAAGACGATCGTTTCCTTGCCGTCCTGTTCGGCCTCGAGCCGGCCGCGCCGGGCCATCAGCTCGTAAAGCTGCCCTTCGGTGATCAGCAGTTCGGGACGCAGGACTTCGTCATCCAGACGGATCAGCACCTGCCCGGCCTCGACCGAATCGCCTTCCTTGACCAGGATCTGCTTGACGACGCCGCCGTCGAGGTGCTGTACCACCTGGCGGTTGCGATCGACCTCGATCCGGCCGGGGGACACGATGGCGCCGGCGATGTTGGACATGACGGACCAGGTGCCGAAGCCCCCGACCAGCGCGATCAAAGCCGCGACACCGAAGGTCAGCGGCAGGCGTGCGGAAAAGCGACGATCGGTCATTGCACACCTCCCATGGCGGCGGTCTTCTTGATGTCGGCATGGTTCTGCACCATGGATCGCAGCACCTCGTCCTTGGGACCGAAGGCGGCGCGCATGCCGTGATCCAGCACCAGCAGGCGGTCGCATTCCTGGATCGCCGCGGGCCGGTGCGCCATGATCAGCGCCGACCGGCCGTCTTCCTTCAGCACCCGGATCGCGTGGTTCAGCGCCACGGACCCGTCGTTGTCGAGGTTGGAGTTCGGTTCGTCCAGGATCAGGATCCGGGGATCGTCATACAGCGCCCGGGCCAGGCCGATCCGTTGGATCTGCCCGCCGGACAGCCGACCGCCACCCGCGGTCACCCGCGTGTCATAGCCGTCGGGCAGGCGGATGATCATGTCGTGCGCCGCCGATTTCCTGGCCGCAGCGACCACCTTGTCCGGATCGGGATTGTCGCTGAGCCGGGCGATGTTCTGGGCGATGGTGCCTTCGAACAGCTGCACCCGCTGGGGCAGATAGCCGATGTGGCGGCCCAGGTCGTCGGCGCCGTACTGGTCCAGGCCCGCGCCATCCAGCCGGATCGAGCCGCCCGCCGGCATCCAGACCCCGGTCAGCGCGCGGGCCAGCGTCGACTTGCCCGCGCCCGAGGGACCGATGACGCCGATGGCCTCGCCCGGTTCGACGTCGAAATTCAGGTTCTTCAGCGTGGCCCGCTTTTCGCCCGGGGGCAGCACGGTCAGCGCCCGCACCATCAGCTTGGCCTTGGGCGTCGGCAGCTTGGTGCGCACCGGTTCGGGCGGGGTCGCGCCCAGCAGTTCCGCCAGGTTCTGCCAGCCCTTCATGCCGCGCTGCACCAGGGCCCATTGCCCGATGGCCAGTTCGATCGGCGCCAGCGCCCGGCCCAGAAGGATCGATCCGGCGATCATCGCGCCGGCCGTCATCTGGTTGTGCAGCACCAGGTAGGCGCCCAGGCCCAGCATCGCCGATTGCAGCAGCAACCGCAGCGATTTGGTCATCGAGGTGAAGGTGCCGGTGATGTCGTTGGCGGTCACCGAGCTTGTCAGCGCCTCGTCCCGCGCGATCTGCCAGCGGCGGAAGGCGGCGTCGCGCATGCCCAGCGATGTCACGATCTCGGCCTCACCGCGGATTTCCTCGGACATCAGCTGGGATTTCTGGCCGGCGGCGTTGGCCTTCAGCAGGGGCCGGCGCGAGAACGCCTGGTTGAGGAAGGTGATCAGGATCAGCAGCGCGCCGCCACCCAGGGCCAGGAAGCCCAGCCAGGGGTGGAACACCATGATCCCGGCCAGGAAGACCGGCGTCCAGGGGATATCGAAGATCGCCATCAGCACCGGCGAGCCGATCAGCCGCTGCACCGATTCCAGATCCATCAGCCCGGTCTGCGCCCGGCTGTCCTGCGCGACCGCCGAGCGGCGCACCATGGCGTCGAACACCCGCCGGTCAAGCCGCGCCTGGAAGCGCGCGCCGACGCGGGCCATGATCCGCCCGCGGGCATAATCGAGGATCCCCATCACCCCGTACAGGAACGCCACCAGCAGCGACAGCGCCAGCAAAGTCGCCTCGGACCGGCTGCCAAGCACCCGGTCGTAGACCTGCAGCATGTATAGCGGGCCCGTCAGCATCAGCATGTTCGCGAAAAAGCTGAAAATGCCGACCATCCAGTAAAGACCGCGGCTTTCGCGCCGGGCCGCGCGCAATTCTTCGACCCCTGGACGGGGCTGAGCCTTGTTCATCACATCAAAGACCGTTCGATCAAAACTGATTCATAAATTACGTAGATCGTGCATACGGCGCAAATCGGCACAGTAAAGCAGAAAAGTGAAACGCCCCGTTCCCAAACCGGTGCAAAATGCATATCTCGCCAACAGGCCATTGGGTCCTCCGCCAATTCGGATTATGTCTGACATAAACTTGTTCGTTAGAGGTTTACATTGAACACCTCCTCCCCCGATACGACCCGCGCCTCACGTCTTGCCCGACTGGCCATGATCGCGGCGCTGCCGCTGATGGCTGCCTGTACCAAGGTGCCGGATGGCGCGACATCCGCCGATGGCGTGTTCGATCCGTACGAGAATCAGAACCGTGCGGTCCATGACCTGAACCTGACGGTCGACAAATACGCCTTTCGCCCCGCCGGCATCGGGTTCTCGACCGTGGTGCCGGATCCGATGGAAGACAGCATCGGCTATTTCGCCGACAACCTTGGCATGCCCAAGGTGATGATCAACGCCCTGCTGCAGGGCGACTTCGAGAACTTCGGCTGGGCGCTGGCACGGTTCCTGATGAATTCGACCATCGGCGGGTTCGGCCTGTCCGACCCGGCATCGGAATTCGGCATCCCCGTGGTCGACAAGGACTTTGGCCAGACGCTGGACACCTGGGGCTTCAAGGAAGGCGCCTACCTGGAACTGCCGTTCTATGGCCCGTCCACCGAACGTGATACCGTGGGCATCATGGTCGACATCTGGCTGAACCCGTTCTCGTTCATCGGCGGCAACACGCTGGGCAACGCGACGCTGTATTCCAACGGCGGACAGATGCTGTCGGACCGGGGCCGTTATTCGGACACGATCGACAGCGTTTTGTACGACAGCGCGGACAGTTACGCCCAGTCGCGCCTGATCTACCTGCAGAACCGCCGGTTCGAATTGGGATCCGATGGCACGGGTAATGCGTTTGATCCCTATGACGACCCTTACGCCGACCCATACGCGGACCCCTATGGCGACACCGGCGCAGCCGCGCCGGCGGCCGCCGCCGATCCGTATTCAGATCCCTACGAGGACCCTTATGCGCTCCAATAATCAGTTCACCCGCCGCTTCTGCCTGACCGGTACGCTTGCCACCGCCCTTGCCGCGCTCGTGACCTCCCCTGCCCTGGCCCTGACCGAAGCGGGGGCGCGCGCGCTCGTCGACAAGGTCGTGGCCGAGATCAACCGCGTCATCGCCTCCGGGCAGTCGGAAAGCGGGATGATCAACGATTTCAAGAAGCTGTTCCTGACCTACGCCGACGTGCCGATCATGGCCCGCTACGCGCTTGGGCCGGATGCCCGGTCGCTCAACTCGACGCAGATGAAGCAGTACACCGATGCCTTCGCGACCTATATCTCGAACAAGTACGGGCGCCGGTTCCGCGAATTCATCGGCGGCCAGGTCGAGGTCAATTCGGCCCGTCCGATCAAGGCCGGCTACGAGGTCCGGTCCACCGTGAAACTGCGGGGGCAGACGCCCTTCGACGTGACGTTCCTGGTGTCCGACAAGTCGGGCCAGGACAAGTTCTACAACATGTTCATCGAAGGCGTGAACCTGCTGCTGACCGAACGGACCGAGATCGGCGCGCTGCTGGACAAGAATGGCGGCAATGTCGACAAGATGATCGCGGCGCTGAAGGCCCAGGGCTGAGTACAAGGCTGAGTCCCGGGCTGAGTCCCGGGCTGAGTCCCCGGAGTTGGCCGTCCTGACCGGACGGTGAACTGACGCTCCGCCGCGCGCCAAGCGCGGGGCGGAGCCGGTTCGGCGGGGCGCCAAGCCCCGCCAGGCGGCAGACCGCCTTATCCCCCGAACAGATCCTTCAGGATATTGTCCACGGCCTTGCCCAGGCCGACACCCTTGCGCGGCGGCTGGCTGTTTTGCGGCGCCTGCTGGGCCTGGGGCGCGTCCACCGTCGCCGGGCCCTCCAGCGGCGGGCGCATCGGCAGGTCGTGCACTGGCAGGCCTTCGTTCACCCGCACCATCACCTCGTGCCAGATCTCGGCCGGCAGGCCGCCGCCGGTCACGCCCGACAGCGGGGTGTTGTCGTCGTAGCCCATCCAGACGCCGGCGACGTAATCGGCCGTGAAGCCCATGAACCAGGCATCGCGCGCGGCCTGGGTGGTGCCCGTCTTGCCCGCCGCCTGGCGGTCGGGCAGCTTGGCCCGGTGGCCGGTGCCTTCGCTGACGACCTTTTCCATCATCCAGATCAGCTGTTCGGCCGCCTCGGTGCGGATCACCCGTTCGCCGATACCGCCGCCCGCGCCCATCAGGGGCGTGTCGTCGCCCAGAAGCTTCAGCTGGGTCAGGCCATAAGGCGTCACCGACGAGCCGCCGTTCAGGATGCCGGCGTAGGCGCCCGTCATCTCGATCAGCGTCGATTCCGAGGCCCCCAGCGCCAGCGCCGGACCAGCGGCCAGGTCGCTCTTGATCCCGAAGTCGGACGCCACCTTGCGCACCAGGTCCAGCCCGACGGACTCCGCCACCTTCACGGCGGGGATGTTCAGCGAGTTCATCAGCGCCCGGGTCAGGGTGACCCGGCCGGCGTACTGGTTGGTGTAGTTCTTCGGACACCATTCGCCCGACCCGGGGATGTCCAGGCAATAGGGTTCGTCGACCACCGTGTCGTTGGGCGAATAGCCCAGTTCCAGCGCGGTCGCGTAGACGAAGGGCTTGAAGCTTGATCCGGTCTGGCGCAGCGCCTGGGTGGCGCGGTTGAAGGCGCCCGCGAACTGCTTCTTGCGCCCGCCGACCATGGCCCGCACGGCGCCGTCGGCCGACATCACAACGATCGCGGCCTGCGCCTTGGAGCCTTCCTTGACCTTCTCGGAGAAGACGTAGTCCAGCGCATCCTCGGCCGCCTTCTGGATGCGGCGGTCCAGCGTGGTGGAAATGATCACGTCCTCGGTGGTGTTGCGGGTAAAGTATTCCGGCCCCGACGACATCACCCAGTCGGCGAAATATCCGCCCGCCGTCTCGGCGGCCGCATCCGACAGTTCCGCCGGATGGTCGCGGGCCTCTTTCGCCTGCTCGGCGCTCAGGTAGCCCTGGTCGTTCATCAGGCCGATGATCACCGCCGCCCGGTCCTGCGACAGCTTGAGGTTGTTGGTCGGCGCATAGCGCGTCGGCGCCTTCAGAAGGCCCGCCATCATCGCCGCCTCGGCCGGAGAGACCTTGTCGGCGCCATGGCCGAAGTACCGCTGGCTGGCCGCCTCGAAGCCACGGGTGCCTTCGCCCAGGTAGGCGCGGTTCATGTAGATCGTCAGGATGTCGTTCTTGGAGTACTTCGCCTCCATGGCCATCGCGTAGATGGCTTCCTTGACCTTGCGCCAGACCGTGGTGCGGCGGCAGTCGTTTTCGTATTCGGTCTCGTCCTTCCAGACCTCGGGGTCGTAGGGCACGCCCAGGCACAGAAGCTTGGCCGTCTGCTGCGAGATGGTCGAGCCGCCGTGGCCTTCAAGAGGGCCACGGCCCTCGCGCAGGTTGATCATCACGGCGCTGGCGACACCTCGGGGGGAGACCCCGAAATGACGGTAGAACCGTTTGTCCTCGGTGGCGACGATCGCGTTCTTGAGGTTGGGCGACACCGTGTCCGCCGTGACCACGCCGCCGAATTGTTCGCCACGCCAGGCAAAGACCTCGCCGTTGCGATCCAGCATGGTGACCGAACCGCGTGCGCGGCCGTCCAGCAATTCGGTGTAATCGGGCAGCTGGGCGTAGAAATAGAACACCGCGCCGCCGATGATCAGGAAGACGATCAGCGCAATGCGCCAGCTGAGCCCCCAGGCGAGGCCCAGGAAGAACCCCAGGATCCGGCGCAGGACGCCCAGCGGTCCGCGTCCGCCACCGCCACCGCCCGACCCGCCATTGGCGGCCTTGCGGGTCTTCGCGCGGCCGGTCGGCTTGGCCCCGGCTTTGGCATTCGTCTTGGTACTGGCCTTGCCTTTTGGCGGGCTCTTGGATTGGCTCTTGGTCGGCGTCCGCTTGGCGGGCGCCGCGCCGTAGCGCTTATCGGCCACCACGGGCGGGCGGCGACGGGATGAATCACTCATTGTTCAGCTCTGCTCGGCCTGCATTTTTTCAGCAGTTTAGCCTTTTTTCACCCCGGTTGTAACGCGCATGCGTGCCCGGCGCACGTTTACACTTTGCTCTAATTTTGTGCGGAATACTGCTCATGCGCATTATTTAGGCATTTACCCGTTGTAAACCGGTTGTAATGCCTGCGATCTGACCGACCTCATGTTCCCTTCGACAGGCGATCCCGCTTCTTCTGCGGGGGCACAAATGCAGGACGACCTGCCAAGCAAGGGGACAAAGGTGAAACTCATCATAGCGACAATCAAGCCGTTCAAGCTGGAGGAGGTCCGCGAGGCGCTGACCGAGGCTGGTGTGCGCGGCATGATGGTAACGGAAATCAAGGGCTTCGGATCGCAGTCCGGTCACACCGAGATCTACCGCGGCGCGGAATACGCGGTGAATTTCGTGCCGAAGATCAAGCTCGAGATCGTGGTGTCGGATGCGGCGGTCGACCAGGTGGTCGAGACCGTGGCGAAGACGGCACAGACCGGCAAGATCGGGGACGGCAAGATCTTCGTCCTGGACGTCGAACAGGCGATCCGCGTGCGGACCGGCGAAACCAACGATGATGCGCTCTGAGAACGCGGATAATCCAAGGAAACTGAAACCCATGAAACTGACGAAAATCCTTCCTGCGTCCGCGGTGCTGGTGATGCTTCCGCTGGCGGCCCTGGCCCAGGAAGCCGACATGACCCCGCCGAACGATGAGATCGGCTATATCTTCACCACCTTCATGTTCCTTGTCACCGGCTTCCTGGTGATGTGGATGGGCGCGGGCTTCTCGATGCTCGAAGCCGGCCTGGTCCGCACCAAGAACGTGACCATGCAGCTGACCAAGAACGTCGCGCTGTTCGCCATCGCGGCCATCATGTATTACCTGATCGGCTACAACCTGATGTACCCCGGCGACGCCTGGACCATCAGCGGCATCCTTGGCGCCTTCTCGATCACCACGCTGGAGCCGGTCGGCGGCAGTGCCGACACCGACCTGACCTATGCGTCGGTGGGTTCGGACTTCTTCTTCCAGCTGATGTTCTGCGCGACCACCGCATCGATCGTGTCCGGCACGCTTGCCGAACGCATCAAGCTGTGGCCCTTCCTGATCTTCACGGTTGTCCTGACCGCGCTGATCTACCCGATCCAGGCGTCCTGGAAGTGGGGCGGCGGTTTCCTTGACGCCAACTACGGCTTCCTCGACTTCGCCGGCTCGACCGTCGTGCACTCGGTCGGTGGCTGGGCAGCTCTGGCCGGTGCCCTGATCCTGGGTCCCCGGATCGGCAAGTACACCGACGGCCGCGTCACCCCGTTCCTGGGGTCGAACCTGCCGCTGGCGACGCTGGGCACGTTCATCCTGTGGCTTGGCTGGTTCGGCTTCAACGGCGGTTCGCAGCTTTACATGGACACCGCCGGCAACGTCGCCGACATCTCGCGCATCTTCGCCAACACCAACACGGCAGCTGCCGGCGGTGCGATCGCAGCGCTGATCCTGACCCAGATCATGTACGGCAAGGTCGACCTGACCATGGTGCTGAACGGCGCCCTGGCCGGCCTGGTGTCGATCACCGCGGAACCGCTGACCCCGACGCTGGGTGCAGCCACCCTGATCGGCGCCGTCGGCGGCGTGCTGATCGTCTTCGCCGTGCCGATGCTGGACAAGCTGAAGATCGACGACGTGGTCGGCGCCATCCCGGTGCACCTGGTCTGCGGTATCTGGGGCACCCTGGCCGTCGTGCTGACCAACCCCGATGCGACGCTGGGTGGCCAGGTGATCTCGATCGTGATCGTCGGTGTCTTCGTCTTCGTCGTGTCCTCGATCGTCTGGTTCATCCTGGCGGCCACCATGGGCATCCGCGTGAGCGAGGAAGAAGAGATCAACGGTCTGGATATGGCCGAGCTGGGCATGGAAGCCTACCCGGAATTCTCGAAAGGCTGAGTCTCCTTCCAATCAGCCAATGACTGGCCCGGGCGTTCGCGCCCGGGTTTTTTTGTGCCTTTTTCCGGGGTGCCTTTTTTTGGGGTGCCTTTTTTGGGGTGCCGGTGTGGGGATACCGGGCGAAGGGCCGGGTATTTTTGAAGAGAAAGAAGCAGCAGGGAGCGCCCCGGGCGTGCGGGGTGGGCTCTTGGATGCCGCGGGGCCGGCAAGACGTGGACAGGGTGGGAGCGCGGCCGGGGCGCAGTGGGGGGCGCAGTGGTGGGCGCGGTCAGCCGGTGGTGTCGGTGTGGCAGGCGTGGTCGGTGCCGTCGAGGGTCAGGGTGGCGTCGTCGCCCTTGATCCAGAAGACCGTGTCGTCGGCCTCGTAGCGGGCGCCCGAGCCGGACATGCCCTGGGGCAGGACCAGCACGATGTCCTGCCAGCGCAGCACGACCAGGCTGTCGCCGGTGTTCACGAAGCTGGCGCTGATGCCGGCGTCGATGCCATCGCAGACATAGGCATAGGGGCCCAGCGACGGGCCGTCTTCGGCCCGTGCATCGGCGTAGTCGCGGCGCAGCTCGTCGATGCGGACCGCGTAGCTGTTGCGCACGCAGGTCTGCAGGTCATCCGCCTTCCAGCAGTCGTCCCGGCCCTTGATCCAGCCGCGCTGGTAGGCCTTGAGCGTGGCGGCCGCGTCGTCCGTCATGTGGGGACCGTGCAGCGCCAGGTCGAAGAGGCGGGTGACTTCGGTGTCCATCGCCGCAAGGTCGGGCGAGGCGCAGACCGCCTTTTCGGCCGCGCTTTCGGCCTTGGCGCAGTCGAAGGAGGGATCCGCCTGGACCGCGAGCGGCCAGAGGAACAGGGCAAGTCCGGTGGCCGTGCGGTACATGGGGGATCCTTCCGATCAGTCGACGGTGTCCGCGATGGCCTTGGCCAGGATCGGCACCGTGGTGGCATTGAGGCCTGCGATGTTCAGGCGGCTGTCACCGACCATGTATATGGCATGTTCCACGCGAAGTCGTTCGACGATTTCCGGCGGCAGCCCGAGGCGCGAGAACATGCCGCGGTGCTGGGCGACAAAGGCGAAGCGGTCCGACCCGGTGAGGCGGCGCAGTTCGGTCGCGAGCTGTTCGCGCAGGCGCAGCATGCCGCTGCGCATCTCTTCCAGCTCGGCCTTCCAGTCGGCGCGCAGCGCGTCGTCGGTCAGGATCATCGTGACAAGCCGCGCGCCATGGTCCGGCGGGAACGAGAAGTTCTGCCGGTTGAGATAGGACAGCGTGCCCTGGGTCACCGGGATGCGGGACGTGTCGGCGGACACCGCCATCAGCAGGCCGGTGCGTTCACGGTAGATGCCGAAGTTCTTGGAACAGCTGGCCGCGATCAGGCATTCGGGGACCGACGACGCGATCAGCCTTGTGGCGGCCGCGTCTTCTTCCAGCCCGTCGCCGAAGCCCTGGTAGGCCAGGTCGATCATCGGGGTGGCGCCGGTCTTCAGCAGAAGGTCGACGATGCCCTGCCAGTCCACCGCGTTCGGGTTGGCCCCGGTCGGGTTGTGGCAGCAGCCGTGCAGCAGGATGACGTCGTCCTTGGTGGCCCGGGCCAGGTCGGCCATCATGCCGTCGACGTCGACGCCGCGGGTGTCTTCGTCGAAATAGCGGTAGGGCACGATTTCGATCCCGAGGTACTGCAGGATCGAGATGTGGTTCGGCCAGGTCGGGTTCGACACGAAGACGCGCGCGCGCGGATTGGCCATGCGGATCAGTTCGAAGGCCTGGCGCACGGCGCCGGTGCCGCCGGGCGTGGCCACGGCAGCCACCGCGTCGCGGTCCACCGCATCGGCCAGGATCATGGCGATCATCGCGTCGGCATAGGCCGGATCCCCCGCAAGACCGGTGTAGGCCTTGGTGGTCTGGGTCTCCCAGAGCTTCTGTTCCGCCGCCTTGATGGCGCGCATCACCGGGGTGATGCCGTCGGCGTTCTTGTAGACACCGACGCCCAGGTCGATCTTGGCCTCGCGCGGGTCTTCGCGATAGGCGGCCATGAGCGACAGGATCTTGTCGGCCGGCTGGGGGGTGAGCACTTCGAACATCAGGCGTCTCCGGTGGCGATGGGCAGTGTCGGCGACAGGCCCCATTCGGACCACGAGCCGTCGTAGACCGCGTAATCCGTTTTGCCGATCCGTTCCAGTGCCAGCGCAAGGATGCTGGCGGTCACGCCGGACCCGCAGGAGGTGATGGCCGGCTTGGTCAGATCCGCGCCGCCGGCGGCGAAGGCCGCGCGCAGGCCGGCTTCGTCCTTCATCGTGCCGTCGGGGTTCAGCAGCGTGCCGAAGGGCACGTTGACCGCGCCGGGGATGTGACCGGCGCGCAGGCCCTCGCGCGGTTCGGGCGCGTCCCCGCGGAACCGTTCGGGCGAACGGGCGTCGATGATCGTGTGATCGCCCAGCTTGGAGGCGGCCGAGACCTGGGTCACGTCGCGCACCAGGTGGTTCTGGACCCGGACGGTCATGTGCCGGTCGCGGATCACGGGCGGCATGTCCTCGATCTCGCGGCCCTCGGCCTGCCATTTCGGGAAACCGCCGTCCAGAACGGCGACGTCCATCTGGCCCATGACCCGGAACATCCACCAGATCCGCGGCGCCGAGAAGATGCCCGCGCCGTCATAGACCACCACCTGGTGGCCATCGCCCACGCCCATGGCGCGCAGGCGGGACATGAACTTTTCCACCGGGGGCAGCATGTGCGGCAGGTCCGAGCGGTGATCGGAAATCTCGTCGATGTCGAAGAACCGGGCGCCGGGGATGTGGGCCTCGGCGTATTCGGCCCTGGCATCGCGGTCGGAAGTGGGCAGATACCACGACCCGTCCAGGATCCGCAGATCGGGATCCTTCAGATGCTCGGCCAGCCATTGTGTCGACACGAGCGTACCTGGATCGTCCTGCATCGGCTTCCTCCTCTTCCGGACCTTGGATTTGCGTACATTTTGGCACGCCCGGAGGCAAGCCATCACCGACGCCCGACCGCGTTCGAAGAAGAGGTTTACGCGTGGTCCTTCAGAAGGCGCTGCTTCTGGCGGTTCCAGTCGCGCTTGGCCTCGGTCGCGCGCTTGTCGTGGTTCTTCTTGCCCTTGGCGACGCCCAGCTTGATCTTGGCGATCCCGCGGTGGTTGAAATACATCACCAGCGGCACCAGGGTCATGCCCTCGCGCTGGGTCGCCTTCCACATGTCGGCCAGTTCCTTGCGCGACACCAGCAGCTTGCGGCGGCGGCGTTCCTCGTGCGGGAACATCTTGGCCTGCTCGTAGGGGGCGATGTAGGAATTCACCAGCCACAGTTCGCCATTGTCGACCGAGGCATAGCTTTCGGCGATGGACCCGCCGTTGGCGCGCAGGGATTTCACCTCGGAGCCCTGCAGAAGGATCCCGCACTCGATGTCGCTTTCGATCGCGTAATCGAAGCGCGCACGCCGGTTCTCGGCGATCACCTTGTAGTTGGGGTCTGTCTTCTGCTTTGCCATGACAGCGTCATCTAGGGCTTCGCGGACATAACATCAAGGCTCTGCCCCGGTTGCGCGGGGTGGGCCGCGATGCACTGTCCGCCGGTGCGCCCTAGCCGGGGCGGGAGCGCAGCCGGGGCAGGGCCGGTTTCAGTCCGAGAGCTTGGCGTGAACCTCGTCCAGGTCGATCTCGCCCGTGGGCTTCTTGTTGCCCGGATTGTCGCGGTCGTATTTGAACAGGTCGAAATCGCGGTGATAGATCTCGTAGACCAGGTGCATGGCCAGGTCGTCGAAGTAATCCTCGACCGGATGCGCCCGCTTGGGCCCGTGGCCTTCGCTTTCGTTGAACCGCGGGATGGTGGCCAGGTCGATGGCGTGGCGCTGCGTGGTCTTGTCCAGCACCTGCTGCATCCCGGTGTTGAAATCCTCGGTCCAGAAGATGCCGTCGTAGCGCCCGCCGTTCACGATGAAGGTCGACACGTGGCCCGACATGGCCGACCAGTGGATGTCGGGTTCCATCGGGCGGCGCCAGCGGATGGTGTCGCGGGCGAACAGAAGAAAGCGGCGGAACGACTTGATCTGGTCGAATTCCTGCTTGCCGTCATCGCCGCCGACCTCGATCCCGTATTTCTGGATCAGCAGCGGCACCAGGTTGCCGCGATAGCGCTTGCCGTTGCGCTGGATGCCGCAGATCTTGTCGAAGAACGACGACAGGATCCGTGCATAGGGGTTGCGCACGAAGGTGAAGGCATAGCTGGAATGCTGTTTCACCGCCCGGCTGATCGCGGCCTGCGCGCCGTCGTGCGCCCATTTGTGCAGCCCCTGTTCGGCGTCATGGATGTCGCCGTCAAAGAATTCGCCGTGATCGGAATAATACATGATCTGGCCGATCGTCGAGCAGGCGCATTTGGGCACCACGCGGTACACCATGCTCTCGCTCTCTGTCATCCAGGTTCCCGGAAACCCCATCTGGTCCTGCCCTTCGCTGCCCCCGCCCCCTTGTTACCCGCAAGGTTGAACGAGACCACAAGAAAACAGACAAAGTCTGTTTATTCAATCGGCTGTTGTCAGTATCAGGGAAGCTCAAGAGCAGTCCAGAGCCTGACATAACCTCCTCCATGGCCAAGATCGCCTACATCCTGCTGTGCCACAAGGACCCGGATGCCATCATCCGGCAGGCCGCGCGTCTGACGGCGACGGGCGATTATATCGCGATCCACTTCGACGCCAGCGCCGACCCCGCCCATTTCGACAGGATCCGCGACGCGCTGAAGACCAATCCGTCGGTCACCTTCGCCACCAGGCGGATCAAGTGCGGCTGGGGGGCGTGGTCCCTGGTGCAGGCCACGCTTTACGCGGTCGAGGCGGCGGTCGAGACGTTTCCCAGGGCGACGCATTTCTACATGGTCTCGGGCGATTGCATGGCGATCAAGACGTCGGAATACGTGCATGCCTTCCTGGACGCCCAGGATTGCGACTATATCGAAAGCTTTGATTTCTTCGACAGCGACTGGATCAAGACGGGGCTGAAGGAAGACCGGCTGATCTATCGCCATGTCTTCAACGAGCGCAGCCAGAAATGGTGGTTCTACCGGTCCTACGAATGGCAGAAACGGCTGGGGCTGACCCGCAAGGTGCCCGCCGACCTGCAGATCCAGATCGGCAGCCAGTGGTGGTGCCTGCGCCGTCGGACCATCGAATGGATCCTGGATTTCTGCCGTAGGCGGCCGGACGTGATGCGGTTCTTCCGCACCACCTGGATCCCGGACGAGACGTTCTTTCAGACCCTGGTGCGCCACCTGGTTCCGGGCAAGGAGATCCGGTCGCGCACGCTGACCTTCCTGATGTTCACCGACTACGGCATGCCCGTCGTCTTCTACAACGACCATTACGACCTGCTGCTGGCGCAGGATTCGCTGTTCGCGCGCAAGATCAGCCCCGAGGCGACCGAGCTGCGCGCAAGGCTGGGGATGCTTTACGCGGCCCATGACATGGATTTCCAGATCTCGAACGAGGGGCGCAACCTGTTCAAGTTCCTGACCGGGCGCGGCCGCATCGGGCGCCGCTTCGCACCAAGGTTCTGGGAAACGGAAGGCACCGTGGGCCGTCAGCGCGAGCTGATGATCGTGACCTGCAAGAAATGGCACGTGGCCAAGCGCCTGACCGAGAAGATCCGCCAGGTCACCAACCTGCCGGCGGTCGACTACCTGTTCAACGAAGGCGACACGCCCCTGCCCGACCTGGGCGGCATCCAGACCTCGCTGGAAAAGCGCACGCGGCACCGGCGGGCGCTGATGCGGATGCTGTTCGACTATTACGACAGCGACCGGCTGGTGATCTGCCTGGATCCGTCGAACCTGGAGCTGATGCATGATTTCTATGCCGACCGGTCGACGACCAAGCTGCTGGAAGTCGAATGCGACTTTACCGACGATTACCTGGTGGGCCACGCCAAGCGCGTGGGCCTGGCCGGAGAGCTGACCAGCCAGACCACGCTGGAACGGCTGCTGCCCACGATCCGCAACGATCTGGCGTTGGAAAGCGACTATATCCGCGACGCCGGGTTTTCCGATCTGCACATGATCACCCAGCGCGCCAGCGACGAGGAAAACGGCGCCCGCATCGCCGCCTTCCTGTCGATCAGCCCCGAACAGGGGCTGGAAATCGCGCGGACGGATTACCTGTTCGCCGATTGATGGCTGTTGAGGCCGGTCGCGGCCGGCCGGCCGTTCAGGTCTGTTTCCAGTCCTTCAGCCAGCGGCGGAACCGCCCCTTCCGGCTTTCCGCGGCATCGCCCGCCGCTTCGAACCGGTCGGTCATGTCCTCGATCACCGGGTCGATCCGGTTTTCGCGAAACCGCTGGATCCGGCGATGGATCGCATAGACCAGGATGGCAAAGCCGATCAGGAAGATGATGTTGAAGTAGTTGATGCCCTTGTCGTCGGGTCCGTCCACCTGCTTCATCGACACCGCGTTGGGGTAGATCGAGAACGGTTCGAACCGCCAGCCGTAGAACTTGACCGACACCCACTTGGGGCTTTCCTGCGAGGATCTCAGATCGCTGGCCGTGGCCTGCAGGTTCGACGAGTTCAGCTTGAAATACGGCGGCCAGATCCAGCCGGTGTCCTCGTTCCGGTAGACCCGGGGACGGCCGTTGGGGCGCACGGCCGAGATGAAGTAGATGTCGCGCGACGCGGTGCCTTCGGCATCGCCCGACCCGGTGTTGGCCCAGAAGATCGAATTGTCGCCGAAATCGACCCGTCGGGTATCGGTGTTGACGATGCGCACCACGTCATGGCGCGGCAGCGTGTAATAAAGAACCGAGGCTACCAGACCCCAGAATACGACGAAGATCGCCCACTTAACGTATGTCATCTGTGCCTCTCAACTATAGTTGGTGAGATAGACCATGAGTCCGATTAGTAAAAGCGGGACGACATAAATCGCCAGAAGCATCTTGCGACGGAACGACCCGGAATAGTCCTCCAGCCCTTCTTCGATAAAGGCGTCGCGGTCGCCGGTGCGGCCTTGGTCGTCCCATTCCTGTTCCAGCCGGTCCCTGGCCCGGGCGCGGGCGCGCAACGACAGCACCGCGTAGGCGATGCTGAGGACGATCAGCAGCGGGATCAGCATCCGCATCAGGGCAATCATGGCGGTTCGGTCCTTTGGTGTCCCCCCAGACTAGGGGGTGCGCACGCCAAACCGCAACCGCGACACTTTCATTCCTGTCCGGTCATCGCCCGCCAGGCCGGCCGGTCGACCGCCTTCAGCCGGGCCAGCGCCGCTTCGGCATCGGCGCGCAGCTCCTCCCGGCTGGTCTTCTTGACCTCTTCGACCCCCGCGACCAGCTTGTCGATTTCGGGCAGGGGTGTCCCGGTCTGTTCCGACAGCGCCCGCAGCGCCTCGAGGATCTTGCCCAGCTGCGTGCCATAGCTTGCGACCTGCGTCTGGACCTTGTCCTCGATCTCGGGGACGCCCTTGTAATCGGGCGAGAAGATCCGCGGCACGATGGCCTGGTTCACGTCGCCGGAAAACGGCGCCCGGAACATCGGCGCCCAGATGTCGAACGGAGGAAACATCCGCAAAACTCCCTTTACCCAACGTCGATATTCTCAGGCGCGTCGGGACACCTGTCAAATGACGTATCGGGATCCGGGGGGCGATGCCTTTGTTTGCATCCGTTTGCATCGCCAGAATCTTGCGACGACGCGGATCGCCATGCAATCTGGCGCCACTTTGACAAATCCCTTTCAGGAGACCTTTGCCATGACCCGATTTCTGGTGTCCCTTCCCATCCTTGCCCTGCTTGCCACCGGCCCCGCCCGCGCCGACGATGTCACCGATGCGCTGCAGAACGCGATCGACGCCTACACCGAAGGCGATGTCGCCTATGCCATGTCAGAGCTGGATTATGCCAAACAACTGCTGGCCGCGATGGAGACCGATGCGCTGGTCGCCCTCCTGCCGGAGGCGCCAGAGGGCTGGACCCGCGAGATCGATACCGAAATGGGCGCGGGCCTTGCCATGATGGGCGGCGGCACCGGGGCCCAGGCGGATTATGCGGGCGACGACGGGTCGTTTTCGATCTCGATCATGGCCGACAACCCGATGGTGTCGGCCATGGCCGCCGCGATCGGCAGCGCCGGGGCGATGGGCGCCAAGGTCGAACGGATCGGGCGCGAGAAATTCATGATCCAGGACAGCGAGATCACCGGGCTGATCGACAAGCGCATCCTCGTGCAGGCCCAGGGCGACGACACCGACATGATGCTGACGGCCCTCAAGTCGATGGATTTCAAGGCGCTTGCCGATTTCGGCCGCTGAACGGCGGGCGGCCGGGCTGTCAGGCCCGGCCGCGTGGCTCAATAGGCGACGGTGAAGACCGCGCGCTTGTGCGACGGGCTTTCGGCCTCGTCCAAAAGGGCAATCGCGAAATCCTCGGCGCTGATCCGGCTGTTGCCGTCGGCGTCGGTCAGGTATTCGCGTCCGCCCGTGCGGAAGGTGCCGGTCTTGTCGCCCGGCGCGATCTCGCCGGCCGGGGCGAGGAAGCTGTAGTCGGCATCCGAGGCTTCCAGCAGCGCATAGGCCGCGCGCATGGCCTTGGCCTCGGGGGCGTACATCTCCGGCACCACGTCGGCCACCGGCGTGCCATCGGGCAGGTTCAGCGTGCCGGCGCCGCCCACCACGACCAGCGGCTTGCCGGCACCGGTCGCCCCGTCGATGTAGCCTTTCATGATCGCGGCCATCTCCTCTGCGGGGTTGCCGGTGCTGCGCGGGCTGACCGCGCCGATGATCGCATCCACCCCGCCCGCGGCGGCCGCCACGGCCGCGCCGTCGGTCACCTCAAGCTTCAGCGGCGTCAGTCCGGGCGCTGCGGCCAGTTTTTCAGGCGAGCGTGCCGCGCCGATGACCTCGTGCCCGCGGCCCAGGGCCTCGGTGACAATGCGGCTGCCGACCATTCCGGTCGCTCCGATGACAAGAAGTTTCATGGCTTGGATCCTATTCCGTATCTGGTTACTATTGGTAACCAGATAGAGGGCGCCGGCGCCCTCCGGAATACGCATTCTGCCGTCTCATAGTTACCTTGGAGGAACCATGCCCGCCCGACGCATCCAGAATTACGCCTGCCCCGTCCGCGACGTGCTTGACCGCGTCGGCGATGCCTGGTCGGTGCTGGTGATCCTTGAACTTGCCCAGGGGCCCTGCCGGTTCAACGCCTTGCGCCGGGTGATCGACGGGATTTCCCAGCGCATGCTGTCGGTCACGCTGCGGCACCTGGAACGCGACGGGCTGGTGTCGCGGACGGTGTTGCCGACCGCTCCGCCGCAGGTGGAATACGCGCTGACCGACCGGGGGGCATCGCTGCACGCGGCGGTCAACGCGCTGAACGACTGGGCGCTGGCCAACCAGTCCGGGATCCGCAAAAGCCGCGCCGCCTTCGACGCGCGGCCAGAGGCGGAATCCCAGGCGGGATCTCAGGCGGGATCTCAGGCGGGCAAAGCCGCCTGAGAGTTGGCTGTCAGCCCGCCGGTCAGCCGATCACGTTGTGCGCCGGGCCGTAGGGAAAGCCGGTGATGTCCTCCGCCCCGGTTTCGGTGATGACCAGGATGTCGTGTTCCCGGTAGCCGCCCGCGCCGGGCTGGCCGTGGGGGATGGTCAGCATCGGTTCCATCGAGATCACCATGCCCGGTTCCAGCACCGTGTCGATATCCTCGCGCAGCTCCAGCCCGGCCTCGCGGCCGTAGTAATGGCTGAGCACGCCGAAGGAATGGCCGTAGCCGAAGGTGCGGTATTTCAGCATGTCGCGGTCTTCGAGGAAGGCGTTGATCTGGTGCGTGATCGCGGCGCAGGAGGCGCCGGGTTTCAGCAGCGACATGCCATAGTCGTGAGTGGCCACGTTCGCCTCCCAGACCGTCAGGCTGGCGGGATCGACCGCGCCCAGGAACAGCGTGCGTTCCAGCGCGGTGTAATAGCCCGAGATCATCGGGAAGGTGTTCAGCGACAGGATATCGCCATGTTCCAGGGCGCGCCCCGTCACCGGGTTGTGCGCGCCGTCGGTGTTGAGCCCGGACTGGAACCAGACCCAGGTGTCGCGGTATTCCGCATCTGGGAAACGGCGCGCGATCTCAAGTTCCATCGCGTCGCGCCCGGCCATGGCGACGTCGATCTCGCGCACGCCCGGTCGGATGGCGTCGCGAATGGCGTGGCCGCCGATATCGGCCACCTGCGCGCCGGCGCGGATCAGGGCGATTTCCGCCTCGGTCTTGTGCATGCGCTGTTCCATGGTGACCAGCGACAGGTCGACCGTGGTCAGCGGCTGCAGGACATCCTCCAGCCGGTCGCGTTGGATCACGGTGAGGTGGTCGCTTTCGCAGCCCACCACCTTGCGCTCGCCGATGACGGATCGGACGGCGCGCCAGAAGTTGTCCCGGCTCCAGTCGGTATAGGTGATGTTGTCGCCATGGGACCGGCGCCAGGGCTGGCCGGCGTCGATGCCGGCCGAGATGGTGACGGATGTGTCGGCGGTGACCACCAGGGCGTAGGGACGGCCGAAACTGCAATAGAGGAAGCCCGCGTAATAGGCCACGTTGTGCATCGAGGTGAACAGCGCGGTGTCGACGCCCAGCGATTGCATGCGGGTGCGCAGGCGCGCGAGGCGAAGGTCGTATTCCTGCGGATCGAAGGGCAGCGCGGCCTTCGATCCGTTGTGGAAGCGATAGGTTTCGGGGCGAACCTGTGTCGTCATGGGGTTGGTCCTTGATGAACAAGGTCCCGGCGTTCAGGACGGGATAGGGCCGCATCAATACGGGATGAGGCGACGCCATCGCCATGGCCCTGCCCGAGGGTGCCGTGTTCGGCCGGTGGGATCAAGACGCCGCATCGTCGATGGGGTCGAGAAAATTCGCCGAATTTTCTCCGGCCAGGAGCCGGGGGCAAGAGCCGGGGGCAAATCGGTCCCGGGCGGTCGGCGCGACGCGGGAGAAAATTCGGCGAATTTTCTCGGCAACCCGCAGGGACCGCAAGAACACACCCCGAAGCCAGGACACCCGGCGCCGCCAGCACTGGACAATCGGCTCTCAAGGGCGTTCTGTTCGGCCCGAAATCCAATTCCCCGGGGGAGATGACCATGCTCGACAGCACAACCAACCTGCAATCGCTTCTCAAGGATCCCAGCCTTCTGGCCACCAAGGCCTATGTCGGCGGCGAATGGATCGACGGCGCCGACGGCACGTTCGACGTGACCAACCCCGCCCGGGGCGATGTCATCGCCGAGGTCGCCGACCTCAGCCGCGCCCAGGTGGGCCAGGCCATCGCCAAGGCCGTCGCCGCCCAGAAGGAATGGGCGAAATTCACCGGCAAGGAACGCGCGCAGATCCTGCGCAAGTGGTTCGACCTGATGATGGAAAACCAGGATGACCTGGGCACCATCCTGACCGCCGAACAGGGCAAGCCCCTGGCCGAGGCCAAGGGCGAGATCGCCTATGGCGCCAGCTTCATCGAATTCTTCGGCGAAGAGGCCAAGCGGATCTATGGCGACACCATCCCCGGCCACCAGCGCGACAAGCGCATCACGGTGATGAAACAGCCCATCGGCGTCGCCGGATCGATCACGCCCTGGAACTTTCCCAACGCCATGATCACCCGCAAGGCCGGCCCCGCGCTGGCCGCCGGCTGCGCCTTCGTCGCGCGTCCCGCCGCCGAAACGCCGCTGTCGGCCACCGCGCTGGCCGTTCTGGCCGAACGCGCCGGCATCCCGGCGGGCGTCTTCAACGTCGTGACCTCGTCCTCGGCCAGCGAAGTCGGCAAGGAATTCTGCGAGAACCCCGGCATCCGCAAGCTGACCTTCACCGGCTCGACCGAAGTGGGCCGCATCCTGCTGCGCCAGGCCGCCGACCAGGTGCTGAAATGCTCGATGGAACTGGGCGGCAACGCGCCGTTCATCGTTTTCGACGACGCCGACCTGGATGACGCCGTCGAAGGCGCCATCCTGTGCAAGTTCCGCAACAACGGCCAGACCTGCGTCTGCGCCAACCGGATCTACGTGCAGGCCGGCGTCTATGATGCCTTCGCCGCCAAGCTGAAGGCCCGTGTCGAATCCATGAAGGTCGGCGACGGCCTGGAAGGCGGCACCGACCTGGGTCCGCTGATCACGCCCAAGGCCGCCGACAAGGTGCGCGAGCATATCGCCGACGCGACCTCCAAGGGCGCCAAGGTCATCCTGGGCGGATCCGATCACGAGCTGGCCGGCAACTTCTTCCAGCCCACCATCGTCACCGGCGCCACCCAGGACATGCTGTTCTCCAAGGACGAAACCTTTGGCCCGCTGGCGCCGCTGTTCAAGTTCGACACCGAAGACGACGTGATCGCCATGGCCAACGACACGATCTTCGGCCTGGCGTCCTATTTCTACGCCAAGGACCTGAGCCGCGTGTACAAGGTCGCCGAGGCGCTGGAATACGGCATCGTCGGCATCAACACCGGCATCATCTCGACCGAGGTCGCGCCGTTCGGCGGCGTCAAGCAATCGGGCCTGGGCCGCGAAGGCAGCCATTACGGGATCGAGGAATTCCTCGAGCTCAAGTACGTCTGCATGGCCGTCTGATAGCCACCGGGCCCGGCGACCACCGGGCCCGCGTTAACCCGAAAACAGGGTTTTCGCCCTACCCTCGCCGCCATGGTGAGGATGCGCGGATGGCTCTGGGTGATCGTGATCCTGGGGCTTCTGGCCCCGGTCGCCCCGCCCGTGCGCGCGGCCGAGGAATTTTGCGGCCCGCCGCTGGACTGGCAGAAGCTGGCGACCCTGACCCGCCGACATTTCCGCCAGCCCGAGCGGATGGACGCCGAAACCCCGCGTGAGATCGCCGAAGCCCTGCGCGCCATCAACTGGGCGCGCCTGCACGCCTGGCAGACCCACATCGCCCAGCCCGAGATCCGGCGCCTGATGGACAGCTCGACCGACAACCTGCGCAATTTCGCCTCGACCGGGCGGACGTCGCTGCCGCGTGACCTGCTGACGGACCTGAAGACGATCGACCGCCTGTCCAAGGACATCTGCGTCCAGGTCGACGGGGACGGATTGGGGGCGGTCGGGGTCTTCGACGACGAACCCGCCTCGCCCGCCGGCTTCGGCATGTCCCCTGAGGGAGAGACGCTGGCCGATTACGTGCGGCTGTCGATCCTGCCGGTGATCGTCGCGGCCTTCGCCGTGATCCTGAAGGTCTGCCACATCATCTACAAGCTGACGCAGACCCGGCGCTACAGCCGCCGGTCCTGTCGCGTGACGGCCGAACTGCACATCGGTCGCTATGTCATCCCGGGCACGATCACCGTTCTGGGCCTGCACGGCTGCCGGATGATCCCCGAAACCGAGGAAGCGCGCGCCCTACTGAGTGTCGTGGCCGAAAGCGCGGAAACTCAGGTTCTGGTGGGCAGCATCCGGATCCCGGCGCACGTGGTGGCCCTGCATGACAACTGGTCGGCCATCCTGTTCCAGGCGGCGCTGGACCACGGCCTGCATGCAACGATCCTGGAGCGGTCCGAAATCCGACCGCGCCCGGTGACCTTGCCCGGACTGCGCCACAACGTGCCCCGGCGCAAGGACGGCGATGCGACGCCCGCCGGGACTCCGGAACAGCCCCAGAACCTGCCCAACAACCAGCCCCGGGATCAGAACGGCAAGGAGGATGCCGCCTGAGCCACGGCGCTGGGGGGCCAGGGGGGGGCCAAGGGGGGGGCCAGGGGGGATCAGGCAACGCAGCATCGGGGTCGAACGCGGCGCAGGCTGTGGCCCCAAGTCCCCGGTTGGACCCGGTTGCGCCAGGTTCAATCCGGTTTCGCGGGGGTCTTTTTCGGCGGGCTGTCCGCCTTGGTGGCGGCGGCACGCATCCGTCTGGCCACGCGGCGCAACCCTTCGATGTCGCCTTCGCCGCCAAGGCCCTTCAGCGCGGCTTCTGCACGTTCTGCCATGGCGCCGGCGTCACTCAGGCGGCCCTTTTCGATCATCGCCTGGGCCAGGTTGATCTGCCGCCGCGCCCGTTCGACCTGCATCTGCCGGGTAACCTCGCCCACCCGGCGGCCCAGCGTCTGGGTCAGCACCTCGACCTGTCGCGCCGAAAAGGTATAGCGGTCGGCCTCGCAGCCGGGATTCTGCAGCGCGACTCCGTAATGCTCGGCCGGGTCGATCATCCCGTCCACGTCGGCAATCGCTTCGGCCAGGCGGGCCAGCATGGCCTTCTGCACGGCATGTGTCGGAAACACGGTTTCCGATTTCACCTCGGGCACGTCGTTGCACAGCGCGTCGGCCAGAAGCGAGGCCGCCACCGGATCGTGTCCGTTCAGCCCGCGCAGGATGTTCAGCTCTCCGGCGGTCATCGACCGGTTGACCGGCCGGTCGTCGCCACGCACCAGCGTGCCTTCGGGCAGGCCCAGGAAGCTTTCGGTCAGCTCGATCAGTTCGGTCTTGTGGCGGTCGTAGTTGTAGACGTGCCACCTGATCGGCAGATCGCCGTACTGCCGCGTCAGCGCCGCGCGCACCAGGTCGGGCTGGACGTAGTTCTCGAAGGTCTTGTCGACCGATTCCGTCGCCCCGCCCCGCTTGACCATCTGCTGATAGCTGCTTTCCGCATGCGGGATCGGATCGCGCAGGAACATCAGCACCTCGACGGCGCCGACATCATGGTGCGAACAGAACGCGATCAGGCGCTGTTCCCATTCCTTTTCCTGCGCAAACGACCGGAACAGCCGTTCGGCGCTGAAGAAGACCTTGTCGCGGTCGATCTCGAAGCTTTCGGGCGGGGCCAACAGCAGCGCCTGGCCGTTGCCCGACGAGATCTTCCAGCCTGCCGCGGCCTCGTTCGGCGCCCCGGGGTAATCGAACCCGTGGTCGGCCAGGGCCCGGATGGAATTGGCGAAGCTCGCCTGAAGAAAGCTCGACCCGGTCTTTGAGTGGCCGATATGGAGATAAAGTGTACGCATGACTTCCCCGGCGTGGAATGCAGCGTGGGTGCCACGACAAAGGCGGGAAGGGCAAGAGCGTCCTGACAGACGATAAGCGTGAGTTCCCCCGAATATTACACGCCCGCAACAAATGCGTCACACCCCTGTTACAGATTGGCGTCACCCCCAGCTTCGACAAGAACAGAGGGGACCCTCATGACAGTGAAGCTGGCAACGCTGACCTCCGTCCTGGCCATCGCGGCCGGGGCCGGAATGGCTCAGGACATGAATTTCAACCGCATCGCCTCTTTCCCGGTGGTGCGCAACATGGCCGACGGTGAAGACCAGTCGCGCGAAACCTCGCCCGAGATCATCGCGGCCACGCCCGATGGCATGACGCTGGTCTACACCGACAGCCCGCTGGGCGTGCTGGGCATGGTCGACATCACCGACCCGGCCAACCCGCAGCCGTTGGGCAATGTCGTGCTGAACGGCGAGCCGACTTCGGTCGGCGTGGTGGGCGAGCGCGCCTACGTGGGCGTCAACACCTCGGAAAGCTACACCGACCCGTCGGGCCGCCTGGCGGTGATCGACATCGCGTCCGGTGAAGAAGTCGGCAGCTGCGACCTGGGCGGTCAGCCCGACAGCGTCGCCGTGGCCAAGGACGGATCCTTCATTTCGGTCGCGATCGAGAACGAGCGGGACGAGGACCTGGGCGATGGCCGCGTCGGCCAGATGCCCGCCGGCTACATGGTCATGGTCGATATCGCCGATGACACCGCCGCCTGCGACACCCTGAAGAAGGTCGACGTGACCGGCCTGGCCGACATCGCGGGCGAAGACCCCGAACCGGAATTCGTCGACATCAACGCGCTTGGCGAGACGGTGATGACGATGCAGGAAAACAACCACCTGGTGATCGTCGGCCGCGACGGGTCGATCGTGAACAGCTTTTCGGCCGGGTCGGTCGACCTGGACGGGATCGATGCCACCGACGAACGCGGCGCGCTGATCTTCACCGAAAGCCAGAAGGGCCGCGTGCGCGAACCCGACGCCGTGAAATGGCTGGACGACGATCACTTTGCCATCGCCAACGAAGGCGACATGGACGGCGGAACGCGCGGCTGGTCGATCTTCAACAAGGACGGCACGCTGGTCTATGACAGCGGCGTGTCCTTCGAATACGCGGCGATCACTGCCGGCCACTACCCGGACAAGCGGTCCGACGCCAAGGGCATCGAACCTGAATCGGTCACCTCCGGCACCTTCGGCGGCACCCCCTTCGTCTTCGTCGGCGCCGAGCGCGGGTCGATCGTTGGGGTCTACGACGCCACCGACCCGGCCAACCCGGTGCTGAAACAGCTGCTGCCCTCGGGTGTCGGTCCCGAAGGCTATGTCACGATCCCGGACCGCAACCTGCTTGTTTCGGCCAACGAAAGCGACCTGATCGAGGACGGCGGCGTGCGTGCCCATGTCATGATCTACGAATACCAGGACGCACCGGCCAGCTACCCGATGCTGACCAGCGCCGGGATGGACAAGCTGACCGGCTGGGGCGCGATTTCGGGCATGGTGGCGGATGACGACGGCATGATCTACGCCGTGAACGACAGCTTCTACGGCTACCAGCCGACGATCTTCAAGATCGACCCGTCGCAGAAACCGGCGCGGATCGTCGACGCCATCCGGGTGACCCGCGCGGGCATGCCCGCGCAGAAGCTCGACATGGAAGGCATCACGCTGGACGGCGAAGGCGGTTTCTGGATCGCGTCCGAAGGCAATACCGCCAAGCTGGTGCCCCATGCGCTGTACCACGTCGGCGCCGATGGCGAGATCGAGGACGAGATTGCCCTGCCCGCCGAACTGCTGGCCAACGAAAGGCGCTTTGGTTTCGAAGGCATCACGCGGATCGGCGATACGCTCTGGATGCCCGTCCAGCGCGAATGGAAGGACGACCCGAAGAACCAGGTGAAGCTGGTGGCCTACAACCTCGACACCGAGGAATGGGGCGCCGTGCGCTACGAGAAGGCCGAGCCCGAAACCGGCTGGACCGGCCTGTCGGAACTGACCGCCTTTGGCGATTACGTCTATGTGGTCGAACGTGACAACCAGCACGATTACCGCGCCGTGACCAAGAAGATCTATCGCGTCCCGCTGGCCGACATGACCCCGGCCGCGCTGGGGGGCGATCTGCCGGTGGTGTCCAAGGAAGAGGTCCGCGACCTGATCCCCGACCTGAAATCCACGGGTGGCTACGTGCTGGACAAGGTCGAAGGCTTTGCGATCACGCCGGACGGCCGCGCCTATGTCTCGACCGACAACGACGGTGTCGACGACAGTTCGGGCGAAACGATGTTCTTCGAGATCCCGCTGAACTGAGCCGGATCAAACCGGATGCAGGGGGCGCGTCGGGCAACCGGCGCGCCCTTTTTCGTGCCTGATGTCACGGATGATTGCGGGCCTGATCGCGGGCCGTGTTACGCAAACGGTGGCGATGCCCTGCGCTTTATGTGACCAACGGTCCCAAGAAGGGGGCGGTTTTCCTGCCGCCGATTGGCAAACCATGGCCGACCCGTTACTTTTGGGCATTTGAAGCAGGAGATCCGAAGCACATGGGACTAGCGAACGACGCGGCACAGTCGCTGAAACCCGTGCGGGAGATGCCGCAGTTTCCGGCGGCGATCGGCGTGAAGAACGATCATGCCTATCTCGAACGCTGCCGGGGCATGGGGCCCTTCCTGCGCGACCGGTTCAACACGATCACCTCGTTCTCGATGGCGCATCTGAACCACTTCTTCGACGACCGCTGGACGCGGCAGATGGAGATGGAGGTCATGCATGCCTCGGGCGTGAAGGGCGGTGCCAGCTATGAGCTGGTGGAGAACGCGCTGCTGTTCGCCAATGGCCAGACCCACCGCGACCGCCGCAGCCCGCTGGCCCGCACCTTTGCCCAGCCCCTGATGATGGCGCTGCGCCCGGCCGTGGCCGAACGTGTGCAGCGCATGATCGAACCGCTTGTCGGCGCAGGCCCGATCCCCTTCATCGAACGGCTGTCCGGGCCGCTGCCGGCCTGCACCGTGGCCTCGGTCATCGGGGCGCCCGAGGTCGACGGGCCGCTATTTTCGGAACTCGCCTACGTGGCCGCGCGCGGGATCGGCATCTGCCCGGCGTCGCAGCGGGTCGAGGCCGATGCCGCCGTCGAGACCGTCACCGATTACGTGCGCAAGCTGATCGAAAGCCGGCGCGAGGCGCCTCGGGGCGATTTCCTGACCAGCTACGTGGAAAAGGTGAAGGACGGCCCCCTGAACGAGACCGAGATCCGCGCCCAGATCGTGGGCCTTGTCGTGGCCGGGTCCGACACGACGCGGGGCAGCCTGACCTCGATCTTCTCGCAGCTGCTGCAGCACCCCGAGCAATGGGCGCTGGTTGTGGAAGATCCCGAAAAATACGCGGCCGGTGCCGTGCAGGAGGGCCTGCGGTACGACCCGATCATCGGCGCCCTGGCCCGGATCGTGACCGAAGAGATCGAGATCGAGGGTTACGCCATCCCGCCCGGCTCGGTGATCACGCCTTCGGTCATGGCGGCGCTGCGCGACCCAGAAGTCTATGCCGATCCCGGCACCTTCGACATCACGCGCACCGACCATCCGCGCCTGCATCCGGTCTTTGGCTTCGGCGTGCATCGCTGCATCGGGGAATCGCTGGCCCGGATCCAGCTGGAAGAGGCGATCAAGACGCTGGCCCGCCTGGCGCCCAATGCCCGGTTCGACGGCCCGCCAACCACCCTGCGCGGCTTCAGCGCCATCCGCACGGCGTCGGAAATGCAGGTGGTTCTGGAATAGGGCGCAACGAAACAGGCCCGGGATCTCTCCCGGGCCGTCCTGGTCTTCACGAGGTAAGGCTTAGTTGACGGCCTTGGCGTCCACCACGTCGGCTTCGATCGGAGCCGCGGAAGAGGTCGCGATCTCGATCCGGCGGGGTTTCAGGGCCTCGGGCACTTCACGCTGAAGGTCAACGTGCAGCATGCCGTCGGCATGGGATGCGCCCGTCACGCGCACATGATCGGCCAGCTGGAAGCGGCGTTCAAAGGCGCGGGTGGCGATGCCACGATGCAGGAAGGCCCGTTCGGACTGGTCCTCGGCCTTGCGGCCGGCCACGATCACGGCGCCATCCTTGACGTCGACCGTCAGGTCACGGGGCGCAAAGCCCGCGACGGCGATCGAGATGCGATAGGTATCGTCGGCGGTCTTTTCGATGTTGTAAGGCGGGTAGGTTTGCGCGCTGCCATCGGTGGCAAGGGCGCGGTCCATCATATCGGCGATCCGGTCGAAACCGACGGTGGCACGATAGAGCGGGGCAAGGTCAAAGCTGTTACGCATGGGTCGTCATCCTCATCTTCTGAGCAATTCACGATAAGTGCCCTCCTGCAGCGGACGGGCGGTCGTTTCCAGAACCCGATCATCGGCGTCCCGGTAACGATCAGATGGGAAGGATTTCCGGCGGTTTCAAGAGGTCCGCGCAGCGATCCGGGGCGTCAGGGCCGGATGAACTTGGCGCCCGTGTCGTTGCGCCCCTTGCCCACGCCGACCCGGTTCGCCAGCGGCGCGGGGGCCAGCCCATAGCCCCTGCCGGCGGCCAGTTCCGCCTTCAGCACGTCCAGCGGCCCGTCCAGCGTGGTGCCCAGAGACACGTTCTGCCCGTCCAGCTCGGCCTTGGCCGAAACCACCGAAACGATCCGCGGCGTCCCGTTGGCAAACGAGAAGATCGGCGCACCGGAGGATCCGAAATCCACCGAACAGGACATGATCAAAACGCCCTCCTGGCGGTTCATGATGTCACAGACCTCTTCTAGCGATGGCGCCTCGGACCGGTCGCGCGCATAGGACACGACGCCAACCGCGTCGCCCGCCCGCGGACGGGCGGCGGTGGCGAACGGGATGACGGTTGTGTTGCGGATCGGGTGGTCCAGCTCCAGCAGGGCCAGGTCGTTGCGCACCCGTTCGGCGGTGATGTCCGAAGCGTAGACGTAATCGGGATGCACCACCGCGCGCCGCACGTTGCGATAGGCTTCGGCCCGGCCGTCGCGCCAGCCGGCCAGGAACTCGATCCCGCGCTGGTCGATCCGTGTGCGGCTGCGCTTGTCGTAAAGGCAATGGGCGGCGGTCACCACCAGGTCGGGCGCGATCAGCGCGCCGGTGCAAAAGCCGGTGCCGTTGAGGTTCAGCCGCCCGACCGCCTCCCATCCGCGTGCCGCATCCATCGTGTCGAGCCGCTGCATCACGTGGTCCTGCGCCGCACCAAGTGTACCGGCCAGCGCCAGCCCCGCCGCAAGGATCCAACCGGTGATGCGCATGCCGTTCTCCAACCCGTTATGCCCTTGGGAGTTACGGACAGCTTACGGCAGAAATTGGGCCGATCCGAGCCGGTAAAGCGACGCCCCTACCACCGGCGCCCACATTTTATTCGCCGAATAAAATGCCCCGCGCTTTGCTCGAACACTCGGCCTCATCCCAGGGCGGCGGGCTTGGGCCCCCCCGTCGCCCAATCCAGCAGTTCCACGGTATGGACAACCGGCACATCCGTCCCCGACCCGATCTGCATCATGCAGCCGATGTTGCCGGCCGCGATCACGTCGGGCGCCCTGGCCTCCAGCGTCTGAACCTTGCGCGCCTTCAGCTGGCCCGAGATCTCGGGCTGCATCAGGTTGTACGTCCCGGCAGATCCGCAGCACAGGTGACTGTCCGCCGGTTCGACCACCTCGAATCCGGCCCGTTTCAACAGATCCTTCGGCGCATTCTTCACCTTCTGCCCGTGCTGCAGCGAACAGGCCGCGTGATAGGCCACGCGCAGCCCCTCGGCCTCTCCGGCCGGCAGCTCCAGCTTGCTCAGCAGCTCGCTGATATCCATCGCGATGGCCGACACCCGCGCCGCATCTTCGGCCAGCGGGCCCTGGCGCAACATGTGCCCGTAATCCTTCACCGTCGTGCCGCAGCCCGAGGTGTTGATCACGATGGCATCCAGGCCCCGCCCGTCCATCTCGGCCGTCCAGGCCCGCACGTTCGCCTCGGCAGACCCATGCGACAGGTCCACCTGCCCCATGTGATGGGTCAGCGCCCCGCAGCATCCGGCGCCTTCGGCCACGACAACCTCGCAGCCCAGCCGGGTCAGCAGGCGGATCGTGGCGTCGTTGATGTCGGTGTTCAGCGCCTTCTGCGCACAGCCGGTCATCAGCGCCACCCGCTTCACGGGGGCGCCGTCCACGGCAAAGACCTGCGGATCGTCATTGCGGCTGACCGGCGGGATCCGCCGCGGCGCCATCTCCAGCATCGCCTTCAGCCGGGGATCGGGCATCAGCGCCTTGAACGGCCGCCCAAGCTTTGCCGCCACCAGCGCCAGACGGAACCGCGACGGATAGGGCAGGATCCGGGCCAGCATCCAGCGCAGGGCACGGTCCATGAAGGGACGTTCGTAATGCTCTTCGATATAGGCGCGCGCGTGGTCGACCAGGTGCATGTAATGCACGCCCGACGGGCAGGTCGTCATGCAGGACAGGCACGACAGGCACCGGTCGATATGCTTGACGGTCGTCGCATCCGGCACCCGTTCGTTTTCCAGCATGTCCTTGATCAGGTAGATCCGACCCCTTGGACTGTCCAGTTCGTCGCCCAGCACCTGGTAGGTCGGGCAGGTCGCCGTGCAGAATCCGCAATGCACGCAGGCCCTCAGGATCTGGTTCGCCCGATGGGTGCCCGCATCCTTCAGCTGTTCTTCGGTAAAGTTCGTCTGCATCGCACCTCAGCCCGTCAGCCCGGGGTTCAGGATCCCCCGGGGATCGAATTTCGCCCTCAGCCCCCGGCTCAGCGCCGCCAATGCCGGCACCTCCGGCTGGAACACCGGCACGGTGTTGCGCAATGCCGCCGACCCGCGCACCAGCGTCGCATGCCCGCCCAGGGCCGCCACCTGCCCGCGCACCGCCGCAGCGCCGCCATCGCCCGTCTCGGGCACCAGCAGCCAGACCAGCCCGCCGCCCCAGTCAAGGATCGCCTGGTGCGCCAGCCCCCCCTCCGCCAGCGCCTTGCACATCCCCGGCGCATCCGATGGCCTTACCGAAACCTTCCAGACCGCGCCCGCCTGCCCCGCAAAGGGCGCCACATCCCGCACCTCGGCCCACAGCGCGGCGCTGTCCGCCCCTTCGACCGCCTCGAACCCCGGCAGCAATTCCTTCAACCGGTCCCGCCTGTAGGCAACAGACGCCTCCAGCCCCTCGATGCGGACCTGCGTCCTGGCCGCGCCACCGCACAGATGCGCCGCACCAGACACGTCAAAGGGTGACCCCAGCGCCACCGACAGCGCCTTCACCCCGGCCTCGGGGTCCAACCCGCGCCCGACCAGCGTCGCCTCGGCCTGCGGGATCGCCAGCACCTTGAACGACAACTCGCTCAGCACGCCCAGGCTCCCCCAGGATCCGGCCATCAGCTTGACCAGGTCATAGCCGGTCACGTTCTTCATCACGCGCCCGCCATTGGCCACGACCCGCCCGGCGCCATCGACAAACCGCACCCCCAGCAGGAAATCGCGACAGGCCCCCGCCTGCACCCGCCTGGGCCCGGACACATTGGCCGCCACCGCCCCGCCGATCGTGGGCTCGCCAGAGGTGCCCAGCAGACCCCGATGATCCATCGGCTCGAACGCCAGCCTCTGCCCCTCGCCCGCCAGCACCGCCTCGACCTCGCCCAAGGGCGTCCCGGCCCGCACCACCAGCGTCAGCGCCCCCGGCTCGTACAGCGTCACGCCGCTCAGCCCCGAGGTCGACAGCTCCTCGCCCTCCACCGGCCGCCCGACATCCCGCGTCCCGCCGCCCACAATCCGCAGCGGCCCATTGGCCCCGGCCACCACTTCGGCCAGCTCGGCTTCGCTCTGAGGTTTCATCATTCTTCTTGGTCCCAAATACCTCGGGGGAGTCCTCCACCGGAGGACGGGGGCAGCGCCCCCTATTCCGCCGCCATCCGCCGCGCCTCGGACGAGGTCAGCGGAAACACCTTCGCCGGGTTCAGCAGCCATTCGGGGTCAAAGACATCCTTCACCGCCATCTGCGCTTCCAGGTCCACGGGCCGGTACTGATGCAGCATCAGGTCCCGCTTCTCGACTCCCACGCCATGTTCGCCGGTCAGGCAACCGCCCACCTCGACGCACAGCTTCAGGATCTCCGCCCCCAGCGCCTCGCACAGCTCAAGCTGGCCGGGCGTGTTGGCGTTGTACAGGATCAGCGGATGCATGTTGCCGTCCCCGGCGTGAAAGACATTGGCCACGCCCAGCCCGTATTCCTCCGACAGCTCGCCGATCCGGCGCAGCACCTCGGGCAGGCTGGACACCGGGATCGTGCCGTCCAGGCACATGTAGTCGTTGATCTGCCCCATGGCACCAAACGCCGACTTGCGCCCCAGCCAGATCCGCGCCGCCTCGTCGGCATCGCCCGCCTCGCGCAGCGCCACGGGGTCGTGGGTGCGGGCGATGGCGATGATCCGATCCAGCTGGTCGGCGATCTCGGCCTCCGATCCCTCGACCTCGACGATCAGCAGCGCCTCGCACATCGGGTATCCGGCATGGGCAAAGGCCTCGCAGGCCTCGATGCAGGGACGGTCCATGAACTCGATCGCCACCGGCAGGATGCCCGACCGGATGATGTCCGACACGCAATGCCCTGCCGTCTCGCTTGCATCGAAGCCGATCAGCACCGGACGCGCGCCCTCGGGCTTGCGCAGGATCCGCAATGTCGCCTCGGTCACCACGCCCAGCTGCCCTTCGGACCCACAGATCACCCCCAGCAGGTCCAGACCCCCGGCATCCAGGTGCGCGCCGCCGATCTCGACCACGGTGCCGTCCATCAGCACCAGGGTCACGCCCATCAGGTTGTTCGTCGTCACGCCGTATTTCAGGCAATGCGCGCCGCCGGAATTCATCGCGATATTGCCCGAGATCGCGCAGGCCAGCTGTGACGACGGGTCCGGCGCATAGAAGAAATCGGCCTCGGCCACGGCGCCCGACACGCTCAGGTTCGTCCGCCCCGTCTGCAGGCGGATGTAGCGGTCGGCATAGTTGGTCTCCAGCACCTGCGTCATCCGCGACACGCCCAGCACCACGCAATCGGCGGTGGGCAACGACCCGCCCGCCAGCGACGTGCCCGCCCCGCGCGGCACCACCGGCACGCCTTCCTCGTGGCAGATCTTCAGGACTGCGGACACCTCGGCCGTGGACCCGGGCAGAACGGCGACCATGGGGGCGCAGCGATAGGCGGTCAGCGCGTCGCATTCATAGGCGCGCGTTTCGGCCGGGTCGGATATGACCGCCCCGCCGGGCAACACGTCGCGAAGACGCGCGACAACGCGATCCTTGCGCGCAAGAATGGCGGTGTTTGGCTCTGGCATCTGCATGGCTGGCCTCCCCCTCTGGTAAACTATTATTACCAATTCTGGCCGCTGACAAGCGCGCGCCCATTTGCTTAGTGTCTCACATGACCTGGTTCGACCGTATCACGCTTTTCACCCTGACCGACGCCGCCGCATTGGCCCTGCTGATGCTGTGCTGGATCGTCATCAGCTATTATATCGAAAACCCGCCCAAGGGTCGCCCCTCGGTGTCGGTCCTGATGAACGCCTACCGGCGCGACTGGATGCGCGAGATGGTGACGCGCCAGCCGCGCATGTTCGACAGCCAGGTGCTGGGGCTGATGCGCCAGGGCACGGCCTTCTTCGCCTCGGCCGCCATGCTGGCGATCGGCGGCGGGCTGGCGCTGATCGGCAACCCCAAGCCGCTGGTCGATGTCGCCGGGGACCTCAGCCTGATCAATTCCCCCCAGGTGGTGTGGGAAATCAAGCTGATCGTGATCCTGCTGTTCCTGTCCCACGCGTTCCTGAAGTTCGTCTGGTCGCACCGGCTGTTCGGCTACACCGCGATCCTGATGGCCGCGGTGCCCAACAAGCCCGACGACCCGCACGCCTATCCGCGCGCCGGGCAGGCCGCCGAAGTGTCGATCACCGCCGCACGCGCCTTCAACAAGGCGATGCGGGCGACATATTTCAGCCTGGCCTCGGCGGCCTGGCTCTTTGGCTCCATCCCCCTGATCGTGGCCACCATCGCCACCACCGCCATGCTTTACCGGCGCGAATTCGCGTCCCTCTCGCGCGCGGCGCTGCTGGCCCTGCCACACCAGGACGTGAGCCCCGGAGACGGCTGACATGCGCTAGGATGGGGCCATGAGATCGCTTCTGCCCCTGGCCTTCCTCGCCACCCCCGCCCTGGCCGACGCCCCGATGATTAAGGCGGTGACCGCCCGCCAGACCGGCGCGGGGTGGCGATTCGACGTCACGCTCACCCATCCCGATACCGGCTGGGACCATTATGCCGACGGCTGGCACGTGCTGGCGCCGGACGGGACCGAACTGGGGATGCGGGACCTCGTGCATCCGCATGAACACGAACAGCCCTTCACCCGCAGCCTGTCCGGCGTGCAGATCCCCGACGGAATCACACGGGTGCAGGTCCGGGCGCGCTGCCTGGTCGATGGCTGGGCCGAAACCACGTACACGGTCGATCTGGACTGAAGCCGGCCGGCCGCCACGCGCGGCCCGAGCGATCTGCCGGAGGCAGAGCGTGAGTGGAAGGAATGGCGGGCGTGCCCGCCTCCGCCAAATTCAGGCTCCCGATCAAGCCTCGCTTCAGGCCCGGTGATAGGGCGACCCGGCCAGGATCGTGGCGGCGCGATAAAGTTGCTCGGCCAGCATCACGCGGGCCAGCATGTGGGGCCAGACCATCTGGCCGAAGGACAGCTTGAAATCCGCCTCGGCCACCAGATCCGGCGCGATCCCGTCGGCGCCGCCGATGACAAAGGCCACGTCCCCCCGCCCCTCGTCCCGCCAGGCCGCGAGACGGTCTGCAAAGACCGGCGAGCTCATCACCGATCCCCGTTCATCCAGGCAACAGATCACCGCGCCCCCCGGCAGCGCCTTGCGCAACAAAACCGCTTCGGCCGGCGATCCACCGCCCTTCCTGTCCTCGACCTCGCACACCTCCGCCGGGCCGAAACCATGGGCCCGGCCGGTCCGCGCAAAGCGGGTCAGGTAATCGTCGACAAGGGTTTTCTCGGGGCCGGACCGCAAGCGACCGACCGCGCAAATCTGCACGCGCATGGGCAACTATGGCTCCCCGGTATCCGTTTCAGTCAGACCGGGGCGCGAAGGATCAGTTGCGCAGGGCGGTACCGCCCGCCGGCATCCACATCTTCTCGAGCTGGTAGAACTCGCGGACTTCCGGTCGGAACACGTGAACGATCACGTCGCCGGTGTCGATCAGGACCCAGTCGCCGGCATCCTTGCCTTCGACACGGGCGTTCAGACCGAAATCGGCTTTCAGTCTCTCGACCAGCTTCTCCGACATGGCCGACACCTGACGGGTCGACCGGCCCGAAGCGATCACCATGTAATCGCCCATGGACGTTTTCCCGCGCAGATCGATCTGCACGACGTCTTCGGCCTTGTCATCGGAAAGGGAAGAAAGGATACGCGCCAGCAGGTCCTCGCTGGTGTAATCCATCTGGGCAGCCATCAGGCCAGCCCGGTCATCAGCGGCCACAGCCGCGTCAGCGTGGGTTGACAGGACATCGTCCTCCTATGAAACGCGCCGTCTGTCCGCGGCGCCCGGATGGTCCAAAGGTAGCAAGTCGGGCGTGTCGTTTCAATGACACTGACATGGCAGCGCCCGTCAGGCCCTGTCTTCAGGCTCTTTCACGGGCAGATCGTCGCCCAGAAGCCGCACTTCCCGCTGTGGGAATGGAATCGAAATGCCGTTCTCCTGGAAAGCGTCCCAAAGTGCAAGATAGACATTTCCCCGCACGTTGGTCAGCCCCGAAGTCGGATCCGAGATCCAGAAGCGCAGGATATAGTCGACCGAACTGTCTCCGAACCCCACGATATGGCACACCGGCGCATTGGGCACCGCCAGCACCCGGTTCACCCCCGTCGCCGCCGCGATCGCCACGCGGCGCACCAGATGCGGATCGTCGTGGTAGGAGGTGCCAAAATAGATATCCAGCCGCACCCGGTCGTTCGAATGCGTCCAGTTCACCACCTGGCCGGTGATCAGGTCCTCGTTCGGGATCAGGTATTCCCGTCCGTCCCGCGTCACGACCGACACGTACCGCGCGCCCAGCGAATCGATCCACCCGAACGTTTCGCCCAGCGAGATCACGTCGCCGGGCTTGATCGACCGGTCCAGCAGGATGATCACCCCCGACACCAGGTTCGACACGACCTTCTGCAGGCCGAACCCGATCCCGACCCCGATGGCGCCCGACAGGATCGCCAGCCCCGACAGGTCGAACCCCAGCGTCTGGATCCCGATCAGCACGACGATGCCATACAGGATCAGCTGGGTGATCTTGATCGCCAGCACCTGCATCGACGGCGAGATATCCTCGTTCCGCCTCAGCCCGCCGGCGGCGGCCTGCGTCAGCAGGCGCGCGCCGACCAGCAGCGCGGCGATCACCAGCACCGCCTTGATCAGAAGCAGCGCCGACAGGCGGAACGTCCCGATGCTCAGCGCCAGGCTGTCGAGGAACTGCACCGCCTCGTCCAGCCACCCCAGCGCGGCCAGCGAGGCATAGGCCCACAGCGACCATTCCACCAGCCGCCGCAGCGACCGGTTCCGCACCAGCCGCGACCCCAGCCCGATGGCCAGCCAGGCGAAGGCCAGCGTCGCGAAGATCCCGATCAGTCGGCTGCGGGATGGCCAGGTGGCCTGCTGCATGATCCAGTAGACGCCCCAGGACAGGATCACGAAATAGATCATCGTCAGCCTGTCGCGCAGATGGATCAGCGTTCGCAGCCGCCATTTCGGCCAGCCTTCGCGCGCCCGCATCCAGGCATCGACCCGCCCCCGCGTCAGCAGCCGCAGCACGAAGGACAGGACCAGCAGGGCCAGCAGGATCGCGATCTGGTATTGCCGCCAGCCGGGCGTGATGATGGCGGTCCAGATGCTGTCGGCCCAGCCCATCACCTCCTGCGCCGCCTCGCGCGGATCCACCGGCAGGTCGGTCGCCACCAGCGGCGGCGCTTCGGTTCCTGTCGTCAGGTTCTGCGAACTCGTGTGCTGGCTCATTCAGGCCCTTGTCGGGATGGGGCATCGTGCCGGACTGATGTAGCGCCGCGGCGGGGTTCGGCCATGAAGCCACGTTTCGCGGCTTGATTGCAACAGGCGGCGGGCGTATCTGACGATCCATGGATCATGTCTCGGAAAGCACGAGGAACCTGCCGGACCGCACGCGCCTGCGCGAGCGGTTTTTCGGCGCGACGCTTTCCGTCCAGGCTCGCCTATAGGGGCACCTTCCCCTTCGCCAGTTCAATTCAAGCATGATGGGAGAGGACAGATGTCCCCCAAGACACTCTATGACAAGATTTGGGACGCGCACGTGGCCCACGAGGCCGAGGACGGCACCAGCCTTCTTTATATCGACCGCCACCTGGTTCACGAAGTGACCAGCCCGCAGGCCTTCGAAGGCCTGCGCATGGCAAACCGCAAGGTGCGCGCGCCCGACCGGACCATCGCGGTGCCGGACCACAACGTGCCCACGACCGAGGGGCGCGAGAACCCCGAGAACATGACCGAGGACAGCCGCATCCAGGTGGCCGCCCTTGATACGAACGCCAGGGAATTCGGGATCCACTATTATCCCGTCTCGGACATCCGCCAGGGCATCGTGCATATCGTCGGCCCCGAACAGGGCTGGACCCTGCCGGGCATGACCGTCGTCTGCGGCGACAGCCACACCGCGACCCACGGCGCCTTCGGCGCGCTGGCGCACGGCATCGGCACGTCCGAGGTGGAACACGTGCTGGCCACCCAGACACTGATCCAGAAGAAGTCCAAGAACATGAAGGTCGAGATCACCGGCAAGCTTGCGCCGGGAGTGACCGCCAAGGACATCACGCTGACGGTCATCGGCAAGACCGGCACCGCCGGCGGCACCGGCTATGTCATCGAATATTGCGGCGAGGCGATCCGTGACCTGTCGATGGAAGGCCGCATGACCGTCTGCAACATGGCGATCGAAGGCGGCGCCCGCGCCGGCCTGATCGCGCCGGACCAGACGACGTTCGACTACGTCATGGGCCGCCCCCACGCGCCCAAGGGCGCGCAGTGGGAAGCCGCGCTGGCGTGGTGGAAGACGCTTTATTCCGACGACGACGCCCATTGGGACAAGGTCATCACCATCCGGGGCGAGGATATCGCGCCGGTGGTGACCTGGGGCACCTCGCCCGAGGACGTCCTGCCGATCACCGCGACGGTGCCCGCGCCCGAGGATTTCAAGGGCGGCAAGGTCGACGCGGCGAAGCGGTCGCTGGATTACATGGGGCTGACGCCGGGCATGGCGCTGTCGGATATCGCGATCGACGCGGTCTTCATCGGGTCCTGCACCAACGGGCGGATCGAGGATCTGCGCGCCGCGGCCGAGATCCTGAAGGGCAAGAAGGTCAAGGACGGCATGCGGGCCATGGTGGTTCCGGGCTCCGGCCTTGTGCGCGCCCAGGCCGAGGAAGAAGGGCTGGCGGATATCTTCAAGGAGGCCGGGTTCGAATGGCGCCTGGCGGGCTGCTCGATGTGCCTGGCGATGAACCCTGACCAGCTCGCGCCGGGGGAACGCTGTGCCTCGACGTCGAACCGGAATTTCGAGGGCCGGCAGGGCCGCGGAGGGCGCACCCACCTGGTGAGCCCCGCCATGGCCGCCGCCGCCGCCGTCACCGGCAAGCTGACGGACGTGCGCGACCTGATGTAAGACCCTGCCTGATGTCCCACGCGTGGGACATCAGGCGCGTTCAACCTTTTCAATGGGTTACAGAGGCGGTTTTACCCTCTGTTAACGATGTCCCGCGCGGGGTGAAGGCTCCGGGCGGGATTTTTGTTGGGGGTGGTGCGCATGAATGCGCACCCTACAGGTCAGCGGTCTGTTCCGCTGCGATCAGCATGGGCGTATTCGATCAGGTCCCAGCGGTTTCCCCAGGGATCGCTCCAGACGGCCACCCGGCCATAAGGTTCCTGGCGCGGCCCGGTTTCGAAAACCACGCCTTCGGCCTGCAGGCGCCGGTAATCCGCATCGAAATCCTCGGTCTGCAGGAACAGCCAGACGCGGCCGCCGCCCTGTTCGCCGATGGCGGCGCGCTGACGGTCTCCGACGGCGCGGGCCAGCAGGATTTCGGTTTCACCCGAAGGCGGCGCGATCCGGACCCAGCGCTTGCCATTGCCCAGGTCAGTGTCTTCGCGACATTCGAAGCCGATGCGCAGGAAGAAGGCCAGCGCCTTGTCGTAATCCGGGACCAGCAGGGAAAAGAGCGCGATGCGGTTGGGCATGGGAGACCTCCTGCGGAAGGTATCGCACGGGTCTGTGCCGATGGCACGGCCCTTTGCCATCACGGGCGACGGGGTGCCCGCCGGGGAGCCGCCCACGCACAGCCCTGGCACCGCGCGGGGAGGAGCGGATCGGGGGCCGGTTGGCCCCCGGCCCGGTGCTTACTTGCGGACCATCGTGAAACGGATGTCGTCGCGGGTGACGCCGGAGATGCGGTCCGTGAAGGAATTGACCGGCAGGTCGATCGTGCCGATGTTGGAATCGGCGATGCCGGACAGGATGATCGTGCGGCCCTTGCGTTCCCAGCCGTTGATCCGGGCGATGCCGTTCACCCCGCCCAGGCCTTCGACCGTATGGCAGGCAAACGGGCTGACCCGGCCCTTGGTCGCGCTTAACGCGCTGGACATGAATTCGATCGAGCAGCCCTTGGTGGACGGGCCGATGGCCGGGAACATCTCCCACTTGCCGACGATGGAATCGGGCTGTTGGGCGGTTGCACTGACCGGGGTGGGCGACGCGGTGCCGGAGGCGGAGGACATGTCCATCGTGCCGAGGTCATCGCAGGCGGCAACCAGGACCAGGGCGATCGCGCCGGCGCCAAGGCGCATGGCGGGGGCAAAGCTTTGGGTGTCAAATGTCATGATCCGGGTACCTTCCGTATTGATCAACAGGCAATTGGCTTTCCGGGCCCGGACGGACCCAAAGGCGGAAGCCTCGGCCGAGGCCGATTGAATTGCAATGAACTTTCCCGGGTGGCGGGTGAAAAGGACCGCCCATAGGAAGAGGCGCACCGTCGGCTTGCGGCGTGGCCCCGGCTTCAACGAAAACGACCCCTCAGGCCCGTTATCCCTCGTTTCACTTTTGTCAGCGGCGTCGGCACGCTGAGGGGCGAAACACCCCGATAGAACGCGGGAAACAACGCGGAAGGACGCGCGATGAAGGTCGGATTTGTCGGTCTGGGGAATGTCGGATCGAAGCTGGCGGGGAGCCTGCTGCGCAATGGGCATGACCTGGCGGTCTTTGACCTGGATGCGTCGCTGATGGAGGGGTTCGTGGCAAAGGGCGCGCGGCCCGCGGCGTCGGCGGGCGAGGTGATGCGCGACAATGACGTGGTGGTGACCTGCCTGCCGTCGCCCGCCGCCTGCGCGGCGACGGTCGAGGCGATGCTGCCGGAGGTGGGTCCGGGCAAGACCTGGATGGAGATGTCGACCACCGACGAAGCGGTGATGAAGGCGCTGGCGGCGCAGGTCGAGGCGGCGGGCGGATCGGTGGTGGAATGCCCGGTGTCGGGCGGGTGCCACCGGGCGGATACCGGCAATATCTCGATCTTCGCGGGGTGTGACCGGGCGACGTTCGAACGCGTCCTGCCGCTGCTGACGACGCTGGGGCGGCGGGTGCTGCATACGGGCGGGATCGGGACGGCATCGGTCCTGAAGGTGATGACCAATTACCTGGCGACGGCGAACCTGCTGACGGTCTGCGAGGCGATGGTGACGATGAAGGCGGCGGGGCTGGACCTGAACACCACGTTCGAGGCGATCCGGATGTCGTCGGGCACGTCGTTCGTGGCCGAGACCGAGGGGCAGGTGATCCTGAACGGGTCGCGCGACATCTCGTTCACGATGGACCTGGTGAAGAAGGATATCGGGCTGTTCCAGAAGATCGCGGATGCCGCCGGCGTGCCGTTGGAGATCAGCCCGCTGATGGTCGATATCTTTGACGACGGGATCGCCAGGTACGGGCCGAGGGAGCTTTCGCCCAACATCATCCGCCGGCTTGAGGATGCGACGGGGCTGTCGATCCTGGCGCCCGGGTTTCCGCCGGAAATGACGGACGATGAGCCCGAGGAACAGGGATACGAGGTGGTGCCGATGGGGCGCGCCATGGCGCAGGCGGCGGAGTGAGGGCGATGAACCGACTGGTCAACCTGGATCATTGGGTCGAACGGCAGGACCTGGCGGCGGCGTTCCGGTGGACGGCGAAGCTGAACATGCACGAGGCGGTGGCGAACCACTTCAGCCTGTCGGTGAACGAGGATGGCACGCGGTTCCTGATGAACCCGAACCAGGTGCATTTTTCCACCATCAAGGCATCGGACCTGTTGCTGATCGACGCCAACGATCCCACGACGCTGGACCAGCCCGATGCGCCCGATCCGACGGCCTGGGGCTTGCACGGGTCGGTGCACCGGCTGTGCCCGCATGCGCGATGCGTCATGCATGTGCATTCGATCTTTGCCACCGTGCTGGCGTCGCTGGCCGACAGCCGGCTGCCGCCGATCGATCAGAACACGGCGACCTTCTACAACCGTTATGTCATCGACGAGGAATTCGGCGGGCTGGCGTTCGAGGAGGAGGGCATGCGCTGTGCCGGGATGCTGAGCGATCCCAAGGTCAAGGTGATGATCATGGGCAACCACGGCGTGCTGATCATCGGGTCGGACGTCGCGGATGCGTTCAACCGGCTGTATTACTTCGAACGCGCGGCCGAGACGTATATCCGGGCGCTGCAGACGGGGATGCCGCTCAGGGTGCTGTCGGACGAGATCGCCGAAAAGACCGCGCGGGAACTGGACGATTACCCGGGACAGGCCAGGGCGCACCTGACCCAGATCCGCCGCATCCTGGATGCGGAAACACCCGATTACGCCACCTGACGACCGGACAAGCACCACTCACGAAGACCCTGCCCTACGACCCTTGATGAGGCCCACGATGACGGACACGTGCATCACACTTCAGGACCGCGGCCTGCGGATCGCCATCGGCGAGACGGACGCGTATTTCAACTATTACTGGCTGCGGGACGCCTGCGAGAGCTGTATCGACCCGCAGACGAAGGAACGGGTGTTCGACAGCTCGGTCCTGGCGCAGCCTCCGTTCGCGGAAAGCGCCTGGGTCGAGGATGACGCGCTGCGGATCCACTGGCGGGACGAGGGGTTCGTCAGCCGGGTGCCGATGCGCCTGTTGCGCGACATGGTCGAACTGGGCCATCCGCACGACCCGGCCGCCCTGCCCCGCAAGCTGTGGTACGGGGATTTCCAGCCGCGGATCCTGCGGATCGGGCAGGACGACGTGCTGCATGACGATGCCGCGCGCGCGCGGTTCTGCCGGGCGCTGATCGAGGACGGCATCGCCATCGTGACCGGCATGGACAAGGACCACGGGGCGATGGGCCGGCTGGTGGGCGCCATCGGGATGATCACGCCGTCGGGCGAGGGCCTGGATTTCGACGTGCGCGTCGAGATCGAGCCGACGAACCTGGCCTTTACCGCCGGCCCGCTGGAGATGCACACCGACCTGCCCGGAGAAGAGGCCGCGCCGGGCGTGCAGTTCCTGCATTGCCTTGAGAATACCGTGGACGGGGGCATGTCGCTGTTCCTGGACGGCGCCGCCGTGGCCGAGGCGCTGCGGGTCGAGGACCCGGACGCCTTTGCCCTGCTGGCCCATTACGAGATCCCGTTCTTCTACCGGCACACCCACCTGGATTACCGCGCCCACCAGCGGGTGATCGAAACGGACGCGCGGGGCAACGTGACGGGGGTGACGATATCGCAGCACCTGCAGGACACGATCGACCTGCCGCAGGAATTGCTGGACACCTATTACCCGGCCTTCGTCAAATTCATCCGCATGATGCAGGAAGACCGGTTCCGCATCCGGTTCCGGTCCGAGGCGGGCAATTGCGTGGTGTTCGACAACCACCGCATCGTGCATGGCCGCGAAGGTTACGTGGCCGACAGCGGCATGCGTCACCTGCGCGGCTGCTACACCGACCGGGGGGCCTTGCATTCGACTTACCGGGTGCTGGTGCGTAACGGGTTCGACGGGCTGGTCGCGCAAGAGGTTCTGCAGACCGCGTAACGGTAGGGTCGGTTGATCCAGACCCTGTTTCGGTATATATTGACGGTATTCTTGCACCAGAGGATCTTGCACCAGAGGATACCGCCATGACGACCGCGCCCAAACGCAAGACGTCTTTGACCTTGGATGCGGGCGCATTGGATGATGCGCGCGCGCTGGGGGTGAACGTGTCGGCAGTGGCGGACGAGGCGCTGCGCCGGGCGGTGGCCGAGGCGCGGCAACGACGCTGGGTCGAGGACAATGCCGAAGCTTTCGCCGCCCAGGCTGCCTGGCACGAAGAAAACGGTCATCCGCTGGCTGACATCCTGGCCGGTCCGGCGGGCGAGACGTGGAAGAGCTGAAGCGGTTCGACATCGCGGCCCACGGCAGTCACCTGATGGTGGTGGTGGAAAGCGACCTGCTGCCGCCCGACCCGGCCGTGGTCGTTATTCCGTTGCTGCAGGGCTATCCGGCCGTCGCACAGCTGAACCCCGTGATCCGGCACGATACACAGGACTACTTGCTGGCGACCCGGCTGATCGGGGCCGTCCGACGATCGGCCCTGCGCCGCGTGGACACGGTGGCGGACCAGGGGGACAGTATCGCCCGGGCCGTGGACGTGCTCATGTCCGGGGTCTGATCCTTACCGCCTGTCATCCTCGATGATCATCTGGGCCGCGCGGGCGGCCAGCATCATGGTCGGCGCGTTGGTGTTGCCCGAGGTGATGTTCGGGAAAGCCGAGGCATCGACCACCCGCAGACGGCCCAGCCCGTGCACGCGCAGCCGGGCATCGACCACCGAATTGACCGGGCTGTCGCCCATCCGGCAGGTGCAGGACGGGTGATAGACCGTGGTCGACCGGTCGCGAAAATCCTCCAGCAGGGCGTTGTCGTCCATTGTCATGACATCGGGACCCAAAGCCTCGCGCCGGGCGGAGGTCAGCGCGGCGCTGCGGGCCAGGCGTTGCAGCAGCCGTCCGGCACGGATGGCGGCGGCGCGGTCGTGGTCGGTGGACAGCGAATGGGGCAGGATATCGGGCCGGTCTGAGGGCCGGGGGGACCGGATCCGGATTTCGCCCCGGCTGGTGGGGCGGCAGGGCTGGGCCGACAGGATGTAGCCGGGGGCGCGGCCGACCTGCGGGGCGCCGGTGGGACGGGGCGTGTAGACGATGGGGTTGCAGAAGATCTGGGTGTCGGGCGGGCCGCCGGGGGTCGAGGCGAGGTAGCCGCCGACCTGGTTCACCGGGACCGACAGCGGCCCGCGCCGGGTGGCGAGGTATTGCATGCCCGATGTCAGCCGCCAGAGCGTGACGCCCAGCGTGTTGTTCAGCGTGCGCGGATGGGCGGCGAAGCTGTAGGTGATGGTCAGGTGGTCCTGCAGCCCCTGCCCGACCTGGGGCAGGTCGTTGTGCACGGGGATGCCCAGAGATTGCAAAAGCGCGCCGGGACCGATGCCCGAGAGCTGCAGGATCTGGGGGGAATTGACCGACCCCGCCGACAGGATCACGCCGCGCCGGGCGCGGGCGATGCGGGTCTGGCCGGCGTGGTCATAGGCGACGCCGCGCGCCTCGCCGTCTTCGATGACGATGCGCTGGACCATGGCGTGGGTCGCCAGGTGGACGTTGCCGCGCGCCAGCGCGGGCCGCAGGAAGGCATCGGCCGCCGACCAGCGCCGGCCGTGGCGGACCGAACTGCGGTAATATCCCAGCCCCTCGCCCCGCCCGGCGTTCAGGTCGTCCAGCACCGGCCAGCCCGATTGTTCGGCGGCGGCCAGGAACTGGCGGCTGAACGGGTGCATGTCGCGACGCAGGTCGCTGACCCAGACCGGCCCGGTCCCGCGCCGGTGGGCGCGGCCCCGGTCATCGCGGTCCTCGTGGGTTTCGATGGCGTCGTAGGTGGCGCGGACGGCGTCCCAGGTCCAGCCCTGCGCGCCGGCGCGGCCCCAGTCGTCGAAATCCCCGGGCAGGCCGCGCATGTAGGCCATGGCGTTGATCGACGAACAGCCGCCCACCACGCGGCCGCGCGGCCAGACCTGGCTGCGCCCGTTCAGGCCTTCGTCCGGGGCGGTCCGGATATCCCAGTTGAGCCGCGCGTCGGTCGAGGTGAAGGCATAGCCCAGCGGCACCTTGATCCAGAACCGCATGTCCGATCCGCCGGCTTCCAGCACCAGAACCCGCCTGCGCGGGTCCGCGCCCAGCCGTTCGGCCATCACGCAGCCCGCCGATCCGGCCCCGATGACGATGTAATCGTAGTCTTCCATGGCCCCAGCCAACGCCGATGTCGCAGATCCTGTCTGCCCCCGGCGGGCGGGATCGCACAAGCAACGGTTCTTTACGCTATGACCCCATCTTCATTTAGGCTGATCGGGTGTTGACCCTATTCCCGTAATGCGTCGGATCGGGCAGAACGGGTGTCAGCGTTGAACGGAGCCCCCGGATGAGCAACCGCCCGACGAATAACAGCCCGACGAATAACAGGATGAGCAAGCTGCCCCATGTCACCTGGCTGCGCGCCTTCGAGGCGGCGGCCCGGCACAGCAGTTTTTCCAGCGCCGCCGAGGAGCTGGGCCTGACGCCCGCCGCCGTCAGCCAGCATATCCGCCTGCTGGAACAGCACCTGGGGGTGAACCTGTTCAAGCGGCTGCCGCGTGGCGTCATGCTGAGCGACATGGGCCAGGCCTATGCGCTGCCGATCCGCAAGGCCTTTGCCGACATGGAGGACGCGACGTCGGGCCTGTTCACCGTGCGGCGCAAGCGGCGGCTGCATGTGCGCACGTCGATCTCGTACGGGCCGCTGGTGCTGGGGCCGAAGCTGGCCGCGTTTTCGGCGATGTACCCGGATATCGAACTGCAGATGACCACGGCGGTGTGGTCCGACCGGCTGGACGACCCGCGTATCGACATCGACATCCGCTATGGCACCGGCGGCTGGGACGATCCGCATATCTGGCCGCTGTCGCACGAGACCGGCATCGTGCTGTGCAACCCCGATCACGCCCGGTCCTTCGGACCGGAACCGGACCTGGGCGCGATGGTGCAGGCGGGTGTCGTGCTGATCCTGGGGTCCGAGATGGAATGGGAACGGCTGGCCGAGCATTTTTCGCTGGATCTGCCGATGCCGGGGCGGGTGGCGCGGGCCGACAGTTCGATGCTGGCGCTGCAGATGATGGTGGGCGGACCGGGGGCGGCGATCATCCACGAAAGCTTTGCCCGGGATTACCTGGCGCAGGGCCTGCTGGTCAGCCCGTTCCCCTACCGGCTGCCCATCCGCGAGGCCTATTACATGATCGTGCGCGATGACGCGCTGGCCCGGCCCGAGGTGCGCGCCTTTCGCGACTGGATCGTGTCGTGGCAGGCCGCTGAGGATATCCCAGACGCGACCGCCTGACGGGGCACGGCCGGGCGCATCCGTTAACGTTCGTCCCCCGACCCGGCCTTTTTGCGCCCCCGCGGGGCCGCGGCGGGCCACCACCGGGACCACCCCGCGCCACGGGGATAGGGGGTATATTGGTTAATTCCGCCCCTATCCCCCCTCTTGCAGCTGTTCGGATCGGAATCATCGGGTCGGAGAGGGGGCTCGGGGCATAACATGCTGACGGCATGGGAAACTTTTGGGTCCCCAAGGGGCCGAAACGGCACCAAACGGGTCAAGCCGGCAGAGCCAAATGCAGAGACCCCCCTATCCGAAGGGATAGGTACCCTCTCCATCGTGGGAGTACCTGCTCACTCAATGCACACCTGCCTGACCTGTCGTTAACTGTTATTTCACTACCAGTCACACCGACAAGGTTACGAGGTCCCGAAATGTTCAGCGCTTGCACCGAAAACAACACGAACATCGACCTCACCTCTTTCGTGGCCAACGTGCCGGGGAGCGACGCCATGACCAAGCCATCGATCGAAGCAGACCTGCTTGCCCGCATCGCCCAGCTGGAGGCCGAGAACGCCACCCTGCGCAAGGCCGCCGAGACCGACCCGATGACCGGCCTGGGCAACCGCGCCGCCCTGGCCCGCACCCTGACCGCAGGCGCACCCGTCGCGCTGGCGCTGGTGGATGTCGATGACCTGCACGGTCTGAACAGCCGCCACGGCCACCCCGTCGCCGACACCTGCCTGGTCGAGATGGGCCGCCGCATCCGCGCCGCCCTGCTGCCCGGCGAAGTCGCCATCCGCCTGGGCGGTGACGAATTCGCCGTCCTGACCACCCGCGACACCAGCGCCGCCGAACTGGCCGGCCTGCACCTGCGCCTGGCCCGGGCCTGCCGCCTGGTTACCGGCCAGGACTGGGACGGCCCCGCCGCCGGCGCATCGATCGGCACCGGCCTGCGCGAACCGGGCGAGACCTACGACGAGATGTACCGCCGCGTGGACGCGACGCTTTACGCCTCCAAGCGGGCATCGCGCAGCGCCGCCTGAGCGGACCCCTTCGCTGCCCCGGCCCCATGGGCGGGGCGGGCGGACCACATTGTGAATTCAGATCCTTCCGACGGGTGACTTACCTTTCGTCAGGAGAATGAACCCGGCGCCGCAGACCCCCGTGGCGCCGGGTTTGTGTTTTTTGCGCCATGTTCGCCCCGGCCGTCAGCCGGGGGGATCGAATTGGGCCAGGAAACCGGCAATCGCGGGCACAAGCGCGGGGTCCAGGGGCAGCGACCGGTCCGTGTAGCCGGCCAGCGGCTGGCCGGGCACGTCGGCTTTCAGCATATGGGTCGCGCCCGGCAGGTCGATGCGGGTCGCCTGGGGCATGGCAGCGGCCAGCAGGTCGGCGTCACGCGGGCGGACCTGCAGGTCGGCGTCGCCCTGCAGGATCAGCGCGGGGCCGGACCAATCGCCGGCGACCTGCGCGGGATCCCATTTGAACAGCCCCTTCATGTAGCGCTGCAACCCCGGCTGGAACATCGGCTGAAGCGCCGGCGGCAGGGTCATCGGATCACGGGTCCGCCCGGCTTCGAGATCGGCGACGATGGATTCGACCTGGGGCAGCAAGGCCGACGTGGCGGGGTTCGCGCCCATCTGTTCGATCAGCAGACGCCCGATCGGCCGCCCGGGCGCGGCCATCAGGATCAGGCCGCACAGCCCTTCGGGCGGCTCGGCCGCGGCAAGCAGGGCGATCAGCCCGCCTTCGGAATGACCGGCCAGCCAGACGCAGGGCGCCATGTCGCGCGCCCGGGTGACCCAGGCGCGGGCGTCGTCGACATAGCCTGCCACATCGATATCACCGGGGTCGGCCACCGCGCGGGCGCTGCCGGCGTAGCCCCGCTTGTCGATGCGCAACGAGGCGATGCCCTGCGCGGCCAGCCCCGCGGCGATCATCCGGTAGGTATCGGTCGCCAGGCCCATGGGGTTGTTGCCGTCGCGGTCGGTGGGGCCCGATCCGGGGATGATGACCACCACGTGGGTGGCGTTGTCCACCGCGATGGCTTCGGCTTCCAGCGGGCCGGTGGGGCCGGGGATCCGGACGGCTTCGGCCCGGGTCGGATCCGGGGACAGCAGGGCCATGAGGGAGGCCAGGAACGGGTTCAGGAACGTATTCAGGAACGGGGGTGCGCGCATTCTGGATCCTCGGGTCGGACCCGGACAGCCTATGCGGGGCGGCCGCGATTGACAAACCGCGTCGCCGGTCGTTCCATGGCCGCAGCATTTCCTGTCCCGGTGAACACCATGCAGACCTTGGCCCCCCTGCCCGATTTCGGCCCCCGCCTGAAGCGGCTGCGCCGGGCGCACGGGATCAAGCAGGCGGCGCTGGCCGACATGGCCGGAGTGGACCAGACCACCGTATCGCGGTGGGAGGCCGGGCGGATCCTGCCGTCGGCCCGGATGCAGCGCGAAGTGCTGCGCATGGTCGGCGGAGCGACCGGCGCGGATGCGGCGTTGCGGCGGCTGGTGGAACATTCGGCCGATTGCCTGCACCTGGTGGACGACGCCAGCCACCGCTGCCTGGCCTATTCGCGGGGCCGGGCCGAGGAATGGCAGGTGAGCCAGAGCCAGATGCTGGGCGAACCCCTGTGGCGGTTCGCAACCGACGAGATCCGCCAGGCCGAAGCCGACCTGGACCCCGCCGGCTGGTGGGAGACCCACCTGCCCGCGCCCCGGCATTTCGTCACCTCCGCGGCGCGCCATGCCGAGATCCGCATCCGCGAGGGGCTGATCGTCTGGGAACGGATGTACCTGGCGGACGGCAAGCCGGTGCGGCTGGTAAGCGGAGCGCGTGCGCCGGGTTAGGCGGGACAGCGGGGTGATCGTCGTGATCCGCGCATGATTTATGCTTGGCCTGCGCGCGCGCGTTTCGGTACGGCGGGCGCATGATGACCGCACCCCGCATTCCGTTCCTTGTCCTGCTGCTGTGGATCGCCGGCCTGTGCGCCGCCGGTCAGTTCGCCAAGATCGCCGTGCCCTTTGCCGAGTTCCGCGCGCTGTATCCGGGCGCCGGGGGCAATGTCGGCTGGCTGTTGTCGGTGATCAGCCTGCTGGGCGCGTTGTTCGGCGCCTTTGCCGGGGCGCTGGTGGGGGTGACCGGGCCGGTCCGGATGCTGGTCGGCGGGTTGCTGGCGGGCGGGGTGATATCGCTGCTGCAATCGGGGATACCGGGATTTTCGGTGATGCTGGCCAGCCGGGTGATCGAAGGGCTGGCGCACCTGGCCATCGTGGTCGCGGCGCCGACGCTGATCGCAAGGATCACGCCGGAGCGCTGGCGGGGGGCGTCGATGGCGCTGTGGTCGACCTTTTTCGGGGTGGCCTTTGCGCTGGTCGCCTGGGCCGGGCGGGCGTGGGCGCGTTGTTTGCCGTGCACGGGGCGGTGATGCTGGGCGTGGGCGTCGTGGCGGCGGTCACCCTGCGCGGGGCCGGCGGGCCCGAGGAGCCCGAGGAGACAGACGGGCTGGCCGCGATCCGGGCGATCCCGGGGCGGCTGGTGGCGGCCTGCCGGTCGCCTTTCATCGCGGCGCCGGGGGCGTCGTGGCTGTTTTACACGGTGATCTTCGTGGCGGTCATGGCGATCCTGCCCGAACGGCTGCCCGATGGCGTGCGCGCGCCGGTGACGGCGGCGATGCCGCTGCTGAGCACGGGCATGGCGCTGATCGGCGTGCCGCTGCTGATGCGGGGGATCGGGGCAAGCGCCATCGTGATCGGCGGCTTTGCCTGTTCGATGGTCGCCGTGCTGGTGTTTGGCCAGGTGTCGCTGGCGGCGATGTGCCTGGTGCTGTTCACGACCATGGGGCTGGTGCAGGGCGCGGGCTTTGCCGCGGTGCCCGAACTGAACCGGACAGGGGACGCGCAGGCGCTGAGCTATGGGCTGATGGCGCAGACCGGCAATATCGGCAACCTGGCGGGCACGCCGCTGCTGCTGGCCGTGCTGGACCACGGCGGCGAACGGGCGCTGTACCTGGCGATCGCGGCGATCTACGGCGCTGCCGTCGTGGTCCTGGTGACGCTGGCCCGGATGCGGCGGCGCAGCGCCCTCCATCCGCAGGCGCACCTTTGAGGAACGCGGTGGCGTGGGATTTGTCGTCGCGTAACCCAGACGCTGTGCTATAGCTGCGTCAGGGTACATATGGTGGAAGGGAAATCCTGATGAAAGAATGGGTTAAATGGTTGATCCTCGGCATCCTGTCGGTGGTGTTCGGGGTCATTGTGCTGGGCAATGCGGTCGCCGCCTCGCTGGCGCTGACGACGATCACGGGCGTGCTGTTCCTGGTCGCGGGCGGCTTCCAGGTGGTCGCGGGCTTCTCGGTCGAAGGCACCGGCCACAAGATCTTTGCCTTCGTGCTGGGCGCGCTGATGGTCATCCTGGGGTTGTCGTTCATCACCAATCCGCTGGAAGGGACGATCTCTCTCGCGCTTCTGGTGCTGATTCTGCTGGCCGCTTCCGGCGTGGTGCGAATCATGTTCGCCTGGCGCATGAAGGAAACGCGGTTCTTCTGGCCGATGCTGATCTCGGGCGCCGTTTCGGTTCTGCTGGCGGCTTACATCCTGGCCAATTTCGCCGCCGCCGCGCCGCAGCTTCTGGGCATCCTTCTGGGCATCGAACTGCTGTTCAACGGCTTCGGCCTGGTCGTGGTCGCGTTCTTCATCCGCACCATCGGCAGGAACCTGACAAAGTGATCTGACGCCATGATCCGATGACCGGCGCCGGGGGCCACCCCCGGGCGCCGGTCAATCCAGGCCAATCCAGGCCAATTCAGACCGGGGAAATCATGCACATGAACGGCTGGTGGTCGCCCTTGCCAAAGACCAGCTCTCCGAGCACGGTCACGACCTGGTATTTGTCGTTCTTCAGCGCCGCGTTGACGTGGTAATCGATGTGCCCCAGGTCGGCGGTTTCATCGAGATGGGCCATGAACGTCCGCATCACCGTCATCGGCGAATGGTCCATCAGATCCTCGGGCCCTTCGAATTCGAACATGCGCTCGCCGCCGCGACGGCCGTGGGTCAGCGTTGCGCCATAGGTCGCCATCTTTCCGTTTCCTTCCTGTGACTTTCCGCGCGCGACCGCGCGATCCGCGCGACCTTAGCGGCGAAGTCTGACGGCTTTGTAACAGCCCCCCGCAGCGGTCGCGGCCCTTGCCTACAGGCCCCCGGCGTGGTTTAGAGACGCATCTGAGATGGAGGCCCACATGGACAAGTTCGAAACGCTCACCGGCGTGGCCGCGCCGCTGCCGCTGATCAATATCGACACCGACATGATCATCCCGAAGCAGTTCCTGAAGACCATTCAGCGCTCGGGCCTGGGCAAGAACCTTTTCGACGAGATGCGGTTCAAGGATGACGGGTCGGAAAACCCCGATTTCGTGCTGAACCAGCCGGCCTATCGCCAGACCGAGATCCTGGTCGCGGGCGACAATTTCGGCTGCGGATCGTCGCGCGAACACGCGCCCTGGGCGATCAAGGATTTCGGCATCCGCTGCGTGATCGCGCCCAGCTTCGCCGACATCTTCTACAACAACTGCTTCAAGAACGGCATCCTGCCCATCGCCCTGCCCCAGGACGTGGTGGACGTGCTGATGAAGGACGCCGAAAAAGGGTCCAACGCGCGGATGACCGTGGACCTGGAAGCCCAGACCGTGACCACGTCCGACGGCGAGGTCTTTGGCTTTGAGCTGGATCCGTTCCGCAAGCATTGCCTGCTGGAAGGGCTGGACGACATCGGCCTGTCGCTGGAAAAATCCGCCTCGATCGACGCGTTCGAAGCGCAGGCCGCGACGTCGCGTCCCTGGGTCTGACATCCGGGTCCGGATGACCTGAACCGACCTGACCCCGGCAGGGGGCGCCCGCCGCCCCCGCCGACTGACCGCCGACTGCCCGCCCAGCCCGACCACCCAGCCGACTACACAGGCGGCTACCCAGTCGGCCACGGGCCCTGAAATTCCTAGTGCTCCCAGCTTTGATGATCGCAACATGTTGCGATTGCTTGCGAATTTGTTGCATTTTCACGCTAGTTTGATGCAAAGGCGCACCAGTTTCCCCATCTAATGGCCGAAAACCGTACCTCTTGTGCCATCATGCCTTGAGCAGCGGGACTTTGCCCCGCAGAAACATGGCAAAATTGAGGCAGGCCGTCCCACGAGGTTCCGACTGGGCGGTTTTCAAGTTGGAACAACGGGGTCGCGCCGCACGTCTCCGGTCCGGTTTGAGAGGATGTTGAGTTGGTCGCACGACTTCCGGGCGCCATCGTGCGCGCATTGCTGGTCGCCTTGCTGGTGTCGACACCGGCATTGCTGCTGCCCCCCCGCGAGGCGGCGGCGACCGATATCGTGTTGCTTCTGGCCGGGCTTGGCGGGTTGCTGACGCTGGTCGAATACACGATGCAATTCCCCAGCCTGGTCGAATTCCGCGACGCGCCGCCGGTGAACCGGCTGCGGTTCGCGGCGCTGTTCTGCATGGTGTTCTTCCTGACGCTGATCTTCAACCACACCCTGGCGCCCAGCAGCCTGACCGCCGTCGTCCATCGCCTGGGCGAGTTGATCGGCGGCGCGCTGGATTTCCCCTATTCGCCGGTCCACCTGGCGGTGCTGATGCTGCCGGCCGATGAAAGCCCGGCGGTGATCGAGATGGTGCGCGGCGCGGCGGGACTGGTGTACCTGATCTCGCTGGTGACGATCGCGCTGTTCCTGGGGTCCGTGCACCTGGCGGGATGGCCGTCGAATGCCGGCGTGTTCAACGTCTGGATCAACCTGCCGCTGTTCGATCCGACCACCGGGGGCGACGTGATCCAGCGGCTGCAGCGGGACGGGCGGGTGAACATCGTGCTGGGCGCGCTGCTGCCCTTCGTGATCCCGGCCATGGTCAAGCTGGCCTCGGTCGTCCTGGGGCCGGTGGTGATGAGCGCGCCGAACGTGCTGATCTGGCTGCTGAGCGCCTGGGCCTTCCTGCCGGCGTCGATGATCCTGCGGGGAATCGCGTTGATCCGGGTGGCCGAACTGATCGCCAACAAGCGACGGCGCGCCTGCGAGCAGGCCAAGGCGCTGCAGACCGCATGATCCGCTGGACAGTCCTTGCCGTCCTTCTGGTGCCCGGGTCCCTTTGCGCCGACAGCCTGCGGGTGGCGGTCTATGACAGCGAACTGCGGCGCGACGGACCGGGCATCCTGCTGCGCGACATCGAACGCGGCGAGGCGCAGGTGGCCGCCGTCGTCGACGTGATCGCATCCGCACGTCCCGACGTTCTGGCGCTGCTGAGCTTTGACTGGGATCATGACGGCCGCGCCCTGGCGGCGCTGGCCCGGCGGCTGGAAGCGGCGGGCGTGATCTATCCCTACCTGTTCTCGGCGCGGCCCAACGCGGGGATGGCGACAGGGATCGACCTGGATGGCGACGGGCGCATCACCGGCCCCGGCGATGCGCAAGGGTATGGCGATTACACCGGCCAGGGCGGGCTTGCGGTGCTGTCGGCCTATCCCATCGTCGAGGACGAAGTGCGGGATTTCTCGGGCCTGCTGTGGCGGGACCTGCCCTGGGCGAGGCTGCCCGAGGCCGAGGGCCGGCCCTTTCCGTCGGCGCTGGCCCAGGCGGTGCAGCGGCTGTCCAGCACCAATCACTGGGCGGTGCCGATCACGCTGCCCGGCGGGGCGGACATGACCTTGCTGACCTTCAAGGCGACGCCGCCGGTCTTTGACGGGCCGGAAGACCGGAACGGGCGGCGCAACCATGACGAGGTGGTGTTCTGGCGGCATTACCTGGACGGCGCCTTTGGGCCGGTGCCCGGGCGGGTCGTGCTGGCGGGCGGGGCCAACCTGGACCCGTTCGACAGCGAGGGGCGGCGGGATGCGATTGCCGAGCTGCTGGACGACCCGAGGCTGGTGGATCCGGCGCCGGAGAGCGCGGGCGCAATGGAGCGGGACGACGAGGCGCAGCGGGGGCCGCCGGCGCAGGACACGGTGGAATGGAGCTTTGGCCGGCTGCGGGTCGATTACGTGCTGCCGTCCACGGACTGGCAGGTGCTGGGCAGCGGGGTAGTCTGGCCAGGCCTGGGCGATCCGCTGCGGATGACTGTCGAGACGGCAAGCCGGCACAGGCTGGTGTGGGTGGACCTGGACCTGCCCTGAGCGGGGCGCATCTGGCGCGGACAGGGCCGGGTATTTTCGAAGAGAAAGAAGCAGCAGGTCAGGCGAGGCGGATGGCCTGGCGCAGGGCGGCTTCGGGGGCGGTTTCGGGGGCGGTTTCGGTGAAATCGGGGCAGAGGCGGTGGAAGTCGGTTCCGTCGAGCCAGTGGGGCGTTTCCCAGAGGTAGCGCATTTCGAGCAGGTGCGTCGCCATCGGCCAGACCGGTTGCGACAGGCGCAGGGCCCACCAGGGGAAGGGCCTGGTGCGGATGCTGCGGCCGGTGATGGCGCACAGGTGGCGGGCCATGTCCCGGCCTGTCATCGTGTAGCCCGGTAAGGGGATGTCGGCGAAGGTCGGCAGGGTGGCGCGCGCATTGGCCAGCGCGACCATGGCGCGGGCGACATCCGGCAGGAAGGCCCAGGCATGGGGGATGGCCGGGTTGCCGGGCCAGGTGAACCGGCCCTGCGCGATTTTTGGGGTCATGACCCGGTCGAACCAGGTGCCGGACGCTTCGGTGTCGATGTAATCGCCCGCGCGCAGGATGATCGTGGGCAGGCCGGAGGCGCGGTAGGAGGATTCCATCTGCCGACGCAACCGGCCGAGGAGGTTGGTGGCGGACTGCGGGGATGTGGCCGACCAGGGCGCCGGGGTCCGTGGCCCGAAGGCATAGACGTTGCCGGGGATCATGATCGTCGCACCCGAGGCGCGGGCGGCTTGGATCACCTGTGCGGTGAGGCCCCGGGCAGCCGGGCCTGCCAGTCGCTGTAGATCGGGTTCCAGGCGTTGAGGATGACGTCCTGGCTCCGGGCCTGCGCCATGAGATCGCCGGTGGCGCGGTCGAAGGCGGTGACGGACCAGCCGGCCGCCGCGAAGGCCTGCGCCGCGTTGCGGCCCATGCGGCCACGGGCGCCGAGGATGAGGATGGATCGGGACATGGGCGGAGCTCCTGCGGTGGGATGTGCTTCAGGTAGCCATTCGCGAGCGCTGGGGTTATTGCCTGAATGCGCAGGTCTGGTATTCACAGTTGAATGGATGACAGGCTTACCTTGCAGGACTGGTCGCTGGTGCAGAGCTTTCTGTCGGTGGCCGATCATGGGTCGCTGTCCGGCGCCGCGCAGGCGCTGGGGCGCAGCCAGCCGACGCTGGGGCGGCAGGTTCAGGCGCTGGAAGCCACGCTGGGCACGCAGCTGTTCGACCGCCATGCGCGGGGACTGCGGCTGAGCGCGGCGGGCGCGGCGCTGTTGCCCCATGCAAGGGCGATGGCGGCGGCCGTGCATGCGCTGAGCATGGCGGCGGCGCAACAGGCGGGGCAGACCGCCGGAACGGTGCGGGTGACGGCAAGCCTGTTCCTGTCCCATTACGTGCTGCCCGGCGCGCTGGCCCGGATCCGGCGGGAGGCGCCGGAGATCGCGATCGAGCTGGCGCCTTCGGACGAAAGCGAAAGCCTGCATTTCCGGGAGGCCGACATCGCGCTGCGCATGTACCGGCCGACCCAGCTGGACCTGGTGACGCGGCACCTGGCCGATATCGCGATCGGGGCCTTTGCCGCGACGGATTACCTGGACCGGGCCGGGCGGCCGCAACGGGTCGAGGACCTGGCGGCCCATGACCTGGTGGGGTTCGACCGCAACCCGCTGATCCTGCAGACGATGCGCGCCATGGGGATGCCCGCCCGGCGCGAGGATTTCGCGGTGCGCTGCGACAACCAGGCGACCTACATGGCGCTGATCCGGGCGGGCTGCGGGATCGGGTTCGCGCAGGTGCCGGTGGGCCGCGCCGAGCCGCTGGTCGAGGAACTGCCGATGGACCTGGGCATCCCGCCCCTGCCCGTCTGGATCACGGCGCACGAGAAGATGCGCCATAACCCGCGGATCCGGCGGATCTGGGACCTGCTGGTGCGGGAGCTGCCGCCAAGATGCAGGGCTGCGCGTTGACGTCCACCGCGCGGGGCGGTAGCTGAGACGGGATATCTTTCAGGGGGGTACCCGCATGTCCAATCCGTCCATCCTTATCCTTCCCGGCGACGGGATCGGCCCGGAAGTCATGGCCGAGGTCCGCCGCGTCATCGACTGGTACGGCACCAAGCGCGGCCTGGTCTTCGACGTGAGCGAGGACCTGGTGGGCGGCGCGGCCTACGACGCCCATGGCACGCCGCTGACCGACGCCACGATGGCCCGGGCCCAGGAGGTCGACGCCGTCCTGCTGGGCGCCGTGGGCGGGCCCAAGTACGACGAGCTGGACTTCTCGGTGAAGCCCGAACGGGGGCTGCTGCGCCTGCGCAAGGAAATGGACCTGTACGCCAACCTGCGCCCGGCGCAGTGCTTTGACGCGCTGGCCGATTTCTCGTCGCTGAAGAAGGAGGTCGTCGCGGGCCTGGACATCATGATCGTGCGCGAACTGACGTCGGGCATCTATTTCGGCGAGCCGCGCGGGATCATCGAGGAAGGCAACGAACGCGTGGGCATCAACACCCAGCGGTATACCGAATCCGAGATCGAGCGGGTGGCACGGTCGGCGTTCGAGCTGGCGATGCGGCGCGACAAGAAGCTGTGTTCGATGGAAAAGGCCAACGTCATGGAATCGGGCGTGCTGTGGCGCCAGGTGGTGACCGAGGTGTCCAAGGACTACCCCGAGGTGAAGCTGAGCCACATGTATGCCGATGCCGGCGCCATGCAGCTGACCCGCTGGCCCAAGCAGTTCGACGTGATCGTGACCGACAACCTGTTCGGCGACATGCTGTCGGACCTGGCCGCGATGCTGACCGGCAGCCTTGGCATGCTGCCGTCGGCAAGCCTGGGCGCGCCGATGGCCAATGGCCGGCCCAAGGCGCTGTACGAACCCGTGCACGGGTCCGCCCCCGACATCGCGGGCCAGGGCAAGGCGAACCCGATCGCCTGCGTTCTCAGCTTTGCCATGGCGCTGCGCTATTCCTTCGACGCGGGCGAGGAAGCCGACCGGCTGGAAGCCGCGATCGAGACGGTGCTGGCCGACGGCGTGCGCACCCCCGACCTGCTGGGCGAAGAGGGCGTTCAACCGGTGACCACCACCGGCATGGGCGATGCGATCCTGGCGGCGCTCGAAGCGTCGCTCTGATCCCCGGCACACAACCGCTGTACGTCACCGAAAGCGCCCTTCTCGGGCGCTTTCTTGTTTCGGTTGTGGTACCCTCCCCTGGTGGCCCGGTGCAGGGACCGGGAGGTCAGGGGTTAACGATCATGAACAGGAAATTGGCGGCCGAGGCATTCGGCACATTCTGGCTGGTATTCGGCGGTTGCGGCGCGGCGATCTTCGCGGCGGCCTTTCCGGGGCTGGGCATCGGCTTTGCCGGGGTGGCCTTTGCCTTCGGGCTGACGGTGCTGACCATGGCCTTTGCCGTGGGGCATATTTCGGGCGGGCATTTCAACCCGGCGGTGACGCTGGGGCTGGTGGTGGCCGGGCGCCATGAAAAGGCCGAGCTGCTGCCCTACTGGGTGGCGCAGCTGGTGGGCGCGATCCTGGCGGCGCTGGTGCTGTATGTCATCGCCAGCGGGGTCGACGGGTTCACGCGCGCCGACGGGTTTGCCGCGAACGGGTACGGGCCGCTGTCGCCGGGGGGGTACAGCCTGGGCGCGGGCCTGGTGGCCGAGGTGGTGCTGACCGCCTTCTTCCTGATCGTCATCCTGGGCGCCACCGATGCGCGCGCGCCGGCGGGGTTCGCGCCGATCGCCATCGGGCTGGCGCTGACACTGATCCACCTGATCAGCATTCCGATCACCAATACATCGGTCAACCCGGCGCGCAGCACGTCGCAGGCGCTGGTGGCGGGGGGGCCGTGGATCATGCAGCTGTGGCTGTTCTGGGTGGCTCCGCTGGCGGGCGGTGCGCTGGGGGCGCTGTGCTACAACGTGATCGGCAAGGACCCTGTCCAGGCCTGAGTTGGGTTGAAGGCCGCGAACCCGGGGCCAAAGCGATCTTTCGCTGAAGCACCGGGCAGCCCCGGCAACCACCGACAAGTTTCCGTTTGGACCGCTTGACGTTCTCCTGCGTTGACGATTTGGTCGTCGTCAACAGCCAGGAATTTATACACATGACTGATACCGCAAAGAACAATCTTCGCGGCGTTGCCTTCGCGCTGGCCGCCTACGGAATCTTTTCGACCCACGATGTGATCGTGAAGACCCTTGGACTTAGCTATTCGACGTTCCAGATCATCTTCTTCGGCGTTCTCTTCAGCTTCCCGCTGGTGATGCTCATGCTGATGCGGGACAAGACCCAGGGCAACCTGATCCCGCGCCACCCCTGGTGGACCGCGCTGCGCACCGTGTCGGCGGTGATTTCGGGAATCTGCGTGTTCTTCGCCTTCTCGGCCCTGCCGATGGCGCAGGTCTATGCCATCATCTTCACCATGCCGCTGCTGATCACCGTCCTGTCGATCCCCATACTGGGGGAATCGGTCGGGCCGCACCGGTGGGGCGCCGTGGCCGTCGGCCTTCTGGGCGTCATCGTCGTGCTGCGCCCCGGTGGCGGGGCCGATCTGGGACTGGGCCACCTGGCCGCGCTGACCGGCGCCTTCTTCGGCGCGCTGGCGGCGATCATCGTGCGCAAGATCGGGCAGGAAGAACGGTCCGCCGTGCTGCTGCTGTACCCGATGATGGCGAACTTCATCATCATGGCCATCGCCATGCCCTTCGTCTACGAACCGATCAAGGTCGAAGGCCTTGGCCTGCAGGGCGTGATGGCCTGTTTCGCCTTTTTCGGCGGGCTGTGCCTGATCCAGGCCTACAAGTCCGGCGACGCGGCCATCGTGGCGCCGATGCAGTATTCCCAGATGATCTGGGCCGCGATCTATGGCGGCATCTTCTTCGACGAGGTCCCGGACACGGTGACCTGGATCGGGGCGGGAATCATCATTTCGTCGGGGCTGTACATCGTCGTGCGCGAAAACTTCGGCGGCACGTCGGAAAACCGTCCGGTGGTCAACACCAAGTCGCGCATCGGCATGCCCACGGCGCCCCGGATCCAGATGCTGCAAGGCCTGATCCGACGTTCCGCGAAAAGACCCGCGTGAGGCTATTGCAAATCCCCTGCGGACCCAATACAGGGTCCGTCACGGTCGGAGTATAGCTCAGCCTGGTAGAGCACTGTCTTCGGGAGGCAGGGGTCGTAGGTTCGAATCCTGCTACTCCGACCAAATGAAAAAAGGCGTCCCTTGGGGCGCCTTTTTTCATGGGCGACACCGCCGCGTCCCGAGAATCGCGCCCACGCTGTCGTGCCCGAAACGGCGCGAGGCAGCCCGAGAGGGCTGATGACCTTGGAGAGAAAAAGGCCGGACCGGCACGGACCCCCTGCCTTGCGGCTGCGTAATTGCAGGGGCCCGGCCGGAACTCCGGCCGATGAAATCTTCTGAACTATTCCCTGGTCCTATCCCCGGCGGGGATGACTCTTCCCGCTCGGTTCACTCATGGGTCGTATCGGCGCGCGGATCGGTTCAACGAATGCGCCGATTTTTTTTCCGGACGACATCACCCCCCGCCCCGTCACAGGAAACGCACGGGTTTCGTGTAGGTCAAAAGCACGACACAGCCGTGCTCGCTGTGCACCGCATGCTGGCTGCCCCTGGGGTTGATGACGAAATCCCCCTTTTCATAGGTGCCGAATTCATCCGACTGGCTGCCGTCCAGCACCAGGATGGTTTCCACGTCCACATGCAGGTGCAGCGGCGCGCAGGCGCCCGGTTCGTACCACAGGATCGCGATGCCGGGTTCGCCCCTCAGCAGCCAATGCGCCACGATGCCGGGCTTGAAGGGCTCGTAATCCAGGTCCTTCCAGCCGCCGCCCAGAAGGTCGCGGGTGATCTTTGGTTCAAGCATCGAGCGCCTTCAGGATTGCGTCCGTGGGCGCGGCCCAGCCGACGATGCCGCCCTGCGCGGTGATCATGGCGATGGCGGCCTGCTTGAAGGCGGGGAAATAGCTTTCGGTCGCATCGGTTGCCAACAGGCAGTCATAGCCCCGGTCGTTGGCCTCGCGCATGGTGGTCTGCACGCAGACCTCCGTCGTGACCCCGGCGAAGACCAGGTGCTTCAGGCCCTTTTCCTTCAGGACGTCCCCGAAGACCGTGCCGTGAAACGCGCCCTTGCCGGGCTTGTCGATGACGGTCTCGCCTTCGATCGGATACAGTTCGGGGATGATGTCGGCGCCGTCCTCGCCCGCGATCAGGATGCGCCCCATGGGCCCGGGATCGCCGATGCGCAGGCTGGGATTGCCCCGGTCGCGTTTGCTGGGCGGCAGGTCCGACAGGTCCGGCTTGTGGCATTCGCGCGTGTGGATCACGGGCAGACCGGCCATCCGGAATCCGGCGATCAGGCGGGCGGTGGTCGGGATGATCTGTCTCAGAAGTGAGACATCGTTGCCCAGTGTTTCCCCAAAGCCGCCCGGCTCGCAGAAATCGCGCTGCATGTCGATGACGACAAGGCCCGTGGTGGCGGGATCGAAGGGGAAGTCGAAGGGATCTGCCTGGATCGTCTTCATCACGCATGCCCCGCCATGTAGGACCCGATTTCGGCTGTGTCCGCGTTTTGGGACGTTGTCTCGAATGCGATCTGGCCTTCGCTCATCACGACGATGCGGTCCGACAGTTCCAGGATCTCGTCCAGGTCTTCCGAGATCAGCAGAACGGCGACACCCCGGTTGCGCGCCTGCACGATCCGGTCGCGGATGGCGGCGACGGCGGCGAAATCCAGTCCGAAACAGGGGTTCGCGACGATCAGCAGATCGACATCGCCACTCAGTTCACGCGACAGCACGGCGCGCTGGACATTGCCGCCAGACAGCGCGGCGATGGGCGAATGGGGCGAGGTCGTCTTGACGTTGAACTCGGCGATCCGCGCCTCGGCATTGGACAGGATCTGGCGGGCGTTCTTCCAGAACCGGGGCTTTCCGCCGTCCTCGTCGAAGATGCGGAAGGCGATGTTTTCGGCCACCGACATGCGCGGGGCGCAGGCGTTGTGCAGCGGTTCCTCGGGCAGATAGCGGACCTTCAGCGCCTTCTGTTCCTTGCGCGTCGCGTGGTAGGGCGCCCCGTGAATGCGGATCTCGCCGCCCGACAGGCGGCGCTGGCCGGTCAGCATCTCCATCAGTTCGGTCTGGCCGTTGCCCGACACGCCGGCGACACCAAGGATCTCGCCCGCCTTCACCTCCAGCGCGTCGATGTCGATGGATTTCAGGCCGGATCGGTCGGATGCCGTCGCGTGGCTCAGCGTCAGCACCGGCGCGCCGGCGGTGTCGGACCGCGTGACCTGCGCCGTTTCGGGCTGGGCGCCCATCATCATGCGCGCCATGTCGTCGTGGGACAGGTCGCTGACCGCGCCATGCCCGGCCAACTGCCCGCGCCGCAGGACCGACACGTCATCGGCAAAGGCGGTCACTTCGCGGAACTTGTGGGTGATCATCAGGACCGAGATCTGGCCCGCCTCGCACAGCGCGCGCACATGGCCCAGCACCTCGTCGGCCTCGGCCGGGGTCAGGACGGATGTGGGTTCATCGAGGATCAGGAAGCGGGAACCGAGGTAGAGCTGTTTCAGGATCTCCAGCTTCTGCTTTTCGCCCGCCGACAGGCGCGAAACGGGGCGGTCGAGCGGGACCTTGAAGGGCATCGAGGCCAGGAAATCGTCAAGCCGCGCGCGTTCGGCGCGCCACTGGATGACCCCCGGCGCATCGGCGCGCGAGATCACCAGGTTTTCGGCCCCGGTCAGCGACGGGACCAGGGTGAAATGCTGGTAGACCATGCCCAGGCCCAGTTTCTGGGCATCGACGGGATCGCGGATCAGGGCGTCGCGGCCATCGACCAGAACGTTGCCTTCGGTGGCGTGGTAGAACCCCATCATGCATTTCACCAGCGTCGACTTGCCCGCACCGTTTTCGCCCAGAAGCGCGTGAAACGTGCCCTTGCGCACCTTCAGCGTGACATTGTCCAGCGCGGTGAACGCGCCGAAGCGCATGGTCATGGCGACGGCTTCGACCTCGATGGCCCTTGGGGCGTCTGTCATTGGGTGGTCCTTTCCGCGATGATCGCCACCGGGCCGCCGCCGTCCGGCCCCTGGTGTTCGGCGCCGCCCGAAACGTAGATGTCGGTGCGCCCGGTGATCCCGGCCAGCGCGCCGCCGACAAAGGCGCGGGCGTGGCGGGTGGCGGCGATGTCGCTGTCATCCAGCATGATGTGGCGGTTGCCCCGGATCCGCCCGGTGGTGCCCGGTTCGGCCTTGGCCAGCAGCGCCTTGAGCGTCGTGTGGGGGCCGATATCCAGCCGCACCATCGCGTCGAGCACCGCGCGGATGTCGATCTGGTCGGCCATGACCGCATGGTCGATCGCCAGCGGGCCGGACCACGCCGCGCTCATCCCCAGCAGGATGATCTCGTGGCCCATCAGCTCGATCCCCGCCGACGTGCTGGCGCGGCCGGAATAGACCGACGGGTCGCTCAGCAGGGCGGGCACGGCGTCATCCGGGGTGGCCTCGCCCAGGGCGACGGCCACGCCAAGGGCCGAGGCACCGCGCGAAAACCCCATGGATTTCAGCGTGTCGGTGGTGACGGTGGCCTCCTCGCGCGTGGCGGCGTCGGCGACGCGGGCGGCGGTCAGCAGGGGGCATTTGATCTGGACGAAATGCACGTCGCCCGGGTCGGTGATGCCGGCCTTTGCCATGGCCTGCGCCACGCCTTCGGCGACAAGTTCGATCTGCGCGACGGTGCCGATTTCTTCGGGGCGAAGGTCGCGGGTGATGACGGACCCGATGGCCATGGCGGGACCTGTTTCGGGGCCTGTTTCGGGCCCTGTTTCGGGGCCTGGTTGCGGGCTATCCCCGTCGTCCAGCACCTCGAAGGTCAGGATATGGGGGGACAGGCCGCCTTCGGTGCCGCCCGACATGACCATGGCGACCCCTTCGGCGTCATCGCCCAGGGCCGCCGTCAGGGCCTGGACGGAAAACGCGCGGGTGAAATCGTTGACGCAGCCGTTGCCCTCGGTCTTGCCAAGGATGGCGACAAGCGCCTTTGGGTCGATCGTGCCGGCGTCGATATGGGCACGCAGCCCGGATGTGTCATCGGGAGAAGCGGTCGGGATCAGGTGCAACCGGGCGCGGGGCATGTCAGCCGAGAGCCTCGATGAGTTTCGCGCTGTCCGACACTGCGCCAAAGACGCCGCCCTGCATGGTCACCATCTTCAGCGCCGCGTCGTGGTTGCCGGGGTCGGTGGCGCCGCAGCAATCCGACAGCACCAGGCATTCGAAACCGCGGTCGTTGGCTTCGCGCATGGTGGTCGACACGCAGACGTCCGTCGTGATGCCGGTCAGGATCAGGTTTTCGATGCCCTTCTGGCGCAGGATCAGTTCCAGGTCAGTGGCGCAGAACGATCCCTTGCCCGGCTTGTCGATGATGATCTCTCCGGACGCCGGATACAGTTCGTCGATGATGTCCCAGCCGGGTTCGCCGCGCACCAGGATCTTGCCGCAGGGGCCCGGATCGCCGATGCCCGCGCCGATCTGCTGCGACCGCCAGCGCTTGTTCTTCGGCAGGTCAGACAGATCGGGGCGATGGCCTTCGCGGGTGTGGAAGATGTAATAGCCCTTTTTCCGCATCGCCTCGAGCACCGACTTGATCGGCGCGATCGGGGCCTGCGTCAGCGACAGGTCATAGCCCATCGCGTCCACATAACCGCCCTTGCCGCAGAAATCGGTCTGCATGTCGATGATGATCAGCGCCGTGTTTTCGGGCCGCAGATCGCCGTTGTACGGCCATTGATACGGGTTGGCGTCGACATAGGTCATTCGGCGGCGTCCTTCCTGGTCTCACCGTAAAGACGTGTGGGTTCCGGGAACCCGAAGCCGGTGCCGTCGGTCACCTTGACCTCGTCCTCCCACGGCAGGCGGTATTGGCCGGCGGCCAGGTCGGTCATGTAGGTATAGGGGCAATCCTGCGCGCCGCCCTTGACCGCGACATAGCCGCGATGGCCGAACTGGTAGGGGTTGTTTTCCACGCCCCAGCCGGTGCGCGCCTCGCGGATCAGGTCGGGGCGGATTTCGGCGGTGATGATCTCGTCCGCGCGGCCGGTCGTGCCATGGGCGATGACCGAGCCGTCGAAGTTGCAGATCATGGCCTCGCCCATGGAATCGAACGTGCCGTCGGATCCGCACATGCAGACGTTGGCCGTGGCCATCAGGTTGCAGAAGGCGTTGGATTGGTTGGTAAAGCGCCACGAATCCCGGATCGGGGCGGTATAGCCGGCGGTGCGGATCATGATCTCGGCGCCTTTATAGGCGCATTCGCGGGCCATTTCGGGGAACATGCCGTCGTGGCAGATGATCAGCGCGATCTTGGATCCGTTCGGGCCGTCGCAAACCGGGATGCCCTGGTCGCCCGGCTCCCACGGTTCGACCGGGACCCAGGGGTGCATCTTGCGGTAATACAGCTGGATCTCGCCCTGGTCGTCGATGATCAGGCCGGAATTGTAGGGCATGCCGCCGGGGTTGATCTCCATGATGGAAAAGCAGCCCCAGATCCGGTTGTCGATACAGGCCTGCCTGAAGGCCGCGACCTCGGGCCCATCCATCGAACACATGATGTCCGGGTTGATGTCCATGGACAGGCCGTGCAGCGCGTATTCGGGAAAGACCACCAGGTCCATCGTGCCCATGTTGCGCCGCGCCTTGCCGACCAGGTCGACGATGCGCGCGGTCTGCGCGGCCAGGTCGGCCTTGGTCACCACCGTGGGCAGTTTCAGCTGGACGAGGCCGATGACCACGCCGTTTTCGGATTTGTTCAACCCGCCAAGTCCGTTCATGGGGGAACTCCTTACTTGTTGAGGCTCAGCTCGCCCGGGGCGCCGTCCATGGCCTTGTCGGGGGAGGAGGTGAAGATCAGCAGGGCCAGTGTCAGCACGTAGGGCGCCGCGAAGAAGAGGTAGTAGCCCGAGGTGACGCCGACCGATTGCAACGCCGGCCCCAGCGCGCCCGCGCCGCCGAACAGAAGCGCCGCCCAGAAGCAGTAGATCGGGTTCCAGCGGGCGAAGATCACCAGCGCCACGGCCATCAGGCCCTGCCCTGACGAGATGCCTTCGTTCCAGCTGCCGGGGTAGTAAAGCGACAGGTACGCGCCCCCGACCCCCGCCAGCGCGCCGCCGGCGGCGGTGGACAGAAGGCGGACGGTGTTGGGGTTCAACCCGATGGCGCGGGCGGCGTCGGTTGAATCGCCCACGACGCGGATGGTCAGGCCGATTTTCGTGGATCGGAACATCCACGCCATGGCGACGGCAAGGATGCCGCCCAGGATGAACAGCACGTTGACCTGAAGCGCCGCCTGCACCTGCGGGATGGTCGACCACCAGCCCAGCGGGATGGCGGGCAGGTCGGGGGCGACGGGCTGGATGTAGGGTTTGCCGAAAAAGAACGCCAGCCCCATGCCCAGCAGCATCAGCGCGATGCCGATGGCCACGTCGTTGACGCCCTTGAACTTGCAGATCCAGCCGTGGAACAGGCCGAAGACGCCCCCTGCGAAGGCCGCCGCCAGAACGCCGGCCCAGGGCGATCCGGTCTGGAACGCGATGGCGTAGCCGGACATGGCGCCGAAGACCAGCGTGCCTTCGAGACCAAGGTTGATGCGCCCGGACCGTTCGGTCAGGCATTCGCCGATCGACACGAAGAGGAACGGAGTGGAGACGCGGATGGCGCCGCCCAGGATGGCCAGCGGGACGCCCCAGATGCCGATGTCGGTCATGTGTCAGCCCCCCCGAAACGGGCCCAGAAAGATGCCTTGAAGATGGCGATCCGGCCGTACAGCGTTTCCGACAGCAGGATCACGACGAAGACGATGCCCTCCATCACCAAGATGGTGGCGTCCGGCAGGTCCATGCGGCGCTGGATCAGGCCGGATGACGCTTCGAACCCCGCCAGCAGCGTGGCGACCGGGATGATGGCCAGCGGGTTGTGGCGCGCCAGGAAGGCCACGAGGATGCCGGTATAGCCGTAGCCCACCACCAGCGAGGCATTGGCGGACCCGTGGATGGCGGCGACCTCGAAGAAGCCGGCAAGACCTGCGGCGGCCCCGCCCAAGGCGGTGAAGCCCAGGACCAGCGGCCCGACCGGCAGGCCCTGCACCTGTGCGGCGCGGATGTTGTCGCCGGCGACGCGGGCGGCGAAGCCGATGGTGGTGCGGTCGGTCAGGATCCAGGCCAGGACACAGGCGAGAATGCCGAAGAAGAAGCCCCAGTGCACGTCGATGCCGATGGGCATGGCGCCGATGCGCAGGTGTTCGGGCAGGGGCGCGGTAGAGGGTTTGTTCAATGAGGCAGGATCGCGGAACAGACCTTCGACCAGGTGGTTCATCAGCGCGATGGCGATATAGGCCATCAGCAGCGACGAGATGGTTTCGTTCACCCCGCGCCGGATGCGGAGCCAGCCGACGGCGCCGATCCACGCGCCGCCGATGATCATCGCCGCAGCCCCCATGGCGATGAAGCCGAGGAAGGAGGGAGCCCAGGCGAAGGCCAGCCCCGCAACGGCGGCGGCAAGGCCGCCGAGCGCGATCGCCCCTTCGCCGCCGATCACCACCAGGCCCAGCCGCGCAGGCAGGGCGACGCAGAGACCGGCGAACAGCAGGGGCGAGACACGGGAAAGCGTGTTCTGCCAGGAAAAGGCCGAGCTGAACCCGGCCTTGTAGATCAATGCGTAGAAGTCCACGGGCGACTTGCCCAAGGCAAGCAGGAAGACCGAGAACACCGCCAGCCCCGCGACAAGCGCGGCCAGCGGGATGACGACGGCCTCGAGCCGGGGCAGCCATTGGGCCAGCACCGCAGAGGTCCGTGTCCGGGGCCGTTTCGGGGATGCCGTCGTCACGTCGGTCATCGGATCAGCTCGTCGAGCCGATGACGCCCTCGACGAGATAATCCATGCTCTCGAGCGCGATGTCGGTTTCCACGAAGGCCTCGCCCTCGGCGGCGACCACGTTGCCCTTGTTGTCCTTCAGCGGGCCCTTGATGACGGCAAAGCCGCCTTTCATGATCTCGGCCTGCGTGGCGTCGAACTGTTCGCGGGCCGCGTCGGTGACGGCGGGGCCCAGGGGCGACATCTTGACGAACCCGTCGGCCAGCCCGCCACGGATGAAGTTGTCGATCGTGCCGCCGTCCAGCATGGTCTGCACCATCTTGGGATAGACCCCGGCCCAGTTCCATTCGGCCCCGGTCAGGTACATGTCGGGCGCCAGCGGCGACTGGTTGGCGTGGTAGCCGCAGATGTAGGACCCGCGCCCGGCGGCGGTTTCCATCACCACCTTCGGCCCGTCCACGTGGCAGGTGATCACGTCGCAGCCCTGGTCGCACAGCGCGTTGGTGGCCTCGGCTTCCTTCACGGCCAGGGACCATTCGCCGGTAAAGATGACCTGGCAGGTGATCTCCGGATCGACCGCGCGGGCGCCCAGCAGGAACGAGTTGATGTTCAGCAGGACCTGCGGGATCGGCTTGGCGGCGACAAAGCCGATCTTCTTCGACTTGGTCATGTGGCCGGCGACGATGCCGTTCAGGTACTGGCCCATGCCGATGTAGCCGAAATAGGACCCGACATTGGTGGGCATGCCTTCGGTCCAAAGGCCCGCGGCGTGTTCGAACCGGACATCGGGGTATTTCGGCGCGACTTCCAGCACATGAGGATCGAAATAGCCGAAGGACGTCGGGAACAGCAGCCCGGCGCCGTCGAAGTTGATCATCGATTCCATGGTGTTCTGCACATCCTTGGTCTCGGGGACGTTTTCTTCTTCAACGACGGTCACGCCGGCCATTTCCTTGACGGCGGCGGCGCCTTCGGCATGGGCCTGGTTGTAACCATAGTCGTCCTTGGGCCCGACATAGATGAAGCCGACGGTCAGGTTGGCGGCGCGGGCGCGGCTGGGCGTCAGGGATCCGGCGGCGGCAACGCCTCCGAACGCGGCCGTGGTGGCCAGGAAGTGGCGGCGGGACAGGGAAGGTCTGTTCGGCAAGGTTCGGATGCTCCTGTGAAGGCACGCCCCGGGGTGGGCCATGGGGCGGTGTGAGTGACAGGCCAGAGCGTAAGAGCGATTTGCGGTGTTGTCGTATGCTAGTTTTTTCCATCAGCGGTGCATTTTTCGCACCGCTTATATTTCGTGGCCCTGCAGGGCGGTCGCAAGCTGTTGCAGGAACCGGCCCGAGGCGACCGGCAGGATGCGGCCGCGCAGCTGGCCGAGGAACAGGTTGCCCGGTTCCACGTCGCGCGGCGAGACGGGGCGGGCGACGTATCCCCTTGCCCCGGTCATGTCGATGCCGATGGGGAACTGGAAGGCGATGGCGTTTTCCTGAAGGACGTAATGGCGCATGAAGTCGAAGCTTTCGGCTTCGACCACCGGTTCGATCCGCCGATAGGCCGACTTGCGGATCGCCGCATCCAGCAGCACCCGCACGCCATAGCGTTCGCTGGGCGCGACGTATTTCTGATCCAGGCAGTCGCGCAGCCGCAGGTCTGGCCGGCGGGCCAGCGGGTTGTCTTCGCGCATGAGCACATAGATCGGCTGTCGGATCTGCAGGGCGACCTCGAAATCCACCAGGTGGCGGGGTTCGAAGACCAGGGCGATATCGCTTTGAAAGGTCGACAGGTCATGTTCGGCAGCCACCCGGTCGCGGGTCTTGACGCTGAAGGTCACGCCGGGGTGGGCCGCGCGATAGCGGGCGATCTGGTCGGGCAGGAAATAGGGCAGCAATGCCTGCGAACAGGCGATCGACACATGCCCCCGGCGCACGCCCGACAGGTCCGCGACCTGGGATTGCAGGCGGGCGAAATCCGACCGCTGGGTGCGGATATGCTGCAGCACCAGTTCTCCGGCCGGGTTCAGGCGGACGCCACGGGGCAGGCGTTCAAAGATCTCGTAGCCCAGTTCTTCTTCGAAGCGGTTGATGCGGCGGTTCAGCGCCGAGGCGGTGATGTTCATGTCCTCGGCCGCCTTGCGGATGGAGCCGGCGCGGATGATGGCCTCGACAACGTCGAAATCCTGGAGATGTCGCATGGGGGATCCTGTTCAGCGGTGCATTTTGTGCACCACTTTTGTGTAAACTTAGCATTTGTGTAAACGCTCGGTTGGGGGATAGGTCAAACTGGAAAAGACCCGTCAAGAAGAAGGACCGCGATCATGGCCGATCTGCCCCTCACCCTGCCCTCGCTTCGTGCGGCTTATGCGTCTGGCACGTCTCCGCGGGAGGTGATCGAACAGGTCTATGCCCGGATCGAGGCGGTGGGCGATCCGCATATCTTCCTGTGCCTCTTGGACAAGGCCGAGGTTCTGGCCGCGGCGGAAGCGCTTGGCGACTACGATCCGCGAAAGCCGCTGTGGGGCGTGCCCTATGCGCTGAAGGACAATATCGACGTGGCGGGCAAGCCGACGACGGCGGCCTGCCCGGCGTTCGAATACGTTGCCGACAAGGACGCCTTTGTGGTGGACAGGTTCCGCGAGGCGGGCGCGCTGCTGATCGGCAAGACCAACCTGGACCAGTTCGCGACCGGGCTGGTGGGCGTGCGCACGCCCTATGGCGCGCCGCTGAATTCGATCGATCCGGAGATCGTGCCGGGCGGGTCGTCGGGCGGGTCCGGGGTGGCCGTGGGGCACGGGATCGTCAGTTTCTCGCTGGGCACGGATACCGCCGGGTCAGGCCGGGTGCCGGCGGCGTTGAACAATATCGTCGGGCTGAAGCCGACGCTGGGGACGCTGTCGGCGTCGGGCATGGTGCCGGCCTGCCGGACACTGGACACGATTTCGCTCTTTGCGCTGACGGTCGAAGATGCGTTCACCGCCTATGCCGCCGCTGCCGGGTATGATGCCGGCGACAGCTATTCACGCGATATCCCGGCGGGCCACCTCACCGCGCCGTTGCCGGCGCGTCTCGGGATTCCCAGCCCCGGATCGATCCGGTTCCTTGGCGACACGGTCCAGGAAAAGGCGTTTTACGACGCGCTTGAGGTCATGAAGGGTTTTGGCTGCGAGATCGTGGAGGTGGATTTCGCGCCGCTCTACGCGGTGGCCGAGATGCTGTATTACGGCGCCTGGGTGGCCGAACGCTATGCCGCGATCGAGGACATGATGACCGGGCGGCCCGACGACGTGTTCCCCGTCACCCGCCAGATCATCGGCGCGGCGGAAAAGCTGTCGGCGGCGGATGCGTTCAAGGGGATGTACCGGCTGAAGGACCTGATCCGGCAGGCGGAACCGTCGCTGGACGGGGTCGATGCGCTGTGCGTGCCGACGATCCCGACCTTCTACACGGTCGCCGACCTTGAGGCCGACCCGGTGACGCCCAATTCGAACTTCGGCACCTACACCAATTTCGTGAACCTGATGGACATGTGCGGCATCGCCGTACCCGCCCCCGCCCGCGCGGACGGACGCCCCGGCAGCCTGACCTTCCTGGCGCCCGCCGGGCAGGACGCCATGGTCGCGGGCCTGGCCACGGTGATCGAGGCCGCCGGAACGCGGACGCTGGGCGCCACGGGATGGGACCGGCCCGTCACCACGCTGCCCGCAGGCACGCCGGAGGGCATGATCGATGTCGCCGTCTGCGGCGCGCACATGGAGGGGCTGCCACTGAACCATACGCTGACGGGGCGCGGGGCGAAGATGCTGACCAGGACGAAGACCGCGCCGGATTACGCCTTTTACGCGCTGTCGGGCACCGGCGTGGCGCGGCCCGGGCTGGTCCGTGTCGGCGACGGCAAGGGCGCGGCGATCACGCTTGAGGTCTGGCGGATGCCCGAAGGCGCCTTTGGCTCGTTCATGAAGACCATCCCCGCGCCGCTGGGCATCGGGACGATCCGGTTGGCCGACGGAAGCACCGTGCAGGGGTTCCTGTGCGAGGCCGAGGCCATCGAGGGCGCGACCGATATCTCGCACCTGGGCGACTGGCGCCGGTACATCAACTGATGTGACCCGGCCCCCGAAGGGGCCGGGCCCAAAGGTTGTCGGGACCTAACGGTTGTCGGGCTGGGCGCGCACGTTGCGGCGCCCCCGGTCCGAGATCCGGTAGGGGCTGGAGTTCAGCGATTCAATGAACCGCTTGCGACGCAACTTGCGGAACACGTCGAGCGTGCAGTTTTCCAGCACGTAGCCTTCGCGCGTGTAGCACTGGACGTCCATCACCCGGCCATTGGGGCCACGGTCGTAAAGGATGCGCCCACCCTGCGCCAACGCGTGCAGCACGCGCTGTTCGTTCTTGGAGATGTTCATTGGAGTGATCCGGAATGGAATTGGCATGCAAACCGCTCCCCCGGCGCTACGTGCGCGGGCGGCGGTGTTACCTCGGATCCCGGTCAGTCGAGATCCGGATCAGGTCCGGACAAGCTCCAACATCTACAATTCCTTCGTTGGAAGGGTGGATACGCTGCAGGATATAGGATGGCCCGGCGCTGTCGCAAGACGCCGGTTTCCTTCGGGCCCCGCCTGTGGTCAGGACGTTACGGCACCGTCATTGCACACCCGGCGGGCATCATAGCCCAGGGGCAGGAACGCCCCCATCCAGCCGGCGAAGTCGGTGTTGAAGGCGGCCAGCCCCCCAGCCGGTCCGGCATGTCCCGCATCCATGGCTGGCGATTTCCCGCGCCAGTTGTCCTTTTACCGACCAAAATGGCGGAGCGTCCCGGGGTGCTGCTCAAAAATTCAGCCCCCATCCGTCAAGTGATGCGCATCAGATCGCCCTTCGTTGACGCGAAGGGGACCGGCCACGCCACCATTGCGGACAACCATCGGCACGATCAACGACGCCGAACCATCGACGGGGATGACAATGACAACGATGAACCGACGCACGCTTCTGAAAACCGGCGCCAGCGCGGCCGGGCTCGCCGCCGCTTCGGGCGTGATCGGCACGCCGCTAATCGCCCAGGCCCGCAGCCTCAGGATCGGATCCTACGGCGGCTATTTCGAGAATTCCTTCAAGGAGTTCGTCTATCCCGCCTTCACCGAGGCCACCGGCATCGCCGTCGAAAGCGTCACCCAGCCCAATTCGACCGACTGGCTGGTGACCATGCAGCAGGCCCAGGCCGCCGGCAACGCGCCCGCCGACCTGTCGCTGTACGGCCGCGCCACGATGATCAAGGCCAGCCGCATCGGCGACCTGCTGAAACCCCTGGACATGGCCGCCATGCCCGAGACCGGCGCGATGGACAGCTATTTCATCTTCGAGGACGCCACCGGCCCGATCGGCGTCGGCGCCATGTCATGGTTCACCGCCATGGTCATCAATCCGGGCGAGGTCGACGCGCCGGCCAGCTGGGCCGATTTCTGGGACAGCTCGATCTACGAAGCGTCGCTGGGCCTGTCGAAGAACTACAATTCCAACCTGATGGACATCATCGCGGCCACCTTCTTTGACGGAGTTTCCACCTTCGACACCGACGAAGGCATCCTGGCGATCATCGAAAAGGCCGCCGAACTGAAGCCGAACGTCGCGCTGTGGTGGTCGGCGGAAAGCCAGATGGAACAGTCGATGAAGAACGGCGACATCATCGGCGGGCAATATTACCTGGACGTGGCCAACCTGATGAAATCCGACGGTTTCCCGATCCAGCCGATTTTCCCCAAGGAAGGCAACCCGCAGGATTACGGATCCTGGTGCCTGTCGTCGCTGTCCGAAAAATCGGCCGAGGCGGCAGAGTTCATCAACTTCTCCTCGATGCCGTCGACCCAGGCGCTGATGTCGCGCAAGATCGGCACCGCGCCGTTGGTGTCGCAATCGGCGACCGACCTCACGGACGAGGAATTCGCCATGGTGTCGGGCACGCCGTCGATCAAGATCGCCTACGAGGCATACCTGGACAAGGAAACCTTCATGAAGGAATCCTGGGACAAGATGCTTGCCGGCGCCTGATCCATGGCCGGGCTTGTCCTGAAGGATATCGTCAAGGCGTTCGGCAGCGTGCGCGCTGTCGAACGGGTGGACCTGACCTTTGCCGAAGGCGAGTTGACCGCGCTGCTGGGCCCGTCGGGCTGCGGAAAGACGACGCTGTTGCGGATGATCGCGGGGCTGGAGGATCCGTCTTTTGGCCGGATCCTGCTGTCGGGGCGCGACATCACCACCCTGCCGGCGCACAAGCGCAAGTTCGGGATGGTGTTCCAGAACTTCGCGCTGTTCCCCCACCTGTCGGTGCGCGAAAACGTGGCCTATTCGCTGACCATTTCCGGGGTGTCCAGAACCGACGCCTGGTCCAGGGCCGATACGCTGCTGGACCTGGTCCAGCTGGGCGCCTTCGGGGACCGCCGCATCGGCGAATTGTCCGGCGGGCAGCGCCAGCGGGTGGCCATAGCGCGCGCCTTGGCGCAGGAACCGGACGTCTTCCTGCTGGACGAACCGATGTCGGCGCTGGACGCCAAGCTGCGCGAGGAAATGCAGGTGGAACTGCGGATGCTGCAGCAGCGGCTGGGCATCACCACCATCGTCGTCACCCATGACCAGCGCGAGGCCATGACCATGGCCGACCGCATCGTCGTGATGTCGAACGGGCGGGTGGAACAATCGGGGTCTCCGCAAGAGATCTATCATCGCCCCGCCAACGCCTTTGTCGCCGATTTCATCGGACGGGCGAATTTCTTCGACGGCATCGCCGGGACCGGCCGGATCCAGCTGGGCGAGGTCAGCCTGACCGTGACCGCCCCGCTGAATTTCCAGCCGGGCAGCGCCGTGCGCATCGCGATCCGCCCCGAAATGGCGGCGCTGGATGCGGCGCAACCGGACAACGTGCTGCCGGCCAAGGTGACCTTTGTCCGTGACCTGGGCCCGGTGCGCGACATTTACCTCGACACGCCCCTGGGTCCGATGATCGTCGAATACGCCCTGGGCGAAGAGGCCCCCGTCTTCGCGGTCGGCCAGACCGTCCCGGTGCGCCTGCCGCCCGATCACCTGCATGTCTTTCCCGCCGACATTCCGGCGATGGCGGCGCAATGACGGCGGCGCTGGATCTGGATACCCCGGCAACCGCCCCGGCACCGAAGAAACCGGTCTGGCCCTGGGCGCTGACCGGGCTGATCCTGTTCCTGTGCGTGGTGCCCTTCATCCTCGTGCTGGCCATCTCGTTCGGGCACAAGATCGAGGGCGCGGGCTGGGAATGGTCCTTTACGCTGGCCAATTACAAGCGCTTCTTCGTGGGCGCCATGTGGCCCGAGGACGTGACGTTCCTGTATCTGCAACAGCTGTACTGGTCGCTGCGCTATGCGATCGTGGCCTCGATCCTGGCGGTGGTGACCGCGCTGCCCTTCACCTACCTGATGACACGCCTGCCGCGGCGCGCTCAGGCGCGCTGGCTGGTGTTCCTGCTGGCTTCGCTGTCGTTGTCCGAAGTGTTCATCGTCATGGGCTGGGACATCCTGCTGTCCAACAATTCCGGCCTGCCGAAGCTGTTCCAGATCACCGGCCTGACCGATTGGCTGAAGGCGGTCGGCTGGTTCGACACGCTGCGCGACTGGGGCCTGGCGTCGCCCCGCAACGTCAAGTTCAAGACGTCGGAACTGGCCACCGTGCTGTGCATGTCCTACCTGGTCTGGCCCTACGCGGTGATCCTGCTGTACCCCGCGCTGTCACGCCTTGATCCGTCCCTGTCCGAGGCCGCCCGCACCATGGGCGCCGGGCCGTGGACCGTGGCGCGCACCGTGGTCCTGCCGTCCGTCCGCCTGCCCCTGATCGGCGCGACGCTGCTGTTGTTCGTCTTTCTGCTGGGCACCTACGTGTCGGTCACCGTCTTCGCCGACCCTGCCAAGCACACCACCGCCATCGCCATCTACGAAGCCGTCCGGGGCGCCAACCTGGACGCGCCCTTCGGCGCGGCACAGGCGGTGATCCTGCTGTTGACGGCGGCGCTGTTCCTGTGGCTGGGGCAGAAACTGACCACGAAACGCGAGGGCAAGGCATGAGGATCATCGGCCCGCTGTTCATGGGGCTTTCCGCCTTCTTCCTGTCGCTGCCGATCATCGTCGTGTCGGCCGCGGCGCTCAACGGCGGGCGGACCATGTTCTTTCCGCCCAAGGACCCCAGCCTGGCCCGCTTCGTCGAATTCTTCGTGTCCGAAAGCGTGTGGCGCACGGCGCTGTGGCATTCGATGATCGTGGCCTTCGGGTCGGCCGGGCTGGCGGTGCTGCTGGCCTGGCCCATCGCCTACTGGCTGTGGTCGACGGGCTCGAAGCTGTCGAAAACCGTGGCGGCGCTGGGATCCATGCCCTTTGCCCTGCCGCCCATCGTCTTCGGCGTGGGGCTTGGGTTCTTCTGGGCCTTCCTTGGCGGGCTCGGCACGATCTGGGCGGGGATCGTCAGCCAGGCGGCGCTGTTCCTTGCGCTACCGCTGGTCACCATCTCGATCGGACTGCAATCCATCGACCGGGCGCACCTGGACGCCGCCGCCACCATGGGCGCCACCGAAAAGGTCACCTTCCGCACCATCATCCTGCCCCAGACCCTGCCCTATACCGCGTCTGGCTTTTTCTTTGCGCTGGTGCTGTCGTTCAACGAATTCATCGTGATGTTCTTCGTCTCGGCCTCAAGCTATTCGACCGTCACGCTGCAGATCTTCAATTCGCTTCGCAACGGCTACACGCCGACCATGGCCGTGGCCGCCATAACCTTTATCACCGTATCGCTGCTGGTCTTTTCGGCTGTCGCCCGCTGGGGCGACCTGCCCCGCCTGATGGGCGCCGACCAGTCGCGCACATAGACATGCCGATGGCGCCCCTCATCGACCTTCGCACCGCGTGCGCACCGTGACAGGCCAGGGGGACCTGCAGGGGCTGTGGCGGCGCGCCTGGCTCAAGTCTCCGGTCAGCGATCCGACATTGCAGGACCACACCACGCGGGTGTTCTGGGCGCAGGCGGGCGCGCTGTACGCCGACCTGCGCATCCCGCTGAAACGCGACCTGCCCGATGCGGCGACCTGCCTCGCCGACCTGGATCCCCCCGCCCTGCGCCGCCTGATGGCGGCCGAAGGTTTTGCCGGAACCATCACCGTCGAAGACGACGTCTGCACCTGGACGCGCGAGATCAACTGGCACGGAGCGCCCGCCGGCATCGACGCGGGCCGCATCTGGTTCGACGAGACCGGCGCGCTGATCGAGGAAGGCGTGCAGGCCGATTACCGCGAATTGTGGGAACGGCGCACAACCGCGCCGCTGGTGGCCTACAGGGTCACGTCGGGGGACTTGTCCGGCATCCTGGTGACGTCCGGCACGCTGTTCCTGCTGGGCCTGGGCCGGGCCGACGCGCCGTCGACCGCGACGCTGTTCCTGGACCTGGACCTGGACGCGGGCGCGATCCCCGACGCCCTGCCCGCCCTGTTCGAAACCGAATATGCCTTTGGCCACTGGGAAGACGGTCGCGGCATCGCCGAACTGTGCACCAACCCGTTCCGCGAAGGCCAATGCGTTCTTGAAAGGACGCCGGACGGATGGCTGCGCCATCACGCCGATTTCGACGGCAGCCCGCGGGTCACGCCCCTGCGGACATGAAAAAACCGCCGCGCCAGGGAGGAAGAGGCGCGGCGGTTGTAATGATCCGGCGGGAGGAGGAGGAAAACCGGATCAATCCTGTCTGGTCAGGTGTCTTGTCTGCCTGATCAGTTGCTGGCGAATTGCACGGCCACCGGACGCGCGGTCACGGTCACGTTGTCGCCAGTCCGGGCAAAGGTGTAATGCGCGGTGCGCGCGCCCGGCAAACCGAAGCTGACGGCGTCGCCGTCGGCCAGAACCATGGCCACGCGTGCCGGCGCATAGGTTTCGGTCGGCGTGTAGGTGGCCACGACTTCCAGCCCGTCTTCGGCTTCGGTCATGTAGACCGCCATGTCCACCGCGCCTTCGTGAAGCGTGGCGCCCGACAGCGGCTTGGTCAGGGTGATTTCGTCTGCGGATGCGGCGCCTGCAACGGCGGTCAAAGCGACGGCGGCGGCGATTGCGAACTTGGTCATTTCAAATGTCCTATCGGCTATGTCAAAGGCCCGCTGGCCTTCGCTATCATGTGCGCCAGTCTATCGGCGGCTGGTTTTCGTCTTTGCTGCAATGCAGAAATAAGGGAATGGTCCAGCCGGTTCAATCGCCGCGCGTGCATAGCCGCCATGCCTTTGCGCATGGCCTGAGGCGCGGTATAATGCCTTGTTCCGTATACATAAATATACCGCTCAGGCGCGCGACGTCACCCCTTTTCCTGGCATGCAATTGCATGCTGCACCGCAGAAGTCCTTATTCGTCAACGACATCTTCGGCGATGGGGTCGGCCGCCAGGTCCCGCAGGATCGGGCAATCGGGCCGGTTGTCGCCGGCACAGCAGTCCACCAGCGACGACAGGGTGCGGCGCATCTCCTCCAGCTGGGTCAACTTGGCGTCGATCCGGGCCAGGTGGCCCTGGGCGATCCGCTTGACGTCGCCCGAGGCGCGGGTGCCGTCCTCGTAAAGCGCCAGAAGCGAACGGCAGTCCTCGATCGAGAAATCGAAGGACCGCGCGCGGCCCAGGAAGGCCAGCTTGTGGACATCGGCGTCCGAGAAATCGCGGTAGCCGTTGGTATCGCGGGCCGGGCGGATCAGGCCGATGTCCTCGTAGTAGCGGATCGTCTTGGCCGGCAGGCCGGTGCGCTTGGCGGCGGCCCCGATGTTCATGGGGTCACCGCCTTGGGCGCGACTGCGGAGGCCCCCGCCTGCGGCTGATCGGCCAGCGCCGGGACGATCCCCTTCAGCCGAAGGGCGTTGGACAGCACGAAGACCGACGACAGCGCCATCGCCCCCGCCGCCAGCATCGGCGACAGCAGCGCGCCGGTCAGCGGGTACAATACACCGGCGGCCACCGGGATCAGCGCGGTGTTGTAGGCAAAGGCCCAGAACAGGTTCTGCCGGATATTGCCCAGCGTCATCTTCGACACGTGATGGGCGTTCACCGCCCCCGCCACCGCGCCCGAAACCATGACGACATCCGCCGCCTCGACCGCGATATCGGTGCCGGTGCCCATGGCCAGCCCCACGTCGGCCTCGGCCAGGGCGGGCGCGTCGTTGATCCCGTCGCCGACAAAGGCCACCGGGCCCAGCCTTTCGCGCAGCCGCCGCACGGCGTCGCGCTTGTCGCCGGGCAGCACCTCGGCCTCGACCTGGGCGATGCCCAGCCGGGCCGCGATGGCCTCGGCCGGGGCGCGGGCGTCGCCGGTGACCATGGCCACCTGCAGCCCTTCGGCCTTCAGCGCCGCGATGGCGTCGGCCGCGTCCGGCTTGATCGGGTCGGTCACCGCCAGGTAGGCTACCGCCTGCCCGTCAACGGCCAGCCAGATCGGTGTTTCGACGGCATTGTCCGCGTCGACCGCAGGCACGGCGATGCCTTCACGTTCCATCAGCCGGGGCGCGCCGACCAGGATCGCCTGCCCCTCGATGGTGGCAGACAGACCGTAGCCCGGCAGCGCCTGTTCGTTTTCGGCCACGGGCAGGTCCAGGCCCTGCTGTTTCGCGGCCTCGACAATGGCCCGCCCGATCGGGTGGTCCGAACTGCGTTCGACCGCCGCGATAAGGCGCAGGGTCTGCGCATCGGTCCAGCCGCCGACAGGCCGCAGGGTGGTCAGCGTCGGACGGCCTTCGGTCAGGGTGCCGGTCTTGTCGAAGGCGATGGCCCTGATGCCGGCCAGGCTTTCCAGCGCCGCGCCCTTGCGGAACAACACGCCCAGTTCCGCCGCGCGCCCGGTGCCAACCATGATCGAGGTCGGCGTGGCCAGCCCCATGGCACAGGGGCAGGCGATGATCAGGACGGATATCGCGGCGACCAGCGCGTGCGACAGCGTTGGGGTGGGGCCGAAGGCCATCCAGGCCAGGAAGGTCAGCAAGGCGCCCCCCAGCACGGCGGGCACGAAGATCCGCACCACCCGGTCGGCCAGCGCCTGGATCGGCAGGCGCGCGCCCTGGGCTTCCTCGACCATGGCGACGATGCGCGACAGCACGGTATCGGCGCCGACCCGGGTCACCCGGACCCGCAGCGTGCCGGACCCGTTGACCGTGCCGCCCACCACGTCGGCCCTGGGGCCGCGCAGAACGGGGACGGGTTCGCCCGAGATCATGGATTCGTCGATGTAACTTTCGCCCGAGATCACCCGGCCATCCGCCGCCAGGCTGCGCCCCGGCGGCACCACCAGCACGTCGCCGACGTGCAAGTGCGCCACGGGCCGTTCCTGGGGCCCATCTTCGGTTTCCACCAGCGCCGTATCGGGACGCAGGGCGATCAGCCGCCGGATGGCGGCGCCGGTGCGGCCACGGGCGCGCGCCTCCAGCCAGCGACCCGCCAGGATCAGCGTGACGATGACGGCGGCGGCCTCGTAATAGACCGCGCGGGCGCCTTCGGGCAAAAGTCCGGGCGCCAGCAGCGCCACGGTGGAAAAGATCCAGGCGGCACCGGAACCCAGGGCGACCAGCGAATTCATGTCCGGTTCGCCCTTGATCAGGCGCGGCAGGCCCAGGCGATAGAAATCGCGGCCCGGGATAACCATGACCAGCGTCGCCAGAACGCCCTGGATCGCCCAGGACGTGCCCGTCCCGATGGTGCCGGCGATCCAGTGGTGGAAGGCCGGGATCACGTGGCCGGTCATCTCCAGCAGGAAAACCGGAGCGGTGAGGCAGAGCGCCAGCAGCATCGTGCGCCGCGCGGTCTCGACCTCGTCGGCGGTGCGCTGGCCGTCGTCTTCCACGTGCGGCGTCGCCGGATACCCGGCGCGGGCGGATACCGCGCCCAACTCCTCGGGCGTGGTGGCGCCAGCCAGATAGCGCACCTGCGCGGTGCGGGCGGCAAAGTTGACCTTGGCCCCGATCACCCCGGGCGCGTCGGCCAAAGCCGTCTGGGCGCGGCGGGCACAGCCGGCGCAGGTCATGCCGTCGATATCCAGCCGGGTTTCGGCCTGCACCGCCGGGTAACCGGCGGCGTCGAGCGCCGCGACCATGGCATCGACCGGGGCGGACCCTGGGTCGACGGTCGCCTTGCGGGCGGCAAGGTTGACGCGCACGGGTCCGATCCCCGGCACCGCCGCCAGCGCCTTTTCGGCGCGCGCGACGCAACCGGCACAGTTCAGACCGTCCAGCGCGAAGTGGAGCGGGGTGTGTTGGGTATCCTGTGTCATGAGACAGCAGATAGGGGTTCCAGTAGATGGAAGGTCAAGAGGCGGCCCCGTCCTGCGGCCACTTGGCACGGCATTCGCGTGGATGCAGCGGTCCGCAACGGGACCCGCCCGGCCCCGCGGCCGGGCAGCGCACGCGTCCCCCTCGATGGGGGACCGGGCGCTTTGCTAGTGGGGAAAGGTGAAGTCGGGCAGCTGGCGGAACGCGTTCTTCAGCGCCTCGCCCCAGCCGCTGGAGATTTCCTGGAAATACGGATCGCTGTCCAGGATCCGGCCCTGTTCGCCAAACCGGAAACTGTCGCCCGTGTAGGTCACGTAGTCGATCGGCAGGCCCACGGACAGGTTCGACTTGATCGTCGAATCGAAGCTGACCAGCAGCAGCTTGATGGCGTTCTCGAAGGTCGCCGCCCGGTCGAAGGCGCGCACCAGGATCGGCTTGCCGTACTTGGTTTCGCCGATCTGGAAGAACGGATTGTCCTCGGACGCCTCGATGAAGTTGCCTTCGGGATAGATCAGGAACAGCCGCGGTTCGCTGCCCTTGATCTGGCCGCCCAGGATCATCGTCGCCCCGAACGCCGACGCCTCGGCGCCGCTGTCCTTGTTGGACTGGATGACTTCCTTCAGCGTGCGCCCGATCTCGCGCGCGATCTGGAACATCGACGGCGACTGCAGGATCGACGGAGACCGGTCGCCCGGCGCCTTGGTCCGTTCGTCCAGCAGGCCCACGACCGACTGCGTCGTCGCCAGGTTGCCGGCGGTCATCAGCGTCAGGACCCGATCGCCCGGGATTTCCCAGGTGTGCATCTTCCGGGCGGTCGCAATGTTATCCAGGCCAGCATTTGTCCGCGTGTCGGACATGAAGACCAACCCGCGATCAAGTCGCATTCCCACGCAATAGGTCATCGTTCCGCCCGCAGATTCAGCCCATCCGGTCTATACCGGATTTCCTTACCGAATCGTCTAGTAACGACTTGTCAGCGCAAGGTCACTGTTGCTGTTCGACCACCAGGGTCACATTCATCGATTCCGGGCCCGCCCCAAAGCGCATCCCCGAGATCGGCGCCGCCTGGGCATAGTCCAGACCGGTGGCCACGCGCACATAGCGTGCATCCGGGCTCTGGCTGTTGGACACGTCGAACCCGACCCAGCCCAGACCATCGACATGGGCCTCGGCCCAGGCATGGCTGGCGTCCTGTTCGGTCCGGTCGTCCATCAACAGGTAGCCGCTGACGTAACGCGCCGGATAGCCCAACTGACGGGCCGCCGCGATGAAGATATGCGCATGGTCCTGGCAGACGCCGTGACCTTCGCCCAGGGCCTGTTCGACCGACAGCGCGGACGATTTCTGTTCCGTGGAATAGGGAACCTTGTCCAGGATGTGATCCGACAGCCCGTGCAGCAAGGCCAGATCGCCCTCGGGCTTCTGAAAGTCCGACATCAGCGCGCGCAGCCCCGATCCCGGCTTGGTCAGCCTGGTCGACCGCTGAAACAGCCAGATCGGTGTAAAGCCGGTATGCTTGCCGACCACGCCGTTGGTGTCCACGACCTCGACTTCGCCCTGGCAGGTGATGACGATCGTCTCTACCCCGGGTTCAAAGCTGATCAGGTCGACCCGGTTGGCGTGTTCGTCGTCGAACGACACTTCCCGCCGCCCTCCTTCCACCGTCACGTCCCAGGAAATCACGTGCTGTTCGGGCCGCGACTTTGGCCGCAGCCGAAGCTGCTGCAGCGCATAGGGAACCGGGTGGTCGTAACGATACGAGGTGGTGTGCGAGATTTTCAGAAGCATGGCCTATTCGTAAAATCGGTAATCACGTTCGATCTGGCGGCCAAGCGCGTGGCTTTCAGACAGGAACTCGGTGACGAACTCGTGCAATCCGTATTCGAAGATCTGATCGATCGTCGACGTATCGAACTTGTGGCAGATCTGGTCGACAAGCTTGTGGCAATCCCTGCGCTCGCCGTAGTCCTCGGCAAGGTACGCCAGGTTGGCCTGGATCTTGTGATAGCAGAACGCCAGCGACCTGGGCAGCCGTTTGTCCAGGATCAGGAAGCGGGCGATCTTGCGCGGATCGAATTCACCGTCGTGCAGCGACTGGTAGGCCCGCACGGACGAGGTTGCGCGCAGGATGGTTTCCCACTGCACGTTGTCGCTGACGGTGCCCACATGCATGATCGACGGCAGCAGGATGTAGTATTTCACGTCCAGAACACGCGCCGCGTTGTCGGCCCGTTCAAAGAACGTGCCCATGCGCGCGAAATCGTAGATGTCGTTGCGCACCATCGTGCCGTGCAGCGACCCGCGCACGAACGCCGTGCGCTGGCGGATCGAGGTCAGGATCTCGGGCAGGTCCTGCTGCTTGACGGGCTTGGCCAGCTGGCTTTTCAGCACCATCCAGCATTCGTTGACCGCCTCCCAGACCTCCTTGGTCAGGGCGGTGCGCACCATGCGGGCATTGGTCCGGGCCAGTTCCACGTTGGCCATGACCGAACCGCTGTTGCTTTTGTCGCGCAAAAGGAAGTTCACCACCTTGTGCCCGTCGATCGTGTCGTGTTGCGAGAAATATTCCGTCGCCACGCCCGTCGCCTGCAGGATCGACGACCATTCGCTGTCCGCCGCGCTGGATCGCGTCAGCGATATGCGCAGTCCCGCGTCGATCATCCGGGCCGTGTTTTCGCTGCGCTCCATGTAGCGCAGCATCCAGAATATACCGCCTGCTGTCTTGCCAAGCATTGCCTTAGTCCTCCAGCACCCAGGTATCCTTGGTGCCGCCTCCCTGGCTGGAATTCACGACCAGGGAACCCTTTTTCAGTGCCACCCGGGTCAAACCGCCGGGGATGATCTCGACCCCGCCGGGCGACGCCAGCGCGAAGGGCCGCAGGTCGACGTGGCGCGGGGCCAGGCCGGACTTGGTCAGGATCGGAACCGTCGACAGCGACAGCGTCGGCTGGGCGATGTAGTTGCCCGGCTTGGTTTCCAGCTTGGCGCGGAAATCGGCGATTTCCTTCTTGGACGCCGCCGGTCCGACCAGCATGCCATAACCGCCGGACCCGTGGACTTCCTTCACCACCAGCTCCGCGAGGTTCTCCAGCACGTATTTCAGCGCGTCGGGTTCCGAACAGCGCCAGGTCGGCACGTTCTTCAGGATCGGCTGTTCGCCGGTGTAGAATTCGACGATCTCGGGCATGTAGGAATAGATCGCCTTGTCGTCGGCGATGCCGGTGCCCGGCGCATTGGCGATGGTGATCCCGCCCGCGCGATAGACATCCATGATCCCCGGCACGCCCAGCACCGAATCCGGATTGAAGGTCATCGGGTCGAGGAATTCGTCATCCACCCGGCGATACAGCACGTCGATCGGCTGGTAACCCTGGGTGGTCCGCATCGCCACCCGGCCATCCACCACGCGCAGGTCGTGACCTTCGACCAGCTCGACACCCATCTGGTCGGCCAGGAAGGCATGTTCATAATAGGCCGAATTGTGGATCCCCGGCGTCAGCACCGCCACCGTCGGCGGCCCGTCGCAGATCGACGGGCGGCAGGACGACAGCGACCGGCGCAGCGAGCGCGGGTAATGGCTGACGCCGCGAACGTTGATCTGGCTGAACAGCTCGGGGAACATGTGCAGCATCGTTTCCCGGTTCTCCAGCATGTAGGAGACGCCGGAAGGCGTGCGGGCATTGTCCTCGAGGACATAGAATTCGTCTTCGCCGGTGCGCACCAGGTCTGTGCCGATGATATGCGTATAGATGTTGCCCGGAGGCGCCACGCCGATCATCTGCGGCAGGAACGCGTCGTTGTTCGCCACCATCTCGACCGGGATTCGGCCGGCGCGCACGATCTCCTGGCGATGATAGATGTCGTGCAGGAACGAATTGATCGCCCGCACCCGCTGTTCGATGCCCTTTTCGAGCATGTTCCACTCGCGTCCCGTGATGATCCGGGGCACCAGGTCGAATGGGATGAGCCGTTCGGTCGCCTCTTCCACACCATACACGTTGAAGGTGATCCCGGTCAGGCGAAACCAGGCTTCCGCCTGCTCGCTCTTCTTTCTCAGCCGGGCCACGTCTTCCTGGCCGAACCAGGAATCATACGATGTGTAGGGCTCGCGCGGGGTGTCGCCGAAGCCGTACATTTCATCGAAAAAGGGCGATCGATTGGTCATGGGGCGACCGTAGCAGCAAGGTTGGCGATTTCAAAAGGTGGAAACGCAAAGCGGCCCCGAAGCGGAAGCTGCGTAATAAAAATGCGACGCCGGCGTGTCGGTGATCAAGAGCGCGCCACAAGCTGTGCGGGTCACTGCGATTTTCCGTTCAGGTCAAGCGTGCTGAGATCGTTCAGCAGGCTCAGAAGCTGATCGTACTTCTCCTGCCCCAACCGGTCTTCGACGATCCGCGCCAGCTGGATCGAGGTTTCCCTGTTCTCGGCGATCAGCGCCCCGCCGGCCGGGGTGATCTGGACGATCTGGCGGCGACGGTCGATGGGATCGGTGTCGCGTTCGATCAGCCGCTTGGCCTCCAGCTTCTGCAGGATGCGCGTCAGGCTGGGCAACAGCAGGGACGCCGCGTGGGCGATCCGCGTCGGGTCCGACGGACCGTATTCGTCCAGCACGCGCAGCACGCGCCATTGCTGTTCGGTGATGCCGACATCCTGCAACATCGCGCGGATCGGCCCCATGACCTGTTCCCGCGCGCGCAACAGCACGATCGGCAACGAACGGGAAGTGGGAGGAATAGATTCACTCATGGTTGAATTTTGAACTGGTTAACAAAAAGCGCAATAGCGGAAATCCGCTTTCTTAATTTAACTATTTATTAACTTTTGCAAAGGGTCTCTAAAACTGTCCCTTCGGGCATCTCGCTGGCGGGGCTGGCGCCGGACGGCCTCGTTGGGTAAGCCGTGCCTCAGCACGCTGAGGAGGTCGCGATGAAGTGGACGGAATTTGGTGACTGGGCGCATCGCATCGCCGACTGGACCCGTGAATACCGTGAAACCATTGGGAAAAATCCAGTTCGCGCCCAGACGGAGCCGGGCCAGGTTCTGGCCGCCCTGCCCCCTGGTCCCCCCGAAGATCCCGAGCCCATGGAACGGATTTTCAAGGACTTCGAGACCATCGTGATGCCGGGTATCACCCATTGGCAGCACCCGCGGTTTTTCGCCTATTTCAACTCGAATGCGGCAGCGCCATCCGTTTTGGCTGAATTCCTGGTCTCGGCAATCGCGCCGAATTGTCTCATTTGGCAAACTTCGCCATCCGGAACCGAAATGGAAACCCGAGTCATGGATTGGCTGCGCCAGGCCATTGGCCTGCCGGACGGTTTCTCGGGGGTGATTCAGGACAGCGCGTCGACCGCGACCCTGGCCGCGGTTCTGACCATGCGCGAGAAGGCGCTGGCCTTCACCGGCAACGCCACCGGGCTGTTCGGGCGCACGCCGCTCAGGATCTATTGCTCGGCCGAAGTTCATACTTCGATCGACCGGGCGGTGTGGATTGCCGGCATCGGGTCCGACAACCTGGTCCGCGTGCCGGTCAACGGGCCGATGCGCGGCATGGATCCCGACGCCCTGCGCGACCTGATCGCCCGCGACCGCGCGGCGGGGCTGCTACCGGCCGGCGTGATCCTGTGCGTCGGCGCCACCGGGGTCGGCGCCACCGATCCGGTGGACAAGATCATCGCGGTGGCACGGGACGAAGGCCTTTACACCCATGTCGACGCCGCCTGGGCCGGTTCCGCCATGATCTGCCCCGAATTCCGCCCGCTCTGGGCCGGCATCGAAGGCGCCGACAGCATCGTCTTCAACCCGCACAAGTGGCTGGGCGCGAATTTCGACTGCTCCGCCCATTTCGTGCGCGCGCCCGAAGACCTGGTCCGCACCCTGGCGATCCGCCCCGAGTACCTGAAGACCCATGGCAAGGACGGGGTGATCAACTATTCCGAATGGTCGGTGCCGCTGGGCCGGCGCTTTCGCGCGCTCAAGCTCTGGTTCCTGATCCGCAGTTACGGGCTGGACGGGCTGCGCCAGATCCTGCGCAATCACGTCAAATGGGCGGTGGCCCTGCACGACCAGCTGGCCAAGGACCCCGATTTCCGTATCGTGACCCCGCCGATGTGGTCGCTGTTCTCGTTCCGCTATGAACCCGCGGGCGCGGCGGACCTGGACACGCTGAACCAGCGGCTGGTGGATGCGATCAACGACGACGGGCGCATCTACCTGACCCAGACCCGCGTCGATGGCGACCTTGTGATCCGGTTCCAGGCCGGATCCTTCGAGACGACCGAGGCCGATGTCATGATGTCGCTGGACGTCATCCGCGCGATCGCCCACGGATTGGACAAAGGTTAACCGGAGGAACCCACCATGCCCGCACCGACCAACACCTTCAAACAGCGCCTTCTGGCCGGCGAGACCCTGATCGGCTGCTGGCTGAGCTTCGGCGAAGCCGCCCCGGCCGAGATCATGGGATCGGCCGGGTTCGACTGGCTGCTGATCGATGGCGAACACGGGCCAAACGACATCCGGTCGATCCGCGACCAGCTGATCGCGCTCGAATCCAGCGCGTCCTCGCCGGTGGTGCGGGTGCCCACGGGGCTGGACTGGGTGCTGAAGCAGACGCTGGACATCGGCGCCCAGACGATCCTGGTGCCGCTGGTCGAAACCGCCGATGAGGCCGAGGCGGTCGTGAAGGCCTGTCACTACCCCACCGCCGGAATCCGTGGCGTCGGCGCCGCGGCGGCAAGATCGGGCCGGTTCGGCGGCATCCCGGATTACGTGGCCACGGCGGATGAACAGATCTGCGTGCTGGTGCAGGTCGAAAGCGTGAAGGGGGTCGAAAACCTGGATGCGATCCTGGCCGTGGACGGTGTCGACGGGGTCTTCATCGGGCCGGCGGATCTGTCGGCGGACATGGGGCTGAAGGGCAATTCGAAACATCCCGAGGCGCAAAAGATGATCTGCGACGCGCTCGACCGGATCACGGAATCCGGCAAGCCGGCGGGCTGCCTGGCACTGGATGACGAAACGGCGGAATTGTACCTGGCCCATGGCACGCGATTCCTGGCCGTGGGGATCGACGTGCACCTGATGATCAACGCCGCCCGGGCCAAGGTCGCAAAGTACAAACCGACCTGACAGCGCGCGCCGATCGGTCGGTGCCAGATTTTTCGTACGAAAAATCTCGGCCCGCTCCACGCGATGATTTCAACGACAGGCGTCCGGCCTATTCCATTCGGGCGCCTTATCCACTATGTCCCGCCCGTCAAAGGAGAACCAAGAGATGGGTTACAAAGTCGTCGTCGCAGGCGCCACGGGCAACGTGGGCCGCGAAATGCTCAACATCCTCGCCGAACGCGAGTTTCCGGTGGACGAGATCGCCGCCCTGGCCAGCCGCAAGTCGCTGGGCACCGAGGTGAGCTTTGGCGACAAGACCCTCAAGACCAAGGACCTGGACACGTTCGACTTCACCGGCTGGGACATCGCGCTGTTCGCGATCGGCTCGGACGCGACGAAGACCTATGCGCCCCGGGCCGCGGCCGCCGGCTGCGTGGTGATCGACAACTCCTCGCTCTACCGTTACGACCCCGACGTGCCTCTGATCGTGCCGGAAGTGAACGCCGACGCGATCGTGGGCTATTCAAAGAAGAACATCATCGCCAATCCCAACTGCTCGACCGCGCAGATGGTGGTGGCGCTGAAGCCGCTGCATGACCGGGCGAAGATCAAGCGCGTCGTCGTGTCGACCTACCAATCCGTTTCGGGCGCCGGCAAGGACGGCATGGACGAGCTTTGGGATCAGACCAAGTCGATCTACAATCCGACCGACGACAAGCCGGCCAGGAAGTTCACCAAGCAGATCGCCTTCAACGTCATTCCCCATATCGACTCCTTCATGGAAGACGGGTCGACCAAGGAAGAATGGAAGATGGTCGCCGAGACCAAGAAGATCGTGGACCCCAAGATCAAGGTCACCGCGACCTGCGTCCGCGTCCCGGTCTTTGTCGGCCATTCCGAGGCGATCAACATCGAGTTCGAGGATTTCCTCGACGAGGACGAGGCCCGCGACATCCTGCGCGAGGCGCCCGGTGTCATGGTGATCGACAAGCGCGAGGACGGCGGCTACGTCACGCCGATCGAATGCGTGGGCGATTTCGCCACCTTCATCAGCCGGATCCGCCAGGATTCGACCATCGACAACGGCATCAACCTGTGGTGCGTTTCGGACAACCTGCGCAAGGGCGCGGCGCTGAACGCGGTGCAGATCGCCGAGGTCCTGGGCAACAGGATCCTGCAAAAGGCCTGAGCGCAACGCTCAATCCCGTTCGATGACCTCGAAGTCGTCCTCTTCCGCCTCCGGCGTCCGACCGGGGGCGGGCAGCATCCGGTCCGCCAGCCAGCGGTGGCTGTGTCCCGGGAACGGCGACCCGAAGCGCCGCATCAGACGGCTGTAGCTGAACCCGAGTTCGGACGCCTTGCACAGGCGTTGCCCGCCCGGATGCGCATGAAGCGCCAGCCCGCCGCCCGCCTGACGCAGGTCGAACCCCTTTTCACGCAATCGCCGCGCAAGATCTGTCCAGCCGCTGGCGGCGGCCAGGTCATCCGCGAGGCGGGCCCGCAAGGGCGCGACAAGCTGCTCATCCGCCCTGACAGGCGGCCTCGCCCCGGACCGGCGCGACAGTTCCCTGCCGATAAGGCCCCGCACAAACTGCCCGGGCGACACGTCGTCCTGATCGGCCATCTGGTGCAGGGCCAGCCGCATCTGGCGCGGCAGTCTTAGCATTTCGGTTTCCAGGTCCATGGCCCAGGATGTCCGCAAACCCCCTAAGAAACCCTGAATCCCCGCCGTTCAACCGCGCTCGACCACCGACTTCAGCTTGGCCAGCCCCGCTTCGTAATCGCCGCCCACCCAGCGGTCCATCAACAGCCCCATGTAGCGTTCCACCGGGTTCAACCCGGCATCCATGTTGAACCCCCATGTGATCTCGGTGCTGTTGCCGCCATCCGGCGCCAGTTCGAAATAGGCGTCCGCCGTGCCCATCGGCCCGAAATCCAGCACGCTGGACACCCATTCGTTCGGCGTGCTCTCGACGATCTCCTGGCTGCCGGTGCCGACCTGCGGATGTTCCGACGTCCAGCTGACCTTGTTGCCCACGCCGGCGTCGGGCCCGTCATAGGTCAGCCGGACCTCGGGATCCCGGTCGATCCAGGGCGACCAGGTTTCGGTTTTCTGCAGCGAGTTCACGTAGGGAAAGACCTGTTCGGGCGGCGCGTCGATGATCATCTTGCGCGACACGTCGATATCCCGGGGCAGCAGAAAGCTTCCTGCCGACAGGACGATCAGCAATATGACCAGCCCGGTCAGGATACGGAGAAACGTCAGCATTTCGGAGTCCTCGAATCAGTCGGTCGCAGGCTAACAGAGTAGCCCCCGATTCGGCCCTGGGGTCCCAAGGACGCGACGTCGCGACGTTTCCCCACCGCACGGGGCGTCTTCCTCCCGCACGGGGCGTCCCGGTCACGCAAATCGCCCGCAATGCCCGATCCGCCCGAACCGCGCACACGCCCGTCGATCACGATTCGTGGTTGCGAATGGGTAACTCTGCCTCAAATGCACGTGAACATTTCAAACATGAGCTGATTTCCGCCGATGCCCGCAAAACCCCATGCGATGCCCGATATGCAGGCGATCCGAAAAGGCCTACATGGACGGCTGTCGGTTGGTTCCGACAGCCGCGCGGCGCGCCGCCGCGCACCCTCAGAGGTTGTGATGACCCCCTTCGTTAAAATCGTGACCACCGCCCTGGCCCTGTCCGGCTGGGCAACCCTTGCTGCTGCCAGCGATGCCCCCGCGCGCGTTCTTCAGATCCCGCCCGGTCTTTGCCCGCAGACCATCGCAACGATGACCGACTGGGCCCGGACCACCCAGTTGACCGGCATCGGCGCCTTCTCGCTGCCTTACGATCCGGAAGCGAAGATCGGCGATTGCGATACCGTGACCCTGGCCCAGGGCTCTGCCGTGACCGGCTACGCGACGAACCAGGACGCCGCCAACGCAGCCATTGCCGCCTGCGAGACCACCCGCGCTGCCGGGCTGGGCGAGTGCCGTGTCTACGCGTACCTCAGACAGCAATGACATCTCCGACCGGGCGGCGTTGATCCGCCCGGCTCAAGTTCCCTCGACCTCAGTCCCATACTTGCCTTTTACTGGGCGCGCGCCTGCCGGCCGCGCCCATTTTTCCGCCCGCGCATCAGCGCCTTGGCGTCAGACCGGCAAGAACTGCCCGCTGGCCGGGTCGTAGACCTGCAGCCCGCCCTCGCCGATATCGGTCCACAGCCCGTGCAGGCCCAGCTCGCCCGATTTCACCGCTGCCTCGACAAAGGGGAAGGTCATCAGGTTGTCGAGCGAGGTCAGCACCGCTTCCTTCTCAAGCGCGCGTTCCTGGGCGGCCTGGTCCTCCAGGTTCGCCACCAGATCGTATTTCGGCCTGAGGATATCCATCCAGCGGCCGACAAAACTTTCCTTGATCTCAAGCTCGGGTGCGTCGCCCCTGCACATCTGCAGGCAGCCCTGCACGCCACCGCATTGCGAATGGCCCAGCACCAGCAGGTGCGACACCTTCAGGACCGTCACCGCGTATTCGACCGTGGCCGAAGTGCCGTGGTGATCGCCGTCGGGCTCGTAGGGGGGAACGAGATTGGCGATGTTGCGGTGAATGAAGAATTCACCGGAATCCGCGCCGAAGATCGACGTCACGTGAACCCGGCTGTCGCAGCACGAAATCACCATGGCGCGCGGCCGCTGCCCTTCGTCGGCAAGGCGGCGATACCAGGACTTGTTCTCGGCGAAGGATGTCGCCTTCCACCCGTGGTAACGCTGAAGCAAATACGATGGCAGGGGGCGGGCGTATTTCATGGACCTCAATCCTCGCAGTGTTTCCGGGGCATAGAGCCGGAAATACGCCCATTTCAGAGAAAATTCGAGAGAGAACAGAGCCGAAAAGCAACGTTTTGCAAACACCTTGGATACAAAACTGGGCGGTGCCGTGGGGGCATACATGTGGGGATGATGTGGTGGATGTTATCATGCTGACGCCGGACGAATCCGTCCGGCTCGATCCCTCCCGCCTGGGGGAACTTTATCTGCAACTTGGCGAAGCCGGGGCCGAAGACGTGGTCTGTCGCGCGATCGAGGAACTGGCCGTGCGCCTGTCCCATTGCGAACGCCTCTGGCGACGCGACGACATCGCCGGTCTGCGCAAATGCGCCCGATCTCTGATCGCCATCGCCGAACAGGTCGGGATGAACACGCTGGCCCGTGTCGCGGGGGACGTGACACGGGCGATCGACGCGGGCGACCTGGTGGCCACGTCGGCCACGCTGACACGCCTGGTCCGGATCGGTGCCAGGTCGCTGACCGCTGTCTGGGATCTGCAGGACCTGTCCGTCTGAAACGCTTGCCGACGGGCCTTGCCGACGGGCCTTGCCCTCGGGTCGCCTCCCCCCGGACCCGGGCGTTTCTGCGGTTCCCCCTCTTGCGGACGCTGACGGCTGGCCTAGTCTGGGCCAACCTTCCGCAAGAGACCGCACGCCATGTCCCTGACTTTCGCTGCGACCGACGAGGCCGCCCTTCCCCTGTTTCTCATCGCGCAGGATGGCCTTGACGCCTTCCTTCAAGATCAGCCCGACGCCGTGACCGCCTGGGTCCGCGCCAGCGGCTTCACCGCCCGTCCGGGCGAAACCCTCCTGATCCCCGGCGCCGACGGCGCGCCCGCCTCCGCGCTCGGCGGCTTTGGCACCGACACTGTCCGTGCGCGCGGCCGCTTCCCGCTGGCCGCCGTCGCCGCCGCCCTGCCCGCCGGCACCTACCGCCTGGGCAATGCGCTGCCCGCCGGCGATCTTGAAACCGAATGCCTGGGCTGGCTGCTGACCGGCTACGCCTTCACCCGCTACGCGGGCGAACCGCGCGCCGGCGCAAGGCTGGTGGCGCCCGAAGGCATCGACACCGCCAAGGTCGAAGCGCTGGCCGCCGGCGAAGCGCTGACCCGCGACCTGATCAACACGCCGTCTTCGGACATGGGCCCGGCCGAACTGGAAGCGGCCGCGCGGTCGCTGGCCGGTCAGTTCAACGCGACGATCGCGGTCACCGAAGGCGCAGCGCTTCTGGACGCCAATTTCCCGATGATCCACGCCGTCGGGCGCGCCTCGACCCGCGCACCGCGCCTGATCGACATGCACTGGGGCACGCAGGGACCCAGGCTGACGCTGGTCGGCAAGGGGGTCTGTTTCGACACCGGCGGTCTGAACCTGAAGCCCGGCGCATCGATGGGCCTGATGAAGAAGGACATGGGCGGGGCCGCAACCGTGCTGGGGCTTGCCCATGACATCATGGCGCTTGGCCTGCCGCTGCAACTGCGGGTGCTGATCCCGGCGGTGGAAAACGCGGTGTCCGGCAATGCCTTCCGGCCCGGCGACATCCTTCATTCGCGCAAGGGACTCACGGTCGAGATCAACAATACCGACGCCGAAGGCCGGCTGGTGCTGGCCGATGCCCTGACGCTCGCCGACGAAGGCAAGCCGGATTTCATCGTCTCGATGGCGACGCTGACCGGCGCGGCGCGAGTCGCCGTGGGGCAGGACCTGGCGCCCTTCTACGTCGACAGCGACGCCTCTGCCACGGCGCTGAGCGCGGCCGCGTCCCGCGTGTCGGACCCGGTCTGGCGCATGCCCTTCCACACCCCCTACGAGCCGCTGATCGAACCGGGGATCGCCGATCTGGACAACGCGCCTTCGGGCGGCTTCGCCGGGTCGATCACCGCCGCGCTGTTCCTGCGCCGTTTCGTGACCGAAACACCCTATATGCATTTCGACATCTATGGCTGGACCCAGGGATCCTTCCCGGCCCGGCCCAAGGGCGGCGTCGGCATGGGCGCGCGCGCCCTGCTGGACGCCCTGCCGGAGATCCTGGACCTATGACAGACCGCCGTTTCTGGCCCGCCAACGGGCGGGTCGCCCATGAAAGCCTGGCCGCAAGGGTGAAAGGCGTCGATCTGACCGATGGTCAGATCCGGCGGATCGGGGTGCCGGTCGCGGATCTGTTCGCCGCCCCGGGCGGGGCGCGGGACAAGCAGATGCTTTTCGGGCACGCCTTCAACGTGCTCGAAGAGCGCAACGGCTGGGCCTTCGGCTTCGACGTGGTGGACAATTACGTCGGCTACCTGCGCAGCGATCACCTGCACGACATGCCCGAGTCCACGCATCGGGTCATCGCCCGGTCCAGCCACATCTACACGCTGGACGACATAAAGTCCCCGGACCGCACGCCGCTGAGCCATTTCTCGGAACTGGCCGTGGTCGCCGAGACGGACGAGTTCGTCGAACTGACAACCGGCGGCTTCGTCCCGGTCCAGCACGTGGCCCCCCTGTCCTGGCGGGCCGAGGACCCGGCGACAGAGGCCGAACGCTACCTTGGCACGCCCTATCTCTGGGGCGGCAACAGCGCCTGGGGGATCGATTGTTCGGGGCTGGTGCAGACGGCCTTCTACGCCGCGGGCCGCGCCTGCCCACGCGACAGCGATCTGCAGGCAAAGGCCTGGAGCGATGCCGAGGGACCGCTGCAGCGCGGCGACCTGGTGTTCTGGAAGGGCCACGTGGGGATGATGCTGGACGACACGCGCCTGCTGCATGCCAACGCGTTCCACATGGCGGTGGCCGTCGAACCGCTGGACCGGGCCCGCGAACGCATCGCGGCGAAGGACTTCGGCGAAATCACCAGAATGGCCCGCCCCTGAGGCGCAAGGCGGGGTTTCCCCCCCGCCCCCCCTGCCGGACCGGTCAATCGACCGAGCGGATCAGCTTGCGTTCCAGCACCCGCAGCACAGACTTCAGGTCATGCCCCCGCTTGAGGATCTGACCGTCGATGCCGATCACGGCGTACATGCCTTGGCGGTTGCGCAGCTTGGGGCGCTTTTCGATCCGATACAGCGGGTTCTCGGCAGTGCGGCGGAAGATCGAAAAGACCGCCATGTCACGCAAGCAGGAAATGCCGTAATCCCGCCATTCTCCGGCGGCGACCATGCGGCCGTAGATCGACAGGATCTCCGACATTTCGCGCCTGTCGAATGCCACCTGATCCGGGATCCCGCGGGTCGTGGAGGAGGGAAACGGCGGGGGCGGTTGAATGGTCATATCCCAGATTTGCTCCAATCCTGCGGCGTTTCAAGCCTCTTGAGGGGATTTGCCGCTTACGCCGGGTGTGATCGCGTGCCGGCCGACGGAAAACGCCCGGCTTTCGACTGTTATGCGAACGGCCAGGGCGGTCCGGGGTATTTGGAAAGAGAAAGAAACAGCAGGCCGCGCGTGGGCGGAGCGTGCAGGATCGGGTATTTGGGGCCAGAAAGAAACGGGCCAGAAAGAAACGGGATGGCGGCGCGATGTTGCGGTCTTCTTCTTGGCCCAAATACCTCCGGGGGTGTGGGGGCAGCGCCCCCACCTTGTTCAGAGCCGTTCGATGGCCAGCGCAATGCCCTGGCCGCCGCCAATGCACATGGTGATCAGGGCCTTCTTGCCGCCGATCCGCTCAAGCTCGTACAGCGCCTTGACGGTGATCAGCGCGCCGGTGGCGCCGACCGGGTGGCCCAGGGCGATGGCGCCGCCATTGGGGTTCACCCTGGCCGTATCCAGCCCCAGTTCGCGGTTCACCGCGATGGCCTGGGCCGCGAAGGCTTCGTTCGATTCGATCACGTCGAAATCGTCCACGGAAAGACCGGTCCTTTCGAGCAGGTTGCGCACCGCAGGGATCGGACCCAGCCCCATGACCTCGGGCCGCACGCCGGCATGTGCATAGCCCAGAACACGCGCTTTCGGTTTCAGCCCCGCCTTTTCGGCCGCCTCGGCCCGGGCGAAGACCAGCGCCGCCGCGCCGTCGTTGATGCCCGAGGCGTTGCCTGCCGTCACCGTGCCGTCCTTCTTGAAGGCCGGGCGCAGGCCCGCCAGCGCCTCGGGGCTGGTGCGCTTGGGGTGTTCGTCGACAACGAAGTCGACCTCGTCCCGTTTCACCCGGATCTTCACCGGGGTGATCTGGCTTTCGAACCGTCCGCCGGCGATGGCCGCCGCCGCGCGTTCCTGCGAGGTCATGGCGAAAGCGTCCTGGTCCTCGCGCGTGATCTGGTTCTCGGTCGCGACGTTTTCCGCCGTCACGCCCATGTGGCCGGTGCCGAAGGGGCAGTTCAGCGCGCCCAGCATCATGTCCAGCGATTTCACGTCGCCCATCTTGGCGCCCCAGCGGGCCTGCGTCATGATGAAGGGGCTGCGCGACATCGCCTCGGCGCCGCCCGCCAGCGCGTAATCGGCATCGCCCAGCATCAGCGACTGCACCGCCGACACGATGGCCTGCGCGCCCGATCCACACAGCCGGTTCACGTTCATCGCAGGCGTGCCTTCGGGGATGCCGGCCTGCATCGCGGCGACGCGGCTGAGGTACATGTCGCGGGGTTCGGTATTGATCACATGGCCAAAGACCACGTGGCCGATCTGGCCCGGTTCCACGCCGGAGCGTTCCATCGCGGCTTCGGCCGCCACGGTGGCCAGGTCGATGGGGGCGGTGGAGGCCAGCGCGCCTCCGAAAGTGCCGATGGCTGTGCGGGCTCCGTCGAGGAGGACGATGTCGGTCATGATTTCTCCCTTTTCACAACTGCAATCCAGTTGGACGGGAGTATGGCGCGTGTCACGGCGGCCGTCACCCGGATCGCTACGGCAGAAGCGGTTGCCGCCCCTCATCCGTGAGGCACCAGACATCGTCGCCTTCGAAGACCGCCGCGTGCAGCGGCCGGCCGTAGCCGGCGCCGCCGTCCAGGTCGATGCGGTTGCCGAAGTGCTGCGGGGCCTCCAGCGCGGTATGGCCGTGGACCACCAGCCAGGGGTGCGGGTCGGTGTAGTCCAGGAAGGGGCCGCGAATCCAGACCAGGTCATCTTCGATCTGGTCCTCCAGCGGCTTGCCCGGCATGATCCCGGCGTGGACGAACAGCTTGCCGTCGCGGACCAGCGTCAGGTCACGGCTGGCCAGGAAATTCGTATGCGCCTGGGGCACTTCCCGCTGCGCGACGTCGAGCAGTTCGAACGGATCGTCACCTTCGATGGCGTCGATCCCGTAGGATTTCAGCGTCTCGAGCCCGCCAAGCGCGGGATGCAGGTAGCCCTTGCCCGACAGGATGCGGGAATCGTGCAGGATGCCTTCGTCGACGTAACGGCAGAACATGCGGTCGTGGTTGCCGCGCAGAACGTGCCAGGGCTTGCCGGCGGATGTGGCGTCGATCAGCGCCTGTATCACGCCGCGGCTGTCCGGCCCCCGGTCGACGAAATCGCCCAGGAACACGATCTCGGCCTCGGGGCCGCCATCCGTGGCGATCCACTCCAGCACCTTGTCCATCTCGGCTTTGTGCCCGTGGATATCGCCCACGGCGTATAACGGCTGTGTCATGCGTGGCAGCTACCCCACCGCGGGCGCAAAGGAAAGCCACCGCCGCGTCGCGGATTGCACTTTGCTGCGCGGCAGCAACGCTCAGGCGGCGAAGGCGTCCTGCCCGTTGTGGATGCGATAGCTGTCCTTGCCGATGTCCCCGCTCCACCGCCAGGCCGCAAGCACGCCTTCGGGGCCGGTTGCGCAGGCATGGGGCAGGTAGGTCGAATGGTGCACGTAATCGCCGGGCCCCAGCTGGCGATGGGTTTCGCCCGCGGTCCAGTACGCCGTGCCGGCGATGATGACATAGGTTTCCTCGGCCGCGTGGGAATGCAGGCCGATGCGACTGTCTGGCTTCTGATAATACAGCCCCGCGCGCAGGTGGTCGCAGCGGATCAGCTGTTCGGGCCCCATCAGGTCGGCGACCACGTAGGGGCTGATCGCCGCGCCTTCGGGCGTCAGCGAGGCATAGGCATCGCGCGCCCAGCCCAGATCGTCATGGGCGGCCAGCGCGGCGCGGGCCACCGGCAGGGGCGAGGTGAACAGCAAGTCGCGAATGAACGGGTCCATGCCGCAGTCCGAGACCTGCAGCGCCAGGTCCGTGGGCCATGTTTTCAGCGCAAGCGCCGTATCTGCCGCGGCGGGCCGGCCTTCGGCGTCGAAGATCCGGGCCATTTCTTCAATCAAGGCAGCCAGTTCCTGGGACATGATCCGCTCCACCGATACCGGACGTCGATGCAGCGGAGGATGTCGTGCCGGGGTCGCCGGTTCTATTCACGCGGCGACCCGCAACAGGTCGTTTTCAAACGCGTTTTGCGCGCCGTGTCAGGCGACCTCGAAGGTCAGCGGACGGACCTGGCCGAACATGCCGGTATCGGTCAGCTTCTTCAGCACCGGGGCCGGGACTTCTTCATCGACGTAAAGCAGCGCGATGGCCTTGCCGCCCGAGGCGTCACGGCCAAGGGTGAAGTTCGCGATGTTCACACCGTTCTGGCCCAGGGTCTGGCCCAGCGTCCCGATGATGCCCGGCACGTCCTTGTTGGTCGTGTAGAGCATGTGCGCGCCGATCTCGGCATCGATGTTGATGCCCTTGATCTGGATGAACCGCGGCTTGCCGTCGCTGAACACCGTGCCGGCGATCGACCGTTCACGTTTCTCGGTGACGACGGTGACCTTGATGTAACCCTCGAAGGCGCCCGACTGATCCTGGCTGGTGGTCGAGATCTGGACACCGCGTTCCTTGGCGATGACCGGGGCCGAGACCATGTTCACGTCGGGGTTCACCTGTTTCATGATGCCGGCGACCACGGCGCAGTTCAGCGCCTCGAGGTTCATTTCGGAAACCGAGCCGTCATAGGTGATGTTGATCGCCTTGATCGCCTCGTCCGTCATCTGGCCGATGAAGGTGCCCAGGTGGCCGGCCAGCTTGACCCAGGGGCCCATGACCTTGGCTTCCTCGGCGGTGACCGACGGCATGTTCAGCGCGTTTTCGACCGCACCGGTCAGCAGGTAGTTCGACATCTGCTCGGCCACCTGCAGGGCGACGTTTTCCTGCGCTTCCGAGGTCGACGCGCCCAGGTGCGGGGTGCAGACCACGTTGGGCAGGCCGAACAGCACGTTTTCGGTTGCGGGTTCGACGGCGAAGACGTCAAAGGCGGCGCCGGCGATGTGGCCGGATTTCAGCAGGTCCGCCAGCGCTTCCTCGTCGACCAGGCCGCCACGGGCACAGTTGATGATCCGCACGCCCTTCTTGGTCTTGGCCAGGTTCTCGCGGCCCAGGATATTGCGGGTCTGGTCGGTCAGCGGCACGTGCAGGGTGATGAAATCGGCGCGCTTCAGCAGGTCTTCCAGCTCGACCTTCTCGACGCCCATCTTGGTCGCCTTTTCCTCGCTCAGGAACGGATCGAAGGCGATGACCTTCATGTGCAGGCCACGGGCGCGGTTGCAGACGATCGACCCGATGTTGCCCGCGCCGATGACGCCCAGGGTCTTGGCGGTCAGCTCGACCCCCATGAACTTGGACTTTTCCCATTTGCCGGCATGGGTGGATGCGCTGGCCTCGGGGATCTGGCGCGCGACGGCGAACATCATCGCGATGGCGTGTTCGGCGGTGGTGATGGTGTTGCCGAAGGGGGTGTTCATGACGATCACGCCCTTCTTCGAAGCCGCGACCTTGTCGACATTGTCGGTGCCGATGCCGGCGCGGCCGACGACCTTCAGGTTGTCGGCGTGTTCCAGCAGTTTCTCGGTGACCTTGGTGGCCGAACGGATGGCAAGGCCGTCATACTGGCCGATGACCTCGGCCAGCTTGTCCTTATCCTTGCCCAGCTGGGGCATGAAGTCGACGTCGATGCCGCGATCACGGAAGATCTGGACGGCGGTTTCGGAAAGGCTGTCGGAGACGAGTACTTTGGGAGCCATGTGCGTGGGTCCTTGCGAAGAGAGGGATGGGGCTCGTCCGACCTTGCGGTCAGCCCTGCGAGGGCGACCGGCAACGGGCGGACGAGCAGAATGTTCAGCCGGTTCAGGCCGCTTCGGAAAGCTTGGCGATCTCGGATTCGAAGGCCCACTTGATCCAGAGGGTCAGCTTTTCGACATCCGCGGCCTCGATCGTGGCACCGCACCACACGCGCAGCCCGGCGGGCGCATCGCGATAAGCGCCGATGTCGTAGGCGGCGTTGTAATCGTCCAGCTTCTTGGCCACGGCCTTTGCAAAGGCCGCCCCGTCCGTGATGCGGTCATCGGTGAACTTCAGACACACGCTGGTGTTCGACCGCGTCGCCGGATCGGTGGCCAGGTTCTCCAGCCAGTCGTGACGATCACAGAAATCCCAAAGCACCTTGGCGTTGGTGTCCGCGCGCTTCGTCAGCTCGGGCAGGCCACCGATCTTGCGGCCCCAGTCCAGCGCGACAAGGTAATCCTCGACCGCCAGCATGGACGGCGTGTTGATCGTCTCGCCCTTGAACACGCCGTCGATCAGCTTGCCGCCCTTGGTCAGGCGGAAGATCTTCGGCAACGGCCAGGCGGGGGTATAGGTTTCCAGACGCTCGACGGCGCGGGGGCTGAGGATCAGCATCCCGTGGGCCGCTTCGCCGCCCATCACCTTCTGCCAGGAGAAGGTCGTCACATCCAGCTTGTCCCACGGCAGGTCCTGCGCGAACGCGGCCGAGGTCGCGTCGCAGATGGTCAGGCCTTCGCGGTCGGCGGGGATCGCGTCACCGTTGGGCACACGCACCCCGGAGGTGGTGCCGTTCCAGGTGAACACGACGTCGTTGTTGAAATCGACCGTGGCGAAATCGACGATCTCGCCGTATTCGGCGGTCTTCACCTCGGCATCGATCTTCAGCTGCTTGACCACGTCGGTCACCCAGCCGGCGCCAAAGCTTTCCCAGGCCAGCATCTCGGCCTTGCGGGCGCCCAGCATCGACCACAGCGCCATTTCGACGGCGCCGGTATCGGATGCGGGCACGATGCCGATCTTGTAATCGTCGGGAATGCCCAGGATCTCGCGCGTGCCGTCGATGGCGGCGGCCAGCTTTTCCTTGCCGATCTTGGCACGGTGCGACCGGCCCAGAGCGGCGTTGGCGAGCATGTCCACGGAGAAATGGGGGATCTTGGCACAGGGGCCAGAGGAGAAACGCGGGTTTGCCGGCCGCGTGGCCGGATGCTTGGTCGTCATGACAACTAACCTTCCAGATAGATGCCCCTCGTTGGGGAGGGGTGTCCCGCCGCCGGAGATACGCCCGCCCTTTGAAACAAGCAAGATCCAAAGTGGGTTGCATTGAAGTTGGCACGCAAAGCCCCCGGCACGGTGGGCGAACACCGCGCCCGGATCGGCATGAACCCGACCCGGCGGTCTTTCGGGCCGGGGCAGGAATTCAGGACGTGTCACACGACGTGACAGGTGTTTTCCCGGCCGCTGACACTGGCTGCGACACCTCTCTGCGCCTCGCGGATTTTCGGGCGACCGGAACCGTTGCCAGGCATGAAACTGGTCCCGGCGATGCCCCTCGGGAAAAGCCGGCGCGATGAACTGTCGCGTCCAGGCGCTGTGCGACCGCCGCGGATTCGGCAGCGCCGCCTGTTCCCCGACTGGCACCTTGGCGAGCGTCCCATGCGGCTGCTCTATTACCGTGACCGGCGCATGACCCCGCGCCTGAGCAGTTTCATTTCCTTCGCCACCTCTGCATTCGCCACGCCAAAAAGCGCTTAGGGATCGCCGGGACCAGGATCGGCAAGGGCCGGGATCGCGACAGACTGGCCGGATCTTGCATTCCGGAGCCGTTCCGCGGGATACGACAGCCTTGCACCTTCCCCGGACGGACCGAACGCCACAATGCCTCAGACCGACCATCTCAAGACCGATTGTTCGAAATGCGCGGCCCTTTGCTGCCTCGTTCTGGCCTTCGACAAGGGCAAGGACTTTGCCTTTGACAAGAACCCCGGAGAACCCTGCCGGAACCTGTCGGGGCACAGCTGCACGATCCACGACAGGCTGACACAGGACGGGTTCCGGGGCTGCGTTGCCTATGATTGCCTGGGCGCCGGCAATCGCGTCGTTCAGGAGGTCTTTGGCGGTCAGTCCTGGCGGAAGGAACCGCGCCTCGCGCGGGTGATGATGGAGGCCTTTTCAGGCATGTGCGAGGTGCACAAGCGCATCGACATGCTGCGGGCCGCGCAGACGCTGCCGCTGACCCCCGGCGATGACCAGGCACGCCGGGACTTCCTGGCCCGCCTTGAACAACAGACCTGGAGCGGGCCCGAGCTGAATGAATTCGAGATGGGCCTCGCGCTTGAGATCGACATCTTCTTCCATGGGGTCAGGCAATATGTGCCCGCCGCGTGCTTTGCCGGCTGGTAAGCCAGCGCTGTAATCCGGCAGAGCAACGCAAGTGCGGCGGCACTGGACGGAGAAACCGGCCAGCTTTTCGCCGCCGACGAGGATGACAAAGTCTTCCGGGCGTCGCGGCACGACCCAGACAGAGACACAAGAGGGCTGCGGCGCAATCAGGGCAGCAGGGGCAACAGCGTCTTGGCGGTAGCATCGGCGGCAGCATCGGGGAATTCCTGGTAGAAGGACAGCTTGCCGCGCCCGATGCGGATGCTGTCGACGTTTGGCAGGGCGCCAAGCGCTGCCATGGACCATCAGGCCGACGGTGACCGGCGTGCCGTCAGCCTCCCAGGTGAACCGGTCTGCGGTCCAGGCCATGGCGTGTTCCCGGTTTCCGGGGCGTGCCGCCCCTGGCGCCACACTGTCACACCCACGCCCGTCCGCCAGAGCGAACCGCCCGCCTCACCCAGGGCGTGGCGTTGGGCCGGACAGGAATGTCGGCCAGGGGCGAAGCCTATTGCAGCCCGGCGGGATCGATAATGCCCCCGTCGCATCCGGGGCGTACGGGATCGGCGGCCAGGATCAGGGCGCCGACATCCGGGCTTTCGGTGATCTCGCCGCGCAGGGCGATCCGGATCTCCTGGATCAGGACACGGTTCTGGTCGCCCTTGCAGTCGATCCCCACCCGATCCCCGGCGCCGGCGCCAAAGGCCGCATCGAACGCCGCCCGCAGATCCGCGCCCGACACCGTCGCGCCCACGTTCGACGCCAGCAATTGCGCCACGCCAGACCCGTTGATCACCGCCAGCACACGCAGCGTGTCGTCGTAATATTCATCCCCGTTGCCGTCGCCGAAGAAACAGGTGCCGTGCTTGATCCATTCGTGGCGCTCAAGGAAGCTCGCCGTGCCGGGCATGGCGATGGCCAGCCGTTCCGTCGTGTCGGCATCCAGTTCGGGCGCGGGCAGCCGGCCCCACGTGTCCGGCGTGTCCAGGTCGCGGATCGCCTGCGGCACATCGCAATAGACGGCGCCTTCGGGCCAGAGCCCGTGCAGCGACAATTGCGTTTCGGTGATCGGCAGCATGCCGGAATTCAGCTGTTGGCATTCGGTCTTGTTGGGAAGCTGTTCGCAGAACGCCGGCTGCCAGCTGAGCGCCAGCACCAGTTCGCGCGCCTCGGTCCCGGCGGGCGGGTCGAATTCGGGGGGCGCGCCATCGCCGTCCGGCACCGAAGAGGCCGCCGTCACGTGCACGCCGCACCTGTCCATGATCCAGCGCGCATCTGTCACCGGCGCCCCCGGCACCCGTACCTGGTACCAATCGCCGCCAATCTTGTTCACGCCGATCATGTCATACGCCGTCCGGACCGCGCTGCGCAGGTCGCCCGGGTTGGTCAGACTGTTCTTGGACTGGTACATCCCACAGGATTGCAGCGCGATGAACCAGCCTTGCAATGGTACTTGCGCCCTTGCCAAACCGGCAAGAGACGCAAGTATACCAACACTCACCACCACGTTGCAGACCAATCGGACTGCCCTCGTTACCCCCGCGCCAGCCGTGAAAATAAGGTTGAGGAAGAAACCACCGTTCCTCTCGGAAACACGCATCTGAAAACTCGATACTCACTGAAACGGGCCCGCAAACGTTAACACGATTCTATGAATCGTCAGAGCATTTTCTACCTGTGCGAGCGTTAACGGATGGAGCTCCCCCATGCCGAGTCTCTGCCACAGCGCACAAAAATCAGGCGTGACGCCTATTATCTACCCGCCAAATAGCCGGACAACCTTGCCGTGATCCGCTCCGATGCGTCAGACATTCTCGGCCCCCTCGCCGCCTGCCATGAGTTGTCGCGATGCCAAAGCCCTTATCCATCGTCGTGGTCGAACAAGACCGGGACCGCGCGCTGCTCATTGTGGACAGCCTTCGCGGATCGGGGGAACACGACATCTTCGTGGTCTCCGAGGAAACCACGCTCGCCCGTCGGATCAAGGAACGAAACCCCGACATCGTCCTGGTCGACATGGCCAGCCCGTCGCGCGACATGCTCGAAGAACTGACCATCGCGTCGAACCCGATGGAACGCCCCGTCGCCATGTTCGTCGACCAGTCCGACGACGGGATGACCAAGGCCGCGATCGAAGCGGGCGTGTCGGCCTACGTGGTCGACGGGCTGCGCGCCGAACGGATCAAGCCGATCATGGACGCCGCGATCGCCCGGTTCCACATGTTCCAGCGCATGCGCCACGAGCTTGAGACGACCAAGCGGGCGCTTGAGGAACGCAAGGTGATCGACCGCGCCAAGGGCATCCTGATGAAGGCCCGCAAGATCGACGAGGACGAAGCCTATGCCCTGATGCGCAAGACGGCCATGGCGCAGGGGCGCAAGATGGCCGACGTGGCCGGGGCCATCGTCACGGCGGCCGGGCTGCTGTCATGAGCCTTGTGGACCTGAAAGCCGGGTTCATCCCGCTGATCGATTCCGCGCCCTTCATCGTCGCGAAGGAACTGGGCTTTGCCGAGGAAGAAGGGCTGAACCTGGACCTGTCGCGCGCGCCCAGCTGGTCCACCTTGCGCGATTGGGTCGCCCTGGGCCAGATCGACGCCGCGCACATGCTGTCCCCGGTGCCGGTCGCCGCGGCGTTGGGGCTGGGCGGGATCGCGGCGCGGCTGAACGCGCTGGCGGTGATGTCGGTCAACGGCAATGTCATCGGCGTGTCGACCGAACTGGCCGCGCGGATGCGCGCCGCCGGCTACCGGTTTGACTTCAGGGACCCCCGTGCCGCCGGCGCGGCGCTGATGGCGGCCACCAACGGCACGCTCAGGATCGGCGTGCCCTTCCCGTTCTCGATGCACGCCGAGCTGCTGTATTACTGGCTGGGCGCAGTGGGCGTTCAGGCCCCGCAGGGGCTGGACGTGCGCACCATTCCGCCGCCGCTGATGGCCGACGCCATGGCCAAGGGCGAAATCGACGCGTTCTGCGTGGGCGAACCCTGGGGGTCGATCGCGGTGGAAAACGACGTCGGCACGCTGATCCTGCCCGGCAACGCGATCTGGGCCCGCGCGCCCGAAAAGGTCGTCGCCGTGCGCGAATCCTGGGTCGACGAAAGCCCCGATCTGGCCCATCGGCTGGTGCGCGCCCTGTGGCTTGCCGGGCGCTGGCTGGGGCAGGAACAGAACCAGACAACCGCGTCCGAACTGCTGTCGCGGCCCGAATACCTGGATATCAGCGCCGAGGTGCTGGAACGGTCGATGTCCGGCCGCATGGTGATCTCGCCCGAGGGCGACCTGCGCCAGGTGCCCGATTTCCTGGCCTTCCACACCGGCGCTGTCGGATTCCCCTGGCGGTCCCAGGCCGCCTGGATCGCCCATCGCCTGGCCGCGCGCACCGGGCTGGACCGCAGCGCCGTGCGCGAAGCCGCCCGCGTGTTCCGCGCCGACATCTACCGCCAGGCCCTGTCCCCGCTGCACGTCGATCTGCCCGGCGCGTCCGAAAAGCTGGAAGGCGCGATCACGGTTCCGACCGAAGTCGCCTCGGCCTCGGGGACGTTGATTCTGCAGCCCGACGCATTTTTCGATAGTCGCGTTTTTGACCCGCACGACCCCTGAGCGATGGTTTTTTGGTCGAATTCAGCCTATTTTCCCGCTCTGGTTGCCGGAAGCGTCGATTTCGCCCAGACCCATTTCAGTTTTTCTTGCACCATCAATGGCGATGCAGCATGAAGAACCCACACGGTCGAACAACGATGTTCCCGTTCCTCTCCACCCCGATGATGTGGGTCTCGAGCAAAGCTGCTTGATCCGACTTTGACGCCTTCGCGTTCGGTCGGCTCGGCGGCTTTTTTTGTTTTTCTGCTCCGATTTCCACCACCCGGGGCCAGATCGAAGGACCAGACCATGAAGATCACGCTCACTGCCCTTCTCGCCTCGACCGCGCTTGCCCTGCCGGCCTTTGCCGACATGCTCGACGTGGAAAAGGACGAGCTGAAGTTCGGCTTCATCAAGCTCACCGACATGGCCCCGCTCGCCGTGGCATATGAAAACGGCTATTTCGAAGACGAAGGCCTGTTCGTCACCCTCGAGGCGCAGGCCAACTGGAAGGTGCTGCTGGACGGTGTGATCGACGGTCAGCTCGACGGCGCCCACATGCTGGCCGGCCAGCCGCTGGCGGCCACCATCGGCTTCGGCACCGAGGCGCATATCATCACGCCCTTCTCGATGGACCTGAACGGCAACGGCATCACCGTGTCGAATTCGGTCTGGGAACAGATGAAGCCGAACATCCCGGTGGGCGACGACGGCCTGCCGCAGCACCCGATCTCGGCCGCGGCGCTGAAACCGGTGGTGGAAAGCTACAAGGACCAGGGCAAGCCGTTCAACATGGGCATGGTCTTCCCGGTCTCGACCCACAATTACGAACTGCGCTACTGGCTGGCGGCCGGCGGTCTGAACCCGGGCTATTATTCGACCGAGAACATCACCGGCCAGATCGCCGCCGATGTCCTGCTGTCGGTGACGCCGCCGCCGCAGATGCCCGCAACGCTCGAGGCCGGCACGATCGACGGCTATTGCGTGGGCGAGCCGTGGAACCAGCAGGCCGTGTTCAAGGGCATCGGCGTGCCGGTGATCACCGATTACGAATTGTGGAAGAACAACCCGGAAAAGGTCTTCGGCATCACCTCCGACTTCGCCGAGGAAAACCCCAACACCACGCTGGCCATCGTCAAGGCGCTGATCCGCGCGGCGATCTGGCTGGACGAGAACGACAACGCCAACCGCGCGGAGGCGGTCGAGATCCTGTCGCGGTCCGAATACGTGGGCGCGGATGAAGAGGTGATCGCGAATTCGATGACCGGCACGTTCGAATACGAAAAGGGCGACAAGCGCGATGTGCCCGATTTCAATGTGTTCTTCCGCTACAACGCCACCTATCCCTTCTATTCGGACGCGGTCTGGTACCTGACCCAGATGCGCCGCTGGGGCCAGATCTCGGAGGCCAAGTCCGACGACTGGTTCGATGAGGTCGCCAAGTCGGTCTACAAGCCGGACATCTACCTGGAAGCCGCCCGCATGCTGGTCGACGAAGGCCTGGCCGACGAGGCCGACTTCCCCTGGGACAGCGACGGCTACAAGGCGCCGACCCCGGCCGCGGATATCATCGACGGCATCCCCTTCGATGGCAAACAGCCCAATGCGTACCTCGAAAGCCTGCCGATCGGGCTGAAGGGCGAACAAAAAGTGGTCGGCAACGCCGTTCAGGGATGACGATGGGTGCAAAGCACCCATCCTACTCCCCAGCGGGGCGCCCCCGCCAACCCGGGCGCCCCGAGTAACCCCAAGACCGACCCTGCCGGGATGGCGGGCGGGGCGATGCGCCAAGGGCGCGAGCGACGTCCCGCCATCCCACCTCAACCGGAGCCAAGAGCCATGACCGCCATCGACCCCGACACGCTTGCCCGCGAAGCCGCAGCCGAAGCGCGGCGGGCCCGTCGCTTCAGCCGCATCAACAAGGCCGACGCCTGGTTCCAGGTCATCGGCCTGGCCTGGATGACCCCGCTTCTCAAGGCCCTGAACGGGGACAACCCGCAGGCCCGGATGAAGGAGGTCTGGCGCCTGCTGGGCGTGCCCCTGGTCGCCATCGTCGTCTTCCTCGTCGCCTGGGCGGCGCTTGCCCCCACTGTCCAGACCTCGCTGGGCGCCATCCCCGGACCGGGCCAGGTGTGGGAACAGGTGATCAACCTCAACGAGGACGCCATCCGCGAACGTGAAAAGCGCGCCGCCTTCTACGAACGCCAGGACCAGCGCAACGCCAAGCTGGTGGCCGACGGCCGCGCCGATGACGTGAAATTTCGCGACTACACCGGCAAGCCGACCTACTACCAGCAGATCTGGACCTCGATCAAAACCGTGTTCTTCGGCTTCCTGCTGGCCACCATCGTCGCCGTGCCGCTGGGGATCCTGGGGGGCCTGTCTCTGACCGCGAACGCCGCGATGAACCCGCTGATCCAGATCTTCAAGCCGGTCTCGCCGCTGGCCTGGCTGCCCATCGTGACCATGGTGGTTTCGGCCACCTACACCGTCGATGACGGCTGGTTCACCAAATCCTTCCTGACCTCGGCCATCACCGTCACGCTGTGTTCGCTGTGGCCGACGCTGATCAACACCTCGCTGGGCGTCGCCTCCATCGACAAGGACCTGATCAACGTCTCCAAGGTGCTGAAGATGGGCACCTGGACCAAGATCACCAAGCTGGTCCTGCCCTCGGCCCTGCCCCTGATCTTCACCGGCCTGCGCCTGAGCTTGGGTGTCGGCTGGATGGTCCTGATCGCCGCCGAAATGCTGGCCCAGAACCCGGGACTCGGCAAGTTCGTCTGGGACGAATTCCAGAACGGATCGTCGTCGTCGCTCGCCAAGATCATGGTCGCGGTCTTCACCATCGGCATCATCGGCTTCCTGCTCGACCGCCTGATGTTCGCGATCCAGTCGTTCTTCACCTTCACCAACAACCGGTAAGGTCCCATGCCAGTCATCGAATTCCAGAACGTTTCGAAAAGCTTCGGCCAGGGCACCCATGCCGCCCACGTGCTGAAGAACATCAACCTCAAGGTGGAAGAAGGCGAGTTCCTCGTGCTGCTCGGCTTCTCCGGCACCGGCAAGACCACGCTGATCAACCTCATGGCGGGGCTGGAACAGCCCAGCCAGGGCAAGGTCACCTACCGGGGTCAGCCCATCGACGGGCCCGGCCGGGAACGCGGCGTGATCTTCCAGAACTATTCGCTGATGCCCTGGCTCACGGTCAACGGCAACGTCCAGCTGGCCGTCGACACGGTCTTCCCCGGCATGTCCAGGGCGGAAAAGGCCGAAAAGGTCGCCCATTACGTCAAGATGGTCGGCCTGGGCCACGCCGCGACCCGCCGCCCGGCGGAATTGTCGGGCGGCATGCGCCAGCGCGTCAACGTCGCACGCGCGCTTGCCATGGACCCCGAAGTCCTGCTGCTGGACGAACCGCTGTCGGCGCTCGACGCGCTGACGCGGGCCAACCTGGCGGACGAGATCGAAGGCATCTGGGAGGCCGACAAGAAGACCTGCGTCCTGATCACCAACGACGTGGACGAAGCCATCCTGCTGGCCGACCGCATCATCGCCCTGACCCCCGAAGGCACCCTGGGCGAGGAATTCCCCGTCACCATCCCCCGCCCCCGCGACCGGGGCGAGATGAACCATGACGAGGGCTTCAAGACCCTGCGCGCGCGGGTCACCACCTACCTGATGGACGTGGGCATCCAGTCGCGCACCGAAGGCACCCGCACGCTGCCGGACGTAACGCCGATTCATTCGGTCCCGGCCGCCGTGGCCAAGGCGCAGGAAGGCATGATCGACGAACGCTTCCTGACGTTCGAGGCCCTGCACAAGATCTATCCGACCCCCAAGGGCCCGCTGACCGTGGTCGAGGATTTCAACCTCAAGCTCAACCGGGGCGAATTCGTCTCGCTCATCGGGCATTCGGGCTGCGGCAAGTCCACCGTTCTGACCATGGCGGCCGGGCTCAACGACATCTCGAAGGGCGTCATCAAGCTGGACGGGTTCGAAGTGCGCGGCGCCGATCCCGAACGCGCCGTGGTGTTCCAGTCGCCGTCGCTGTTCCCCTGGCTCACCGCCAAGGAGAACGTCGCGATCGGCGTCGACAAGGTCTATCCCAAGGCCAGCCAGGCGGAACGCCAGGACGTGGTGGAATATTACCTCGAACGCGTCGGGCTCGGCGATGCGATGGACAAGTCCGCCGCCGACCTGTCCAACGGCATGAAACAGCGCGTCGGCATCGCACGGGCCTTTGCCCTGTCGCCGAAACTGCTGCTGCTGGACGAACCCTTCGGCATGCTCGACAGCCTCACCCGGTGGGAACTGCAAGAGGTCCTGATGGAGGTGTGGAGCCGCACCAAGGTCACCGCCGTCTGCGTCACCCACGACGTGGACGAGGCGATCCTGCTGGCCGACCGCGTGGTCATGATGACCAACGGCCCCCAGGCCACCATCGGCAAGATCGTCGACGTGAAACTGCCGCGCCCGCGCACCCGCAAGGCACTGCTCGAACACCCCGACTACTACCTCTACCGCGAGCAGGTCCTGAGCTTTCTCGAGGAATACGAACACGGCGCCAAGCCCAAGTCACCGCCCCGGACCACAGCCATCGCAGCGGAGTAAGCCAGCATGGACGACACGGACATCACCCTCATCCAGGACAGTTTTGCCAAGGTCGTCCCCATCAAGGACGTCGCGGCCAGCTTCTTCTACGCCGATCTCTTCGAGACGGCGCCGCAGGTGAAGCCCTATTTCGCCAATGCCGACATGACGTCCCAGGGATCCAAGCTGATGGCGACGCTGGGCGTCGTGGTCAACGGGCTGCGCGATCTGGAAAAGGTCGTGCCCGTCGCCCGGACGCTGGCGGTCCGGCACGTCGATTACGGCGTGAAGCCCGAAGACTACGATCACGTGGGCGGCGCGCTGATCCGCACGCTGGAACACGGGTTGGGCGACGGGTTCACGCCCGACGTCCGCGCCGCCTGGATCGGCGCCTATGCCACGCTGGCCACCGTGATGAAGGACGCGGCCTATCCGCAGGATGCCCCGGCCGCCACGCCCGGCTGAGGCATCCGCCAATTCCCCCGGCCGGGTCCCACGCGGGCTGGCCTTCAATCGCTACACCTCACGGCGGCCGGCAGGGCGTTCTGAGACCCGACAACGAGGAAATCCAACATGGACACGATGATCGAACAGGCCACCCGGCCCTTCATCGAAGTCACCGAGGTCTGGCGCCCCGAAGGCGACCGGCTGGTCCCCGCAGGCGGCAATTACGGCGACCTGGACGACTTTGCGGCCACCTCCGGGCGCACCAGCTTCGCCAAGGGCGAAGGCCTGCCCGGCAAGGCCTGGGCCGAAGGCCGCCCCGTGGTGCTGAAGGAATTCGACGGATCCTATTTCCTGCGCACCGAGGCCGCCAAGCAGGCCGGCCTGACCACCGCCGTCGCCATCCCGATCTTTGCCGGCGACCTTCTCAAGGCGGTCATCGTGGTGTTCTGTTCCGACGATGACGTGCGCACCGGCGCGATCGAAGTCTGGGTCGAGGACGAAGATTACCTGACGCTGGAAGACGGCTATTACGGCGCCGCCAAGCATTTCGAATGGGTTTCGCAGCACACGCATTTCCCGCGCGGCCAGGGCCTGCCCGGCGGCGTCTGGGCTTCGGACACGCCGATCCTGATGCGCGACCTCGGCGCCGGCTACCGCTTTATCCGCGCCGACAGCGCCGGCAAGGCGGGGCTGACCACCGGGCTTGGCCTGCCGATCCCCGTGCCGGGCGACAAGACCTACGTGGTCACCCTGCTGTCGGCCCGTGGCACCCCCATCGCCCAGCGCTTCGAAATCTGGGATGCCCGCACCGTCAAGGTCGGCAACACCAACGCCGCCATGATGATCGACGGCATCTGCGACCGCGAAGGCCCGCTGTGGGATCCCGACACCCCCCGCCAGATCGCCGCCTGGCAGGGCGCCATCGGCCTGGTCCTCGGCTCGGGCCTGCCGGTCGCGCAAAAGGGCACGCCCGGCCTGCCCGCCGGCTACACCAACGTGGTCGCCCTGCCGCTCTATGACGGCACGTCCATCGCCCACATCATCGCCTGGTATTCGTGAGGAGACTGATCATGCAGAAACTGGTCGTCATCGGTGCCGGCATGGCCTCGGGACGGTTGCTCGAACATCTGTTCGAAACCGATCCCGACGCCTACGAGGTCACCCTGTTCAACGCCGAACCCCGCGGGAACTACAACCGCATCATGCTGTCCCCCGTCCTGTCGGGCGAAAAGTCCTTCGACGAAATCGTCACCCATGACGATGCCTGGTACGCCGACAACCGCGTGACCTGCCGCTTCGGCGAACGGATCGCGGGCATCGACAGGGACCGCAAGGTCGTGATCGGCGACAGCGGCGAAACCCCTTACGACAAGCTGGTCATCGCCACCGGCTCGGCCCCCTTCATCATCCCCTGCCCCGGCCACGACCTGCCCGGTGTGGTGGCGTTCCGCGACCTCGAAGACGTGACCGCCATGCGCGCCGCCACCGCCAGCGGCCGCGCCGTGGTGATCGGCGGCGGTCTTCTGGGCCTCGAAGCCGCCGCCGCCCTGCGCCTGCAGGGGATGGAGGTCACCGTGCTGCACCTGTCCGGCCACCTGATGGAACGCCAGCTGGACGCCGCCGCCGGCTACCTGCTGCGCAAGGACCTGGAAGACCGGGGCATCGTGGTGAAGACCCAGGCCTCGACCAAGGCGATCATGGGCGACGGGCGCGTGGAAAAGGTCGTGCTGGAAGACGGCACCGTCATCCCCGCCGACATCGTCGTCATGGCCGTGGGCATCCGCCCCGCCGCAAAGCTGGGCATGGACGCGGGCCTGGACTGTGGCCGCGCCATCAAGGTCGACGCCCAGATGCAGACGTCGGACCCCAATGTCTTCGCCCTTGGCGAATGCGTCGAATTCGACGGCAACCTCTTCGGCCTCGTCGCACCGCTTTACGACCAGGCCAAGGTGCTGGCCAAAACCCTGCTGGGCGAAGACGACGTCTTCCGCGTCAAGGAACTCAGCACCAAGCTGAAGGTCACCGGCTGCGACCTGTTCAGCGCGGGCGATTTCGCCGATGGCGACGGGCGCGAGGATATCGTTTTCCGCGATCCGGGCCGGGGCATCTACAAGCGCCTGGTGATCGAGGACGACACCGTCCTTGGCGCGGTCTTCTACGGCGATACCGCCGACAGCAACTGGTACTTCGGCCTGATCCGCGACAAGACCGACATCTCGGACATGCGCGACACGCTGATCTTCGGACCGGCCTACCAGGGGGGTGCCCAGGTGGACCCTATGGCGGCCGTTGCAGCCTTACCGCCTGACGCGGAGATCTGCGGCTGCAACGGCATATGCAAGGGACAGATCGTCGACGCCATCGGCGCCGGCGCCACCGACCTTGGCGCGCTGCGCGCCACCACCAAGGCGTCCGCGTCCTGCGGGACCTGCACGGGGCTGGTAGAACAGATCCTGGCCGTCACGCTCGGCGACAGCTTTCAGGCGAAGGAGGCGGGCATCTGCGGCTGCACCGACCTGACCCATGAAGAGGTCCGCCGCCTGATCAAGTCGCAGGGCCTGAAATCCATGGCCGCCGTGCACCAGGAACTGGGGTGGAAAACCTCCTGCGGCTGCCACGTCTGCCGCCCGGCGCTCAACTTCTACCTGCTGGCGGACTGGCCGCTGGACTATCAGGACGACCCGCAAAGCCGGTTCATCAACGAACGCAAGCACGCCAACATCCAGAAGGACGGCACCTTTTCCGTCGTCCCGCGCATGTGGGGCGGCATCACCAACCCCGACGAACTGCGCGCCATCGCCGACGCGGCGGACAAGTACAACGTGCCCACCGTCAAGGTCACCGGCGGCCAGCGCATCGACCTGCTGGGCGTCAAATCCGAAGACCTGCCCCATATCTGGGCCGACCTGAACAAGGCCGGCCTGGTGTCGGGCCACGCCTATTCCAAGGGGCTGAGGACCGTCAAAACCTGCGTCGGCACCGACCATTGCCGCTTTGGCACGCAGGACAGCACCGGCCTTGGCATCAAGCTGGAAAAGGCGCTGTGGGGGTCCTGGACGCCGCACAAGGTCAAGCTGGCCGTGTCGGGCTGCCCGCGCAACTGCGCCGAAGCCACCTGCAAGGACGTGGGCGTCATCTGCGTCGACAGCGGCTACCAAATCGGTGTCGGCGGCGCCGCCGGCATGGACGTGAAGGAAACCGAACGCCTCGCCGACGTGCCCACCGAACAGGAGGCCATCGACCTTTCCATCGCCTTCGTCCAGCTCTACCGCGAGAACGCCAAGTACCTCGACCGGCCCTACAAATGGGTCGCCAAGGTCGGGCTCGACTGGGTCAAGGACCGCGTCGTCGACGACCTCGACAACCGCGCGGCGCTGATCGAACGCTTCGCCATCTCGCAATCCGTCTATCAAAAGGACCCCTGGGCCGAACACGCCACCGAAAAGGTGGACGCCTACACGCCCCTGTCCGATTTCCGCCTGGAGGCAGCCGAATGACGACCGATACCCTGACCGAAACCAACTGGATCGATGTCGGCGCCTTTGCCGCCATCCCGCCGCGCGGCGCCCGCATGGTGCGCACCATGCACGGGTGCATCGCCGTCTTCCGCACCGCCACGGACGACGTCTTCGCGCTCGATAACGCCTGCCCGCACAAGAAGGGGCCGCTGGCCGACGGCATCGTGCATGGCAACAAGGTCACCTGCCCGCTGCACAACTGGGTGATCTCGCTGGAAACCGGCCAGGCGCAGGGCGCCGACAGCGGATCGGTCGCCACCTACCCCGCGCGCGTCGAAGACGGCCGCATCTATATCGAAGCCGCCTTCCTGAAAAGGCAGGCCGCCGAATGACCGCCCCGCCCGATGTGCCGCCCAAGGCGTCACTCCACGCGTCACCCGGCATCCGCACCACCTGCCCCTATTGCGGGGTCGGCTGTGGCGTGCTGGCAACGCCCCAGGGCGGCATCAAGGGGGACAAGGCGCATCCGGCAAACTACGGGCGGCTCTGTTCCAAGGGCTCGGCACTGGGCGAGACGATTTCCCTCGACGGTCGCCTGCTAAGCCCGCGCGTCCACGGGGCCCCGGCCGATTGGGACAGCACGCTGGACCTCGTGGCGCGAAAATTCTCGGACGCGGTGGCCGAACACGGCCCCGATTCCGTGGCCTTCTACGTCTCGGGCCAGTTGCTGACCGAAGATTACTACGTCGCCAACAAGCTGATGAAGGGCTTCATCGGCTCGGCCAATATCGACACCAATTCGCGGCTGTGCATGGCGTCCTCGGTCGCCGGCCACCGCCGCGCCTTCGGCACCGACACCGTGCCCGGCCAGTACGAGGATTTCGAATCCGCCGACCTGGTGGTGCTGGTGGGATCCAACCTCGCCTGGTGCCACCCGGTCCTGTTCCAGCGCCTGTCCGCCGCCAGGGACGCGCGCCCGGACATGAAGGTCGTGCTGGTCGATCCGCGCCGCACCGCGACGTCGTCGCTTGCCGATCTACACCTGGCCATCCGCCCCGACGGCGACGCCGCGCTGTTCAACGCGGTGCTGGCCGAAATCGCGCGCCGGGGGCTGATCGACACCGATTACACATCTGCCCATGTCGAAGGGCTGGCCGAGGCGCTGGTGGCCGCCGCCGCCTCCGACCCGCTGACCTCCGGGTTGAGCCGGGATGACATCGACGCCTTCGCCGACCTTTTCTGTGGCACGGAAAAGGTGGTGACGCTGTATTCCCAGGGCGTGAACCAGTCGGCGCATGGCACCGACAAGGTCAACGCGATCATCAACTGCCACCTGGCGACGGGCCGCATCGGGCGCCCCGGCATGGGTCCGTTTTCGATGACCGGCCAGCCCAACGCGATGGGCGGACGCGAAGTTGGCGGGCTGGCCAACATGCTCGCCTGTCACCTGGAACTGGAAAACCCCGATCACCGGCTGGCGGTGCAGGGCTTCTGGAACGCGCCCGCCATGCCCGAAGGCCCCGGCCTGAAGGCCGTCGACCTGTTCGAAGCCTGTTCGGACGGGCGCATCAAGGCGCTGTGGATCATGTCGACCAACCCCGCCGTGTCCCTGCCCGGCGCCGACCAGGTGGCCGAGGCGATCCGCAACGTGCCTTTCACCGTGGTGTCCGACATCATCGAAGACACTGACACCAACCGCCTGTGCGACGTGCTGCTGCCCGCCACCGGATGGGGCGAGAAATCGGGCACGGTCACCAATTCCGAACGCCGCATCTCGCGCCAGCGGGCCTTTCTGCCCGCCCCGGGCGACGCGCGCCCCGACTGGGACATCATCGCCGACGTGGGCCGCCGGATGGGCTGGCACGCCGCCTTCGATTACGCCTGCGAAGCCGAGATATTCCGCGAATACGCCGCCCTGTCCGGCGTCGCCGCCATGTTCGGGCGCGACTTCGACATCTCGGGCCTCGCCGACCTGACCGACGACGCCTACGACACCCTGGCCCCCACGATCTGGCCGGTGCCGAAGGACGGCGCGCCCAAAACCCGTTTCTTCGCCGACGGCGGGTTTTACCACGACAGCGGGCGCGCCCGGATGCTGCCCATCGTGCCCCCCGCGCCCCGCGCCGACCTGCCCGCCACCCAGGTGGTGCTGAACACCGGCCGGGTCCGCGACCATTGGCACACGATGACCCGCACGGGCCGCGCCCCGCGCCTGGGCTCGCACCTGGCCGAACCCTACCTCGAACTCCACCCGGCCGACGCCGATGCCGCGCGTCTGTCGCCCGCCGACCTGGTCGAGGTCACGTCGAACCACGGCCGCGCCGTGCTGCGCGTGATGATCACCGACCGCGCGCAACCCGGATCCGCCTTCGCGCCGATGCACTGGACCGGCGTGACCTCGGCCCTGGGCCGGGTCAACGCGCTGGTCGCGCCCATCACCGACCCGGTCTCGGGCCAGCCGGCATCGAAATCCACCACCGTCTCGCTGAAACGCTACGCCGCCGGCTGGTACGGTTTCGCCGCCGGCACCGCCCCGATGCAGCCCACGCGCCCCTATGCCGCCATCGCCCGCACCCGGTCCGGCTGGCGCGCCGAGGTCGCCGGCCACAAGCGCCCCACATCATGGGAAGCCGAGGCCCGCACAATCCTGAACATCGACCACGGGCAGGCCAGCGTCTTCGAAGACCCGGCCCGCGGCCTGGCCCGCGTGGCGATCACCCATGACGACCAGCTGATCGGCGCCTTCTTCGCCGCGCCCGCCCCCGTCGCCGTGGCCCGCAGCCTGGTCGTCGACCTGATCGGGCAGGACATCGCCGCCGCCATCGTCCTGGCCGGCGTCCCCGGCGCCAACCGCCCGTCCAAGGGGGCCGAGATCTGCGCCTGTTTCGGGGTGGGCACCGAAGACATCCGCGCCGCCGTGCGGGGGGGGTGCACCACCGTCGCGGCCCTGGGCAAGACCACGCGCGCGGGCACCAATTGCGGCTCCTGCCGGCCGGAACTTCAGGCGCTCATCGATCAGTTACTTGCGGAAAAGCCCCTGGCAGCGGAATGATGCGGCCATGACAACACTTGCTCCGTTCGTCCGCCTTGTCGCCCAGGGCAAGGGCCGCGCCCGCCCCCTGACCATGTACGAAGCCGAAGACGCCATGACCGAGATTCTCACCGGCGATCCCGCGCCCGAAGCCGTGGGCGCGCTGCTCATGGTGCTGCGCCTGCGCGGCGAGACGGTGGACGAGATCGCGGGCTTTGTCAGCGCGCTTCGCACCACGCTCGCCCCCTGGCGGATCGCGCAGGCCGCGCTCGACTGGCCCAGCTATGCCTCGGGGCGCACCCGGGGCGCGCCCTGGTACCTGCTGTCGGCCCGCCTGGTGGCCGAGGCCGGCTTTCCCGTCCTGCTGCACGGGCGCAACGCCACCGAAACCCACCTGCGCGACCACCTTGCGCCGATGGGCGTCACCGTGGTCGAAACCCCCGAAACCGCCGCCGCCGCCCTGTCGCGCGGCGGGCTGGCCTACCTCCCGGTCGAAGCCATGAGCCCCGCCGCCGCGCGCCTGCTGGCCCTGCGCGCCGACCTCGGGCTCAGGTCCTGCATCAACACCTGCCTGCGCATGGCCAACCCCGCCGCCGCGCCGGCCTCGGTGCAGGGCGTGTTCCACCCCGGCTACCGCCCCCTGCAGGCCGACGTGGCAGACCGGCTGGGCGATCCCGCGTCGATGATCCTCAAGGGCGGCGGCGGCGAATTCGAACGCACGCCGTTCAAGGCCGTCGCCCTGTTCGGCCAGCGCGACGGACAGGCCTTTCCCCCCGCCCCGCCCCAGATCTCGGAAACCCGCCGGCTGGGCGACATTGCCCATACCGACACCGCGCCGATCGACCTCTGGACCGGGCAGCTTGACGATCCGGCGGCCGAAACCACGGTCATCGGCACCGCCGCGCTGGCGCTGCTGTGCCTGGGCGCCGCGCCGGACCTGGACGCGGCCGAAGCCCGGGCGCGCACCCTTTGGGACACCCGCGCCGCCCGCAGCGCCGCGTGATCGCGATCGTGTCAGGCCAAAGTCCGCCGCGCCAGGAATACGTCAGGTCTGATGACCAAACTGCACTTTCCTGTCCCGCTGCAAGACGCTAAACAGGCCCGCGACCGCGCGCCCCCACACGGGGGCGGCGGCCAGGCATGGACGGATACGGACCACAATATGCTGTCGAAATTCGAATGGGTGCGCGAAAAGCTCACCGCCGGGCCCGTCAACCCGTTCAAGGACGTGTCCTTCGACGAAAAGAAGTTCACGCACGCCATGAGCTGGACACCGGCCAAGACCCGCTACGTGGTGTTCTTCACGCCGCGCTCGGGTTCGTCCCGGCTGACCGATCTGGCCAGCCGGACCAAGGCGCTTGGCAATCCCGGCGAATGCTACAACCCCGCCTTCGTGCCCGACATCGCCAAATCCTATTCGGCGCGCAACCTCGACGAATACACCCAGCTTCTGCTGCGGCATCGCCAGACAAAGGGCGTGTTCGGCTGCGAGGTCACGCATATGCACGTGCTCGCCACCCACAAGACCGGCCAGGTGTTCCTCGACACGCTCCAGCCGACGTCGACGCTGTGGCTGATCCGCGAAGACATCATCGCCCAGGCGGTTTCGGTGTCGCGCATGATGCAGACCAAGGTGTCGCATTCGGTCAGCGCCGATGCCGGGGCCATCGCCCAGGCCGAACAGGTGTTCCGCTATGAACCCAAGGTGATCCTCAACGTCCTGCGCCGCATGCGCTGGATGGAAGACGGCACCGAAGCGCTGATCCGCGACGCCGGGCTGACCCCGCTGCGGCTGAGCTATGAACAGACCGTGCGGATGCAGCCGCGCCGCCTGATGGCGGTGATCGGCAAGCACGTGGGCGTGCCGGCCCGGCGGATGGACCTCGACGCGCTGGAAAGCAGCCACAAGAAGGTCTCGGGCGAGAAAAGCGGCGATTTCGCCGCGCGGTTCCGGGCCGAATATCCCGATCTCGTCGCCCAGCTCGAAGCCGAGCGCGCGCCGATGCTGGCCGCCCATGCCGGGGCCCGGACACAGCTGCGTCAGGCCCAGCGCGCCGCCGAACCCGACACCGCCGCCAAGCCCCCTCAGGACCCGACCTGAGGCCCAAGACCCGATCCAAGACCCGATCCAAGACTCGACCCGAGATCCAGACCAAGGATCCAGACCGGAGCCGCCGATGTTCGTCGCCACCCTCCTGACCGCGCCCGCCGGCGCGCCGCTTGATCCTTCGCTGGTCTCCAGCCTGCGCAATGCCTGGGGCGGCGGCGATGCCCGGTGGCTGTCGCCCGACCGCGCCGCCGAATTCGGCCTCGGCGTGCTGCCCGCCAACCTCTGGGACGTCTGGTCCGACCTGCAGGGCATGGGCGTCGACCTGGTGGTCCAGGTGGACGCCGGACGCCGCAAGAAGATGCTGCTGGCCGATATGGACAGCACGATGATCCGCCAGGAATGCATCGACGAACTGGCCGACGAGGCCGGCGTCGGCGACCGGGTCAAGGACATCACCGCCCGCGCGATGAACGGCGAACTGGATTTCGAAGGCGCGCTGACCGAACGGGTCGGCCTGCTGGCCGGGCTGGATGCCGGTGTCATCGACAAGGTGCTGGCCGAACGGATCCAGCTGATGCCGGGCGGCCCCGCGCTGCTGGCCACGATGAAGGCGTCGGGGGCCTATGCCGCGCTGGTCTCTGGCGGGTTCACCGCCTTCACCCAGGCGGTCGCGGGCCAGCTCGGCTTTGACGAAAACCGCGCCAACACGCTGATCGTGGACGGTGGCAAGCTGACGGGCGAGGTCGGCCGCCCGATCCTGGGCCGTGACGCCAAGGTCCGCGCGCTGGAAGAGATCACCGCCAGGCTGGGCCTGACGCCCGCCGACGTGATCGCCGTGGGCGACGGGGCCAACGACCTGGGCATGCTGGGCCTGGCGGGCACCGGTGTCGCGCTGCACGCCAAACCGGCCGTCGCCGCCCAATGCACCGTGCGCGTCAACCACGGCGACCTGACCGCGCTGCTGTACCTGCAGGGCTATTCCGACGAGGACATCGTCCCGGCCTGAACCCGCCCCCGCGCCTTTGCGGACGCGGGGTGGGCCGCGCTGCGCCATCCGCGCAAGCACGGTTGCCGGGGTGGGAGCGGCCGCAAAGGCGCGGCCCCAAGCAATTCCCTACTGCGCAAACCCGGGCGCCGGCTGGATGAACCCGGTCTCGATCCCCCGCCAGTTCGAAATCACCGGCCGCATGTACTTGCGCGTCGCCGGATGTTCGGCCGGCAGAACGCCCAGGTGCACCAGCACGGCGGCAATGGCGCATTCCGCCGCCCGCCCGGCCCCGTCCACGGCCTTGACCGCCACGCCCAGCCCCTTGCCCGGCAGGATCGCCACGAACACCCCTTCGGCCCCGGTCTTGATCGCCGCCCGCCCCTCCATCGCGCGCATCAGGTCGGTGCAGGCGCGATCCTCGCCCGCCACCAGTTCCGGGTGCGCCATCATCGCATGGGTCAGTCGCCCGGCCGCCGAACTCAGCGCATCGCTGCGCGCACCCGCGCTGGCAAACCACGCCATCGCCCGCGCCAGCCCCGCCACCGTGCAGGCGAAGTTGGGCGCCGAACACCCGTCCACCGCCCAGGTCTCTCCATCGGCCCCCGTCAGCTGCGCGAACACCTCCTGCACGCCCTTCTGCACCGGGTGGTCGATCTCCACATACTCCGGCCCCGCCTTCAGATGCTGCGTCAGCGTCAGGAACCCGGTGTGCTTGCCCGAACAATTGTTGTGGATCTGGCAGGGCTGCGCCCCCTCGCGGATCAGCCTCTCCTGCACCACCTTGTCGCGCGGCACATGCGCGCCACAGCGGAAATCCTCATCCCGCAGGCCCAGCCCGGCCAGCCATTCCGCCACCAGGTCCAGGTGGATATCCGCGCCGCTGTGGCTGGCGCAGGACAGCGCCAGGTGGCGCGGGCCCAGCCCGGCGGCATCCGCCGCCCCCGAGGCCACCAGCGGCAGCGCCTGCACCATCTTGCACGACGACCGCGGCAGGATCACCGCCTCCGGGTCGCCCCAGGCCGACCGGATCCCGGTCGAATCAGCCACCACGACATGTCCCATGTGCCGGCTTTCCAGCACATTCCCCCGCCAGATCTCGGCCATGTGATGCGGTTCGTTCATCTCAATCCCCTCAGGATCCGTTCCGGCCCGGCAATTTTCAGCCGAGCGGCCTTTCGCGCATGCCCCGAATTGGCATAACATAGGTATGTCGAAAAGCAGCGGGCCGCACCATAGAGACGGCAGGAAATGCCGACACAGGCGTCCCGGGCCATTGAGGTAAATTTTCAGCTGGAGGCTGGTTAGATGAAATTCCACGTCTTGCACGCGGCAGCAGCCGGGCTTGCGTTCACCGCGTTCGCAACGGGCGCAACCGCACAGGATGTCAGCACAAACCGGGTCGCCGCCAAGACGGACTGGTCCGTCTTCGTCGAAGACGACCCGAATGAATGCTGGAGCGTGTCCGCTCCGAAGGAGACGGTGAACACCCGGGACGGTCGCGTCGTGGCCGTGACGCGCAGCGATATCCTTCTGTTCGTCTTCTATCGCCCGGGCGACGAAGTGAAGGGACAGGTCACCTTTACGGGCGGCTATCCCTTCGCGGACGGCTCCACCGTCAACCTGACCATCGGCGACGACCAGTTCGAACTGTTCACCGAAGGCGAATGGGCCTGGCCGGCCAGCTCGGACGAAGACGCCCGCATCATCACCGCGATGAAACGGGGCGCCGATGCGAAGCTGACGGCGCGGTCCTCGCGCGGCACCCAGACCGCCGACACCTTCTCGCTGCTGGGCTTCACCGCCGCGGTGGAAGACGCCCAGAAACGCTGCGGCGGCTGAAACGGCGCCAGCCATGATTGATGCGCGCCCCTTGCGGGGGGCGCGACGCTGACGGCGGCCCAGGAAATTGGCCCAGGAAATTGGTCCAGAAAACCGGCCCAGAAAACCGGCCCAGAAAATTCTGCGAATTTTCTCGACCCACCCCCCCAACATCCCCCGACATTCCCCCGACATTCCCAAGAAAATTCGCAGAATTTTCTCGTCTCCCGCGATCCGAAACGATTTTCCTTGGGATCCGCGCAGGTTTTCCTATATGAGGCCCTATCCACCCCCAAAGCCAGGTCCCCCATGGAAGCCTCAGCGCCGATCACTCAGGACGTCATGACGATCCCCCGCAAGCTGCCAGGCGAGCAACCCTGCGGCCCGACGAACATCGTCGGTCTGACCCGCGCGCAACTGCGCGACGCGCTGATCGCCGCCGGCACGCCCGAGAAACAGGCCAAGATGCGGGTGAACCAGGTCTGGCAATGGGTCTACCAATGGGGCGTGCGCGACTTCGCCCTGATGACCAACCTCGCGAAACCCTACCGCGCGCTGCTGGCCGAAAACTTCACCATCACCCTGCCGGAAGTCGTCTCGAAACTCGTCTCCACCGACGGCACCCGCAAGTACCTGGTGCGCATCAATGGCGGCCACGAGGTCGAAGTCGTCTACATCCCCGAGGAAGATCGCGGCACGCTCTGCATCTCCTCGCAGGTCGGCTGCACGCTGACCTGTTCCTTCTGCCACACCGGCACGCAGAAACTGGTGCGCAACCTGACCGCCGCCGAAATCGTCGGCCAGATCATGATGGCCCGCGACGACCTGGGCGAATGGCCCGTTCCCGGCGCGCCCAAGGATGAAACCCGCCTGTTGTCCAACATCGTGCTGATGGGCATGGGCGAACCACTGTACAATTTCGACAACGTCCGCGACGCGATGAAGATCGCCATGGATCCCGAAGGCATCTCGCTGTCGCGCCGGCGCATCACGCTGTCGACCTCGGGCGTCGTGCCCGAAATCGCCCGCACCGCGCAGGAAATCGGCTGCCAGCTGGCCATTTCCTTCCACGCCACCACGGACGAGACCCGCAATATCCTGGTCCCGATCAACAAGCGCTGGAACATCGACGAACTCTGCCGCGCGCTGGCCAGCTATCCCAAGGTGTCCAATTCCGAACGGATCACTTTTGAGTACGTGATGCTGCACGGCATCAACGACACCGATGACGACGCCCACCGGCTGATCAAGCTGATCAAGGACCACGGCATCCCGGCCAAGATCAACCTGATCCCGTTCAACGAATGGCCCGGCGCGCCCTACAAGCGGTCGTCCAACAACCGCATCCGCGCCTTCGCCGACATCATCTACAATGCCGGCTACGCCTCTCCCATCCGCAAACCGCGGGGCGAGGATATCATGGCCGCCTGCGGCCAGCTGAAATCGGCCACCGAACGCGAACGCAAATCGAAGAAGCAGATCGAGGCCGAAGCCAGCCAGGGTTGAACACCGGCAGGGTTGAAAAACGGGGCTGAAGAACGGCGTCAGGCGCCGCCCCGGTCATCAGCCCCAGTGCACCGGGTCCAGTGCACCGGGTCCAGCCGGAACAGCCGGGCCAACTGGTCATAGATCTGGGGTTCGTGCTGTTTCAACGCCTTCGGCGTCTCGATGAACGCCTCCACCGCCACGGCAAAGAACTCCTCGGGCCCGGTCGCGCCATAGGGATCCAGAACCGTGCGGTGCCCGGCCTCCACCTGGCCCACATGGCGCTGAAACGCGGTGCGGAACGTCTTTACCCAGCCGTCATAGGACTGATTCCGCTCCAGCACCGGCACCCCGTCGGTCTGTCCCGACAGCGCGTCGATCCGGTGCGCGAATTCGTGGATCACCACGTTGTGCCCGTCCGACGCATCCGCCGCCCCCTGCCGTGCATGCGCCCAGGACAGCACGACAGGCCCCCGGGCCCAGCTTTCCCCGGTGCGCACCACCTCGGCCTCGGTCACGACGTATCCGTTGTGGCGCTGCTGGCGCGACTTGAAGGCGCCGGGATAGACCAGGATCTCGGTCAGGTGATCGTACCAGGTGTCGCTGTTGACGATCAGCAGACAGGCCTGCGCGGCGATCGACAGCCGCATGTCCTCGCTCACCTCCAGCCCGTTACATCCGGTGAAGGTCACCTGATCCAGGAACAGGTTCACCTTGCCGTCCAGCTTCGCGCGCAGCTCCTGCGGCAGCCTGGCCACCACCGGCACCTGGCGCTGGAGGCTTTCGCTCTGCACCTCGCTCAGCGGCGTCTCCCCGATCTTGCGGCGGTGCCGCGTCTTCGAAACCCCGCGCCATAGGGCAAAGCCCGCGACCGCCACAAGCAGCACCACGACCACGATCGTCATCCCACGCTCCTCCGCTTCCGGCCCGGCCCAACTTGGCTGCAAATCCTGACGAATGGTTAATCCGCCTCTGCAACCCATTGGAATCGCACACCCCGGCCACTGTCCCACGCGTGGGACATATCAGGCAAGCACCCGCCCTTCCATCAACCTCTGCAGCGCGCCGGCCACCGCCGGGATCATGCCTTCCTTCCCGGGTCCATGGTCCGGATAGCGGGTCAGATTGTCCCCGTTGTGCATGAAGACGAACCCGCCCCGATGCCCCTTGTCCGGATACCGCCAAAGCCAGTCGGCCGGCTTCGGATCATGCTCTGCCCCCACATCCGTCAGCCAATGCGCCCCGGCCGGCGGATCGCTCCAGCCCCGGGCGTATTGGCCAAAGATCCCCTTCCAGCCGTCGAAATCCTCGCCCAGCCCCGCCCAGATCCCGAAGCGGTCATCCCTGACGCGCACCTTGATGTTCGAAAAGGGCCGCGACGGCACCGCCCGGAACGGGCTCAGAAACGGCAGCCACGCCCGGCAGGGCTCGGCACACAGGATCATGCTGCCCCCCCGCGCGAGGTAATCCATCAGGATCCCCTGCCGGCTTTCCAGGAAATATTCGTCATGGCTGAACGGCAGGTAGAGGATGTCCGTGTCCTCCAGCATCGCCGCGTCCAGATCATATAGCGGGCGGAACGACGGCCGGAACCCCGCCTGCGCCAGCCCCCGGTCGATCCAGTCGGGATACCATTCGCCCGGAACGCGCGAACACTGAAGGTAGGTGACGCGGTTGCGCGGCGCCCGGTCGATCCCCAGTTCCCGGTTCAGCCAGGGATAGAACCCCTGCAGGAACGCCGTCGTCGCCGGCATGAACCGCTGCCCGTTATGCGAATGCGGGTCCAGCGTGGCCAGCATCAGCCGCCCCTTGCCATCCCTCAGGTCCAGGAACAGATGCCCGCCGCCATCGTCCAGCGACAGGATCGGCCGCGCGCCTTCGGGCAGGGTATAGCTGCCGCCCCAGTGCCAGCTCATCGCCTTCAACGGCACCGCCTCGGTCACCGGATGGAACGGCTCGGCCAGGTGGATCTCCAGCCGCTCCCCCTTGGTCCACCACAGCCAGTCACGGCAGGTGCCCGGCGTCCAGTTCAGCCCCGGCACGTCCAGCCAGTCGGCATGGCCCTGCAGGAATACCACCTGGAACCCGCCATTCTTCCGATAGGCGTTCAGCTGCGCCGCATGGGGCGCGGTGGCGGCGGCGTCCATCGCGTCGGGCAGGACCACGCAGCGGTAGGCGTCCAGGTTCACCCTGGGCAGGTCGTGGATATAGATCAGGTCATCGATCCAGTGACCGAAGTCCTGAAAGCTGCGCAGCTGCCAGCTGTTGCCCCAGTGGATATAGGCGATGCCCTTTGGGCGCTGGAAGTCAGGCATGGGACGCCTTTGCATGGTCACGAAACAGCGGTGCGAAGGTGTGCCGCCCGGTCCCGGCAAAATCGGCGCGCCCGATGGGCAGGCCGTACAGCGCGCTGAGGTTGGCCTCAGTCAGAACCTCCGCGACGGGGCCGAACAGGTGCCGGTCGGCGCGTTCCAGCAGCAGGACATGGGTGGCGACCTCGACCGCGTGCTGGGGCATGTGGGTGGAAAAGACCACCGTCTGGCCATGTTCGGCGCGCAGCAGCGCCAGCAGGTCCAGCACCTTGTCCTGGTTGCGGTAATCCAGCGCGGCGCAGGGTTCGTCCAGGATCAGCAGATCGCATTCCGACGCCAGCGCCTGGGCGATGGTGACCAGCTGGCGCTGGCCGCCGCTGAGCGCGTTGAACGGGCGGTGTTCCAGATCCTCGATCCCCAGAAGGCGCATGTAATGGCGAACGATCTCGAAATCCCGCTTGCCCGGCGCGCCGAACAGGCCCAGGTGCCGGGCGCGGCCCATCAGGGCGATGTCCAGCGCGGAATAGGAAAACGGCACCTCGAAAAGCTGGGGGACAAAGCCGGTTCGCCCCTGGACGGCGATGCGCCCCCGCGACGGCTTCAGAACCCCGTTCAGGGCGGTCAGCAGCGTTGTCTTGCCGATGCCGTTGGCGCCCAGGATGGCAAGGCTTTCCCCGGCCGCCAGACGGAACCCGAGGCCGGTCAGGACGTCCGAAGCCCCCCGGCGCAGGGTCAGGTCGTGAACGTCAATCACCGGCCCAGCCTCCGTTGCCATGGATGCGCCGCAGGATCACGGCAAAGACGGGCACGCCGATCAGGGCGGTGATGATGCCCAGCGGGATTTCCGCCGTGGTGGCGGTGCGGGCGATGTTGTCGACCATCAGCAGGTAGATCGCCCCGATCACGCCCGACACCGGCAGCAACCGCCGGTGATCAGCCCCCACCAAAGCGCGGCCCACATGGGGAATCACCAGCCCCACCCAACCGATGATGCCCGAGGTCGCGACGATCCCGGCCGAGATCAGCGCCGTGGCCAGCAGGATCGCCCATTGCACCAACCCCACGCGACTGCCAAGCGCGCGGGCGCGTTCCTCGCCCAGGGACAGGATGTTGATCTGGAACCGCAGCAGGTAGATCAGCACCGCCGCCGGTCCCACCGCCAGGCAGATCATGCCCAGGTCCGCGTAATCGGTCGATGCGATGGAGCCCATCAGCCAGTAGGTGATCGCGGGCAGCTTCTGGAACGGGTCGGCCAGAAGCTTCGCGATGGAGATCGCCGCCGAGAAGAAGGCCGACACGATCACGCCCGCCAGCACCAGCGTCAGCATGCTGGTGCGTCCGCGCACGGTGGCCAGGAATTTCACCAGAAGAATGCTGCCCACCCCGAAGCCAAAGGCGATGCCGACCAGGCCGGCGCCGCCGATCCCCAGAAGGATCGCCAGCGTGCCGCCGAAACCGGACCCCGACGTCACCCCGATGATCCCGGGATCGACCAGCGGATTGCGAAACAGCCCCTGCAGCGCCGCGCCCGAGATCGCCAGCCCGAAGCCCAGCAGCACGGCGGCCAGGATGCGCGGCAGGCGGACCTGTTCGACGACGACCTCCTGGATCGGTTCCCATGTCGGGGTGTCGGCGGGAAAGATGTTGTCCACCAGGATCCCGGCGACCTGCGGCACCGTCAGGTCATAGCGCCCGATGGTGACCGACCACAGGATCGCCACCGCCAAAAGCGCCAGAAGCCCGGGCAGCACCAGACCGGGCGCGCGCAAGGCGCCCGGCCGCGTGTCGGTGACAGACGTCATTCGGCCCCGCCGAACAGTGCCTGATACCCGTCCGAACCGGCATTGGCCGAGGTTTCCAGCGCCTCGTCCACCTGTGCGTCCGACATCTGCACGCCGTAGATCACGTCATAGGCATTGGCGATCTCGGCCCGGAAATCGGGGGCATAATCGCCGCCATGGGCCAGCGCCGCCAGCCAGGCCGAGGTCAGGTAGATCTCGGGCGCGTCCGGGGTGCGGGCGAAGAAGGGCTGTTTATAGACCTTCTTTGCCTTGACCGCAGCCAGGCTCGACAGGATCGGATCGTCAAAGAAATCCTGCGGCGCGACCTCGGTCGCGTAGGCGGGGATGACGATCATGTCCGGGTTCCAGACCAGCAGCTGTTCCAGGTCGATCGTGCGCCACCATTCGCCGCTGTCGTCCGCCGCCGGGTTGGTCACACCGCTCAGCGACAGGTCCTGCGAGCCGTTGGCGATGACACGGATCTGGTCGCCCAGCTGGTCGATATGCAGGACCGAGGGCTGCATATCGACGCTGGCCACCTTGTCCTTCAGCGTGGCCAGTGCGTCCGCCTGCAGCCCCAGGATCTTCTGCGCCCGGTCGTTGCGGCCGGTCATGTAGCCGGTAAGCGTGACGTAATCCAGCCGGTCCTGTTCGGTGCAGCAATCCCAGCCGACCACCGTCAGGCCGACCCGTTCCAGCGGTTCGATGATCTTGGGGTCATAGATCCACTGGATCACCGCGTCGGGGTCCTGCTGCAGGATCGCCTCGACATTGGGAACGAACCCGTCCTGCGCGGCGCTTGCCGGAACCTTGGCCATTTCGGGCAGCAGGTCGGCCAGCAGCCCGGACGAGAAATAGCGCGTCAGGGAATCCTTGTTCATGCCGGCGACATGGTCGGCGGACCCGTCGACCGCGCGATACAGGATCGGGGCGGAGCGCACGATGGTCACCACCTTTTCGGGCGGGGTGTCGAAGGTGATCGTCTTGCCCCGGTGATCGATGAACGACGTCTGGGCCAGGGTCGGACCGGCAAGGGTGAAGGCGGCGCAGGCAAGCGCGGCGGCGCGGGCCATGGGCGAAAGCGGCATGGTGAAACTCCTGAGTGTCTGGGGTTTCCCTGGCTGCGCATCTGGCTGGGTTCGTCGAAAGGCGTTCTATCCCGATTTTTTCGCTAAGGTAAACGCCATCTTCGACACTCTGTCCCCCCCGGCATCCCCCGGCCCAGGATATCCTTGGCCCATGTTATCCTTGGCCCGTGATATCCCGGCCCATGTTCCGGTGGCACACAAGGCGCCACCGGTCGCCGGTCAGGCCGCGATGGCGGATCGCACGCCGGCCAGCTTCAGCACGGCATCGCCCGCTTCTTCGCCCTTGACGACGAAGTGCGCGCGGAAGATCGCGGTGTGGTGGCTGGTGTCCTGGTACTGATGCGGCGTGAGAGAGACCGACAGGGCGGGAACGCCCGTCGCCAGGCCCGCCTGCATCAATCCGCTGACCACCGCCTGGGCCACGAAATCGTGCCGGTAGATGCCCCCGTCCACGACCAGCGCGGCCGCGACGACAGCCGCGTAGCGACCGGTTTTCGCCAGATCCTGCGCCAGCAACGGCATCTCGAACGCGCCGGGAACGTCAAAGACATCGACCGCGTCTTCGGGTACTTTCCGCAGAAATCCGACCAGGGCTTGGTCGACGATGTCGGCATGCCAGCCTGCCTTGATGAAGGCGTATCGGGTGTGTGTCATTCGTGATCTCCTTTGTCGTGACACGTCACCCAAGGCGATCACATGCAAGGCGCGCTGCCGACCGGCAGGGAGCCTTGCACATTCTCTTTCATCCGGACTGTGACCGTCGGCCCAGGAATCTCACCTGGTCTGCTTGACCCCCGTCCGCTTTGGCCGGGGCGCTCGCGGGCTTGCATCACATGCTTACCGCCGGTGGGGAATTTCGCCCCGCCCTGAGAACATCCCCATATTAGAGGTACTTACACGATGCTTGCAAGCGGGATCGGTGCGATTTTCAGGGGGCGGAAACGAAGGCGCAAACGGCAACAGGCCCCGCCAATGGCAGGGCCTGTCGGGATCATGCGGCGGTCATCATTCGCCGTCGCGAATCTTCTCGGCGCCGTTCACCACTTCGCTTTGCAGCTTCTGCACGCGGGAATGGTAGGGATAGACCATCTTGGCGAAATCGGCCTGGGACTTGTAGACCTTGGCGAAGAATTCGTCGTCGTCGATATAGCTCTGGACCACGTCCTTCTGCTTTTCGAGGAACTCGGTGTAATACTCCTCGGGCGCGTCCAGCACGTTGATCCCGGCTGCGGAATAGTCGTTCACCGCCACCGAATTCTCGGTCAGGTTCACCGCCTGGGTCATGGTCGTGTTGGCCATAACCGCAGTGTCCAGTATCGCCTGCAGGTCGGCCGGCAGATCGTCATAGAAATCCTGGCAGATCATCAGCTCGCCCACGTCGGTCTGCTGGTGCAGGCCCTGCAGGTAGTAATAGTCCCAGATCTTATCCAGCCCGAGGTTCCTGTCGTCCGCCGGTCCGATCCATTCGGCCGCGTCGATCGTGCCCCGCTGCGCGGCCGGAACGATGTCGCCGCCCGGCATGGCCACGGCCGGAACGCCCATCGCGGAATAGGTCTGCCCGGCGATGCCCGGGGGCGAACGGTACTTGATCGACTGGAAATCGGCCATGCTCTCGAACGGCTTGGAAAACCAGCCCAGCGGGTCCGGCCCCATCGGCTGCATCAGGTAGGTCTTGACGTACAGGCCCATGATGTCGTGGGTCAGTTCGTCGTACAGTTCCTTGCCGCCGCCCTTGTAATACCAGGCCATCAGGGTGTCCTGGTCCATGCCGGTGGATGCCGGCACGTTGGAAAACAGCACGTAGGCCGGGTGCTTGCCGGACCAGTAGTGCGGCCAGGCATACCCGGCCTCGACCACGCAGTTGCTGACCGCGTCCAGGATCTCGAATGGTCCGACCTCGGCGCCGGCAGGCAGCACGTGCACCTCGAGCCGGCCGCCGGACATGGCGTCGACACGCTCCGCGAAATCCTCCAGCAGGCCGAAGTACAGGCTGGAATTGGGGATCGCGGTCTGGATGTTCATCTTGTAATCCGCCGCGAATGCGCCGCTGGCCATCGTCAGGGCCAGGATGGCCGCCGCGCCTCCGGCGGCGGGTCTGAAACGTCCGTTCATCTTCTTCTCCTCCACTTTGATATCAGGACTTCTTCTTGGTCTTGGGTCGGCCCCGGCCACGCGCCCCGCGCTATTGCAGCGCGTTGGGCAGCCAGAGAACGATCTGGGGAAAGGCCACCAGCAGCAGCACCACGATCAGTTGCAGCGCGACGAACTGGACCATCCCGAGGTAGATGTCGCTCATCTTCCATTGCGGCACGACGCCCTTCAGAAAGTAGGACGACAGCGCCATCGGCGGGGTCAGCCAGGATGTCTGCAGCGTCACGGCGATCAGCACGGCGAACCACAGCGGGTCATACCCCATCTCTTTCATGGTCGGCAGGAAGATCGGCACGACGATCAGCACGATCGGGATCCATTCCAGGGGCGAGCCCAGCAGGAACACGATCCCGAGGATGATCAGCAGCATCACCGTGGGCGAAAACGGCAGGCTCAGCAGGAAGTCGGTCAGCAGGTTGGCCGACCCCAGCCGGGAAAACACCGCGCCGAAGAAGTTGGCGGACCCCAGCAGGAACATGATCATCGCCGACATGATCAGCGTGTTGTAGATGCAGCGCTTGAAGCTGACCCAGGTCATCTTGCGATACAGGATCGCCAGCACCAGCGCGGCCAGCGCGCCCGATGCGGCGGCGTCGGTGGGCGTGGCGATGCCCGCGATGATCACGCCAAGGGTAAAGGCGATGACGATGGTCACCGGGATGATGCCCAGGAACAATTCGCGCAGCTTGTCCCGGCCGGTGGTCCGGCCCAGCTCCTCTTCGGAAATCGGCGGACCCAGCTTGGGGTTCAGATAGCTGCGGATCAGCGTGTAGGCGATGTAGAACACCGCCAGTATCAGCCCCGGCACGATGGATGCGGTGAACAGGTCCGACACCGGCACGCCGATCACCGGCCCCATGACGATCAGCAGGATCGAGGGCGGGATCAGGATGCCCAGCGTGCCGCCCGCCGCGATGGCGCCGGCGGACATGCGCGTGTCATAGCCCGATTGCTGCATGATCGGCGCGGCCATCACGCCCAGCACGGTGACCGATGCGCCCACGATCCCGGTGGCGGCGGCAAAGATCGTCGCCACCAGCAGCACCACCAGGTACAGCGACCCGTTCAGCCGGCCCAGCAGCAGGCGCAGCGCCTTGAACATGCGTTCCATCAGCCCGGATTGTTCCAGGATGAAGCCCATGAACAGGAACAGCGGAATGGCGGCCAGCGTGGTGTCGCGCATCAGGCTGAAGAACTGGAACTGCATCAGCGAGATCACGCGATCCCCCATGCCGATCCAGCCGAAGGCCAGCGCGATGAAGATGAAGGTGAAGGCCATCGGGTAGCCGGCAAGGATCCCGACAAAGACCAGGCCCAGCGAGACAAGGCCGAGAACTGCGTCGCTCATGGCAGGGTCCTTTCGAAGAAGTCGTCGCGGTAGCGGCGGTTGGTCACCACCGCGTAGGCCGCTTTCAGAAATTCGGACACGCCCTGGATCATCAGCAGCGCGCCGGTGATCGGCATCACGGTCTTCAGGGGGTAGACGATGGGCATCAGCGGGCTGGTCGGGATGCGTTCGCCCTTGGACCAGCTGTCCAGCGCGTATTCCGTCGTGGCCATCGTGAACAGGTACATGGCCGGGAAGAACAGCAAGAGCGTGAAGGTCCCGTCGATGATCCCCTGCCAGCGCGGCGACATCACGTTGAACAGGAAATCCGCCCGTACGTGGCTGTCCAGCCCCAGCGTCCAGGCCGCGCCCAGCATGAACAGCGTGCCGTACAGCATGAAAGTGGCGTCATAGGCCCACATTGTGGGTGAATTGAAGCCGAAGCGGGCGATGACCTCGTAGACCAGCGCGCCCACCATGGGCACCACCAGCCATCCGGCGGCCTTTCCGACCAGACGGCCGGGTGTGTCGAGTATCTTGACGATTGTGTGCAGCCGATGGGCTGCTGGTGCGGTCATCGCCATGTTTCGCTCCTCCTGTCGAAACGATTGCGGATAGGACCGGAGGGTCTCCGGTCCGCGACATGGCGCCTGAGGCGCCACTGGTCCGCGAGGCGACCTAGCTGCTGTTCTGACCGTTCATCTTTCCCCTCCCAATCTCAAAAATGAGACTCCCCGCCTCATTCATCTACATGTCAGTTCGAATTGCAATGAAACTTCTGTGCTGTTTTCCGCTGCTCCGCAGCATCGTGCGCCTGCACGGCGGTGACGGCGATCATGCCCAGAACGTCTTCGGCGGTGCAGCCGCGCGACAGGTCGTTGGCGGGCTTCGCCAGCCCCTGCAGCACCGGGCCGATGGCCTGCAACTGCCCGATCCGCTGGGCGATCTTGTAGCCGATGTTGCCCGCGTCGAGGTTCGGAAAGACGAAGACATTGGGCCGGTCGATCAGCCGGCTGTCGGGCGCCTTGGCCTTGCGCACGGCGGATTCGAACGCGGCATCGAACTGCAGCTCTCCGTCCACCGTCAGGTCCGGGGCGCGCTGGCGCAGAAGCGTCAGCGCCTCGCGCACCTTTTCGACCCTGGGGTGTTCGGCACTGCCCACGGTCGAAAAGCTTAGCAGCGCCACCTGCGGGATTTCCCCCAGCAGCGATTGCGCGGATTGCGCCGAGCTTTGGGCGATGGCGGCCAGTTCGCTGGCGGTCGGGTCGATCACCAGCCCGCAATCGGCAAAGATCATGCCGCCGGGTTGCTGGTGAAAGGATTCACAGGCCAGCATCAGGAAGAAGGACGAAACCGTCTCGACCCCCGGGGCCTTGCCGATCACCGTCAGCGCGGCGCGCACCGTGTCCGCCGTGGTGGCCACCGCGCCCGCCACGGTGCCGTCCGCATCGCCGCTGGCCACCATCAGCGCGGCGAAGTTCAGGGGCTGCTGCGCCGCATCGATCGCCTGCGCCGCGGTGATCCCCTTGTGCCGGCGCCTGTCCAGGTAATGGGCGGCATAGCGCGACAGGTCGGGCGCCTGGCGCGGGTCGATCACGGCGATCCTGTCGCCGAATGCCCCCAGCGCCGGCAGGATCAGCGCCGGATCGCCCAGCAGGGTGATCCGCGCCAGGCCCTGGGCAACGGCCTCCCGCGCCGCCTCCTGGATCCGGCGGTCTTCGCCTTCGGCCAGCACCACGTGCCGGTCCGCCGCGCGGGCACGGTCAAGGATATGTCTCAGCGGTCTCATGACGCCCCCACATGCAGGATTTCCAGCCCGCCAAGAATGAACAAAGCGATGAACAGCGTTTCCGCCACGATCATCGAAATCGCCACGCCGCCCACCTGCAGCACGTCCTTGATCGATGTCTTCATCCCCACCGCCGCGATCGCGATCAGCAGGAACCAGCGGGACGCCAGCGTCGCCGCGTCGCTTGCCACCTGCGGTAGCCAGCCCAGCGAATTCACCGCCGCCAGCACCAGGAAGCCGATGACGAACATCGGCATCAGCGGCGGCCGCTTGTCCGACGACACCGCACCGCCCGACCGGCGCACCACGATGGCCCCCATCAGCACCACGGGCGCCAGCATGGTCACCCGGATCAGCTTGACCAGTGTCGCGGTGTCGCCGGTTTCGTCGGAAATCGAAAAGCCCGCGCCGACCACCTGCGCCACGTCGTGGATCGTGCCGCCCAGGAATATCCCGGCGTGCAGCGTATCCAGCCCCAGCATCGAGGCCAGGATCGGGTAGACGATCATCGCGATGGTCGACAGCAACGTGACCCCCAGCACCGTGAAGATCAGCCGCTGTTCCGGCACCCGGTCCCGCGGCAGGATCGCCCCGATGGCCATGGCGGCGGATGCCCCGCAGATCGCCACGGACCCGGCGGTCAGCAGACCGAATTGCCAATCCTCGTTCAGCACCCGCGCCAGAAGGATCCCGAACAGGATCGTCAGGAACGTCCCGCAGACCACCAGCAGGATCAGCGGCAGGCCCAGTTCCATCAACAGCTCGACCGAGATCCGCGCGCCCAGAAGCGCCACGCCCAGCCGCAGCACCGATTGCGCGCCAAAGCGGATGCCGGGGCGGGTGCGTTCCTCTTCGCCGAGGAAGTTCAGCGAAATGCCCAGCAGCAGGGCCATCAGCATCGCGGGCGCGCCGTAATGTTCCGACAGGAACTGCGCGGCCAGCGCCACCAGCGTCGCCATCGCCAGCCCCGGCGCAAGGCTGCGCGCGGCACTGGCCGAAGGCCGGGGCATGGTCTGGGCAAGTCGTGTCATCGTGCCATCCCGAAAGGTTGCGCGGGGGCCATCGCCCCCGCTGTCAGGGTCAAAGCGCGGGTTCCTGCGGGCAGAAATCCGCCTTGGAGATACCGGCCACGCGCACCGGCTTCTTCATGGCGTCGCGGCGGAAGGGTTCGCCCAGCTCCTGGTTCAGCACCACTTCGATGAAGGTGGTCACCCCGTCCTCCATCTGCGCCTTCACGGCCTTGTCCAGCGCGTCGGTCAGCTGATCCATCGTGGTCACCTGCACGCCGTCGACCCCGCAGGCCTTGGCGATATCGGCGTAACAGACATCCAGGTTCAGCTCGGTCCCGACGAAATTGTCGTCGAACCACAGCGTCGTGTTCCGCTTCTCGGCGCCCCACTGGTAGTTGCGAAAGATCACCATGGTGATCGGTGGCCAGGGGTCGCGGCCACAGGCCGTCATCTCGTTCATCGAGATCCCGAACGCCCCGTCCCCGGCAAAGCCCACCACCGGCAGGTCCGGCCGCCCGATCTTGGCGCCCAGGATTGACGGCAGCCCGTAACCGCACGGCCCGAACAGCCCCGGCGCCAGGTATTTCCGGCCCTCTTCGAAGGACGGATAGGCATTGCCGATGGCGCAGTTGTTGCCGATGTCCGAGGAAATGATCGCCTCGCGCGGCAGCGCCGCCTGGATCGCGCGCCAGGCCATGCGGGGGCTCATCCGGTCCGGCTGGCGGGTGCGGGCGCGTTCGTTCCAGTCGGTACCCGGATCGTCATCCTCGTGATCCATCGACGACAGTTGCTGCGCCCAACGGGATTTCGTTTCCGCGATCATGTCGCGCCGTTCCTGCCGCCCGGCGTCGCCCGCGTCAGGGGACAGTTTCGCCAGCAGCTCCTCGGCCACCAGTTTCGCATCGCCCTGGATGCCCACCGAGACCTTCTTGGTCAGCCCCAGACGGTCGGAATTGATGTCGACCTGGATGATCCTGGCGTCCTTGGGCCAGTAATCGATCCCGTAGCCCGGCAGGGTGGAAAACGGGTTCAGACGGGTCCCAAGGCACAGCACCACGTCGGCCTTCGAGATCAGCTCCATCCCCGCCTTGGACCCGTTGTAGCCCAAGGGCCCCGCGTGCAGCGGGTGGGATCCGGGAAAGGCGTCGTTGTGCTGATAGCCGCAGCAGACCGGCGCATCCAGCCGTTCGGCCAGCTGGCGCGACGCATCGATCGCGCCCGACAGCACCACGCCCGCGCCGTTCAGGATCACCGGGAACTTGGCCTCTGACAGCAGCGCGGCGGCATCGGCAATCGCCTGCACCCCGCCGCGCGGGCGTTCCAGCCGCACGATCTGCGGCAGCTCGATGTCGACCACCTGCGTCCAGTAATCGCGCGGCACGTTGATCTGGGCGGGGGCACAGCCGCGCCAGGCCTTTTCGATCACCCGGTTCAGCACCTCGGCCACCCGAGAGGGATCCCGCACCTCTTCCTGGTAACAGACCATGTCCTCGAACAGCTTCATCTGTTCGATTTCCTGGAAACCGCCCTGCCCGATGGTCTTGTTGGCCGCCTGCGGCGTCACCAGCAGCAGCGGCGTGTGGTTCCAGTAGGCGGTTTTCACCGGCGTCACGAAGTTGGTGATGCCCGGCCCGTTCTGGGCGATCATCATCGACATCTTGCCGGTCGCCCGCGTATAGCCATCCGCGCTCATGCCGGCGTTGCATTCATGCGCGCAGTCCCAGAACGTCAGCCCCGCTTCGGGAAACAGGTCCGAGACCGGCATCATGGCCGAGCCGATGATGCCGAAGGCATGTTCGATCCCGTGCATCTGCAGCACCTTCACGAAGGCTTCTTCGGTTGTCATCTTCATGGTGTGATCCTCGCTATGTGGTCAGGCCCGCGGGCTCTTGATGGGGGTTTCCCGCGACAGCCGCTCCCTGGCGGCGGTCCTCGATCACCAGGTCGGAGAGCTTCTCTCCGATCATGATCGCGGGCGCGTTGGTATTGCCGGACACGATCCGGGGCATGATGGAACAATCGGCGACCCGCAGGCCGCGGACCCCGTGGACGCGCAGCCGTTCATCGACCACGGCACCGCTGTCATGGCCCATGCGGCAGGTGCCGGTGGGGTGGTAGATCGTGGTGGAAAAATTCCGCGCCCACTCCAGGATTTCGGCATCCGTTTGCGGATTGTTCGCGGGCTGCTGTTCCCGTTCGATCTTGGATTTCAGCGGATCGGTCTGCGCGATGCGGCGGGCGATCTTGATGCCCTCGACAATGGTCTTCTGGTCCAGCTCGGTCGCCAGGTAATTCGGATGTATCGCCGGAGCCTGCGCCGGATCCGGCGATTTCAACCGGATCTCGCCCGCGCTTTCGGGGCGCAGCTGGCAGACCGACATGGTGAAGGCGGAATAGGGATGCACGCCTTCGCCGGGGCTGTCCGCCGACCAGGGCTGAACGTGGAACTGCACATCCGGCGTCTCACCCGCCAGCGGCGTGCGCACGAACCCGGTGGCAAGGCTCGCCGCCATGGTCATCGGCCCGGCCCGGAACATCGCGTATTTCAACGCGATCCGCGCCCGGCCCGTCAGGCTGCGCACCTCGTCGTTCAGCGTGGGTTCGTTGCAGCGATAGACCAGCCGCGCCTGCAAATGGTCCTGCAGGTTCTTGCCCACGCCATGCAGGTCGTGCCGCACGGTGATCCCGTGTTCGGCCAGCTGCGCGGCCTCGCCCACGCCCGACACCATCAGGATCTGCGGCGATCCGATGGCCCCGGCGGACAGGATGACTTCGCCATCCGCCTGAACGAACTGTTCGGACCCGTCGGGCAACCGGTAGTGCACGCCGGTCGCCCGCCCGTCCTCGATCCCGATCCGGGTGACATGGGCGCGGGTGACGATCGTCAGGTTGTCGCGCTTGCGCGCCGGGTTCAGGAAGGCCACGGCCGACGAACAGCGCAGCCCGTTGCGCGTGGTCAGCTGGAAATACCCAACGCCCTCCTGCCGGGCGCCGTTGTAATCGCTGTTGAAGGGGTACCCCTCGTTCACCGCTGCCTGCACCCAGGCATCGCAGATCGGCCGGGTCAGCCGCATGTTCGACACCGACAGTTCGCCGTCGACACCGTGAAACTCGTCCGCGCCGCGTTCCTGCCTTTCCGACCGCCTGAACAGCGGCAGCACGTCGTCCCAGCCCCAGCCCGGCAGCTGCATGTCGCACCAGCCGTCGTAATCCTGCGGTTGGCCCCGGACATACAACAGCCCGTTCAGCGATGACGACCCCCCCAGCACCTTGCCGCGCGGCCAGTCCAGCTGACGCCCGTTCAGGCCGGCATCCGGTTCGGTCCGGTAACACCAGTCGACCGACGGGTTGTGCATGGTCTTGAAATAGCCCACGGGCACATGGATCCACGGGTTCCAGTCCCGCCCGCCCGCTTCCAGCAGGACGACGCGCACCGATGGATCCGCGCTAAGCCGGTTCGCGATCACGCAACCCGCCGATCCGCCCCCCACGATGACATAGTCCGCCCGCAAACGGTCCATTGGCTTCTCCTCCCTTGCGCCGGGCCTCCGACCGGCAAGGGAATCGTTAACCGATGAATTTTGATACTTCAAGTCTCAATAATGAAAAGTGAGACTCGTCGGATCATTTTTCGATAAATCTTGTTTCACCAACCTCTGCAGAATTGAAGGCGCGGGCCCCATCCCGTAGATTGAACGCCCATAGCATTGCGCCCGGGGCCCCAGGGCGTGCGGCCAGCCATCACACGGGACCGACCATGACAGTGGACGACAGCACCGACAGGGACACGATCCCCACCAACCTGCGGCTTCTCATGGTGATGGAGCAGGTGGCCTCTGCCGGCGTTCCCGTCACGCCGACGCAGGTGAACCTGGAGCTGGGCCTGCCGAAACCGACGATCCACCGGCTGTTCGCCACGCTGGAAGAAGAAGGATTTCTGCAGCGCGACATCGATGGGCGCAGCTATGCGCCCGGACGGCGGGCGCGCGACATGGCGGGCGGCATCCTGTCATCGCTGCGGCTGCGCACCGCGCGCCGGGCGATCCTGTCGAAACTGGCGCAGGAGATCGGCGAGACCTGCAACATCGCCCTGCCCGAACGCGACGCGATGATCTACCTGGAACGGGTGGAAACCGAATGGCCCCTGCGCATCCAGCTGCCCATCGGCAGTTCCGTGCCGTTCTACTGCACCGCCTCGGGCAAGATGTACCTGGCTTCGCTGAACGACCGGCACCTGGATCGCTACCTTGCCGCGACCGACCTCAGGGCCCATTCGCCCAAGACGCTGACGGACCCCGACGCGCTGCGCGCCTCGATCCAGACGGCGCGGGAAAACGGCTGGGCGCAGGATGACGAGGAATTCCTGGAAGGCATGATCGCCATCGCCGTGCCGCTGCTGGACAGTCGCGACCGGCTGTTCGCCACGCTGGCCTTCCATGCGCCGACGCAGCGGTTCGACCTGGACCGGGCCAGAACCTACCTGCCGCAGCTGTACGACGCGGCGGCGGCCCTGTCGAAACTGTCCTTCGAATAGAAAGTCAGGCGATATTCCGGCGCGCCGGCAAGCCGGGCGTCAGCATCCCCGGAATATAGGCGTCGGAAATGCTCTTGCCGCAATGATCGGTGAACGCCTCAAGCAGTTGCGACTGCCAGCGTTCGCGTTCCGTCGCCACGCCGATGACCATGGGCCGGTGATCCCCGGCCAGCGGCAGCCGCACCACCCGCCGCCCGTCCAGCGCCAGGTCGGACCGGGGCAACACGTTGGCCAGCGTATAGCCATAGCCGTTCGCCGCCATGGTCCGCAGCACGTCCTGATGCGACGACCGCGCGGCGATGTTGGGCTGCAGCCCGGCGTCGCGGAACAGGCTGAGGAAATAGTCGATGCTGGACGGCAGATCCAGCAGCAGCAGCGGTTCCTTCGCGATGTCCTGCAGGGTCACCATGGACCGCTTGGCCAGCGGATGCCCTTCGCCCACCAGCACGTGCAGCGGCAGGCTGGCCAGCGGCGTGAACCGGATATGGGCAGGGATCATCAGGTCGTACAGGATCGCGATGTCGATCTCGGCCGTCGACAGCGCCTTCAGCAGGTTTTCGTGGTCGCTGACGGTCTGGACGATGTTGGTTTCCGGAAACGCCTGGGTAAAGGAATGCGACAGTTCGGGCAGGATCATCGGCGCCAGCGTCGCCATGCAGCCCAGACCGATCTGGCCGCGCACCATCTGTTCGGAATCCGACGCGATGGCGACCAGCCGGTTGGCCTGTTCGATCAGTTTCTTCGCTTCGGCCAGCACCAGCTTGCCCTGCTGGGTCAGCGACATGCCCTGCGCGTGACGGCGCAGGAACAATTGCGTGCCCAGCTGTTCTTCCAGCTGCAGGATCGCGGTCGAAATCGACGGAGACGAAATATGCACCCGTTCCGAGGCCAGCGCGATGCTGCCCGTCTCGGCGGTGGCGATGAAGTATTCGATCTGTCTGAGCGTGTATCGCATGAGCACAAGGTGAGCACAGCCGTCAGACCCGGCAAGATGCTGCAGGGCAGCATGATCTACACCTGCACGTGAATGATATATTATGCGGATTATTTAGGCAGTATGCGGTCCGTTTTCCCGGCCCCGGTCAGAATGTGAATCCTTTTCGGGCAGGTCCCGTTGCCCCGGCGCTGTCCATGGGAATCCTTAGGCCCCGTTCGCCATTTGGTAATTCGCGCGCGGGACGTCCCGGTGTAGGTGTTGGGGATGGCCCGGGTCCCCGGGCGGTCCCAATCCCGCGGCTCTCTCTCATGATTCACGTTTCCTCCGCCCCGGCAGCGGCGCCGGTGCAGCGCGGCACGCTTGCGTTGCTGGCGCTGGCCGGCTTTGCCAGCAGCGCCAATATCCGGCTGTTCGATTCCATCCTGCCGCAGGTGTCGCATGATTTCGCCGTCACCCCGGGCGAAGCCGCGCGGCTGGCGTCGGCCTATGCGCTGTCCTACGGGCTGTTCCAGGTGATCATGGGCCCTCTGGGCGACCGGATCGGCAAGTACCGCCTGGTGCGGATCCTGTGCCTGGCCAGTTTCGTCACAACCGCCGGCGGCGCGCTGGCCGCCGGGTTCGGCCAGTTGCTGCTGGCCCGGCTGCTCAGCGGGGCAAGTGCCGCCGCCATCGTGCCGCTGTGCATCGCCTGGGTCGGCGACACGGTTCCGGCGGCGGGGCGCCAGCAGGTGCTGGCCATGTTCATGTCGGTCATGCTGGCCGGCGTCACCATGGGCCAGGTCATCGGCGGGTTCGCCGGTCAATGGGTCGACTGGCGCGTCGCCCCGGTGCTGGTGGGGCTTTTGTTCCTGTCCGCCTTCGTCGCGCTCAGCTTCGGCCGCGCCGCCCGCTTTCCGCCCGAAAAGGGCTCGGGCCTGGGTCTGTCCGATCTTCTGCGCCTGCCCGCCCGGCTTGCCATCCGCACCTCGTCGCGCCGGGTTCTGCTGTCGGTCGCCATCGAGGGCATCGCCTATTGCACAATGTCCTTCGCCGGGCTGCTTCTGGCACATCGTTTCGCCACCAGCTTCGCGCTGATCGGCGCCGTGCTGGCGCTGTATGCGATCGGCGGGGTGCTGAACCCATTGCTGATGCGCCTCCTGCACGCCCGCATCGGCGGCGCGCGGTACTTCACGCTGACCTGTGCGCTGTCGGCCATCGGCCTGCTGCTGATGGCGCTGACCCCGGTCTTCTGGGTGGTGCCCTTCGCGGTGATGCTGGCCGGTCTGGGCGCGGCGGCCACCCACAGCGCGCTGCAGGCCCACGGCACCCAGCTGGTGCCACGGGCCCGGTCCACCGGCTTTGCCTTCTTCGCGATGACCTTCTTCCTGTCCCAGTCGCTGGCCACCACCGCGCTTGGAGTGATGGCCGACCTGACGATCCTGTCGCTGCCCTTCTTCATCGGCGCCGCGACCATGCTGTTCCTGGGCCTCTGGGCGCCCGCCCGCCTGGGCGACCTGTCCGAGGACTGAGCCGGGGAGTGAGCCGGGGACCGAGCTACTTGCCGGTCCGGCGGCTCATCGCGGCGCTGGACCCGAAGATCTCCATCAGAACGAACAGTGCCGTCACCACCAGCAGCACGATGACCGAGGCCGCGGCCAGCGTCGGGTTCACCTGCAGCAGGATATCGTCCCACATCTGCTTGGGCAGGGTGGTGATCAGCCCGCCGCCGATGAACATGGTGATGGTCAGTTCCTCGAAGCTTTGCAGGAACCCGGTGATGAACCCCACGATGATCCCCGGCTTGACCAGCGGCAGGGTGATCCGCCAGGCAATCGCCAAGGGGCTGGCCCCCAGGGTCGATGCCGCCTGGTCCAGCCGCCAGTCATGCCCCTTGAACGTGGCCAGAAGCACGACAAAGACGATGGGCATGGCGATGACCGTATGGCCGATGATGATCCCCAGCGTCGTGGCGATCAGCCCGATATCGGCAAAGACATAGAACAGCGACGTCGCGATCACGATCGGCGGCACCACCATGGGCGAGATGAACAGCAGGAACACCGCCGTCCCCGCCCGCCCCTTGGACCGCACCAGCGCCAGCGCCACCATCGTCGCGATCGCCAGCGTCAGCGCGGCGGTGATCGTGCCCACGACAAAGCTGCGGATCGTGGCCGACACCCACAGGGGCGAGGAAAAGAACGTGTCGAACCAGCGCAGCGAAAAGCCATCGGGCGGAAACGCCATGAAGGTGTTCGAGGTGAACGCCATCGGGATGAACCCCACGATGGGGAACAGCAGCAGCAGGATCAGCAGCACGCAGTAGACGTTCAGGATCCACCGTCCCTGCAGCCCCTTCACGTTGCGCCCCCAGAAGGTTTCGATGCGGGCAAAGACCTCGGCCAGGGCGATGTTGATCCACAGACCCACCTTGCGGAACCGGTTGGACGAACTGCGCGGCTTGTCGCCCCCGGTCACGGACGAGATCCCGAAGATCCGGTCGAACACCAGGATCGCCAGCAGGGTCGACGCCATCAGCACCAGCGCCAGAACCGCGCCGAACTGCCAGTTCTGCAACTGCTGGATCTGCATGATGATGATCTGCCCGATCAGCGTCTCCTTGGGCGATCCCAGCAGCGCCGGCGTGATGAAGAAGCCCAGCGAGGCCACGAAGACCAGCAGGAAGGCCGTTGCCACGCCCCGCATCGACAGGTGGAAATAGATCCGCCAGAAGGCCTGCGCATTGCCCGCGCCCAGCGTGCGCGCGGCGCTCATCAGCCCCTTGTCGATCTGGTTCAGGACGGGAAGCATGGTGATCACCGCCAGCGGCAGCATCGTGTGCGCCATGCCGAAGACGACCGTCGGGCGGGAAAACAGCATCCCCTGCCCGCCGTCGATCCCCATCCAGCCCAGCACCGCCGACACGACACCATTGCGCCCCAGCAGCACCAGCCACGAGAAGTTCTTGACCAAAGCCGATGTCCAGAACGGCAGCAGCACCAGCATCATCAGCACCCGCTGCGACCGCCCCGACAGCGTCGCCAGCCAGTAGGCCAGCGGATAGCCCAGCACCACGCAGATCACCGCCACCTGGAATCCCACGGTAAAGGTCGTGCTCAGCACGCGGCGGTACAGGGGGCTGGTGAACATCCGTTCGAACCCGGCCATGCTGAAATCGCCGGCCTTGTCGACAAAGGCCGTGCCCATCATCTGCAGCGACGGCGCCACGAACCAGACCAGCAGGAACGCAACCCCCGGCACGGCCAGCCAGAAGCCGCTGGTGCGCAGGAAGGCCAGCGCCCTCGATCCGCCTGAAGTCGTCGCGGGCATGTCCAGCGCCTGGTCGGTCATCGGGGTCCCTTTCCGCTCAGGCGGTTGTGGCGAACGCGGCGGCGTCTTCGCCGTATCGGTTCGCGGGCACTTTCAGCCCAAGGTGATCGCGCAGGGTGGTGCCGGTATAGTCTTCGCGAAAGATCCCGCGCCGGCGCAGTTCCGGCACCACCATCGCGTTGAAATCGTCGAACGTCCCGGGCAGCGTGTTGAACAACATCATGAACCCGTCGCAGGCTTCGGCCTCCACCAGGTCCTGCATGACATCCGCGATCTCTTCCGGCGAGCCGCACAATGTCGGCGTCCCCCGGTCATAGGTCTCGTACAACTGGCGCGGGGTGATCCCGGGGTTGGCCTTTACGATGCCCATCAGGTTGTCAAAGAACGCCTTGTGCAGGTTGGCTTCCTTCGGCAGGTCGTCGACCGGGATCGGTTCGTCCAGCGGGATCTTGTGGAAATCGTATTCCAGGTGGAAGCTGATCGTCGCCAGCCCGACCGACGGGTGGGTCAGCTTGCGCAGCTCGGTCAGCTTCGCCTCGGCGGCCGCTTTCGTCTCGGCCACGCAGACGCACAGCCCCGCCAGCACCTTCAGATCGTCCCGCGACCGGCCGAACCCGGCCATCCGCCCCTTGAGGTCGGCATAAAACCCCCGCAGCTGGTCGCGCGACCCGGTGGCAAAGACCACTTCGGCGGTTTCGGCGGCAAAGGCCCGGCCCGCCTCGGACGCACCGGCCTGGATGATCACCGGGTGGCCCTGCGGCGTGCGGTCGATGTTCAGGCCGCCATCGACCTTGAAATACGGGCCGTCGTGATGGACGGCGTGGTATTTCCCGGGGTCGAACTGCATCTGCGTCCCATGGTCGTAGATGAACGCCCCCTCTTCCCAGGTGTCCCAGTACTGCAGCACCACGTCCAGGCATTCGCGCGCCTTGGCATAGCGGTCGCCATGGGGCGGCAGCCGGTCCAGCCCGAAGTTGCGCGCGGCGTAATCGTTGGCCGACGTCACCACGTTCCACCCCGCGCGCCCGCCGCTGATATGATCCAGCGACGCGAACTGGCGCGCGATGTTGAACGGCTCGAAGAAGCTGGTGGACACCGTTGCGCCCAGCCCGATCCTGGAGGTGACCGACGCCAGCGCCGACAGGATCGTCATCGGCTCGAACCCGTTGGTGAACATCGGGTAGCGGCTCCAGACCTCAAGGTTGTCGGTCCGCGACGCGGGCGTGTCGGCGATGAAGAACAGATCGTATTTCGCCGCCTCCGCCTTTTGCGCCAGGCTGGCCATGTGACGGACGTCCAGCACCTGCCCCGGGACCGTATCCTCGTGCAGCCAGGCCGCCGGGTGGTTGCCGGGCCCGTCGACCAGAACGGCCAGGGCCATCTGCTTGTCTGCCATGTGGGATCTCCTGCTTTCGATCGTCTTCGGGGGTCTTCGGGGGGCTTCGGGGGGGCGCCTTATTCGGCCGCCCTGGGCAGCGAATGGGGATTGCGCGGATAGGCCAGCCCCAGGTGGTCGCGCAGGGTGGTGCCCGTGTAATCCTCGCGCATCAGGCCCCGGCGGCGCAGTTCGGGCAGCAGCAGGCGGTTCTGGTCCTCGAAGAAGGTCGGGAAGGACACGAACAGGAACATGAACCCGTCGCAGCATCCGCCTTCGAACCGTTCCTGCATGTAATCGGCGATTTCGGCCGGCGTGCCGCACAGCGGTGGCGTGCCCCGCTGGTACAGCTTGTACAATTCGCGCGGCGTGATCCCCGGGTTGGCCTTGATCATGCCCATCAGGTTGTCAAAGAACGCCTTGTGCAGGTTGCCCGTCTCGGGCAGCAGCTCAACCGGGATCGGTTCGTCCAGCGGGATCGAGGTGAAGTCGAATTCCAGGTGATAGCTGATCGTCATCAGCCCCACCGACGGATGCACCAGGTCCTGCATCTTCGCGGCCTTGTCCTCGGCCTCGGCCTTCGTCTCGGCGATGCTGGTGGTCAGGCCCAGCAGCACCTTCAGGTCGTCGGGCTGGCGGCCATACCGGGGCATGCGCCCCTTCAGGTCGTCGTAGAACCCCTTGGTCCGGGCGAAATCCGTTCCGGTGGCAAAGACGATTTCGGCCGTCTCGGCGGCCAGCTCCTTGCCCGCCTCCGACGCGCCCGCCTCGATGATCACCGGCCGCCCCTGCGGCGAACGGTCGATGTTCAGCCCGCCATGCACCTTGAAATGGGGGCCATCGTGATCGACCGCGTGGTATTTCGCGGGGTCGAACATCATCTGGTTCTTGTGGTCGTAGACGAACGCGTCCTCTTCCCAGGTGTCCCAGTACTTCAGCACCACGTCCAGCGCCTCGCGCGCCTTGGCGTACCGTTCGCCGTGCGGCGGCAGCTTGTCATGGCCAAAGTTGCGCGCGGCGTAGTCGTTGGCCGACGTCACCACGTTCCAGGCCGCCCGCCCGCCCGACACATGGTCAAGCGAGGCGAACTGGCGCGCGATGTTGAACGGTTCGAAGAAGCTGGTCGACACCGTCGCGCCCAGCCCGATCCTGTCGGTCACCGCCGAAATCGCCGACAGCATCGTCATCGGCTCCAGCCCGTCGGTGAACATCGGGTAGCGGCTCCAGACGTCCAGGTCCTCGGTCCGGGTGGCGGGGGTGTCGGCGATGAAGAACAGGTCGTATTTCTCGGCCTCGGCCTGTTGCGCCAGCTTCGCCATGTGGCGGATGTCCATCCGCTGGCCCGGCGTGACGTCGGGATGCAGCCAGGATGCGGGGTGTGCGCCGTTGCCGTCCACCAGGACGGCCAGGGCCATCTGCTTGGTCATGTGCGCCCCTATTCCGCCGCTTTCGCCGCGACATGCACGTTGCCCGGACGCGGCAGGCCCAGGTGATCGCGCAGCGTCTCGCCTTCGTAGGCGCGCCGCATCAGGCCCCGGTCCTTCAGGATCGGCACCACCAGGTCCAGGAAATCCTCAAGGTCGTTGGGCACCCCGCGCGGCGCCAGCATGAACCCGTCGCAGGCTTCTTCGGCGACCCATGTCTGGATGTGATCGGCGATCTGTTCCGCCGTCCCCGCCAGCACCTTGGCGGACCGGTTGTATTCCATCGCGATCTCGCGCAGCGTGCCGCCCCGCTGGATCATCTCGACGATATGCTCGAAATAGACGCGGTGGTGGTTCGCCGTCTCGGGCACGATCTCCATCGGGATCGGCTCGTCCAGCGGCAGGTGCATCAGGCTGACTTCCAGGTCCATTCCCAGCGCGTTCACCCGCACCTCGATCGGCACGCAGGCATCCTGTTCCGCCGCCTTGTCCAGCGCTTCTTCCTCGGTCGTGCCGATGACGGGCGCGAAGCCCTGCAGGATCTTCAGGTGATCCCGGTCGCGCCCGAACCGCGCCATCCGGCCCTTCAGATCGGCATAGAACGCCTTGGCCTTCTCGATGTCCGCGCCGGTGCCAAAGACGATCTCGGCCGTCTCGGCCGCCAGGTTCTTGCCGTCCTCGGACGCGCCGGCCTGGATGATGATCGGATGCCCCTGCGGCGCGCGCGCCACGTTCAGTCCGCCGAACACCTTGAAATAAGGGCCGTCGTGATCGACCACGTGGTACTTTGCCGGGTCGAAATAGCGCGATGTCGCCTTGTCGTAGATGAACGCGTCGTCTTCCCAGGTGTCCCAGTAGGCCTTGACCACGTCCAGGCTCTCGCGCGCCTTCGCGTATCGCTCGCCGTGCGGCGGCAGCTTGTCATGGCCAAAGTTGCGCGCGGCGTAATCGTTGGCCGACGTCACCACGTTCCAGCACGCCCGCCCGCCGCTGATATGATCCAGCGACGCGAATTGCCGCGCGATGTTGAACGGCTCGAAGAAGGATGCCGACACCGTCGCCCCCAGCCCGATCCGGCTGGTCTGCATCGCCACCGACGACAACAGAGTCATCGGTTCCAGCACGTTCTGGAACAGCGGCGATTTCGACCAGATGTCCAGGTTGTCGGTCCGCGACGCGGGCGTGTCGGCGATGAAGAACAGGTCGATCACCGCCTCTTCGCATTTCTTCGCCCATTCGACATGAAAGTCGATCGACGTGGCGGCCGTGTCGACGGCGCCGGGATAAAGCCAGGCCGCCCGCCCCGCACCGTGGGGCGTGAACAGGATGCTCATGACGATGGGGCTGTTCTGGGTCATGTGATCGGTCCGCGTGTTGGATCAGCTTTGATCGGGGGATGCGAGCCGGGCAGAGAAACCCTGCCCGGCCGCAGTCTGGCGACGCGCAAGGGGACAGGCGCGCCGCCGGTTCACGTCACAGCAGCAGCCATTCCTGCAGGCGCTGCGACACCTCGTCGGAATTCGCCGACCACCAGGCGCTGTCGAGCATGCGCATGTTGGCGATGTTGTCGGGATAGGTCGGCATGGTGTGGGCGCGGGCCGGGTCCATGAAGTCGAAGGCCTTGGCCGCCGTCGGGCCGTTGGCCACCATCGACGAATAGGCGCCCTGGCGTTCGGGCCGCATGCAGAACCGGATGAACTCCCGGGTTTCTTCCAGGTGCGGCGTGCCCTTGGGGATCGACCAGCCGTCAACCGAATACAGCCCGTTCCAGGTGACCTCGACCGGCGCGCCGCTGTCGATGGCGGCATAGGCCCGGCCCGCCCAGGTGTCGGTCATGTCAACTTCGCCCGATTGCAGGATCTGCGTGTTCTGCGCGCCCGACGTCCACCAGACGGCGACATCGTCCTTGATCGTGTCCAGCTTGGCGAATGCCCGGTCCAGGTCCAGCGGATACAGGTCCGCGGGCGCCACGCCATCGGCCAGCAACGCCAGCTCGATCATGCCGCCACCCCCGCGATACAGGCCGCGCCGGCCCGGGAACGCCTTGGTGTCGAAGAAGTCGGCCCAGGTCTTGGGGCCATTGTCATAGACATCCGACCGCCAGGCCATGACGATGCCGAACACCGAAAAGCCGGCCCAGACGTCCGTCGCCATGCCGTCCAGCAGGCCGTCGGCCGCTTCGCCCAGGTCCAGCGGCGCCAGGTAATCGCCATCGGCTTCCAGCCGCGCGACGTGGTCCGGGGTGACCATGCAGGCATCCCAGATGTAGCTTTCGGTGTCGACCACCAGCTTGAACTGGGTAACCGGATCCGGGTCATGGGCGACGTTGATCACCTCGATGCCGGTCTCTTCCTTGAACGGGTCGCAAAAGGCGGCCTTGATCGCGGCGCCCGGGGCACCGCCCACGTCGGCGATGGTGATCTGGCTGGCCTGCGCCAGCGCGCCGCGCGGCAGGATCGCCGGAGCGGCAAGGCCGGCCGCGGCCGTCTTCAGCAGCGTGCGGCGGGTCGGGTTGGCAGGGCGTTTCACGATTGGAAATCCTCTCTGTTGGGGGTCTTTTGTTGGTTATCTCGACAGCAGCCGGGCGTTTTCCGCCGCCCAGGACAGGCCGACGCGTTCGCCCAGGGCCACCGGGGTCGCGCCGATGGGCCGGCGCACGGTCATGACCGCGCCACTGGCCAGTTCGACCAGCACGCGGGTTTCCGACCCGGCAAAGATCTGTTCGGTCACGGTCCCCGTCAGCAGCGCGCCTTCGGGTCCCAGCGTCAGGTATTCCGGGCGCACCACGATGGCCGCCTCGGCGCCCGGCGCCACGTCGTGACCGCCCGGATCCGGCAGGGCGCCGTCCGGCGTCACGATCCGACCGTCTGACAGCCGCCCGTGCAGGATGTTGGAAATCCCGATGAAATCCGCCACGAATTCGGTGCGCGGCCGGTCATAGACCTCGGTCGGTTCGCCGATCTGTTCGATGCCGCCGTCGCGCATCAGGCAGATCCGGTCCGACAGGGCCAGCGCTTCGTCCTGGTCGTGGGTGACGAAGATGATGGTCGATCCGGTCTCGCGGTGCAGGCGCTTGATCTCGATCTGCATCGCCTCGCGCAGCTTGCGGTCCAGCGCCGACAGGCTTTCGTCCATCAGGATCAGCGACGGCTGGTAGACCAGGCAGCGCGCCAGCGCCACGCGCTGCTGCTGCCCGCCCGACAGTTCCGCCGGAAACCGCTGGTCGAACCCGGTCAGGCCCACCATCTCCAGCGTGTCCAATACCTTCGTCCTGATCTCGGCCCCCGGACGCTTGCGCATCTGCAGCGGGAAGGCCACGTTTTCGAAAACGGTCAGGTGCGGGAACAGCGAATAGCTCTGGAACACCACGCCGATGTCGCGCTTGGCCGCCGGCGCGCGGGTCAGATCCTCGCCGTCGATCAGCAGCTGGCCGTCGGTCGGTTCCACCAGGCCGGCGATCAGTTGCAGCAGCGTCGTCTTGCCGGACCCGGACGGCCCCAGCAGCGTCAGCAACTCGCCCGGCCGGACCTTCAGGTCGATCGGCCGCAGCGCCTGCACCTGGTCATATCGTTTCGACAAGCCCCGGGCATGAAGCTTCGGCTGGGTGGTTTCGTCCGGAACTGTCGGAACTTCCATCTTCACTGACGCTCTCCGCTTGCCTGTCTCTGTCTGCCACCGGGCTGCCAGACGTCTGGTTTCGGGATCACGATGGAAGCCGCTCTGGTTCGAAGTAAATTAATAAAACCATGACCTCTGATAAGGTCACCTCTATCCACCCTTGCGTGCGCACCCACATCGCACGCCCCCGACCGGGCAAGCGGGAACAGGCCCCGGAAGGCGCCCGTAAAATTGTTTAAAACCATGGACTTGAAAGGTGTTTCCGGGGGCAGCCCAAATCCGCGCCGACACCCGTTTCCCGCACCCCCCGCACGGCGTTCCGGGACGTTCGGCAAAGCCGCCCGCCCCGGCGTCGCGAACCCGCCGAACCTGTTTCCACTGCCCAGCGATTAGGCCGATTGCAAAGATCCGACCACCCGCGCCGTCCCAAAACTTTCCCCGAAAGTTTTGCCAAAATTCTCAAAGGAGAATTTTCACCCGCGCCGCCTCAGCGCGACACGCACCCGATCATCGCCGCGCCGGCCTCGCACCGGACGACATTCTCGATCACCCGCCGGGTGGCGGTTTCGGGCCGGCTGCGGCTGGCCACGTGCGGCGTCAGCACCACGCCCGGATGCGACCACAGCGGATCGCCTTCGGGCAGCGGTTCGGGGTCGGTGACGTCGATCATGGCGCCCGCCATGTGCCCCGCATCCAGCGCCGCCAGCAGGTCCGCCGCGATCAGCTGTCGGCCCCGTCCCAGGTGCACCAGCCGCCCGCCCCGGGGCATGGCCGCAAACAGATCCGCATTCAGGATCCCCCGCGTCGCCTCGGTCAGGGGCAGCAGGCAGACCAGGATATCGGTCTGCCCCAGCATCCGCGTCAGCCCGTCCGCCCCGGTGAAGGACGCGACCCCGGGAATATGCCTGGGACTGCGGCTCCACCCCGACACCGGAAACCCCAGGTCCCGCAGCGCCTCTGCCGCGTTGGCCCCCAGGACCCCAAGCCCCAGGAACCCCACCCGCGTCTCCGACGGCAGCGCGATCGGCTGGATCTGCCAGACCTCCTCGCGCTGTTGGCGCAGGTACACCGGCATGCCCCGGTGCAGCATCATCACGCCCATCAGCACGTAATCGCGGATCTGCACCGACACGTCCGGATCCACCATCCGCACCAGGTCGACGCCTTCCGGCAGGTCCCCCAGCCGATAGTGATCGACACCCGCGCTCATCGCAAAGACCGCCTTCAGCCCCGGGTAGCGCGCGCAATCCTTCGGCTGGCGAAACCCCACGACATAGCGCACGCCCGCCGGATCGGCCTCGTCCTCGCCGCTCCAGATCGATGCGCCGGGAAAGGCCGCCGACAGCGCCGCCTGCACCGCCGAGGTATCGCGCCCCGGCATCAGGATCAGAAAACCCACCCCGATCATTCCGCGTAAGACGGATCCTCGGCGTCCAGGATCAGCTTCATCTGCTCGAAATGCTCGCGCGAGAAATCGCGGATTCCCTCCCAGTCCAGCGCCGTCGCCTCGGCCACGTCATCCGCCAGCACGTTCAGCTCCTGGCCCGTCGCATAGGCCGTGGTCACGATCTCGCAGGCGCGTTCCATCGTGTACATGTCGTCAAACGCCACGCCGATGTCGTCCGAGATCACCAGCACCCCGTGGTTGCCCATCATCAGCCGCGAATGGTTGCCCAGCAGCGCCGCCAGCCGCGCGCCTTCCTCGGCGCTGTCGGCCATGCCGCCGTAATGGCTGTCGATGGCCACGCGGTTGAAATATCGCGCCGAATTCTGGTCGATCGGCGGGATCACCGGGTTCTTCAGGCAGGCGATGGCCGTCGCATGGATCGGATGCAGGTGCATCACCACCCGCGCCGACGGCACGGTCTTGTGGATCTGCCCGTGGATCGCCCAGGCCGTCTTGTCCACCTTGGGGTGGCTCGCGCTGTCGGGGTCATTGGCGTCCAGCAGGATCAGGTCGCTGGCCTTCACGGTCGAAAAATGCTTCCACTTGGGATTGATCAGGAACTTCGATCCATCCTCGGACACCGCCGCGCTGAAGTGGTTCGCCACGGCCTCGTGCATGTTCAGCCTGGCGGTGATGCGCAGGCTGGCCGCCAGGTCGACGCGGATCTGCCATTCGTCCGGAAGCGTCAGGTCTTTCATCGGGAACTCCGTTCATGGCACGGCAGCGCCGCGCGGTTTGACGGCAAGCCTAGCCGCCCGCGCAGCCCGGGTGAAATAGCGAAAAGCAAAGGCTTGGCTAGCGCAAGCTTAACCGCTGCCTATCTGCCCCCCGCTTCGGCAGCCCCCAGCAGGTCCATCAACCGGTCCGTGTCCATCGCCCGGCACACCCCCCTGGCGGGCCGTGCCAACGCCACGTCCTCGGCCGCGCACAGCGCGTTCAGCACCGCCTCGTCCACCGCCTCGACCGCGGCCAGATAGACCGGATCCAGCAGGTCGTCGTTCAGGCAGGTCATCTGCCGCCACGGCCCCGACAATTGCGGCAGCGCCATCTCGTTTCCGGTCGAAAACGCCAGGAATATATCGCCCGAATTGTTGCCCCCCGGCGTCCCGGCCCGCCCGATCCCGATGGACGCCCGGCGCGCCAGCCGCTCCAGCTGGCCGGGCGACAGCGGCAGGTCGGTGGCCAGGATCACGATGATCGACCCGCGTTCGGTGACCATGTCGATGATCCGGTCCTCGGTCATCACCTCGCCCACGCGGTGGCCCGCCACCGTCAGCCAGGGGCGCAGCCCGTGGTTGGCCTGCACCAGCGCGCCGACCACGAAATCCTGTCCGTCCACCGGCACCACGCGCGATGCCGTGCCGGTGCCGCCCTTGAATTCGTAACAGATCATCCCGGCCCCGCCGCCGGAATTGCCCTCGCGCACGGGCCCCGGCCGCGCGGCGTCGATGGCGGCGCGCGCATGGGCTTCGGTCACGTGCAACCCGTTGATATCGTTCAGGACCCCGTCATAGGTTTCGGCCACCACGGGCATCGCCCACAGGTGGTTGTCTTCCCATGTCGCGCCGTAGGTGTCGATCATCCAGCGCACCGCCGCCGTGTGGCAGGCCCCGATCGCGTGCGAATTGGAAATCAGGATCGGCCCGGCCAGCCAGCCGCCGTCGCGCACCCAATGGGCGCCCGTCATCTCGCCATTGCCGTTCAGGCTGAACTGTCCGGCCCAGACCGGTTTCGGCTCCGGGTCGCGCCCGCGCGGCAGGATCGCGGTGACGCCGGTCTGCACCGGGATGCCGCGCGTCGCCAGCGACGGATCCACCGACGACAACAGCTCCACCGCGCCGACCTCGATACCGGCAACGTCGGTGATGGCGTTCAGCGCGCCCGGCGTACCGGGCAACGGCACGCCCAGGTCGCGGGCGCGGGGCTTGGCAGGGGTCATTTCTGGCGTCTCGATCTGAAGTAAAGGCCCACCGCCGCGATCACCAGGGTGAACAGCAGCATGAGCGTGGCAATGGCGTTGATCTCGGGCTTGATGCCACGGCGCAGCATCCCCCAGATGTGAATGGGCAGGGTCGTGTTGCCGGTCCCGGCGATGAAATAGGTGATCACCAGGTCGTCCATCGAGATGATGAAGGCCAACAGCCACCCGCCCAGGATCCCCGGCGCGATCCCCGGCAGGGTCACCTTGCGAAAGGTCTGCGCCGGCGTCGCGCCCAGATCGGCCGATGCTTCCTCGACCGAGGTGTCGAATTCGGCCAGCCGCGCCGAAACCGTGACGAACACGTAGGAGATCAGGAAAGTCGACTGGCCGATGATGATCGTCAGCAGCGACAGGTTCATGCCGATGGTAATGAAAAAGATCAGCAGCGCGAGGCCCAGCACGATGTCGGGCATGATCATCGGCACCATCATCAGCGTGCGATAGAACCCCGCCAGCCGGAACCGATAGCGCGCCACCGCCAGCGCCAGCGCGGTGCCAAAGACCGTCGACAGCGCCGATGTCGACACCGCCACCGTCAGGCTGGTGCGGATCGACGCGTACAGCTGGTCGGAACTGTCCACGTAGGTGGCGCTGTTGGTGATCGACGTCTCCAGCCCGAAGATCTGGCGATACCAGTCGAAGGTGAAGCCGCTCCAGATCATCATGTTCACGGTGTTGGCGTTGAAGGAATAGACCACCACCAGCAGGATCGGCGCATAGATGAAGACAAAGAACAGCAGGCCGTACAGGCTCAGGATCCGGCGCAGCATCAATGTTCTCCCTGTCCCGATCCGTGCCGCACAAGGCGCAGCTGGACGATCAGCAGCACCAGCACCGCCGTCATCACCATCATCGCCAGCGCCGATCCGAAGGGCCAGTTGCGCGCCGACAGGAACTGCTGTTCGATCAGGTTGCCGATCATCAGCACCTTGGCCCCGCCCAGAACCGACGGCACGATGAAGTTCCCCAGCGCCGGAATGAAGGTGATGATCGACCCGCCGATGATCCCCGGCATCGTCGCCGGCAGAACCACCTTGCGGAAGGTCTGGAACCGGGTCGCGCCCAGGTCGGACGACGCTTCCAGCTGCGCGGGGTCCAGTTTTTCGATCGACCCGTACAGCGGCAGGAACATGAAGGGGATGAAGACATAGGTCATGCCCAGCACCACGGCGAAATCGGTATAAAGGAACTCGATCGGCTCCGATGTCAGCCCGACCCCCATCAGCCCCTGGTTCAGGAACCCGGTGGGCCGCAGGATCAGCACCCAGGCGAACAGGCGCACGATCAGGCTGACGAAGAAGGGCAGCGTGACAAGGAAGATCGCGAAATCGCGTTTTCCCGGCGCCATGCGGCTGATCCAGAAGGCCGCCGGGTAGCTGACGATCAGGCTGGTGATCACGGTCAGCGCCGCCAGCCGCAGGGACCGGGCAAAGATCGACAGGAACACCGGATCGAATTTCTCGTACCGCGTATCCGCCCAGCCCAGGATGCGCCCGTAATTCAGGTGCGAAAACACCCAGTCGACGCCGCCGTAGATCCCCGGCGTCAGAAAGCTGTAGACCAGCATGATCAGCAGCGGGCCAAGGAAGAACACCAGAAGGAACACCGTCGGCGCGCCCAACAGCGCGATCAGCTGCGCCATCTTCCGCCGCGCCAGGGTCATGGCGCGACCTCGTCGATCAGGTGCAGCCCCGTCGCCGGCGCATGCAGCGTCAATTCGGCCCCGACCCGCGGCGCCTGCCCGCCCGCCCGGATCAGCGCGCGGATGGTGCCAAAGCTTTCGGTTTCCAACGCGATCTGGTGATCCTTGCCGGAATAATACACCTCGCCGATCCGCCCCGTGAACCACAGCTTCGGCCCCTGCGGTTCCTCGAACCCCAACGCCTCGGGCCGCAGCATCAGCGTCGCCTGCCCCGCCCCCCGGTCCGCCGGGAACACCTGCCCATCCGCCAGCCGCCCGTGAGCGCCATCCAGGGTCACCCGCAACAGGTTGCTGTCCCCCAGGAAATCCGCCGTGAACAGGTTCGCCGGCCGCTGGTAGATCACCGAGGGCGCATCGATCTGCTGGATCCGCCCATGCGCCAGGACCGCGATCCGGTCCGACATGGTCAGCGCCTCTTCCTGGTCGTGGGTCACGAAGACGAACCCGATCCCCAGCTCCTTCTGGATCGCCTTCAGCTCCTGCTGCATCTTCTGGCGCAGGTTCTTGTCCAGCGCCGACAGCGGTTCGTCCAGCAGCAACAGCTTCGGCTTGCCCGCCAGCGCCCGCGCCAGCGCGACCCGCTGCTGCTGCCCGCCCGACAATTGCCCGACCGACCGCTTGCCCAGCCCGCTCAGCCCCACCAGTTCCAGCATCTCGCCGACCCGCGCGCGGGTCTCACGCTTGTCCCGTCCCGCGATCTCCAGCGCGTAGCCAACGTTGCGCGCGACGCTCATGTGGTTGAACAGCGCATACCGCTGGAACACCGTGTTCACCGGACGGCGATGCGCCGGCATCTGCGTCACCGCCACCCCGTCGATCAGCACGTCGCCCTCATCCAGCGTCTCGAACCCGCTGATCGTGCGCAGCAACGTCGTCTTGCCACAGCCCGACGGCCCCAGCAGCGTCAGAAACTCGGCCGACGCCAGCTTCAGCGATATCCCGTCCAGCGCCGTCATCACGCCCCCCTCGGGCGTGCGGAACCCCTTGCGGGCGCCCACGATTTCCAGATGTGCGGCCATGTCGTCCAATCCCAAACCGGGCGGGGCCGAAACCCCGCCCGCATCCCTCACTGCGCGGTCTTGATCCGCGTCCATTGCGAATTGTACAGCTGCAGGTCGCGGCCCAGGTCCTCAAAGATCTGCAGCTTGTCCATGACCGCCTGGTCCGGGTAGATCGTCGGGTTGGTCGCGATCTCCTCGGGGATCAGGTCCTGCGCCGGAACGTTGGGCGTGCCGTTCATCTGCTGCGCCACGTTCAGCGCCGCGATCTCGGGCTTCATGTAGAATTCCATGAACGCGACGGCGTTGTCCATGTGCGGCGCCGACGCCAGCACACAGATGTCCTCCTGGTACATCGTCGCCCCTTCCTCGGGGATGATGTAGCCGATCGTGTCGGGGTTCTCGGACACGAACAGGTTCGCCCCCACGTACCAATGCGCCGCCGCCACGTCGCCGGAAATCACCTGCGGCACGGAATCGTAGGTGAACGCCGTCACCCCATCCAGGTGGGCGATGATGTAATCCGCCGCCGCCTCGACCTCGGCCGGGTCGGTCGAATTGACCGACTTGCCGTCCATGATCAGGCCGATGCCGATGGTTTCGCGCAGGTCGTCCAGCAGGGTGATCTTCTTGCCCTCGGCCCCCAGCGCAAAGAAATCCGCCCAGCCCTTGATGTCGCCGGCCAGCGCCTTGTTGTAGACGATGCCCACGTTGCCAAAGGCATAGGGCAGGCAGTATTCCGCGTTCGGATCGGTCCTGGCGCGCACGAATTGCGGGTCGATGTTTTCGAACCCGGGCTTGGCGCCGATGTCGGTCTTCGCCAGCAGGCCCAGCTGGAACATGATGTCGTGCATGTGCACCGACGGAAACACGATGTCATAGCCCGTCGCCCCGGCCTGGATCTTGGCCAGCATTTCCTCGTTCGATCCGTAGGTGTCCAGCGTCACCTCGATCCCGGTCTCTTCGGTGAATTTCTCAAGCACCTCGGGGTTGATGTAATCGCCCCAGTTGTAGATCGAAAGCTGCTCCTGCGCGGCCGCCGCCAGCGGCGCAAGGCCCAGCGGGACAAGGGCCAAAGCCGTGGTCAAGGAAAGGTGGATCCGTTTCATGTTCCGATTCATGGCGTGACTGTCTCCCGGTCTGGTTGTGGTGCGGTTTTTCCTTGAGTCGGGGAAATGATTGGATACTGTCATTTTCGTCAAATGATATTTTTCTGTCATATGGAAAACACCATGTCGAACGGCTTCGCCTCCTACGCCGATGCTCCGGTTGATGAACTGATAGACAAAATGAAGGACGGGCTGCCCGAACTGCCCAGACAAGAGGCGAAAGTTGCACAATATGTCCTGCTGAACCTCGACGCGATGTCCTTCGAGACGGGGAAATCCATCGCGCAAAAGGCCGGCGTGGCCGAAATTACCGTCGGGCGGATGCTGCGCCGCTTCGGCTGCGCGGGCATGAAGGAACTGCGCGCGATGCTGCGCCACCGCTATTCCGTCTCCGGCCAGGCGCCCGCCGATGCGACCACCGGCGCGCCGGCCGACTGGCAGGAACAGCTGAACGCGGAATTGCTTGCGGTGCGAACGGTTTACGCCAAGATCGGCACCCCCGCCTTCCGGGCCGCCGAACGCTACCTGCGCGAATCCGAGGAAGTCCACGTCACCGGTTTCCAGACCGTGCGCGGCCTGGCCGAAGACACCGCCCGCCGGCTGGCCCTGGCCCGCCCCCGCGTGCGGTTCCTGTCGGGCCATGACAGTATGCTGTCGGAATGGATAGACCCGCCCGCGCCGGGCGGATCCTGCCTTTTGATCATCGATGTCATCCCCTATGCCGCCGAATGCGAACCGCTGGCGCGACTCGCCCGCGAACAGGGGCGCAACGTTGTCGTGGTGACGGATGAATATTGCCACTGGGCCCATGACGTGACGGATGCGGTGATCAACACGCCGTCAAAGACCGGGCTGTTCCTGGAATCGATCCTGGGGCTCAACGCGGCGGCCAGCCTGCTGGTGCATTCGGCCTCGACGCGGCCCGGGCTCAATCTGGATGGACGGATGCGCGACTGGAAGCGGCTGGCGCGGCGCATGAAGATCTTCTGACGCTTTCTTCCACCGCGTTTCGGGCTGTTTCAGGCGTCAAAAGGGGTTGTCCCGGCCGGACGGATCCGGCCAGGACAGTCATGTCGTTGGACCTGGTCCAGCGATCAGAGCGGTGCGCAGACCACGGCGCCGGATTCCAGCGTCGAAAGCTGATAGCCGGCCGGGCAGCTCGGCGTACCGACCTTGCTGTCATAGGTCGGCTGCAGATAGACCGGCTCGGGCTCGGGCTTGGAACAAGCGGCAAGGCCAAGCAGCGTCAGCGCCGCAGCGGAAGTGATGATGAGTTTCATAGGACGTGTCCCCCTAGTGGTTACCAACACAACAACCAAACTAGGACAAAAACAAAAAGTTTCGAAGTACTTCCAATAATTTGCAGCGAAAATCGGCGCTCTTCCGCAGGTCCCGGGCGGTCACGCGCCGATAACAAGGGGATCACGGGCCCGTAAATCATGGATAACATTGCGATAACATCTGCGTGAGGCTTGTCCTGCGACGCATGATCGCGGGACCTGGCGCACCCTCACGCTTCGGCCCGCGCGGGGCGTCTGCGCATCTGGAATCCGGTCTTGCTCTGCTCGAATCCGGCCGCGCGATAGAATCCCAGGGTGGATGCGCGCCGTGATCCGGTCATCAGCATGACCTTGTAGCACCCCGCCGCCCAGGCCCTTTCGGCGGCGTCGGCCAGCATCGCCTTGCCGATGCCCTGCCCGCGACGGTCGCCATGGGTGACCACGTTTTCGATCAGCGCATAGGGCGCCCCGCCCCGCGACAGGTTTGGAATGACGATCATCGTGACGCTGCCGACCAGCGCGGGCGCCGCGCCGTCATCGGTTTCGGCCACCAGAACGGCGCTGCCGGGAAACGCCGCGATCCGCTTCAGCACCTCTTGCGCGTGCCGCGCGTCACAGGGCGGATCCTCCGGTGTCAAATACCGGTACAGCGCCAGCAGCTCCGGCACATCGCCGTCCACCGCGTCCCTGATCTTCATGTCCCGATCTCCATGGCGCGCCCTTCGATGCCACGGGCAGCGGGGCGGAACGGGGTGGGCGGGCGGGCGTTCCGCCCCGCTGCCCGGCCCCCGCAAGTTCCTAACGAATGGTAAAACCGCCTCTGTAACCCATTGAAATCCTTCACCCGGCCGATTGTCCCACGCGTGGGACATCTCATCTCACAAATCAAAGCTCGCAAACACCGGCGCATGATCCGAAGGCTGGTCCCACCCCCGCGCGGTCCGCAGGATCCGGCTGGAATGGCCGGCATTGGAAATGTCCGGCGTCGCCCAGACATGATCCAGCCGCCGCCCCTTGTCCGCCCCGTCCCAGTCCGGCGACCGGTAGGACCACCAGGAATACAGGTTCCCCTCCGGCAGGTCCTGCCGGGTGATATCCACCCATTTCCCCGCCGCCTGCGTCTCTGCCAGCTGCGCGACCTCGACCGGCGTATGACTGACCACTTTCAGCAGCTGCTTGTGGTTCCACACGTCATCTTCCCTGGGCGCGATGTTCAGATCCCCCACCAGGATCGCCTTCTGGGGCGCCTCCGCCCGGAACCAGTCCCGCATCTCCGTCAGGTAATCCAGCTTCTGTCCGAATTTCTCGTTCACCTCCCGGTCCGGCTTGTCGCCGCCGGCCGGAACATAGAAATTATGAACGGTCACCCCGTTTTCCAGCTTGGCCGCCACGTGCCGCGCATGGCCCAGCCCCGCGAAATCCTTGTCGCCCACGTCCTCGATCGGCAGTTTCGACAGGATCGCAACCCCGTTGTACCCCTTCTGCCCCCGCGCCACCATGTGGTGATACCCAAGCGCGCGAAACCCCTCGACCGGGATCTTGTCGACCGGCGACTTGCATTCCTGAAGGCACAGCACATCGGGCAGTTCCTCCCGCATGAGCTGCTCGACGATGCCCGCCCGAAGGCGGACCGAGTTGATGTTCCAGGTGGCGATGGTGAAGGACATGGGATCTCTCCGGAAAGACGCCCCCTGCCCTACCGCAGGTCGCCGCCCAATCCAAGATCGCCGTCGATCCGACCCGCGCGGGATCCCCTTCCCCCTCGGTTCGGCACAAAAAAAGACCGGGCGCAAGCGCCCGGCCAGGTCCAACAGGGAGGTGCATGTCATAACCCGGACATGCGCGGGATAGTTAGAATTTACACCAAGTTCGCTACCAAATCCTTAATCTTTACGTCGCATTTTACGCGACTAGCCGGTATCCGCCGCTTTCCGTCACCAGCAGCCGGGCGTTCGACGGATCGGGTTCGATCTTCTGGCGCAGACGATAGATGTGCGTCTCCAATGTATGTGTCGTGACCCCGGCATTGTAGCCCCAGACCTCGTGCAAGAGCACATCGCGCGCGACCACGCCGTCGGTCGATCGGTAGAGATACTTGAGGATGTTGGTCTCTTTCTCGGTCAGCCGGATCTTGCGGTCGTCTTCGGTCACCAACAGCTTCATCGACGGCTTGAACGTATAGGGCCCAAGCTGAAAGACGGCGTCTTCGGATTGTTCGTGCTGGCGCAGCTGCGCGCGGATCCGGGCCAGCAGGACCGGGAACTTGAACGGCTTGATCACGTAATCGTTGGCGCCGGCGTCCAGGCCCAGGATCGTGTCGGCATCGCTGTCATGGCCGGTCAGCATCAGGATCGGCGCCTTGACGCCCTGCTTGCGCATCAGCCGGCACAATTCGCGCCCGTCCATGTCCGGCAGGCCCACGTCGAGGATGATCAGATCGTAAAGCGCCTCTTTCGCGCGCTCCATGGCGCTGTGACCGTCATTGGCTTCGAAGACATCGAAATCTTCGGTCATGACAAGTTGTTCACTCAGCGCATCGCGCAGATCGTCATCATCATCGACAAGAAGAATTTTCTTGAGTTGGGCCATAATGAATACTCCTGTTTCGTCAAAAGATGGAAAGGCTTGCCGCTTCAACAAGATTTCCTGCAACGCCATCACGTCGACGTGTGCGTAGCGTGGGTTTTGTTTCACTTCCGACACGAAATGGCGTAGCGCAGCCGGATAGACTTGTCGCGATCGGACCGACCCTTGACCCTGTCTCTTTCGATGACCGAACGACTGGCCCGCGCCCGGGCCGATCTGCGCATGGGCGTGCCCGTCGTGCTGCGCGAAACCGGGCGCGCCGTGCTTGCCGTTCCCACCGAAACGCTCACCTCTGAACGCCTCACCGAAATGCGCCTTCTGGGCCCTGCCGTCGTCGCCATCACCGGGCGGCGGGCCGAAACGCTGAAGGCGCGCGCCTATGACGGGGACCTGGCCCGGGTCCTTCTGCCGGGCGATGCCGGGCTGGACTGGGTGCAGGCCATCGCCGATCCCGCCGACGACCTGCGCGTGCCGATGAAGGGACCGCTGGCCACCGAACGCGGCAGTCCGGCCGACCTGCACCGCGCCGCGCTGGTGCTGGCGAAATCGGCCCGCCTGCTGCCCGCCTGCCTTGTCGTGCCGCTGGAAGATGGCGCCGCCACCGCCGCCGCCAACGGCCTGACCCTGATCGACGTGGCGCAGGCGCGCGACCAGCTGGCGATCCGGTCGCCCCTGCACGACGTGGTCAACGCGCGCCTGCCGATCCAGGTGTCCGACGCCGGCCGCCTGCACGTCTTTCGCCCCGAAGACGGGGGCGAGGAACATTACGCCATCGAAATCGGCCGCCCCGACCGGGACAAACCCGTTCTGGCGCGGCTGCATTCGGCCTGTTTCACCGGCGATGTCATGGGATCGCTGAAATGCGATTGCGGGCCTCAGCTGCGCGGCGCGCTGCGCATGATGGGCGAGGAAGGCGCGGGCGTTCTGCTGTACCTGAACCAGGAAGGACGCGGCATCGGGCTGGCCAACAAGATGCGGGCCTATTCGCTGCAGGACCAGGGGTTCGACACCGTCGAGGCCAATCACCGGCTGGGATTCGAGGATGACGAACGCGATTTCCGCCTGGGCGCCGATATCCTGAAGGAGCTGGGGTTTTCCGCCGTCAGGCTGTTGACCAACAATCCCGGCAAGATCGCGATGATGGAAAAGACCGGGATCACGGTGACGGAACGGGTGCCGCTGAAGGTCGGCGAAACCGACTACAACCGCGCCTACCTGGCCACGAAGGCGGCGAAGTCGGGGCATCTGTTGTGAGCCCCTTCGACCTGGTCCTGACGCCCATGGGGCTGCGGTTCCTGGGCCGCCGCTTTCCCTGTTTGATCGGGCGCGGCGGGATCACCGGGGACAAGCGGGAAGGCGACGGCGGCACGCCCATAGGCACACATGCGATCGTGGCGGTCCTGTACAGGCCCGACCGGCTGCGCGCGCCCGTTCCCTGGGCAATGCCGATCCGGCCCGGCGACCTGTGGTCCGACGACGTGAAGGATCCGCACTACAATCACCTGGTCCGCGCGCCCTGGCCATTCAGCCACGAACGGATGCGCCGGGCCGATCCGCTGTACGATATCGTGCTGGTGACCGATTGGAACTGGCCAGATGCGGAACCGGGACGCGGATCGGCGATCTTCCTGCATCAGCGCCGCCGCCCGGGCTATCCGACCGAAGGCTGCGTGGCGCTGCGCCGCGACCACCTGCGCTGGGTCACGGAACGGCTGCGCCCCGAGACCCGGCTGATCGTGCGATAAATCAGGCCTTTGGCGGCACCCGGTCGCCGAAAATGGCGGACCCGACGCGCACATGGGTCGCCCCCAGCGCGATGGCGCTTTCGAAATCGGCGCTCATCCCCATCGACAGGCCCGACAGCCCGTTGCGTTCGGCGATCCTGGCCAGCAGCGCGAAGTGCAGCGACGGTTCCTCGTCCACCGGGGGGATGCACATCAGCCCCTTCACCGGCAGGTCCAGCCCTCGGCATTCGGCGACGAAGGCATCGGCATCGCCGGGCATGATCCCGGCCTTCTGATCCTCTTCCCCGGTGTTCACCTGGATGAACAGGGCCGGGCAGGCACCGGTTTCCTGTGCGATGCGGGCAATAGTCGTGGCCAGCTTGGGGCGGTCCACGGAATGGATCGCATCGGCCAGGTCCATCGCCTGGCGGGTCTTGTTGGTCTGCAGCGGGCCGATCAGGTGCAGTTCGATGCCGTCGAACCGTTCCCGGAAGGCGGGCCATTTTCCGGCGGCTTCCTGCACCTTGTTCTCGCCAAAGATGCGCTGCCCGGCCTTTAGCACGGCTTCGACCCGCTCCAGCGGCTGAACCTTCGAGACGGCGATCAGCTTCACCGACCCTGCGGGCCGTCCGGCCGCGGCTTCGGCCTGTGCGATGCGGTCACGGATATCCTCAAGCGACATGGGTATTCTCCCTTCCCGGTTTGGGGGGGACAAAACACCGATGCGCCGGAAATGAAAAGGGCGCGCTCAGCAGAGCGCGCCCAAATCTGTCGGTCTGTTCAACTATCAGAAGTTGAAGAGGACACCGAAGTCGCCGACCACGCCGTCTGCGCGGCTCACGCCTTCTTCGCCCGAGTCGGTCCAGCCGATACCGCCGCGCAGCGAGACGCCGCCGCCGAGATCGTGGATGGCCGACACACCGTAGGATTCGGTGTCGTTGTCGTTGTCGCCTGCGCCGTACGATGCCAGGATCGAGGTGGCCGCGCCAACGTCGAAGGACAGCGATGCACCCCAGAAGGTACCCGACACGTCGTAGCCGCCAACCGTGCCGTCGCTGGTCACGTTGTCTTCGTCACCGATGAACAGCGTGCCCGAGAAGCGGTCGAAGTCAGCACCCAGGGTGAAGACATACGTGCTCTGGTCCATCTGGTCGGATTCACCGTAAGCGGCAGCAACCGTGAAGTTGTTGAACACGTACGATGCGCCGATGTCCCACTGATCGTTGTCAGCTTGGACTTCCGGGTTGTACGATGCGCCGAAGGTGAAGCCGGCTGCGGTGTACGACACGTAAACAGCGTTTCCGCCGGCACCGGTCGAGTCATAGGCGAGGAAGCTGTAGTCCTGACCGACGTACTGGCCGGTGAACGCTTCGAGGCCGGGCTCGTAACCGTAGTAGTTGGCAAGGTTGTCGAACGAACCGGCAACGTTGCCGGCGTCAACGCGCAGGCCGCCGTAGATCACCGAGTAACGGGCGCCGTTCAGGCCAGCGGCCTTCTGCTCGTTGTTGTACGGATCGTCGTCAGCTTGCAGACGGACACGAGCCGAGAACTCGACGCCAGCATCGGTGACGGCCTTGCCGTCGATGTTCAGACGGAAGCGCGAGACCAGCGCGGTGTCTTCACCGCCAGCGTCGCCGCGGGCTTCGTTGTAGCCCAGGCCGAAACGGCCGTAACCGCTGAACGACACCTGCGCGGCGGCTGCGCCGGCCATCAGGACCAGTGCAGTCGAGGTGAGAAGGGTCTTTTTCATGATGTTCCCTCGGTTTAAGATTTCGCGGCCCAAACGAATGCGGACAGGCACCAGCTTGGGTATGAACACCGTGTCGCTCGTTTGGGGGGTCTTGCACAAGCTTGCGCGTCAGGCCCCGCTCCAATCCCCGTGAAATTGGTGCAAGGATGTCACAGTGATACTTGTGGCAGGAACAGGACGGTCCGACACCGCTCTGAACGCAACGAAACCAAGGGACTGACCGGATCGGGCGGGCTGTCGCGATCCCCGGCAACCGAGGGAGGAAACCGTATGGGGATCATGGCTGCAACAGCCCGTCCACAAGGCCGCGCGCCGGTCGGCGCGCGTCCTATTCGCGATGGAAGTCCGCGGGGAAGATCCCCCAGGCCTCAGAAGTTGAACAGCACGCCGAAGTCGCCGACCACTTTCGTGTCTTCGTCTTTGGGGCCGTTGCCGCCGACAGAGCCGCGCAGCGAGACGCCGCCGCCCAGGTCGTGCTGGAAGCCGACCATGTAGTTTTCGTTGTCCGAGTCGCCTTCACCGCTACCGTACGAGGCCAGGATCGAGGTGGCCGCGCCGACGTCGAAGGAACCCGACACACCGTAGACCATGCCGTCGATGGCTTCGTCGTTCATGTCTTCGGTACCGAGCAGCAGGTTGACCGAGAAGCGGTCGAAGGTGGCGCCGAGGACACCGACAAGCAGGCTCTCGTCGTTGTCGTTCTCACCATAGCCGACATAGGCCGAATACGCGCCCGCGAAGGTGTACTGCGCGCTGACGTCCCAACGATCACCGGTATAGCCAACGGTGTTCGAGCTGCTGTTGTCGGGATCGTACGAGCCCATCAGCACCAGGCTGTCGGCGCTGTAGACCACCAGAACGGCGTTCGATCCGGAGCCGGTGCTCGAATATTCGAGGAAGTTATAGTCGATACCGGCGTATTGACCGGTGATCGATTCCAGACCCGGTTCGAAGCCGAAGTACGGGTCGGCGTTGTCGAAGGCACCGCTGACGTTGCCCGCGTTGACCTGGAAGCCGCCGTATTCGACGGTGTAGCGTGCGCCGTTGAGCGTGCCGCTGGTCTGTTCGTTGTTGTCCGGATCATCATCCGCCTGCAGACGGACACGCGCCTGGAACTTGACGCCGCCGTCGGTGACGGCGTTGCCGTCGATGTTCAGGCGGAACCGCGAAACCAGGGCGGTTTCTTCTTCCTGACGGTCTTCCTGGTAGCCCAGGCCGAACCGGCCATAACCGCTGAAGGTAACTTGTGCACTGGCCGCGCCTGCAACGAGGATCACGGCAGTGGTTGCCAAGAGTGTTCTCATAGTGTTCTCACTTCTCTTTGTAAAGAAATGTAAAGTTTTTTGTACGTCCGATCAAACACTTAGGCGCATTTACCGGATGCAATTCACGTATCTCCCTTACGCTTGAAGCTGGCAAGCGACGGGCTGAAAATTCGGGGAACCCGATCGAAAACCGGGGCATCGATGCAACCACGAAAATGTGATGACCTCGTGATTGCATTATGGGCTTGTCATACCCATACGCGCGACGAACTCGATCCTGATTGGTCTTGTTGTGCCGCCGCAGCTTCTCTAGAGGTATGTCCGAACAGACCTGAGTTTCGGAAGACCAACGTATGAACTGGCAAAAGATCACGGGAAGTCTCGCCGTCGCGGCACTGATCGCAGGCTGCACGAACACGACGAGCGCCCCGGTGGAAAATCGGACCGACGGTCTGTATGACAGCGACATGGCGCGCAACGACACGGGATCCACGATCTGGACCCTGTTCGATCGCCCCGACAACGAAGCCACCGTGCAGGTCAACCGCTACCTGTGGTACGCGTCGCTTGACGTGCTGGACTTCCTGCCGCTGAAGACAGTCGATCCCTTCACGGGGCTGATCGTCACCGATTACGGGCGTCCGCCCGGCGGCGGCACGTCCTACCGGGCCACGGTGCACATTTCCGACCCCGCGCTGGATGCGCGGTCGCTGTCGGTTTCGCTGCAGACGCAGGGCGGCCCGGTCAGCGATGCCACCACCCGCGCGGTCGAGGACGCGATCCTGTCGCGCGCCCGTCAGCTACGCATCGAAGGCGGCAAGTACTAGACCCTCTGGCATCGCCAGCGTTTTCACCCTATCAGAACGCCGGGCTGTCACAGCCCGGCGTTTTCGCATTCAAGGACCAGAAACCCCATGTCGCGTTACTCCGCAGCCGAGATCGAGGCCCGTTGGCAGGAGGCCTGGGACAAGGCCAATGTCTTCAAGGCCGAACGCCAGCCCGGAAAACCCAAGTATTACGTGCTGGAGATGTTCCCCTATCCGTCGGGGCGCATCCACATGGGGCATGTGCGCAACTACACGATGGGCGACGTGATCGCCCGCTACAAGCTGGCGACCGGCCATAGCGTGCTGCACCCGATGGGCTGGGACGCCTTCGGGATGCCGGCCGAAAACGCCGCGATGGCCAGCGGCGGCCACCCCAAGGACTGGACCTATTCCAACATCGCCACGATGAAGGACCAGATGAAGCCGCTGGGCCTGTCCATCGACTGGACCCGCGAATTCGCCACCTGCGATCCGGAATATTACGGCCAGCAGCAGGCGCTGTTCCTCGACATGCTTCAGGCGGGGCTGGTCTATCGCAAGAACGCCGTGGTGAACTGGGACCCGGTCGACATGACCGTTCTGGCCAATGAACAGGTGATCGACGGCAAGGGCTGGCGGTCGGGCGCCGACGTGGAACGGCGCGAGCTGACCCAGTGGTTCTTCAACATCTCGTCCATGGCCGAGGAACTGCTGGACGCCATCGACGGGCTGGACAACTGGCCGGCCAAGGTCAAGCTGATGCAGCAGAACTGGATCGGCAAGTCGCGCGGTCTGCAGTTCTCCTTCGCCCGCACCGACGGCGGCGAGATCGAGGTTTACACCACCCGCCCCGACACGCTGATGGGCGCGTCCTTTGTCGGCATCTCGCCCGATCACCCGATCGCCAAGCAGCTTGAGGCCGAGAACCCGCAAGTTGCTGAATTCGCGGCGCTTTGCCGCAAGGGCGGCACCACCGAAGAAGCCATCGAAAAGGCCGAGAAGCTGGGGCTCGACACCGGCATCAAGGTGAAGCACCCGCTGAACCCGGACTGGGAACTTCCGGTCTGGATCGCGAACTTCATCCTGATGGATTACGGCACCGGCGCCATCTTCGGCTGCCCGGCCCACGACCAGCGCGACCTCGACTTCTGCCGCAAGTACGACCTGCCGGTGGTCGATACGTTCTTCGCGCTCGACAACCCGACGCCGGTCGCAAACGAGGCCTTCGTGCCGCCGAAGACCGAAAAGGTGAAATGGGTCGACCATTTCGCCGGTCTCGACGTGGCGACCGGGCAGGACGCCATCGACGCCACCATCGACTTCATGGAAGCCAAGGGCCTTGGCCAGGGCGTCACCAAGTTCCGCCTGCGCGACTGGGGCCTGTCCCGCCAGCGCTACTGGGGCTGCCCGATCCCGGTCGTGCATTGCGCCGATTGCGGCGTGGTGCCCGAGAAAAAGGAAAACCTGCCCGTCCAGCTTCCCTATGACGAGGGCAACGGCAAGGCGATCGACTTCTCGATCCCTGGCAACCCGCTGGACCGTCATGCCAGCTGGCGCGACACGCCCTGTCCGTCCTGCGGCAAGCCGGCCAAGCGCGAAACCGACACGATGGACACGTTCGTGGACAGTTCGTGGTACTACGCCCGCTTCACCGCCCCGCGCGCGGACACGCCGACGAACATGGAAGACGCCGCATACTGGATGAACGTCGACCAGTATATCGGCGGGATCGAACATGCGATTCTCCACCTGCTCTATTCGCGTTTCTTCGCCCGCGCGATGAACGTCACCGGCCACCTGCCCGACAGCGCCCGCGAACCCTTCGACGCGCTGTTCACGCAGGGCATGGTCACGCATGCGATCTACCAGACCCCCGGCGCCAACGGTCGCCCGGTCTATCACTATCCCGAACAGGTCGACCTGAAGGACGGCAAGGCCTTCCTCAAGGACACCGGCGCCGAGGTCGAAATCATCCCCTCGGCCAAGATGTCCAAGTCCAAGAACAACGTGGTCGACCCGCTGTCGATCATCTCGGACTTCGGCGCCGACACCGCCCGCTGGTTTGTCCTGTCCGACTCGCCCCCCGAACGCGACGTCGAATGGACCGCCGCCGGGGCCGAGGCCGCCGCGCGCCACCTGTCCCGTGTCTGGGGCCTGTCGGTGCGGGTCGCCGAGACGGACTCGCAAGAGACCGGCGAGGAGGACGAATCCCTCATCCGCGCCACCCACAAGGCGATCTTCGACGTCACCCAGGGCATCGAAAGCTTTGGCTTCAACGCCGCCATCGCCAAGCTTTACGCCTTCACCAACCTGCTGTCGAAATCGCAGGCGGGCAAGGACGCGCAGCGCTTCGCGGTCATGACGCTGGCGCAGCTGATGGCCCCGATGACACCGCACCTGGCCGAAGCCATCTGGGACGCCCAGGGCGGCGACGGCATGGTCGTCACCGCCGACTGGCCCGTGGCCGAGGACAAGTACCTTGTCGAGGACACGGTCACCCTGCCGGTGCAGGTCAACGGCAAGCGCCGGGGCGAAATCCAGGTCGCGAAGGAGGCCGCGAAGGCCGACATCGAAACCATGGCGCTGTCGGTCCGGGCCGTGCAGGCCGCGCTGGACGGGAATACGCCCAAGAAGATCATCGTCGTGCCGGGCCGGATCGTGAATGTCGTGGTCTGATCGCAGAACCCTGCTGCTGGCGCTGCCGCTGGCCCTCCCGCTTCTGGCGGCGGGCTGCGGCTTCACGCCGGTCTACGGGCCCGACGGAATCGGCACCAAACTGCGCGGCCAGATCCTCGCCGACAATCCCAACAGCGAGGAAGATTATTACCTGGTCCGCCGCCTGGAAGAACAGCTCGGCCATACGGTGGATCCGGTCTATCTGCTGCACTACACGATCACGACGGACGAAACCGACCTGGCCGTGAACACCGAAGGCGACATCACCCGTTACAACGTGCTGGGCAGGGTGCGCTACCAGATGGTGCGTCAGTCCGATGGCGCGGTGATGGCCCAGGGCGACGTGGAAAACTTCACCGCCTATTCCGCCTCCGGTTCTCCGGTCGACACGCTGTCGGCCGAACGCGACGCCACGCGCCGGTTGATGGTGATCCTCGCCGACCAGATCGTGGCCGTACTCTACACCTCGGTGGATCTGTCCACGCCCCCTTCGCCCGCCGGCCCGACATGAAGCTGTCCGCCCGCGACGCAGACGCCTTCTTTGCCCGGCCCGACCCGGACAGAAGCGGGTTGCTGATCTACGGGCAGGACGGCATGCGGGTGGCGCTGAAACGCCAGCAGGTGCTCAAGGCGCTGCTGGGTGCCAATGCCGAAGAGGAAATGCGCCTGACCCGCCTGCCCGGCGCCGACCTGCGCAAGGATCCCGCGCAGCTGCTGGACGCGGTCAAGGCCGTGGGCTTCTTTCCCGGCCAGCGCGCCGTCTTCGTCGAAGACGCCCCCGACACCGCCCATGTCGCCGTCTCGCAGGCGCTGCAGGACTGGATGCCGGGCGACGCCTTTGTCCTGGTCACCGCCGGGGCGCTGAAACCGTCGTCCAAGCTGCGCAAGCTGTTCGAAGGCCACCGCCGCGCCGCCACCGCCGCCATCTACGACAACCCGCCCACACGGGCCGAAATCGAACGCGTCCTGGGTGACGCCGGCCTGCGCGACATTCCCGCCGACACCGCCGGCGCGCTCGCGGCGCTGGCGCAGGAAATCAGCCCGGGCGATTTCGCCCAGACCGTCGACAAGATCGCGCTGTACAAGCGCGGCGACACCACGCCGCTTTCCCTTGACGATGTCGAAGCCTGCGCGCCGCAATCCACCGAGGCCGGCACCGACACGCTGATCGACGCCGTGGCCGGCGGCAAGAGCGGCGAGATCGGGCCGCTGGTGCGCCGCCTGCAGGGCCAGGGGGTGAACGCGGTGTCGATCTGCATCGCCGCGATGCGCCATTTCCGCCTGCTTTACACCGCCGCCGCCGATCCCGGCGGGCCCTCTGCCGGCGTCGGCCGCCTGCGCCCGCCGCTTTACGGCCCCCGCCGCGACAAGGTCGTGCGCCAGGCCCAGGTCTGGGGGCCGGAGCGGCTGGAAACCGCGCTGACGCTGCTCACCGATACCGACCTCACCCTGCGCTCGGCCGGCCAGACGGCGCCGGCCATGGCGGTGATGGAACGCGCGCTGATCCGGCTCGCCATGCTGTCGCGCGCCGGGTAATCCTTGACCGAACGGGCCCCGCGCCCCTTGGTCAGGAGATATTCCGATGTACAGGCTCTACGGTCGCGTGGCCTCGCGCGCCTTTCGCGTGCTCTGGGCGATGGAAGAGATGGGGCTGGATTATGAACAGGTCCCCGTCCGCCCGCATGCCCCCGAACTGGAGTCGCTCTCGCCCTCGGGCAAGATCCCGGTGCTGGACGTGGACGGCACGGCCCTGACCGATTCCACCGCGATCATGACCTATCTCGCCGACCATCACGGCCGGCTGACCTATCCCGCCGGCACGCTGGACCGGGGGCGCCAGGACGGGTGGACCGAACGGCTGAACGACGAATTCGATTCGGTCCTTTGGACGGCGGCCCGACACAAGATGATGCTGCCAGAGGATCGCCGCGTGCCCGACGTCATCCCCGCGCTGCAATGGGAATTCGGCCAGAACCTCGCCCGCCTTGCGGCCGATTTCCGGGGGCCGTTCCTGATGGGCGACGATCTGACGATCCCCGACATCCTGCTGGGCCATTGCCTGGGCTGGGCGGTGGTCATGGGCTGGCCCATCGAAAGCGACACGCTCAAGGCCTATTCCAAGGCGCTCCGCAGCCGCCCCGCCTACAAGGCCGCCGCCGCGCAGGAATAGCCCAAACGGGGGTGCGCGACGGTTCCGGGCCTCAGCCCAGCCACTCAACCGCGCCCTGCCCGGCCCAGGCCCCCGACGCCAGGCACCCGGTCAGCAGGTAGCCCCCCGTCGGCGCCTCCCAGTCCAGCATCTCGCCGGCGGCAAAGGTGCCCGGCCGCGCGCGCAGCATCAGCCGTTCGTCGACACCGGCGCGGGCAATCCCCCCGGCGGTCGAGATCGCCTCGTCCATCGGCTGCAATCCGGCGACCGGCACGTGCAATGCCTTGATCACCCCCGCCAGCGCGCCGGGCGCCTGCGGCAAGGGCCGCGCGCATTCCATCAGCAGCGCCCGGCGCACCGGATCCAGCTTCGCCGCCTTTCTCAGGTGATTGGCCAGGCTCGCCTTGCCCCGGGGCCGGGCCAGCCTGTCGGCCAGCACCCCAGGCGCCACATCCGGCGCCAGGTCCACCACCAGCGGCGCCCCCTCGCGCACGCCCCGGCTCACCGCGTAGATCCCGCCGCCTTCCAGCCCGCGTGCCGACAGAATCGCCTCTCCCCGTGACTGATACGCCCCCGAGGACCAGGCCACCGCCTTCACCGGCTGCCCGAACAGCGGTTTCATGTGCGCGGACCAGTCGACCGCCACGGCCGCATTCGCCGGCGCGAAGGCCGCCAGCGGCACGCCCTGCGCCTCCAGCACCTGCGCCCAGGCCCCGTCCGAGCCCAGCCGCGCCCAGCTTGCCCCGCCAAGCGCCAGCACGGTGACATCCGCCGCCACCCGCTCGACACCCCCGGGCGTATCAAAGACCAAGGCATCCCGGTCCCACCCGGTCCAGCGCCAGCGCGTGCGCATGTCCACGCCCATCTCCGCCAGCCGCCCCAACCAGGCGCGCAGCAGGGGCGAGGCCTTCATCGCCACCGGAAACACCCGCCCGCTCGACCCGGTGAACAGCGCCTGCCCCATCCCCTCGGCCCAGGTGGCCACCTCTTGCGGCCCGAAACGGGCCAGCATCGGCGCCAGCCAGTCGGCGGCCTCGCCATAAGCGCGGACGAAATCCGGATCTTCCTTCGTCAGGTTCAGCCCCGATTTCCCCGCCATCAGAACCTTGCGCCCGATCGACGGCTTGGCCTCGCAGACGATCACCCGCAGCCCGGCGCGCGCCATGACCTCGGCCGCCATCAGCCCGGCGGGTCCACCGCCGATCACACAGGCTGTCTTGTTCGGATCACGCATCGCTTGCCTTCCCTGGGGACGGGTTCATCTATGGGGAATGCGACCGCGAGGAAAGGCAAGATGAGCGAGGCGGATCTGGCGGCGTCCTGCCATACGGTCGAGGCCCTGCAGGCGCATTCGCGGCTGGCGAAGTTCACCGCCTGGGTGCGCAAACGGCCGCGGGGGTTTCATTCGAAGGTGCCGGGCCGGCGGCGAAAGCGGTGACGTGCCGCCCGGTGGTCGGTGTCGGGCCGGGTATTTGAAAAGAGAAAGAAGCAGCAGCCGGCGCGAGGACCGCCCCCAAGGGCGCGGGGTGGGCGGGCGGGAGCGTCCTTGGGGGCGGTCCGGCGGGGACGTCAGCGGCACATCGCCTTGATGGCGGACCGGATGCCAGGGGCGGCGGCGATGCTGTCGGCGGCGATCTGGCGCGCGCTGTCCAGAAGCGCGCCGGGGTCCACGATCCGGTCGATCAGGCCGAACGACAGGGCCTCGTCCGCCGGGATCTTCTGGCCGCCCATCAGGATCAGTTTCGTCCGCGCCGGCCCGATCAGCGCGGCCATGCGGCCCGGATCCGACGGCTGCGGCAGGAAGCCCAGCTTCATCACCGGGTAAAAGACCCTGGCCCCCGGCACCGCCAGCCGCAGGTCGCAGGCCAGCGCCATGCCCATGGCGCCCCCCGCCAGCGTGCCGTTCAGCGCCGCGATGGACAGGCACGGCAGCGCGGCCACCGCCCCCGACAGGCGTTCCCAGACATCCGAGGTGGCAAGCCCCGCCCGCGCTTCGTCCAGGTCGGCCCCGGCCGAGAAGACGCGGCCGGTGCCCGTCAGGATCACCGCGCTGGCCCCGTCGGCCCCGGTCGCGGCTTCCATGGTTTCGGCCAGGTCCGTCAGCATGGCCAGGGTCAGCGAATTGGCCTTGTCGGGGCGGTCGATGGTGACGGTCCAGATCCCGTCGGTCTTGTCGCAGCGAATCATGGAAACTCCCGGGGCGGTTGCAACGGGGCCCGCCAGAACCGGACCCGGCGCCAGAATGCGTCCGCAAGGGCGGAATGCAACCCGCCTTGCGCCCGATCCGGCAAGCGCCGGACCGCCGCATCAAGCGGTTGTGCGGTTGACGCCGCCAACGCGACAGCCGAGCATGTGCCGACTTTTCCAGGAAGGGACCCCTTTCGAATGAAACATTTCAGAACCACCTGCGCCGTTTCCGCGCTTGTCTCGGCCGCCCTGGCCCAGGGCGCCGCCGCCGACATCACCGCCGAAGACGCCTGGGGCGCGATGCGCGACCTGCTGGCCGGGTCGGGCTATGCCGTGGACGGCAGCGAGACCCGCGACGGCGACACGCTGGTCGTCTCGGACCTGGTCTTTACCATGACCACCACGCCCGCCACCGATGCCGACCCCGCCATCGACGCCGGCACCACCACCGTCGATTTCGGCACCCTGCGCTTTACCGAAGCCGGCGACGGCACAGTCCGCGTGCAGATGCCCGAGGTGATCCCGATCACCTCGACCTTCGACGATCCCGACACCAACATGCCGGTGACCGCCAATATCGCGGTCACCCAGACCGGTGCCGACATGATCATGTCCGGCACGCCCGACAATATCCGGCAGTCGTTCAGCGCCAAGGCCGTCGACATCGCGCTGACCTCCTTCGATGCGCCCGAGGCCATGCTGCCGCCCGATGCCGTGCATTTCTCGGTCAACCTTGCCGACATCAGCTCCTCGGCGACCGTCGGCCAGGGCGAGCCGCGCCCGATGGAGATGTCGGCCAAGGCCCGGACCGCCACCTTCGACATGGCCTTCGACGTGCCCGACGAAGGCAAGGGTGCCGCGACCGGCCAGATGAACGCGCTGGCCTTCACCGGCACCGGCGCCCTGCCGACGGGCAACACGGGCGGCGATCTTTATGCAATGCTGGAAGGCGGTTACGCGGTCAACGGCAGCTTTACCTACGACAGCGGAACCCTGTCCCTGTCGGGCGAGGAAGAGGGCCAGAGCTTTTCCGTCGAAAGCAGCTCGGCCGCCGGTCAGCTGGACATGGCGATCGACGGCGACAGCCTGACCTACGACGTCAGCCAGGCCGACACGACGGTCACCGCCATGCTGGCCGAACTGCCCTTCCCCCTGTCGTTGCAGGCCGCCGCGATGAAGGCCGGCATCACGCTGCCGATCTCGAAGGGCGACGATGCGCAGGACTTCAAGATGCTGGTGAACCTTCAGGATTTCGTGATGTCCGACATGATCTGGACGATGATCGACCCCCAGTCGATCCTGCCGCGCGATCCCGCCACCCTGCTGGTGGACCTGGCCGGCAAGGCCCGCGTCTTCACCGACCTGCTGGATCCGAACCTGGCGACCAGGTTGGAACAGACCGGCAAGATGCCCGGCCAGCTTGAGGCGCTGGACATCAACGCGCTGAAACTGGACCTGGTCGGCGCCCAGCTGACCGGCACCGGCGCCTTCACCTTCGACAATACCGACGTGGACGGCCTTGGCAGTGGCATGCCCCGGCCGGTCGGAGAGCTGGACCTCCAGCTGTCGGGCGGCAATGCGCTGCTGGACAAGCTCAGCCAGATGGGAATGATCGGCCCGGACGAGGCCGGCGGCGCGCGCATGATGATGGGCCTGCTGGCCGAACCGGGCGACGGGCCGGACACGCTGAAATCCAAGCTCGAGATCAACGCCGAAGGCCATATCATCGCCAATGGCCAGCGCATCCAGTAACCGCCGCGAAATGTGATCACATGCTATCCTTCGGGCCGCCCCTGGGGGCGGCCCGTCGCCGTTCTGTTACCGCTGTGCAGGGGCCGCGACAGGACCATACCTTGCGGGACGGGGCCTGCTGGGCTACCTGCCTTGGGCAGACCTTGACCAAGAAGATGCAATCGATGACCCAGGACCTCGCCTCGCTCGCCCATGCATTGCTTGACGCCGCCCGAAAGGCGGGCGCCGAAGCCGCCGACACGTTGGCCGTCGACGGACGGTCCGTCGCCATCGACGTGCGCCAGGGGGTGCTGGAACAGGCCGAGCGATCCGAAGCCGTCGACCTGGGCCTGCGCGTGCTGATCGGCAGGAAACAGGCGATCGTTTCCGCCTCGGACACGCGGCCCGAAACCATGGCGATGATGGCCGAACGCGCCGTCGCCATGGCCCGCGAAGCCCCCGACGACCCCTGCGCCGGGCTGGCCGATCCGGATCAGCTGGTCACCGATTACGACATCGCCGCCCTTGACCTGATGGATGCCGCCCCCGAACCCGCCGCCGACACCCTGCGCGACTTGGCCCTGGAAGCCGAGGCCGCCGCCATGGCCATCGACGGCGTCAGCCAGGTGCAATCGGCCAGCGGGCATTACGGCGTCAGCCGGGTGCACATGGCCGCCACCAACGGGTTTTCCGCCGGCTACGGGCGCACGGCGACCTCTGTTTCCTGCGTGGCCATCGCCGGCCAGGGCACGGGGATGGAACGCGATTACGACGGCGACAGCCGCACCTATGCCTCGGACCTGCGGTCCGCGTCCGAAATCGGGCGCATCGCCGGCGAACGCGCCATTGCCGCGCTGAACGCCCGCCAGCCGAAAACCGGCACCTACCCGGTGCTGTTCGACGAACGCATTTCCAGCTCGCTCATCGGGCACCTGCTGGCCGCGGCCAACGGCGCGTCCGTCGCGCGCGGGTCGTCCTGGCTGCTGGGCAGGCTGGGCGAACAGGTCCTGCCCGAAGGCCTGTCTGTGATCGAGGATCCGTTCCGCCCCCGCATCGGCGGATCGCGGCCCTTCGATGCCGAAGGCCTGCCCACCGCCCGCCGCGCCATCGTCGACAAGGGCGTTCTGACCGGCTGGACCATGGACCTGGCATCGGCCCGCAAGCTGGGGCTGGACAGCACCGGCAACGCCACGCGCGGCACCTCGTCCCCGCCGTCGCCGTCGAACTGGAACATCGCGCTGACCCAGGGCGATAGGACCCGCGCGCAGATGATCGCGGACATGGGCACCGGCCTTCTGGTGACCTCGATGATCGGATCCACCATCAACCCCAACACCGGCGATTACAGCCGCGGCGCCTCGGGGTTCTGGGTGGAAAACGGCGAAATCACCTATCCGGTCAACGAATGCACCATCGCCGGCAACCTCGGCGACATGCTGCTGCGGATCCAGCCGGCCAATGACGCGCGCGATTACCTCAGCCGCGTCGTGCCCTCGCTTCTCATCGACGGGATGACCCTTGCCGGCAGCTGACCTTGCGCTTTTGATCGACGCCGCCCGCGCCGCGGGCGACGTCGCCCGCCGCTACACCGGCCCCACGGCGCAAAGCTGGGACAAGCCCGGCGGCGCCGGCCCCGTGACCGAAGCCGACCTGGCCGTCAACGACACGCTGGCGCAGATCCTGCTGCCCGCCCGCCCGGCCTATGGCTGGCTGTCCGAAGAATCGCCCGACACGCCCGACCGCCTGTCAGCCGACAAGGTGTTCATCGTCGATCCCATCGACGGCACCCGCAGCTTCATCGAAGGCGCGACGACCTGGGCCCATGCGCTGGCGGTGGCCGAACGTGGCGTGGTGACGGCGGCGGTGATCTACCTGCCCATGCTCGACCGGCTTTATGCCGCCGCGACAGGCCAGGGCGCCACCGCCAACGGCGCCCCCATCGCGCCCAGCCGGCAGCCCGTGCTGGCCGAGGCCACGGTGCTGGCCGCGCGCCCGGCGCTTGAATCCCGCCACTGGATCAACGGGGCGCCCAAGTTCCGGCGCGAATATCGCCCGTCGCTGGCCTATCGCATGGCCACGGTCGCCGAAGGCCGGTTCGACGGCATGCTGACCCTGCGCCAAAGCTGGGAATGGGACGTCGCCGCCGGCGACCTGATCCTGCGCGAGGCCGGCGCGCGCGTCACCGACCGCACCGGCCAGCCGCTGCGGTTCAACAACCCCCACCCGGCGGTTGACGGCGTGCTGGCGGGCGGTGCCGCGGTACATGCCGGACTTCTGGCCGGGTTGACCGAATCTTGACCGGAATACCGGCCCCTATCTTGACCCCGGCGCGGCCATCCGTAGGGTCCGCCGAACCAGCACAGCGAAAGGAGGCCCCCATGGCCCAACGCCTGCACCTCGTCTTCGGAGGCGAGCTTATCGATCCTTCCAAATCCGCCTTCAAGGACGTCGACGCGATCCACATCGTGGGGATCTTCCCGGATTACGCATCGGCCTACGACGCCTGGAAGGCCGAAGCCCAGAAGACCGTCGACAACGCCCACATGCGCTATTTCATCGCCCACCTGCACCGGCTGCGCGATGAAGAGGCCGAAGCCTCCTCGACCGAGGAACTCGGCTGACGCCTTGATCCGGCCGCTCAGCCTGACAGCCTACCGGGCGATTTCCGCCCGCAAACCGCCCACCGGCATCACGGTGGTCGGCCCCCGTCCGGACCGGCCGGCGGTCTGGTTCCACGCGACCTCGGACATGCGCGCCGCGGCCCTGCTGGACCTGGCCGACCGCCTGACCACCCAGCGCCCCGACCTGCCGATCCTGCTGACCTTCGACCAGCGCCTGCTGACCGGCCCGCGCCCACCGCGCCACCAGGGCAACATCTACGAAGTCCCGCTCGACACCGATCATCCGGGTTCGGCCACCGACTTCCTGCGCCACTGGCGCCCCGCGCTGGGTCTGTGGACCGGCGGGCACCTGATGCCCAACCTGCTGTCGGCGGCGCACAAGGCCAAGGTGCCCCTGATCCTCGCCGATATCGACGAAACCGGCCTGGGCCGCGAGGTCCTGCCCTGGATCCCCGACCCCGAACGCGCCATCCTGCGCGTCTTCCAGCGGATCTTCGCGCTCGACATTCCCACCTTCACCCGGCTGCAGCGCATCGGCATCCCCTCGGACCGGCTGCAGGTCGCGCCCCCCCTGCAGGACAGCCTCGCCCCGCCGGGCTGGCCCGAGGAAGAGTTGACCGAAATCGGCGACATGCTGGTCGGCCGCCAGATCTGGTTCGCCGCGGGCCTGGGCGCATCCGAAGCCGTCGGCGTTCTCAGCGCGCATCGCCATTGCGTGCGCCTGGCCCATCGCCTGCTGCTTGTGATCACACCCGCCGACAGCTTTGCCATGGCCGACCTGCGCGCCATGCTGGACGGTGCGGGGCTGCGGTACATCGAATGGTATCCGGGCGATCCGATCGACGAATTCGTCCAGGTCCTGATGGTCTGCGACCCCGAAAGCCCGGCGCTGTGGTTCCGCCTCGCCCCGATCAGCGTTCTGGGCGGCACCCTCAGCCCCGAGGACGACCCCGCCACCCATCCCTTCATCCCTGCCGCCCTCGGCTCCGCGGTGCTGCACGGCAGCCATACCGGCGCCTACGGCCCGGCCTTCGAACGCCTGGCCCAGGCCGGCGCCACCCAGCTGGTGCAGGGCGCCCAGCACATGGCCGAGGTCATCCTGCACCTGATCCAGCCCGAAGAGGCCGCCCGCATGGCGCTGGCCGGCTGGGACGTGGTCACCGAAGGCGCCTGGCTGATCGACCGGCTGTCGGACCTGGTCATCGAAACCCTCGACGCCACCGAAAACGGAACGGCCGATGAAACCGCCTGACTTCTGGCAGAACGACCCCGCCCGCCCGGGCCTTGCCGCCCGCCTGCTGTCGCCCCTGGGCCGGATCTATGCCACCGCCACGGCCCGGCGCGTGGCGCAGCCGCCACAGGCGACGCTGGGCGTGCCGGTGATCTGCGTCGGCAACCTGAACGCCGGGGGCACCGGCAAGACCCCCACGGTCATCTGGCTGATCGAGGCGCTGGCCCGCCTGCACCACCGCCCCATGGTGGTCACCCGCGGCCACGGCGGCACGCTCGACGGCCCCCTGCGCGTCGACCCCGCCCGCCACACGGCCACCCAGGTCGGTGACGAAGCCCTGCTGCTGGCCGCCTTCGCCGAGGTGGTGATGTCAAAGGACCGCGCCGCCGGCGGCCGGCTGGCCGAAGCCGAAGGCGCCACGGTGGTCCTGCTGGACGACGGGTTCCAGAACCCGGGGCTGGCAAAGGACCTGTCGCTGATCGTGGTCGACGCGGAAACCGGCTTTGGCAACGGCCTGTGCCTGCCCGCCGGACCCCTGCGCGAACCCGTGGTCAAGGGCCTTGCCCGCGCCGACGCCGTGCTGTCCCTGGGCCCCGACACCGCCCAAGCCCGGTTCACCGACACCTGGGGCGACCGCATCCCACTGCCCCGCTTCACCGGCGCGCTGGAGCCGCTGAACACCGGCATGGACTGGTCCACCACCCGCGCGCTGGCCTTCGCCGGCATCGGCCGCCCGGCCAAGTTCTTCGCCACCCTGCGCGCGCTTGGCGTCGATCTCATCCGCGCCGAGGCGCTGGACGACCACCAACCGCTCGGCCCCGCCCTGCTGTCCCGCCTGGAAACCGAGGCCATGGCCCGCAACGCGCAACTGGTCACCACGGAAAAGGACGCCGTCCGCCTGCCGCCCGAGTTCCGGTTCAAGGTGATCACCCTTCCGGTGCGGCTGGCCATCGAGGACGACACCGCGCTGCGGGACATGCTGGCAAAGGTCGCGCCACAACCGCGCTGACGCGCGGTGCCTTCGGCGAGGGGTATTTTTTAAGAGAAAGAAGCAGCAAGGTCGCGCCCTGCTGCTTCTTTCTCTTTCCAAATACCCCAGACAGACCTGGGAACCGGAAACTACGGTCGGGGTCGGACCGACGTCAGGGCCGGCGGCCGATCACTCGCCCAGCTTGGCGTCGAACAGCTTCTCGAAATCCGAATAGGGCTGGTTCGGCACTTTCTCGCCGTCGATGATGAAAGTCGGCGTGCCGGTCACGTCGTCGGCTTCGGCATTTTCCTGGAACCAGGCCACCAGCGTGCGGGCCTTGTCGCCGTCCTGCAGGCAGCTTTCCAGCGCCGCGTCGTCCAGCCCGGCCATCCGGCCGATCTTCTTCAGCTCGCCCACGATCGCCTGGGTATCGCCCGCCTGAACCCAGTCGCGCTGGGTCGAATACAGCAGCTCGTTCACACCGAAGAACCGGTCCGGCCCCGCGCAGCGCGCGATCATCGACGCCCACAGCCCGAACTTGTCGAAATAGACCTCGCGGTAGATCAGCTTCACCTTGCCGGTGTCGATGTAGTTCTTCTTGATCTCCTTGAACGGCCCCTCGGCGAAGGCCGCGCAATGGGGGCAGGTGTAGGAGGCATATTCGATCATCGTGATCGGCGCGTCCTCGGCCCCCATCACCATCTCGCGAATGGTCGAGGTGTCGACATCCTCGGCGGCGGCTTCCTGTGCCATGGCGGCGCCCGGCAGCAGGCTGGTTTCGCCCGGACTCGACACGGGCATCGCCAGGAAGGCATAGGCGGCGGCAAGCAGCAGGGCGGATACCCCGGTGGAGATGAGGGTGCGGATCATGAATTCTCTCTCAACTTCTGGATTTCGCAAGAACGTTTCGGGCCAGCGTTTCAAGCGCCTGGCGCAGCCCGTCGTCGGCCACCCCGTCGGCCGTGTCATGGGCCGCCTGCCGGATCGCCGGATCGACCGGCTTGGGCTCGGCCCTGGGCGCGGCGGCAAAGGCCGCCCGCCCTTCGGCAAAGCCCGTGGGCGCGGTCTGGGTGATGCGGATTCGCGAGATGGCGTTGTAGCCGTAGGTGGCGTTGACCCGGTCGCGAATGCGTTCCTTCTGCATTTCCAGCATCGGCGCCTGCGCGCCCGTGGTCAGCAGCGTCAGCGTCGCGCCAAAGCCCTTGCGGCCATAGCTTACTTCGACGGGCCGGCAGATGGCGGCGGTCTCGGGGCCCACGACCTCTTCCCAATGGGTCAGCACGCGCGACACGGCAAAGCCCCGGCTTTCCGATGCCTTGCGTATCCGCGTGCCCAGAAGGGCGGCGGTCTGCTTGAACCCGTATGTGCTGGTCTGACGCCGCGCCATGGTTGTTTCCGTCTCGTTCCGGACCATTGTATGCGTTTGGGCGTTGGGGACCAGCGGAACCGCCGAGAAAGGACATAAAAGTTGCGTGACAGGGTTGAAGGAAACGGGGTCGTGGGAAACGCGGCGGACGACATCGGGGCCGCGTTGCTGGCCTGGTACGACATCCATGCCCGCGACCTGCCCTGGCGGATCAGCCCCGCCGCCCGCGCGGGCGGGGAACACCGCGATCCCTACCGGATCTGGCTGTCGGAAATCATGCTGCAGCAGACCACCGTGGCGGCGGTGAAGGACTACTTCACCCGCTTCACCCTGCTCTGGCCCGATGTGGCAGCGCTTGCCGGGGCCGAGGATGCCAACGTCATGGGCGAATGGGCGGGCCTGGGCTATTACGCCCGTGCCCGCAACCTGTTGAAATGCGCGCGTGCCGTGGTGTCCGACCACGGCGGCCAATTTCCGGCGGACCACGACGCGCTGCTGGGCTTGCCGGGGATCGGCCCCTATACGGCCGCCGCGATCTCGGCCATCGCCTTCGACCTGCCCGAGGTCGTCATGGACGGCAACGTCGAACGCGTCATGTCCCGCCTCTTCGACATCCACACGCCGCTCCCCCTGGCCAAGCCCGAGCTGAAGGCAAAGGCGGCGGATCTGACACCAAAGGACCGGCCCGGAGACCACGCCCAGGCCGTCATGGACCTTGGCGCCACGATCTGCACGCCCAGGAGCCCCGCCTGCGGCATCTGCCCCCTGTGCGACCCCTGCCTTGCGCGGGCCCGCGGCACCGCGCCGGAACTGCCGAAGAAGACGCCGAAAAAGGCCAAGCCGGTGCGCCGGGGCTACCTATACATCGGCCAGCGCCAGGATGGCGCCCTGCTGGTGGAAACCCGCCCCGACAAGGGGCTGCTGGGCGGCATGCTGGGCTTTCCCGGATCCGACTGGACGGACGCGCCTGTCCCCGCGCCCCCCGCCGATGCCGGCTGGCAGATCCTGAACGGAGAGGTCCGCCACACCTTCACCCATTTCCATTTGATCCTGACGGTGCTGCACGCCGAATTGCCCAACGACACGCCCCCTGCAAGGGGCCATTTCGCCGACAAGCACACGTTCCGTCCGTCGGACCTGCCGACGGTGATGCGCAAGGCCTTCAACCTGTGGCGCGGAGCCTGAGGACGGGATTGGGGTATTTGGAAAGAGAAAGAAGCCAAAGTCGTGCCCTGCTGCTTCTTTCTCTTTCCAAATACCCCGGCCTACCACCTCCGCCCAAGCCCCGTCCCGCCAAGGGCACACCCGCGACACAGCTGCCGTTTCCCTGCGCACGGACCTGCGCTACCTTCGCCCCGATCACCGGAGACGGACCATGACCGCCCCCTACCTCGCCCCCGCGAAACTGCATTCCCTGCGCCACGCCGCGCCGTTCTGGATCTCGTTCCTGCTGCCTCCGCTGGCGGTCGTCGCCGCCGTGAACGGGGGCTGGACGCTGATCCTGCTGCCGTTCTGCGCCTGGTGGCTGTTCTGGGGACTGGACCTGGCCACGGGGCTGGAAAAGGCCAACGCCGATCCGCAGACGCCCGATGAAACGCTGAAGGCCTACCGCCTGCTCACCACCCTCTGGGTGCCGGTGCAGGTCGTCACGCTGTTCGGGCTGATCTGGTACGCCGCGCCCGCCACCCACCTGACGGGATGGGAAAAGACCTGGCTCTTCGTCGGTGTCGGCATCCTGACCGGCACCATCGGCATCAATTATGCGCATGAACTCATGCACCAGTCCGACCGGCTGGAACGCAACCTGGCTGACATCCTGCTGGCCATGGTGCTGTATTCCCACTTCCGCTCCGAACACCTGCTGGTCCATCACCGGTATGTCGCCACCCCGCGCGATGCCGTCACCGCGCGCTACAACGAAGGCTTTCACCGCTATTTCCCCCGGGTCCTGCGCAATTGTCCGACATCCGCCTTCGCCGCCGAAACGGCCATGCTCGCGCGCCGCAATCTTTCCTGGCACCACCGATCGAACCCGTTCTGGCGCTACGGGGCGCTGCAGGCCGCCATGCTGGCGCTGGCCGCGCTCCTTGGCGGGTGGACCGGCCTCGGCCTGTTCCTTGTGCAGGCGATCACCGCGATCTGGCAGCTGGAACTGGCCAATTACGTCGAACATTACGGCCTGACCCGCCGCCACCTGGGCGACGGCAGGTACGAACACGTCAAGCCGCACCATTCCTGGAACAATTCGCACAAGGCGTCGAACTGGCTGCTGATCAACCTGCAGCGCCACTCCGACCACCATTACAAGCCCGACCGCCGATTTCCCCTGCTGCAGACCTATGACGAAGACGACGCCCCCCAGCTGCCCTACGGCTACCCGGTGATGACCGTGGCGGCGATGATCCCGCCGCTCTGGCGCCGGGTCATGAACCCGAAGGTACGCGCCTGGCGCCGCCAGCATTATCCCGACATCGAAGATTGGAAACCCTACTTCAAGGGCGGCCTGCCGCTGCCCCGCTAAGGCCCCCCCGAACGCCCCCCGAACGCGGGGTGGGTGGGCGGGAGCGTTCGGGGGCGTTCGGGGGGCTGGCCGGCCTCACGCCAGGGCCCAGACCGACACCTCGCCGTCGATCCCCCGGATCCGCTGCGCGCCGCGCGGCTCGAACCCGTCCAGCAGCCCGTCAACATCCGCCGACACCGCGGCCCGCCGCATGTCCTCGCTCAGGATCGCGGTCACGCCCAGGTCCCGCGTCAGCGCCTCAAGCCGGCTCGCCACGTTCACCGTGTGCCCGATCACCGCGAATTCCAGCTGCGTCGCGCCGATATCGCCCAGAACCACGGGGCCGAAATGCATCCCGAACCGCGCCCGAACCGGCGCCTCGCCGGCCTTTGCCCGTTCCGCGTTCCATCCCGCCATCGCCCCGATCATCGCCCTGAGCGCCTCAAGCGCGTTCACCACGTCCCGATCCCCCGGTTCCGGGGTGCCGAAGGTCGCCATCGCCCCGTCGCCCAGGAACTTGTCGAGCGTGCCGCCATGGGCAAAGATCCGGCCCTCGACGATTTCGTGGAACCGCCGCAGCACGCCGATCACCTCGCTTGGGGGCCGCCCGGCGGCAAAGACGGTGAACCCTTCGATATCCACGAACAGCACCGCCACCTCGTGTTCGCGGGTTTCCTTCAGCGGTTCGTCCTTGTGCGACAGTTCCTCGACCACGCGGGGGCTGAAATAGCGCGACAGGTTCGACCGTTCGCGTTCCAGCGCCGCGTTCGACAGCACCAGCCGCTGCAGCCGCCGGATCGAAAACGCCAGCACGTTGGCCACGATGACAAAGACCACGATCTCCTGCAGCCGGATGTCCGCCTGCACCCGGTTTGGATCCAGCAGGTCCACCATCCGGGGATCGGCACCGAACGCCGCCTCGGTCGCCGCCGAAAGCGCCGGGATGTGCAGCCCCCGGACATGGACCCAGACCGCGCCCAGGGCCCACAGGACCGCTGTCCAGGTCCCGATCGCGGTGATCGTGCGCCAGGAATAGGCCAGCGTGCCGGCCGCCAGGATGATGAAGAAATAGTTGAAATTGCCGAAGTGATAGGCCAGCGCCGCCGGCCAGGGATCGTTCTGGAACGGGTTGGGCAGCACCAGCGCCACGGTCAGCAGCGCCAGGTCGGCGAACAGGACCCCCAGTTCCAGGTACGACAGACCCACGCGCCCCACCCGCCGCTGCAGCCATCCCATCGCGGCCAGCGCGGCCAGCAGCGCCTCGTACCACAGCATTTCCCATGCAAAGTTCAGCACCGGCAACATCAGCGCCACCACCGCCAGCGCGATCCACCGCGCCCGCACCGCCATCTCCAGCCCCTCGCGCTTGTGCCGCTCCAGCGCGGCTTCGGCATAGCGGTCGCGCGGTGGCGCGGCCGGGCTGGTGCGCGGCCAGATGCGGTTCAGCAAGGTCAGTCGCGGGGAAGGCACGTCGGTCATCGGGCAGGGCTCCGGAATGGCACGGGCCCAGAAATAACCGCTTCGTGCCGTTCAGGCGAGGTGGACTTGGCCCGCCCATTGCCTAGTCTGCACATAACCCGGTCTGCACATAACCCACAGGGAGGTTCCGCCGTCATGGCCCACGTCATCGTCTACGACTGCGAATTCCTTACCGCCCCCGGCGCGCCGCAGCGGTTCTGGTGCGGTCCCACCGATCCCGACCCGGTCATCGCCCAGATCGGCGCGGCCAAGCTGTCGCTGGAACGCGGCTTTCCCATCACCGAAACCATCCGCCTGCATGTCATCCCCCGCGACCGCCACGGCGCGCGCTGCACGCTCGATCCGTTGTTTTCCCGGCTGACCGGCATCACCGATGCCACGCTGTCGGCCAGCGGCCAGACGCTGGGCGATGCGCTGGCCCAGCTTGACGGGTTTTCCCAGGGCGCGACGCTGTGGTCCTGGGGCAAGGACGAATTCAACATGATCGCCATCAGCTGCTATGTCGCCGGGATCGAACCGGTCATCCCCGTGGGTCGCTTCGGCAATGCCTGCAACCTGCTTCTCAAGGCCGGGATGGCGCTGGACGACATCCACCAGACCCGATCCAACACGCTCGCCGCCCGGTTCGGCATCGACCATCCGCCGGTGCAGGACCACGACGGGCTTGACGATGCGCTTGGCGTGGCCTGGACCCTGCAACATCTTCTGCGCGAAGGCAGCCTGTCGCCCGCCGATTTCGGCTGATCCCGCGGAAATCCCTTGCCGGACGGCGGCCGTCGCACCCAGTCCCAGGCCGCCAAGGCCCCGGCCGCGAACACAGCCTAAACCGCCCGGAACCCCCGCCCCAGCGGCCGCCAGGCCAGCAGGGTCAGCAGGCCCGCCCCGCCGGCGGCCACCACGAAGGGCATCGACAGGGCGGGACCGCGCGGCATCACCGCTTCGGCCCCGTTCACGATCAGCCCCGACACCAGCAGGCCGACGGGCATCATCCCCCAGGCCAGCAGCCGGTAGATGCTGTTCACCCGCCCCAGCAGCGCACCGGGAATCGCCCTTTGCCGGTAGGACACCGACACCGTGTTCCACACCAGCCCGGTGAATTCGAACGCCGCCAGCACCAGCGCCAGCGCGATGCCGCCCGGCGCCAGCGGGATCGCCGCAAAGGCCACGGCCGAGGCCAGCGTCATCCACTGCGCCGCCGGCCCCGCCCCCATCGCGCGCACCACCCGTTCGGCCACGAAGCCCCCGGCGATGCCGCCCACCGCGCCCGCCGCCAGGATCAGCCCGTAGCCCTGCGCGCCCAGCCCCAGGTTTTCCTGCACGTGCAGAACCAGCGCGATCACCACCATCTGGTGCAGCAGGTTCCACACCCCCGTGATCACCGCCAGCAGCCGCAGCAACGGCGCGCCCCTCAGAAACGCCAGCCCCTCGCCCAGCTCCCTGCGCCAATTCCGCTCCGGTCCCCTCTCCGGCGAAAACGACCCGCGCAGGCCCCAGACCAGCACCGCCGCCAGCACGAAGACCCCGGCATTCAGCGCAAAGGGCACCCAGACGACCCAGGCAATCAGGAAGGCCCCCACCGCGGGCCCCAGCAGCGCATTGCCCACCAGCTCCACGCTCCACAGCCGCCCGTTGGCCCGCTCAAGCTCGGCATGGGGCACCACCGACGGCAGCATGGTCTGCGCGGCATTGTCGCGAAACACCTCGGCCGTGCCCACCAGCAGCGCACAGCCCATCAGCCCGCCAAACAGCCCCGGCATCGCCGTCCCCTGCTCTGCCGGTGGCGCAAAAGGCAGCGCCGCCCACACGATCACCGCCGCCGCGCCAAAGGCCACCGCCCGCACCAGGTCCATCCCCAGGATCAGCGCCCGCCGGTCCACCCGGTCGGTCACCACCCCGGCCGGCAGCGCGCACAGAAACCACGGCAGGCGCAGCGCCACGGGCATCAGCGCGATCAGCACCGGATCGCGGGTCAGCAGCGACGCCATCCAGGCCCAGACCACCGTGGCAATCCCGTCGGCCAGGTTGGTCAACCCGCTTGCAACGATGAACCGGCCCAGTCCTCCCGACTGTCCGGGCTGCGATACTGCCGTCATATCAAGGTCCTGCCTGCCAGATCCGCCTGTCCTGCGGGCGGTCTAGCCCTTCAAGCCCCCTTGAGGTCAAGCACCGAATTCATCCGGCCGCCAACCAGACCGCAGACTTCCCGCCCCGGCTCAGATCCGGAAGACCGTGCGCAGATCATCCCCCAGCGGCCACACCTCCGCGACCTCGGCCAGGGGCGCCGTGCGGATCGGCAAGGCCAGCCCGGCCGCCTGCGCCGCGCCGAACACCCCGGCGATGGACCCCGCCAGCCCCTTGAACGGAACGCTGCCGATTCCGCTGCCCATCAGCTCGATCGCCGCCGACCGCAGCACCGCGCCGGGCAGCGCGATATTGGCCCCGCTCGCATTGCCCACCTGCACGAACCGCAGCCGCCGGCCCTGCGGACCGGCCTTGGCCGCCGCCATCAGCATCCGCTCGGCGCTCATCCCCCAAAGATAATCGACAACCACGTCCACGCCCCCGGCAAAGACCGCCGCGAACCGCTGTTCCAGCGCCTCGGCGTCATCGCCCAGCAGAATCGTCGCATCCGCGCCCAGCCCGTCCAGCTTCCCGGCACTGCGCCCCGTCGCGATGACCGTCGCCGCTCCAAGGTGGCGCGCGATCTTGACCGCCAATTGCCCCGACGCCCCCGTCGCCCCGTTGATCAGAACCGTCTCGCCCGGTTTCAGATCCGCCCGGCAGGTCAGCGCCGCCCAGGACGACATCCCCGGATTGGCCAGCGCCGCCGCCATCTCCGGGTCCAGCCCGTCGGGCAGCGCGACGCACCGGTCCACCGACACCACCGTACGCTCGGCCATGGCCCCGAACGGCGCGCGCGGCAGGACGAAATAGACCCTCCGGCCATCCTCCAGCGTGCCAACCCCGTCGACGCCCGCCACAAAGGGATACTGCCCCGTGCTGCTGTAATGCGCCCCCGACGCCCGGGCGCGCGCCAGCGGCGACAGCGCCGCCGCGATCACGTCGACGGTGCATTCGCCCGCCCCGGCAATTGGGGCCTCAAAGCTGTCATAAACGGGCATTTCCCCTGCCTTGCGGACAATGGCTGCTTTCATCTCGGGTCATCCTGGCCTAAACAATGTGTAATATGCACATAATGGAGAACATCGATGACGACAAGAAACAATGTGCAAAATACACCCACTTCCGCAAAACTGCGCCAGCTGCACAGCGCCGTCCTGGACATCGTCGGCATGATGAACGGGCCGCAGCGGGACGATGCGATCATCCGCGCCGCGGGGATAAAACTCGACCGCGCGCTGTTTCCCCTGCTGGTGCTGATCGAACGGCTGGGGCCGATCGGCGTGGTCGACCTGGCCGACAGGGTCGGCCGCGACCACACCACCGTCAGCCGCCAGCTGGGCAAGATGGAAGACCTTCAGCTGATCGAACGACGCGGCAACCCCTCCGACCGCCGACAGCGCCAGGCCGTCATCCGCCCGCTGGGCAAGACCATGACCGACGCCATCGACGCCGCCCGCGAACGGCTGCTGACCGACGGTTTCGCCGATTGGTCCGACGAAGACTTCGACACGCTGGTCCGCCTGATGCCCAAATTCGCCGAGGCCCTGCGCCGGGGCCAGCCGTCATCGACGGACTGACCTCATCCCCCATGGCGGCGATCCCGCACGCTCACCCTGGCCGATCCCGCGCCCGGCTCGACACCAACGCACCACGGAACCGCCCCGACTGGGCCGGCAGCATCGACCGCAACCGCCTGCCGGTCGTGGGCGCAGCTTGATGGCGAAAGCACCGCCCGCGCCTGTGCCCATACGCCAACCGATAGCCCCGATTGCCGCCGGTTCGCCAACCAGGCCGTCGATTTCCTTGCCACGGCCCCGACCGCCCTGGCACGCCCCAAAGACAAAACACCCCCATATCCCCCCGCGAACCGGCAGTACCCGCCCGCCGCTGGCGCAAGGCATCGGACTCTCCCGCCCCCCTGCTTCTTCTTGGCCCAAATACCTCATCCCCCGCGCCCCACCGGCCCCCCCCGCCCGGCAGAAAGCACAACACCTCCACACTGTTCCAATCCCTAAGAAATGGTAAATCCGCCTCTGCAACCCATTGAAATCCCACACCCGCCGACATGTCCCACGCGTGGGACATGACAACAAAAAAGCCCCGCCGGTCACGGCGGGGCCAGGTGTCGTGCCTGCATCAGGCCGCAGGCACGGGCGGTGTTCCATTCGATTGCAGGGTTGGTTCAGTCGTGCATTTCCGACCGGATCTGCTGGCGCAGCACGTCGATGGGCACCGATTTGCCCTCGCGCTTGAAGCTCCAGTAGGTCCAGCCGTTGCAGCTCGGCGCGCCTTCCAGCGCGGCCCCCACCTGGTGGATCGAGCCCTTCACGTTTTCCGACACCAAGGTGCCGTCCGCCCGGATCTTGGCGATCTTCCCGCGCGGGCTCTGCAGCATCTCGCCGGGCGCCAGCAACCCCCGTTCCACCAGCTGCCCGAAGGGCACGCGCGGTTCCTGCCGCTTGCCGGTCGACACGGCCAGAGCCTCGCGATCGAACCGGCGCACGCGGGCCAGCCGCTTCTCGGCCACCTCGCGGTAAGCCTCCTCGCGCTCGATCCCGATGAAATCCCGGCCCAGCATCTTCGCCACGGCCCCGGTCGTGCCGGTGCCAAAGAACGGATCCAGCACCACGTCGCCCGGATTGGTCGTCCCCACCATCACCCGGTGCAGCAACGATTCCGGCTTCTGCGTGGGATGCGCCTTGTCGCCGTTGTCGTCCTTCAGCCGCTCGTGCCCGGTGCAGATCGGGATCACCCAGTCCGACCGCATCTGGATGCCCTCGTTCAGGGCCTTCAGCGCCTCGTAGTTGAAGGTGTACTTGCTGCCTTCCCCGCGCGACGCCCAGATCAGCGTCTCATGCGCGTTGGTAAAGCGTTTGCCGCGGAAGTTCGGCATCGGGTTCGACTTGCGCCAGACCACGTCGTTAAGGATCCAGTACCCCTGGTTCTGCAGCTCGGCGCCCAGGCGGAACACGTTGTGATAGGACCCGATGACCCAGATCGCCCCGTCGGGCTTCAGCAGCCGTTTCGCGGCGGCCAGCCATTCGCGGGTAAAGGCGTCATAGGCAGCAAAGGACGAAAACTGATCCCAGGCATCGTCAACCGCGTCGACCCGGCTGTTGTCGGGGCGGTGCAGCTGGTTCTTCAGCTGCAGGTTGTAGGGCGGATCAGCGAAGATCAGATCAACCGAGCCTTCCGGCAAGCTGTTCATCACCTCGATGCAGTCACCCGCAAGAATTTCGTTCAACGGCAGCGCTTTCGCGCGCGGCGTCTTGGTCATCGTCATCGTCTGCCTCTGTCCCGGCGCATTGTTGCGCTCGTTGGTTGTCCACAGGATGAGTCAAACCCGAATCACCGTCAATTTATTTATTAGAGTCAATTAGTTACAGTTTGCCTTGATACAAGATATTGTGGACCGGTCGGAACGAACGTCTATGATGTGGGGTCACACCAAGATCTCGGAGCGCGGCCTTGTGCGCTTTTGACGGATATCCGGCGTTGGTTTCCCACCCGTAGCCCGGGTGCTGTTGCGCCAAATCCACCATGATGCGGTCGCGCCACGTTTTCGCGATGATCGACGCGGCGGCGATCGACAGGCACCGACCGTCGCCGCCGACCACGGGCGTGGCCGGCATGCTCAACCCCTGCGGGATCCGGTTGCCGTCCACCAGCACGTGATCGGGCAGCACGTCCAGCCGCGCCACCGCGCGCTCCATCGCCAGCATGCTGGCCTGCAGGATGTTCATCTCGTCGATCTCCTCGACCGAGGCCCAGGCGATGCCCACCTCGGCCACCTCCAGGATCTGCGCGGCCAGCCGGGCGCGGCGTTTCTTCGACAGGGTCTTGGAATCGTTCATGCCGGCCGGGATGGCCAAGGGGTCCAGCACCACGGCGGCGGCGACGACCGGACCGGCCAGCGGGCCACGCCCGACCTCGTCGGTGCCGGCCACGCGCAGCGCGCCGGCAGCGGCAAGGCGGGTCTCGTAGGAATAATCGGGCTGCGTCATGGGCCACATGACAACCCCGGCCGAAGCCGGGGCGCAAGGGTCGAATGATGGCCGCGCCCGAGATGCGCACCCGAGGTGAGCGCCCAAGATGAGCGCCCGGGGCGGGCGGGGTGGGTGGGCGGGAGCCTGCCCCGGGCGCGGTTGGCCGGCTGGACCTAGCGCCAGCCGACCCGGTAGCCCCGCGCCTGCAGGCACGAGGGACCGTAACCGGTATAGGGGCCCTGCGCCGTCGGCACGATGACGGTGCAGTCGCGGGGCAGGTCGCGGACATCCACCCGCGCCTGGCTCAGGCAGTTCTGGCCATACAGCGTCAGCGACTGGCCCGGCTTGCTGACATCGCGCAGGCAATGGGCCGGCAACGGCGCCCTGGCCCCCTTCACGTGTCCATACCCGTGACCGGGCTTGTTCCAATCGTCGCCGCGATAGGATTTCGCCGATTGCCGCGGATATTCTTGCAGATACTGGGGCTGCCGCGTCACCGGCGCCACCTTGTAGACCGGCCCCGGCTGCGCCTTGTGATGATCGTCGCGGTCATTGCGGTCGCTCAGCACCGCGCCCAGCAGCCCCAGGGTGATCAACCCCCCGACCACCACGCCGGGATCCACGTTCATCTCCGCATGAGCGGGCAGGCTGGAAGTGGCGAGTGCTGCCGAGGCCACGAGGGCGGTAAGAAGTCGAGGCATGTCATTGCTCCTGGTATCGTGTTGATCGTATCGAAGGATCGTTGGGCCGGACCATGGCCGGCGGCAGGACCACCCTCGCCCCGGCCCTTGAAAACACGCAATAACACCGCGTTGTTATCGGATAACCGACGCCTCGACGCCGGCCGTTATTGAATTTCAAACCCTCAACCGCCAGTCTCCCCCACATGACACGCCCCATGACACGCACCCTTCTCACCTGCCTTCTGCTGGCGTTCGCCGTGCCCGCCACGGCGCAGGACTGCTATGCCGATTACAAGGCCAAGCAGGACAACCCGCTGAAGCTGCAGTACGGCGTGGCCGCGATATCCGGCGCCTGTTCCACCGGCGCCGCGACCAGGGAACTGGCCCCGCGCCTGCAAAAGGCCGGCTGGACCCTGCTGAACGTCGTCTCGGTCTTCGGGCCGGACGGCCTTGACCAGAGGAAGGCCAATGCCGGCGCCTATTTCCTCCGGTACTGACCGGGTCTCGGGCGGGCGGATCGTCGGCATCGGCATCGCCGCCATCGTCGCCCTGCTGGCCATCACCGCCACCGTCCTGCTGATCACCCTGCCCGACGCCAACGCCTTCAACGCCCGCGTCGAACGGATCTTCATGGAAAACGACGGGCTGACCGGCCCGGCGGAAATCAAGCTGCTGGAAATCCTGGCGCAATCCGGCACCGCCTTCGCCGATACGCTGACGTCGTACCGGATGGTCATCCTGGTGCTGCTGGTCTTCGCCACCGCGCTGCTGGTGGCGGCGCTGGTGTTCCTGTTCCAGCTGGTCATGCTGAACCGCCGGATGGAGCTGATCGAACGCACCGGCATCCGGGTCAATTCGCTGATCGTCAGCCGGGGGGAAAACACCGTCTATCTCAACGACATGGAATTCAAGCTGACGGCGGCCGCGATGGAAACGCTTGCCGTTCTGGCCGAGGCGCGGATGGACGACGACGTGCTCTCGGGCGCGGAACTCGAAGCGGTGGTGTCGGGCCGCCAGGCCGCCGATTGCGACGAAGCCGCCGGCGCCACCCGGATCAAGCGGCTGCGCGACGCGCTTGGCAACCAGATGGTGGCGGCGCTGCTGGTAAAGACCATCGCCCGCAAGGGCTATATGCTGGCCATCGACAAGGACGTGATCCGCATGGACTGACCGGATTTCGGACTACCTCTTGGATTCCGGAACCAGGATCCCCATCTGCTGCGCACCCAACAGGATCCAGGGGGAACACCCCATGAACGTGCACGCCTCACTTTCCGACCAGCACTACGGAATCACGATCGAACCCCTCCAGGGTCGCGTGACCGCCTATCGCAATGGCAAGGTGCTGGCCTCCAGCACCCGGGCCAAGGTCATGTACGAAACGCGGCTGCCCGCCGCGATCTACTTCCCGCGCGAAGATCTGTCGCTGTGCGGCACCATGAAGACCGAGATGCAGACGTTTTGCCCGTTCAAGGGCACAGCGCAATACCTTGACGCCACCCTGGGCGGCGAGACCCTGAAGAACGCGGTGTGGAGCTATGCGCACGCCCTGCCCGACGCGGCCGAGGTCGCCGACCACGTGGCCTTCATGCCCGGCATCGTCACCGATTTCGACCTGGGCGAAAACCGCATCCAGGCGCCCACGGGCGGCAACCTGACCGGCCCGCTGGTCGACTGGCTGCTGCGCGACGCCGCCCGGATCACCGCGCCCGAAGCCCTGGTCGAGGCTTTCGCCCACCAGCTGCGCGCCTCGGGCATGGAAATCTCGCGCCTGGCGGTGCTGGTCTGGTCGCTGCACCCGATGATCTCGGGGCGGCGCTACCTGTGGAAACACGATGTCGCCGAGATCGAGATGATGTCGACCTCCTACGACATCCACAGCCACCCCGGCTACATCAACAGCCCGCTGCGCCACGTGTCGAACGGGCTGGGCGGGGTGCGCCAGAAGATCGGACCGGATCTGGGCCGCGACGCCTTCCCCATCATCGAGGATCTGCGCGCCCAGGGCGCCACCGATTACGTGGCCATGCCGCTGCCCTTCTCGGACGGGCGCATCAACGTGCTGACCCTGACGACGGATCATCCCGACGGCTTCACCACCTCCGACCTCGGCCTCATCTTCGAAATCTCGGCCGTGCTCAGCCGCTATCTCGAGGTGTTCAGCCTGCGCGGCACCGCGCAATCGCTGCTGGAAACCTATGTCGGCAAGCGCACCGGCGCCCGCGTCCTGGGCGGAGAGATCCGGCGCGGCGACGGCGACGAGATCGACGCCGCCATCATGTTCTGCGACCTGCGCGCCTCCACCGCGCTGGAAGAACGGCTTGGCCGGACCGACTACATCACGCTGCTGAACCGCTTCTTCGACACGGTCTCGGCCCGGGTGGTGGCCGAAGGCGGCGAGGTGCTGAAGTTCATCGGCGACGCTGTCCTGGCGGTCTTCCCGGCGGGCGACGACGCGGACAGCGCCCGCATCCGGGCACTGGCGGCGGCGCGGGCCATCGTGAGCGAACTGGAATCGGCGGACCCCGACGCCAGCGGCAATCGCAGCGACTGCGCCATCGGGCTGGCCTTCGGGCGGGTCACCTATGGCAATGTCGGCTCGCAGGAACGGCTGGATTTCACCGTCATCGGCCAACCCGCCAATATCGCGGCCCGGCTGGGCGATCACGGCAAGATCGTGGGCGAACGCATCGTCGTCACCGCCGACATCGCCGAAGGCGCGGCGGACGCGCGGCCGCTTGGCCCGGTGCGGCTGCACAATGTATCGCAGCCGGTGCACAGCTTCGCGGTGCCCTCGGGCGAAGGCCTGCCGATCGCCCCCGCGCTGGTCGTCCCGGACATCAGGTCCGAACCGCTGCACGGATAAGGCGCCCCCACCGGCCAGAGGCCAGAATTTTCACGAAATTCTGGCGCAAATTTTTCAGGGAAAAATTTGCGCCTGCCGACGCTCAGCGCCGGTCCAGCAGGCCTTCCAGCCGCCCGGCCATGGCCAGCAGCCGCCGGTCATGCGCCCGTGGCGCGATCAGCGACACGCCCAGCGGCAATGTCGCCCCCGGCGCCCAGACCGGCAGGTTCACCACCGGCACCTGCAACGCCGTCCAGCAGGCATTGAAAACCGGGTTCTCGCTGGGGCGCAGCCCGTCCACCAGCTGCGGCGCATAGCCCGGGGCCGACGGCGCCAGCACGCCATCCACCGCGCCCATGCGCTGTTCCATCTCGATCCGCAGCAACGCCAGGCTGTCGTAAGCCTCGTAATGCTGGCGCTGGGTATAGCCGCCGCGCAGCTCTACCCGGTGGTGGAAATCGTCATGCAACAGCACCGGCCGGGTCCGCACCAGGTTCAGAAAGGCCGACGCCCCTTCGCAATGCATCACGCAGCGGTGCAGCTCGTCCGCCTCGTCGAACCCCACGGGCACGTCGAAAGGCACAAGGTCGGCGACCGGCGCCAGCAGCGCCTCCAGCTCGTCGAACAGCGCCACCGTCTCGGGCAGGGCCTGATCAAACCAGGGCGTCCGGCAAAACCCCAGCTTCAGCCGCCCCTCGCGCGGCGCGGGCGCGTCGGGCAGGGCATAGACATCGGCCAGCAGCGCCAAATCCTCCACCGACCGCGAAAACAGCCCCACGGTGTCAAAACTCACCGCGTACCGTTTCACCCCTTCGGTGGAAATCAGCCCCCAGGACGGTTTCAGCGCCACCGCCCCGCAATAGGCCGCCGGACGGATGGTCGACCCGCCGGTCTGCGTGCCCAGGGCCAGGGGCACATGCCCCCCGCCCACCGCCGCCGCGGAACCGGAAGAAGACCCCCCGGGCGTGCGCGTATGATCATGCGGGTTCAGCGTGGCCGCGTGGCGCCCGCCGGCGGCGAATTCGAACGTGTCCGTCTTGCCCAGCACCACGGCACCCGCCGCGCGCAGCACCTCGACACAGGGCGCGTCCGCCGCCGGGCGATGCCCGCCGTACAGCGGCGAATTATGCGTCGTCGGCATGTCGGCGGTGTCGATCATGTCCTTGATCCCCACCGGGATCCCGGCCAGCGGCCCCGAGGCGGCAAGGGCCTGCGCCTCGGCCGCACGGTTCATGCAGATCCAGGCCCGCGTTTTCGCATCGTCCTCGGCCACCCGTCCCAGACAGGCCCGCGTCAGGTCCAATGGCGAAAGCGACCCCGCGCGCATCGCGCGCAGGGCCTGCGAGGCGGTCAACCGGTCGGGGCCGGGCAGCGTGGCGCCATCCATCGCTCAGACGTCCATCGCACAGACGTCCATCGCACAGACAGGCCCGCTCATTCCGCCGCCGTCGCCAGGGGCGCGCCACGGGTCTTCATCAGCGGCTGGATATGTTCGCCGAACTGTTCGATCCCGGCGATGAAATCGTCGAAGATCAGCATGATGCCCTCGATCCCCGGGGTCGAACCGATCTGGTCCAGCATGCCGGCGACCTGTTCATAGGACCCGATCAGCTTGAAGCCGCCGTTGGGCATCGCCTTGGACGGATCCTTCAGCTGCGCCTCGGCGTTGCGGGCCATGCGGCCGGCGGTCGAATTCTCGGACGCCTTGGTGTCCTGCCCCGACTGCGCCTTGGCCCAGGCCAGCGCGCCCATGTCGGTGCCCTTCTTGTAATGGTCCCACTTGGCGAACGCCATCTCCTCGGTCGGCGCGGCGATCACCGTCACCAGCGTCAGCGCGCCCACCTTGCGGCCCGTCTTCTCGGCCGCGGCCATCAGGCGCGCGGCGGGATCGCCCGACAGGTCCACCTGGTTGATGCCCGATCCGGCGCCGACAAAGTTGTAATCGGCGTGTTCGGCCACGAACTGCATGCCCCGGTCGGACGAATTGGCCGACACGACCTCGATCTTGGACGACGGCTGCGGCGACAGCCTGCAATCGTCCATCTGAAAGAATTCGCCCTTGAAGTTGGACACGCCGTCTTCCCAAAGCTCCTTCATCACCGTCACGTATTCGGTCGCGTATTCATAGCGCTTGGCGAACCATTCATCGCCGGGCCACAGGCCCATCTGCTGGTATTCCTTGGGCTGCCAACCGGTCACCAGGTTCACGCCGAACCGGCCCGGCGCGATGGAATCGATGGTCACCGCCATCCGCGCGGCCAGCGCCGGCGGCGTGATCAGCAGGGGGATCGACGCATACAGCTTGATCTTCGACGTCACGGCGGCAATGCCCGCCATCATCGTGAAGGGTTCCAGGTTGCGCACCCAGTATTCGGAATCGCCGTCGAAACCGCGGAACTTCACCATCGCAAGCGCGAAATCCATGCCGTAGAATTCCGCCCGCTGAACGATGGTCTTGTTCAGGTCGAAGGTCGGTTCGGTCTTGGGCGCGGTGGTCGACATGAACCACCCGCGCGACCCGATGGGAACGAAAACGCCGATCTTGGTCATTCTGCAGCCTCCAGCATGGCGGGATTGCGCGTCTTCATCAGCGGCTGGATGTGTTCGCCGAACTGCTCCATCCCGATGATGAAATCGTCGAAGGTCAGCATGATGCCCTTCAGCCCCGGGGTCACCGCGATCTCGTCCAGCATCTGCGCGACCTGTTCATAGGACCCGATCAGCTTCAGCAGGCCGGTGGGCTGGGGGTTCTGGATGCCCATCTTCAGGCCTGCGGCGGTCGAACCCTCCTTGGCCTGCAGGTCGGCGCCCGCCTGGGTCGCCTGCCATTCCAGCGCCTCGATATCGGTGCCGGTCTTGTAGTGTTCCCACTTGGCAAAGGCCATTTCCTCGGTCCGGTCGGCGATGATCATCAGCAGGGTAAAGGCGCCGGTATCGCGGCCGAACTTCTTGGCCGCCGCGTCGACCTTGGCGACCGTGGCCTGCAACCCGCCGGTATAGTTGATGTCCTTGCCCGGACCGCCGGCCCCGACAAAGTTGAAATCGCCGTGCTGGGCGACGAAATCCATGCCCTTTTCCGACTGGCCCGCGCCCACGATGGGGATATGCGCCGACGGTTGCGGGGACAGCTTGCAATCGTCCATCTGAAAGAATTCGCCCTTGAAATCGGACACGCCGTTTTCCCACAGCTCCTTCATCACGGTGACGTATTCGGCGGCGTAATCGTAGCGCTTGGCGAAATGTTCCTGCGTCAGCTCGATGCCCATCTGCTGGTATTCCTTGGGCTGCCAGCCGGTCACGATGTTCACCCCGAACCGGCCCGGCGCGATGGAATCGATCGTGGTCGCCATCCGCGCGGTCAGCGCCGGCGGCAATGTCAGGATGGCCGAGGACGCGAACAGCTGGATCTTCTTGGTGACGGCGGCGATCCCGGCCATCAGCGTAAAGCTTTCCAGGTTGTGCACCCAGTATTCCGACGGCCCGTTGTAGCCGCGCAGCTTGATCATCGACAGCGCGAAATCCAGCCCGTAATGCTCGGCGCGCTGCACGATGGTGCGGTTGAAGTCGAATGACGGCATCGTCTTGGGCGACGTGGTCGAGATCAGCCAGCCGCGGCTTCCGATGGGAATGAAAACGCCGATCTGGGTCATGGGGTCAGGTCTCCTTGAAAGGACAGGCGGCGAGTCGGTGGACCGCGCGCAGCACATGCATCGGGGCAAGTGTTCCCCCTCTGCCTGCCTCTCGACAAACGACTTATTCCCACGGGCGGGTTGAGTTTTTTTCAGCGCCCTTTTCGGGGCAAGTGCCTCAGGCGCGGGCACTTTCCCGTTTGGGGCCCGGCTTGGGCCCCTTGCGCTGTGTGGGACCCGAACCACTCGCCGTCACGTTGCGCAGCCAGGCGAAGAACGGCAGCGACAGGATCGGGATCAGGCCCATGATCACGAAGACCTTGGAAAAGTCCGCCATCTCAAGCACATGGCCTTCGCCGCTGACCAGCGACAGGATCGCCGCCGACAACGAGATCCCAAGCCCCATGGCCAGCTGCTGGAACACGCCGGCGGTCGCGACGGACCGGCTCAGTTCCTCGGCCGGGACTTCGGAATAGGTCAGCGCGTTGACCGAGTTGAAATAGATCGTGCGCGTGGCGCCGGCGAGGATCACGTAGGGCACCACGATCCAGGCCGACAGGCCCGGATGCAGCAGCGCGAAACCCGCGATCATCGCGGCGCCCAGCACGCCGACCCCGGCAATCGTGGTGGCATAGCCCCAGGTGGCGACGATCTTCTTCAGGATGGATTTCGCGGCAAAAGCGCCAAGCGCAGCGGTGGACGACAACAGCCCCGCCTTGATCGGCGACATGCCCAGCCCGATCTGGAAGACCAGCGGCAGCAGGAAGGCCAGCGAATTCAGCCCGACCCGCCCGATCCCCCCGCCGATCACGCCGATGCGGAAGGCGGGGATGCGGAACAGCGCCAGGTCCAGCGCCGGCGCGTCATGGCGCCGGGCATGGCGGCGGTACAGGTGAAAGACCGTCAGCGCCGAGGCGAAGAAGATCAGCGTCACCCATTCGCTGCCCAGCAGCGGGTGGCCCAGGTGTTCGACCCCCAGCTGGAACAGCGTCAGCGCGATACCGGCCAGTGCGAACCCGCCCCAGTCAAAGCCCACCTTCACCCGGTCCCCGGTATCGGGCGGGATCAGCCAGCGCGCCAGCGCGATCGTGATCAGGCAGACCGGCGCATTGACGAAAAAGATCAGGCGCCAGTCGAAGGACTGCACGATCACCGCACCCAGAAGCGGGCCCAGAAGCGGCCCGATCAGCACCGGGATCGTCAGCCACATCATCGCGTCCAGCGTCCGCCCCTTGCCGAAGGCGCGCAACAGGATCAGCCGGCCCACAGGCGTCATCATCGCGCCGCCGAAGCCCTGCAGGAACCGCGCCAGCACCATCACCCCCAGCGACGGCGACAGCCCCGACAGCGCCGATCCCAGCACGAACACCACCATCGCCGCCTGGAACACCCGGCGCGGCCCGAACCGGTCCGCGAACCAGCCGGATATCGGCATGAAGACCGCAAGGCTCAGCAGATAGGCCGTGATCGCAAAGTGCATGACCACCGCAGACACGCCCAGTTGCGGCGCGATGGTGGGGATGGCGATGGTCAGAAGTGTCGTGTCGACGCCCTGCATCAGGAACGCGCATGCGACGACACCGGCAATGGCGATCTGGCGGCCGGGTGTTAACGGGGTGTCCATCGATGCTCCTGATGTGCCGCCGGAGACGCGGCCCGGCAGGGTCTTTTTGAAAAGATCCGGCTCCGGTGGTCAAAGGAGAAAGCTTTGGGCAGGAGGGAAGGATTTCTCAGGGGTGGCCCAAGACGGGGCCGCTTCTGCGGCAGCGCCCTGGCCGGTGCAGGCCGTGAATGTCCCGGATCCCGGCCGGTGTCAAGGAACGGGCCGAAACGCGCCATCGCGCCAGTTTTTCATCGCGATTTCGTGAATCGGTGTTACGCTGGCCCTGCGCTGGTAGAAGAGTTTCGCGCAGGGAGAGTACCAATGTTCAGAATGACTTATCTGGCCGTTCCGCTTAGTGTCCTGGGGCTGGCCGCGCCCGCCTTGGCACAGGAACAAACCGAGCGGCCCAATATCCTTGTCATCTGGGGGGATGACATCGGGTGGCAGAACGTGTCCGCGTACGGGATGGGAACGATGGGCTATACCACGCCCAACATCGACCGCATCGCCGAAGAAGGCATCCGCTTTACCGACCACTACGCGCAGCCGTCCTGCACCGCGGGACGCGCCGCCTTCATCACCGGGCAATACCCGATCCGGTCGGGCATGACGACGGTGGGCCAGCCGGGATCGCCGCTGGGCCTGCAGGCCGCGTCACCCACGCTGGCCGAGGAACTGAAGCAGGTCGGTTACCGCACCGGGCATTTTGGCAAGAACCACCTGGGCGACCGCAACGAACACCTGCCCACCGTGCACGGGTTCGACGAATTCTTCGGCAACCTCTATCACCTGAACACCCAGGAAGAGGCCGAACAGCGGGATTACCAGAACTTCGGCACGGCGTTTTCCGGCTCGCTGGAGGAATACGAGGCCCAGTTCGGCACGCGCGGCGTGATCCATTCCTTCGCCTCGGAAACCGACGACCCGACCGAACAGCCGCGTTTCGGCAAGATCGGCAAGCAGACGATCGAGGACACCGGGCCGCTGACCCAGGAGCGGATGAAGAATTTCGACGCGGGCGAGGTCATCCCGCTGGCCGAGGACTTCATGCACAGTGCCAACGAGGCCGGCGAGCCGTTCTTTGTCTGGCTCAACACCAGCCGGATGCACCTGTACACCCGCCTGAACGACGAATGGCGCTATGCCGCCGAACAATACACGTCAGAGGCCGATTACCACGGTTCGGGCATGCTGCAGCATGACCACGATGTCGGCCTGGTGCTCGACTGGCTCGAAGCGCAGGGCCTCGCCGACAATACCATCGTCTGGTATTCGACCGACAACGGGCCGGAACATTCGTCCTGGCCGCATGGCGCCACCACGCCCTTCCGGGGCGAAAAGATGACCACCTACGAAGGCGGCGTGCGCGTGATCTCGATGCTGCGCTGGCCCGGTCACCTGCCCGAGGGCGAAACCCTGAACGGCATCCAGAGCCACCAGGACATGTTCACCTCGTTCGCGACCGCCGCCGGAATCGAAGACGTGGCGGCCGAAGTCATGGAAGAGAAACAGCAATACATCGACGGGGTGAACAACCTGCCCTACTGGACTGGCGAGCAGGATCATTCCAACCGCGACCATATCTTCTACTACTACGAAGGCCTGCTGGCCGCCGTGCGGATGGGCCCGTGGAAATTCCACTTCATCACGCGCGAGGATTACTATGGCGATGTCATCGCCCATTCGATGCCGCGGGTGTTCAACCTGCGGATGGATCCGTTCGAAAGCTATGACACCACCGATGCCTATGGCCACCTGGTGCAGAAGGTGTCGTGGCTGTTCCAGCCGATGAACGTGCTGCTGGCCCAGCACTTGCAGACCCTGGCCGACTATCCACCGGTGCAGGGCGGCGCGTCCTTCGACATGTCGAACGTGGTCGAAGATTTCCTGTCGAAGTCGCTGCAATAAGGCGTTTCCCCGGCGCGGCGCTCTTCCTCGCCGCGCCGGGGTGACAGGTCCGCAAGACCCTGCCCCTGCTCGTCCGAATGACGTCGACAAAATAAAATGACGTCGACAAATGACATGCCAGATCCTTCGGGTGGGCTTTGAAGGATCGCCAATACCGGGTTCAAATGACCTGACGGCGCCCCGTATGGACCGCCACCGTTGGCGCGCCCGTTGTCATCCCCGTTGGACTCCGGAATTTCCCCGCGCCGCCGCGTTGTAATGTCCGCCACCCGGGCGCGGATTAATCTTTTCTCAGCGCAGACCCGAGTTTTCTGCATTAGGCGCCCGGCGCCCCGCCGCCCTAGGCTTGTGCGGACACCGACGCAGCAGGAGTGACCCGATGGAACGAGTCTGGGAGAAATTTCTCACCGAGGACGACAAGAAAGTCGTCGCCAAGCGCAAGCTGCGCGACGCCTCGGGGCCCGGCGACAATGTCGCGCTGCTGCTGATCGACATGCAGGTCACCGCCATGGGCGACGACATGCCGATCCATGATCAGCTTGACCGTTACCCCGGCGCCTGCGGCCCGCACGCCTGGAAATCCATCCCCGTGCAACAACGCCTGCTGGCCGCCGCCCGCGCCATGGACATGCCGGTGATCTATTCCAAGCACGTCTTTCACGGCTACACCGGGATGGCCCGGTCCAGGGACGGCGTCTTTGCCGCCACCGATCCCCGGTCCGAGATCCCCGCCGAAGTCGCCATGATGCCCGGCGACATCCTGGTCGAAAAGCAGACGCCGTCGTGCTTTGCCTTCACCAACCTGCACCTGATCCTGCGCGAACTGGGCGTCGACGGGCTGCTGGTGGTGGGCAATTCCACATCGGGCTGCGTGCGCGCGACCTGTGTCGACGGGCAGGCCATGGGCTACAAGATGAACGTGATCGAAGAAGGCGTCTTCGACCGGATCGAGATGTCGCATGCGGCCGCCCTTTTCGACATGCAGTTCAAGATCTGCAACGTCATCGACGAAGCCAAGGCCCTGCAGATCATCGGCGCGCCGGCCCCGGCCGCCCTTGCCGGCGAATGAGCCGGAGACCGTCCAGATGGCATCCCCCAACTTTCGCGCCGCAGCGCTGCAACTTGGCCCCGCGGGCAGCACCATTGCCCGCACCACCACCCGCATCCTCGACCTGATCGACGAGGCCGCGGCCGACAAGGTCACCCTGGCCGTCCTGCCGGAACTGGCGCTGACGCCCTATTTCGCCGCCGTGGTGCGCGAGGATCTGACCGCCTTCACCTCGGTCCCGGAAAACCAGGTCGCGGTCGACGCCATTTCCGCCCGCGCCGCCAGCCACGGCATGGCCATCGTGATCCCCTATGCCGAACAGACCAACGAGGGCCTGTTCAATTCCATGGTCTTCTACGACGGCAAGGGCGCCTATCGGGGCAAGTTCCGCAAGGTCCACATCCCGGGCAAGACCGATCCCGATCCGGGCAAGCGCATCACCATCATGGAAAAGCGGTACTTTGAACGCGGCGACCTGCCGTTCGATGCCTTCGACATGGGCGACGTAAAGGCCGGCGGGATGATCTGCTATGACCGGCGGTTCCCGGAAAGTTACCGGTCGCTGACGATCAACGGCGCGGATCTGTACTGCGTGGGCTACAACACGCCGGTGATGGACGGCGGCACCCTGAAACAGGCCCGCCGCGCGTCCGAACTTGCCATATGCGGCGGCGCCTATTCCAACGCGACCCACGCCATCGCCGCCGGCAAGGCCGGTGTCGAAGACGGCACGCGGTTCATCGGCGGCAGCTTCGTCTGCGGGCCCGACGGGATGATCCTGAACCGGGCCAAGACCCAGGGCGACGAGGTCGTCGCCGCCGATATCGACATGGAGAAACAGGCCAGCCTGCGCGCCCGCTGGGATTTCGACACCAACCGCCGGCCCGACGCCTATTCGCTGACCGCCTGAGCCCCGCATGGATGCTCAATTGTCGGGGGCCGGGGTCCACGTTGCGCGCGTGGACCGGGCCCTGCACGTGCCGGGATTCCGGCGCTATTTCATCGGGTCGGTGATCTCGGTTCCGGGCAACTGGATGCAGATGACCGCGCAGGCCTGGCTGGTTCTGGACATGACCGGGTCGCCCATGGCGCTGGCCTGGGTCACCACGCTGCAATTCCTGCCGATCATGCTGTTTTCGCTGCTGGGCGGCGCCGTGGCCGACCGGTTTCCGCGCCGCAAGCTGCTGATGGGCACGCAGGTCATCGGCGCCATCCAGGCCGCGACACTGGCCGCCATCGTCGCCATGGGCGCGGTGCAGATGTGGCATATCCTGGCGCTGGCCTCGATCCTGGGCTGCATCACCGCCATCGACCAGCCGGTGCGCCAGGCCTTCGTCGCCGACCTTGTACCGCTGTCGGCCCTGCCCAACGGTATCGCGCTTGGCGCCATGTCGATGAACATCGGCCGCGTGCTGGGCCCGGCGCTTGGCGGGCTGGTGCTGGCCGCCTCGGGCCCGCCCGCGGCCTTCGCGCTGAACGCCGTCACCTTCCTGGTCTTCGCCGCCGCGCTGACCCGCATCCGCCCCGACCATATCGCCCCCCATCCCGCCCGGCCCAAGGCGTCGCTTCTGGCGGATGTGCGCGAAGGGCTGTCCTTTGCCCTGACCACGCCCGCGCTGCAGGTGCTGCTGGTGGCGACCGGGTTCATCGGGCTGTTCGGGCAGAACTTTTCCACCATGGTGCCGCTGGTGGCCGAACTGATCGTGCACGCCACCAAGGCCCAGTTCGGGTTGCTGAATTCCTGCCTTGGCATCGGGTCGTTCCTGGCCGCGCTGACCCTGACCCGCGCGGGCAAGCCGCGCCCGGCCCGCATCCTGATGGCCGGCTTCGCCTTCGGCCTCCTGCTGATCGCCATCGCGCGCACCGAAACGTTGTGGCTGTCCTGCGCGCTGTTCCTGGCGGTGGGTTTTTGCGCGGTGGTGTTTTCCACCTCGGTCCAGACCTCGCTGCAGCTTCTGACACCCGTACATATGCGCGGACGGCTGGCGTCCATGGTCACCCTGCTGATCGTCGGGTCCTCGCCGATCGGGGCGCTGCTGACCGGGCTTGTCGCCGAACAGGTCGCCGTCTGGCTTGCCGTGGCCCTGAATGGCGTCATGTGCATGGCGGGAATCGCCCTGGCCGGACGCCAGGCGCTGGCGCTGGGACGCCGCGGGCGGCTGCCGAAAGGCTGGGCGCGCGCGGAAACAGGTCCAAATTTATGACAATCCGAAAACGAATGCTGCATTCTTGGACGCAGGCCCGGAAGTGCGGTGCAGAATCCACGACCGCATTTGCACGGACTTATGCAAATCCGCCAGAATAGTCGTAGTGACGATTGTTCACGGAGCAACCAAAATGAGAAAGCGAGTACCGCTGAATGCCATCCGCGCCTTCGAGGCGACGGCCCGCAACGGCAGTGTCGCCAAGGCCGCGGACGAACTCTGCGTGACCCCAACCGCCGTCAGCCACCAGATCCGGCTGCTTGAGGAATTCCTCGAAACCCGGCTGTTCGTGCGCAAGAACAGCCGGATCGAACTGACCCCGGAATCCAGCGCAACCGTCGCCGACATCTCGAACGCGCTGGACCTGATCAACAACGCGATGCTGGCCCTGCAGCCCAACCACGATGTCCGTTCCAAGCTGTCGGTCGCGGCCTCGGCGTCGGTCGCGTCGCTGTGGCTGATGCCGCGCCTGTCGGAATTCTTCAGCCTGGCGCCGGACGTGGACGTCGCCGTGCGCGCCTTCATGTCCCGCCGCGAGGGCGAGGCGACAGAGGCCGATCTACGCATCTGCAACTGGCGATCCAACCTCGACATGCAGGTGGAACCGCTGCTGGAAGAAGAGATCATGCCGGTCACCACGCCCGACCTGGCCGCCCGCTACGACAACAACGCGCGCGAGATCCTGGCCCATGCGCCCCTGATCCACGTTGACCGGGCGCAGGACGGGCTGGAAGGCACCTATCCCGACTGGGCCCGCTACCTGCGCGAATACGGCATTTCCCGCGATGACGTGACCCACGGGCCGCGCTTCAACCAGGCCAGCCCCTCGATCGAGGCGGCGCGGTCCGGGGTGGGCGTGATCCTGGGCCGGTCGATCCTGATCGAACGGGCGCTGGATCGCGGCGAACTGGTGCCGGTGGCCGAAAGCTATCCGATCCGCAGCCCCTACTACCTGCTGTCGCCCTGGAAGGTCGGGCGCGACAACGTGATCGAACGGTTCAAGGAATGGCTGTTCGAGAAGGTCAACGGCCCCCGTCTTAGCGCCGCCTAACGCCGCCTGAACAGATGTCCCGGGAAACGGCGCCCCCTGCCCGGGGGCGCCGTTTTTCATTCCGCCGGGATCGGGTCGACCCCGGGTCCGCGCGGCTTGCGGTTGGCCTCGGCCCAGGCGACGGCCAGCACGACGATGCCGCCAACCGACAGGGCCGCGCCGACCCAGCCGGTGGCCGACCAGCCGTAGCCCGCCGACAGGGCGATGCCCGCCAGGAACGGCCCCAGCGCATTGGCAAAGTTGAAGGCCGCGTGGTTCAGCGCGGCGGCCAGTGTCTGCGCATCGCCGGCCACGTCCATCAGGCGCATCTGCAGCGGGATCACCAGGCCCGCGGTGGTGCCCAGGACAAAGATGCCAAGGGCCATCAGCGGCCAGTTGCCCATGACCAGCGCGTAGAAGACCGAACTGACGATCATGCCCACCAGCAGGATCAGCGTCGCGCCGAACTGCGACCAGGACGCCAGGCGCCCGGCATAGATATTGCCCAGCGTGCAGCCGATGCCAAAGGTCGACAGCGCCAGCGGGATCGCCCAGGCCGGAGCGTTGGCGGCGTCGATCATCGCGGCCGACAGGTAGCTGTAGACGGCAAAGACCCCGCCAAAGCCCACCGCGCCCACCAGCAACGTCAGCCAGACCGCCCGGTTCTTCAACGCCCCCAGCTCGCGCAGGGGCGATGCGCCTTCGGCCACGGCTACCTTGGGCGCGAAGCGGCCCATCATCACGACCGAAGCCAGCGCGATGAGCGCCACGATGACGAACAGGCTGCGCCAGCCGATGGCCTGGCCAAGCGCCCCGGCCGAGGGCACGCCGACCACGTTGGCGATGGTCAGGCCCAGCAGCACCTTGGCCACCCCGGCGGCGCGCTTGCCCTTGGGCATCATGTCGGCGACGGTCAGCATGGCGACCCCCAGGAAGGCGCCATGGGGCAGGCCGGCCAGGAAGCGGGTGGCGATGAGCGCGTTGATATTGGGCGCCAGCGCGCCCAGCACGTGGGCGGCGACAAAGCCCGCCATCAGCATCATCAGGAAGGATTTGCGGGGCAGTTTCGCGCCCATCACGGCCAGCACCGGCGCGCCGATGACGACGCCGATGGCATAGGCGCTGATGGCGTGGCCCGCGACGGGATCGGTGACGCCCAGATCGTTGGCGTAATATGGCAGAAGCCCCATCGCCGCGAATTCCGACGTGCCGATGGCAAAGGCACCGATGGCAAAGGACAGGATGGCCAGACGGCCCTGGCGTGGGTCGAGCGACATGCTGTGCTCCTCGAGGATTTAGGGGGTTGCGGTGTCAGACGTTTCCGCACCACAGCAGGTCTGAGGCTATGCACTCTGGACGGGATGTTCCACGGGGGCAGACCGCATAGTCGCTATGCGGCCAGATCAGGGCGTGAGCGCTATCACCGCCCGGATCGGGGGATTCTTGCGGTGGCCATGGGTGCAAAGCACCCATGGCAACGGGAGACATCGGCCCCCGTGCACCCCGATATTCAAGCGCGCGATCCGCACCGCCGGCGGGTACCATGGGTGCTGTTGCACCCATGGCCACGCACCGCCATTCACCAAAGCGCAACGCTTGCCGGGCGGGCGCCCGCCCGACGCGTTCGGCTTGATTGCGGGCGGATCCGCGCGGGGATCAGCTCAGCACATGTTCCGCGCTGGGGTCCCACGAGATCGCGATCGCATCGCCGATCTCGGGCGCGCCCGCGAAATATTCCTTGTCGGTCATCATCGCCGTCAGGTCCTCTCCACCCTCGCTGGTCATCGAAACCTGCACGAATGGCCCGTGGTATTCGACCATCGTGACCTCACCCTTGGCCGTGCGCATCCCCGGCAGCGCGCCCAGGCGGCATTGATCCGACCGCACCGACACTTCGCGCCCGGCGCTGGTCAGCACGTTGTGGCCGCCGATGAACTTGGCCACAAAGGCATTGGCCGGCGTCTCGAACACCTCGCGCGCGGGCGCGGCCTGCATGATCTTCGCGTCGTTCATCACCACCATCATGTCCGACAACGCCATGGCTTCTTCCTGGCTGTGCGTGACATGCACAAAGGTGATCCCCAGTTCCTTCTGGATCCGCTTCAGCTCCGCCCGCATCCGGGTCCGCAGGAACGGGTCGAGCGCGGACAGCGGTTCGTCCAGCAACAGGACCTTGGGCCGCGTGATCAGCGACCGGGCCAGCGCGACCCGCTGCTGCTGGCCGCCCGACAGCTGGTTGGGCAGGCGGTTGGCCAGGTGGTCCATCTGCACCAGTTCCAGGTATTCGCGCGCCTGCTTGTCGCGCTCGGCCTTGGGCACCTTCCGGACCTTCAGCGAAAACGCCACGTTGTCCAGCGCCGACAGGTGCGGGAACAGCGCGTAATCCTGGAACATCATCGACGTGCCCCGGTCCACCGGGGGCAGCCTGGTGATCTCGGTATCCTGGATCAGGATCGCGCCGTCGGTGACCTCTTCATGGCCCGCCAGCATGCGAAGCGTCGTGGACTTGCCGCAGCCCGAAGGCCCCAGCAGGCAGCAATAGGACGACCGCGGAATGCGCAGCGAGATATCGTCGACCGCCACGGTCTTGGAATTGTAGGACTTGGTGACGCGCACCAGTTCCAGGTCGAAGCGATGTCCCTGGGTCACCTGGCGGATCTTCGGGCGGCCGGTCAGCGTGGACTCGTCGATGTCTCGGGCCTTTTTCAGTTGCATGGGCGAATACTCCGGGGGCGGCAAACGGGGGAACGGGGGTCAGGCATCGGGACGGTTCGCGCGGCGTTTGGCCATCACGGTCATCAGGCCCACGGCGCCCAGGATCAGGGTGAACATGGCAAAGGACGTCAGCGTGCCGATGGCGAACAGGACGGGGGTGGACGCGCCGGTCAGCAGGCCGGTGATCTCCATCGGCATGGTGTTGCCCAGGCCGACGTTCAGCTGGGTGCGGGCGTTTTCCTCGTACGACGAGGTGATCGAGGACACGAAGATCCCGATGACGCCGGGCAGGATGATCGGCAGGATGATCATGCGGAACCGCTGGGACGAATTGGCGCCCAGGTCGGTCGCGGCTTCCTCGTAGGCCGGGTTGAAGCGGCCCAGCACGATGAACATGATCAGCAACCCGAAGGGCAGCGACCAGGTCAGTTGGGCGCCGATACCGGAGGTGAACCAGTTCACCTGCCAGCCCAGCAGGTTGAATGTCAGCGCGATGCCGAAGCCGATGAAGATCGACGGCAGCACCATCGACGCGATGGCCGAATAGAAGACGAAATTCGACCCCGGGAACTTGCGCCGATACGCCATGCCCGCCGACACCGCGACGAGCGTCGACAGGATCGACACGCAGGCCGCCAGCCGGACCGAGCGGCGGAAACTGTTGGGCACGTCGCCGATCCCCTGCCCGCCGGTGCCTTCGAACAACACCTGGAACCAGTGGGTCGACCAGCCGACCATCGGGAAGGACATGCCGCCTTCGGAGCCCTGGAACGACAGGATGTAGACGCAGGCCATCGGCGCGTAGAGAAAGACCAGCAGGGCGGCCATCAGGGCGGCGAGGATGTAGAAGGAAGCGGGGCGGCCGCGGGCGGTGCGCATCATGGTCGGGTTACCTTTGCAGTTCCTTGCGGATGTCCACGAAGCGCAGCAGCATGGAGATCAGGAAGACGACGACCACCAGCAGCACGACCGACTTTGCGGCGGCGGGCGGGTACTGGAAGGCGGCAAGTTCGGTGGCGATGGCGTTGGCGGGCGTGTTGATCTGGCCGCCCGACATGATCTTGATCATGAAGAAATCGCCCAGCACCGCCGTGATGATGAAGATCGTGCCGATCGCGATGCCCGGCTTGGCCAGCGGCAGGATCACGTCGCGGATGATCTGCCATTCGCGCGCGCCGCTGTCCTGGGCAGCCTGGATCAGGGACCGCGGGATCTTGGCCATGGAATGGGTGATCGGGCCCAGCATCGCCAGCGTCAGCAGGTTGCAATAGGCCAGGATCACGGCAAATTCGGAATACAGCAGCCAGTCCAGCGGCGCATCGGTGATCCCCATCCCCATCAGCGCCTTGTTCACCAGCCCTTCCTTGCCCAGCAGCGGCACCCAGCTGACCATCCGGATCGGCCCCGGCGTCCAGAACGGGATGGCGGCGGCGGCCAGAAGGCCCATGCGCCAGGCGTTCGATTCCAGGTGGAACACCAGGAAATAGGCCAGCGAAAAGCCCACCACGAAGGTCACGCACCAGGTGATGATCAGGAACTTGAACACCTGTGTGTACAGGTCCAGCGTCAGCCGAGAGGTCAGCGCGTCCTGCCAGCTGCCCCAGTAGATTTCGGGGAAGACCCTTGCGAAATCGTAATCGAGAAAGCTGACGATGAAGATGATCGTCAGCGGGATCAGCACCATGGCGGTGAAGACGAAGGCCATCGGGGCGACCTGAAGCCAGGAGGCGACGCGGGGAGGAACGCGCATGTGTCTGGTTGGTCCTTAGCGTTGGAAACTCCCCCCGATCCTTTCCGCCGCCGCCCGCCCGGACAAATGAGGAAATCTCACACCTCGGTTGAGCAAAGCTGCCCGATCTTTGATCTTTTAATTACCCTTCCAATTCAGATACTTATACGATTGCCCATTGAGAGACCGCAGGCGCGGCCCCGCGGATCCCGTACCAACCGGCCCAACGCCGCATTTTTCGGCGTTCAGGCCGGGCGCTTGTCGGGCTCTACCGGAAAGACCAGGTCGTAGGCCCAGTTGAAGGCCAGCGCATAGGCTGCGTAGAACCCTGTCAGCGACAGATCCATCATGAACGCCCGGGCCAGCGGGATGCGCAGGTACCAGGCGATGAACGGGACCAGCAGGACCAGCAGCCCGGCCTCGAACAGGACCACATGGACGATGCGCAGCACCGGCGTCTTGGCCGGGGTCCCGCGCAGGCGCAGCGCGGCGTGATCAAACCCAAGGTTGAACAGGTAGGTCCAGCCCATCGCGATGGTGCTGCTGACCAGCGCAACGACCCCGAAATGCGCGGGTTCGACCCCGAAGATCAGGTTGCCCAGCGGGATCGACAGGATCAGGGCGATCAGTTCGAACAGCACCGCATGGCGGATCCGGTCGCGCGTTTGTCTCATGGTCCCACCCGGGTTCGCTTGATGTCTTGAGCGTCCCAGATGGGGGAGATCGTCCTCGCTCGGGGTCGAACCTATCGGGTCAGCGCCAAACCGCAAGTCTCCCGGGATGTGCCGCTCCGGCCGGGCCCGGGGTGCGTCAATTGAACGACAATCTGACCCGTGTCGTCCGTCCAAAGGCCGTTCCCCAGAAGACGGCGCCGAAGAGCATCCCGATGAGGGCAAACGCGACCACACCGTTCAGGTTGTGACTGAGGGGAATGGAGGCAAGGCCGGTCAAGAAAGCACCGGCAATCAGGGCGACGGGCCAGGTCACCGTCACTTTTTTCCACGCCAGGACGATCCACAGCAGGATGACGGCAAGCACGATCGGCAGGGCCATGGCACCGCCGTAGACCACGCCCATCATGAAGTTCCTCCCGGCGCTGAACACCGCAGGGGTCCTTTGCCAGACGTAGAGGGCAATAAGGGCACTGTAGAGCAGGACACCGGCGGCATAGGCCCCAAGGCAGCCACGCAGCACTTGGAGAAGTTGCATCTGTCACCCTCCCGGCCAATTGATACGATCATGGGACAAGTGGATCAGGGCGGCAATGTCCGAAATTGCCGCAGGCCCCGGGGTGGCGCGGGAAACGGAAACACGAAAGCCCCCCGCGCTGGCGGGGGGCCGTTTTGCAGACAGCTGTTTCGGATCACGCCGCCAGGAAATCCTGCCAGCGGCGGACCAGGTAGCGGTCTTCGTCCATCAGCGTGTTCCAGATGCCGATATTGCCCATCCGGTCCCACAGCGATCCGCCATCGCGGGTGACGCCGGCCTTTTCCATGACCTTGCCGAAGGGGTTCAGGATGTCTTCGGACGCCGGCTGGCCTTCGTACCAGTAGCCGTATTCGTTTTCGGTCATGAAGCCCTTCACGTTCTCGGGCACCGAATTGTAGAACCCCTGGCGCGAGATGAACGCCCCGGCCCAGCCGGAGTTGAACCAGTTCATGTACTCGATCGCGCATTCCCGTTCGAGCCCTTCAAGATGCGCCATCGGCATCATCATGATGTACCAGCCGCGATAGCCTTCCTTCATGCCGTTGTAGGCGCAGTCGATGCCCCGCGTGCGCACCTCGGTCACCGCCGGGGACCACATGGATTGCAGCACGACCTCGCCCGAGGCCATCAGCTGCACGGACTGGTCGAAATTGGTCCAGAAGCTGCGGAAATGACCGGCCTTCTTGAATTCGATCAGCTTGTCGACCGTGGCGTCGATCTCGTCCTTGGTCATGTTGCCCTTGTCGACATAGGTCATCTCGCCCGCCGCCTCGAGCGCCATGGCCGCATCGGGCACGCCGACGTTGACGCCGTCCTGCAGCGCGACCTTGCCCGAGAATTCGGGGTTCAGCAGTTCCGACCAGCTTTCGATCGGGCGACCGATCAGGTCGGGGCGGATGCCCAGCGTGTCGGCGTTGTAATACAGCGGCACGCCGACCAGCCATTCGGTGGGTTCCAGCGAATAGGCCGACGCCTCGGCGTCGGTGTAATACTGCGCCTTGATCGGCGCATAGCCCTGCATCGAATACTTTTCGCCGCTGGGATAGGTGCCGGTGGTGAACAACGGCACCGTCTTGTCCCACCACTTGTATTCCGACACGTTGACCGGCTGCAGGATGCCCCGGCCCACGTAGTATTTCATGGATGTGTTGCCCACGTCGGTGACGGACAGCGTCTTGGGCTGGGTCAGCATGCGGTTGACCTGGGTGGTCAGGTCGGGGGCGGTCTGCATCTCGACGGTGAAATCCAGATCCTCGTTCGCCTTCTCGGCGATGTTGGGGATCGTCGAATACGATTGGCCCACGTGGATGATCGTCACGTCCTTGATGTTCTGGGCCCAGATCATCGGCGCCGGGAAGGCGGTGGTGGCGGCGGCGGCCACGCCGGTCTTCAGCAGCGAGCGCCGGCTGAGCCCGCCAGCGGTCTTCTTCGTCTTGGTGGGGTCGGTCATGGGAGCGGTCCTTGGTGGAGGTTCGGCCGTGGAAGTTCGGCGATGTCGGGGTGAGTGGTGGTCTACCGGAGGCTGCGACACGCCGGGCTTTGCCGCCAAATGAAGAAATCTCACAGCCATCCTGAAGAAAGCTGCAGCGCGGCGCGGGCGATTGCGTGGCATCCTCCGCCCAGCCAGAAGAAAGACGAGGACGATATGTCAGACACCATGACCGCGCGGGCCATTGCCGACGCCGGACTTTCGGCCACCGAGGCCGCCGAAGCCGTTATTTCCATGATCCTGGCCCGCGAGGACGAGGTTCAGGCCTTTGCGTATTACGACATCGACGCGATCCGCGCGCAGGCGGCCGAACTGGACGCGCGGCCCGAACGGGGGCCGCTGCATGGGGTGCCGGTGGGCGTGAAGGACGTGATCAACACGAAGGATATGCCCACGCAACACAATTCTGCCCGATATCTGGGCAGCCGGCCCGGGGTCGACGCGGCCTGCGTGGACACGCTGCGCCATGCCGGCGCGCTGATCCTGGGCAAGACGGTGACGACGGAATTCGCGTTCACCGCCCGCGGGTCCAAGACGCGCAATCCCCACGACCTGACGCGCACGCCGGGCGGGTCGTCGTCGGGGTCGGGGGCCGCGGTGGCGGCGGGGATGGCGACGCTGGCGCTGGGGACGCAGACGGGCGGATCGACGATCCGGCCGGCGTCCTACAACGGGGTGTACGGGTGGAAACCCACCTGGAACGCGATCAGCCGCGAGGGGCTGAAGATGTATTCGGCGACCTGCGACACGCTGGGGCTTTATGCCCGCGCGGCCGAGGATTTCGAGATCCTGGCCGATGTCTTCGGCTTCTTCCCGCTGGACCTGCCGGGGTCGCTGTCGGGTCTGAAGGTGGGGTTTGCCCGGACCCCGACCTGGGATCAGTGCGACCCGTCGGTCGTGGCCGCGATGGACCAGGCGGCGGGGCTGCTGGAAAGCGCCGGGGCGGTCGTGTCCGACCTGGTGCTGCCCGCGCCCTTCGACGCCATCCACGAGGCGCATGCGTCGGTATTGGCCTGCGAGGGCAAGTCGGCGGTGCTGAACGAGGTGCTGACCACCGACGGGATCCACGACGAATTCGTCGCCAAGGTGGAAAACCGCCGGGGCGAGACGCCCGAGAGCCTGCGTGCGGCGTACCGGCTGGCCGACGAATGCCGGGGGATCTACGACGACGTGGCCTCGGGGTTCGACATCGTGATGACGCCCAGTGCCACGTCCGAGGCGCCCGTGGGCCTGGCCTCGACCGGGAACGCGTCGATGAATTCGATGTGGACGCTGCTGCAGGTGCCGGTGGTTTCGGCGCCGGGGCTGGTGGGGCCGGCGGGCATGCCGATCGGGATCTCGTTCGTGGCGCGCCGCTACGAGGATCGCCGGGCGATCGCAGTGGCGAAGCTGGCCGGGCAGGTGTTTTCCAAAGCGCTGGCCGAGGCGGCCTGAGGGACGATGGGTCGGAACGACCCATCCTACGCCAACGGTGCGCGTAGGATGGGTTTTCCAAACCCATCTTTCCCGTAGGCCACGCCAAGGACCCGCCGCGAAGGTCTCTCCGGGGCGGTGTCGGGTGTCATCTGCGTATGGAAGAGGGCGGCGCCGCCGGATCGGAGGATGGGAACGGGCGTCACCCCGCCCCGTCGGACGTCGTCGGGGGAGACCCTTGCCAGGGGCTCCCGGTCTCCTGAGGCGACGACGGGCCTGAACCCGCCGAAGGATCGATCGCCGCCGGGTCTAAGGCCCGAACGTTAACCCCGCCTGACCCGACCGCCCGTTGCCCCGGTCTCCCTGCCCGCCTCAAAGCCCGCCAAAGAAGGCCGCCACCTCGGTGATCGTGGCCTGGCGCGGCAGGATCTTTTCCAGCAGGAAGGCATGGGTGTCCGGGTCGGGATCGTGGCAGGCGTCGGCCAGGATGGTGATGCGGAAATCCAGGTCCGCCGCCGCCCGCGTGGTCGACAGGATCACCCCGCTGGTCGAAATCCCCGCCATCACCAGGTGGCGCACCCCGTGCGCGCGCAGCAGCGTCGGCAGCTCGGTCTCGGCCAGGGCCGAGATGCGGTGCTTGGTCACCACCGGCTCGGACGGCAGCGGGGTCACCGCCGGGATGATCTCGGGCTCCACCAGCCGCCCGGTGGCGCGCATGGCGCTGAACTGGGTGCCTTCGGGGCAGATCTCGGGGTGGCCGGGGCGAAAGCCCACCTTGACGAAGAAGACAGGCATTCCCGCCGCCCGCGCCGCCGCCAGCGCCTGGGCCGCCTTGCCGATGGACGGTTGCGCCGCCTCGGTCTCGGCGATGCCGGTCTGAAAATCCATCACGAGTAGCGCGGTATCCGCCGTATCCATGGCCGAAACTCCTTTGTCTGGTCCCGCCAGTGATCCCCCGGCCCGGTGCCTCCGGCAAGATGGCGGCGGCTGAGAAATGCTCACCGGCGGCCGGAGGCTTTGTCATCGCTCCCCGCCTTGCCCCCCTGTCGTGGGATCGGCCCGTCACGTCCGCCGGGTCGCGGGAAGATGCCCGGGGGGCGAGGCCGCGCCATGGAGCGCCGCGCCGCGAAACAGGATGAAGGGATCGTTGGTTACCGCCAGAAAGGCGCCCTCGGCGGTCTCCGGGGTCCGCTCCCATGACGACGGAACGCTGAACGCGGACCTGCCGCCGGAGTATTTCTCAAAGGTGAAGCAGAAGGGCGCGCCCCTGTCTTCATCTTTGCCGAAATGCCTCCGGGCGTGAATTGGCCGTCAGGCCAAGAGGGCCGGGAATCCCCCCGTTTTGCGGGAACCCGGTCGCATTATTTACGCGGCCATCTTCAGTCTCCGGGCGGGGTAAGATGGCCCCTATTTCTTGGACAGGTTTGCGGCGCTGCCGTCTTGCCTGTTGATCATGCCGCCTTGAAGCCGGGGCCCTGATGGACCTTGACCGGTGTCCTGCCTCCAAGCGCCGGATGCAGGCGCTTTGTGTTGTAGAAGGATATCCATTTGCCGATGCCAGCCCGGGGCAGGTCAGGGGCACGGACCCGGTGTCGAAGGCGTGGAGGTAGACGCATTCTTACTTCAGGGACCGCCATGACCATTCGATCGGGACATTGTCCCTCCAGCGCCCACGGCCTTGACCTTCTCCACGGTCTCGGGCGGGGTCGTTTGCGGATGGCTATTTTGGATCGGCGGAAGGTCCTTGAGCCCCTCGAAGCCCCGTGTCTGAAATCGCCGTTCCATTCATGGAAACTGGTTCGGTCCATGTCGCGCTGGCGGCAGGTTTCTGCGAAATGCCCCGGTTCCTTGGCCAATTCCAGCACGCTCAAGCGCTGCTGCGCCACCTTGCTTGCCGGATCACGCGGTGCGCCCTTCCTGACAGTAGATGATCGTCCCATGGGATAGTCCTCCTTCCCGAAAATGGCACGGAACGAAGGTCAAGTGGACACGGCGCCAATGTGGGGATGCGCAAGCGCGAGGCATTCGAGCGGTCCCGGCGCCTGTTCGACTAGGTGTTCCGGGTGGACCGTTCGGCCTTTGTCGCGCCCGAGCCTGCGGGGTCCATGGAATTGACGCATGAGGATGAGGATGTGTTCCTGGATAATAACGGATGCCTTGACCAGCTGGAGGCCCAGATACTTGAGGCGATCCTGGGCTGACCTGACCGCACGTTAAAGCGGTCGGTGTACGTTTCGTGAGGGACGGCGTGCGACGTGTGCCAAATAGCGGGCCCCTGCCATGGCGCAGGAGCCCGTTTTCATTGGGCTATCCGCCTCGGGCGCTGTGTCAGTTTTGTGCCAGTCTGCGGTCAGTTCGGGTTGAGCTGCATGGCATTGCGTGCGCACGCATCTCATGGCGTGCATCGCACGGCGCGAAAAATTAGACCTATCGGCCAGATTTACCGTTCAATTTCATATACTTATTGGTGATCCCGACAGGATTCGAACCTGTAACCTGCCCCTTAGGAGGGGGCTGCTCTATCCAGTTGAGCCACGGGACCGCCGCGGTCTTATTAGCGGCCTCTTCGGGCAATGTCACCGCCCCTTCGAATTGTTGTACCCCCGCCCGTGTTTGCGCTAGCCTCCATCATCACCGTCCAAATGGGAGGACCCGAGATCATGGACCCAAAACGCCCCCTCACGCTCCGTGATGTCTCGGAGGCGTCCGGCGTCTCGGAAATGACCGTCAGCCGGGTGCTGCGCAAGCGGGGCGATGTGTCCGAGGCCACGCGGGAAAAGGTGCTCGCCGCCGCGAAGGAGCTGGGCTACGTGCCCAACAAGATCGCCGGGGCGCTGGCGTCGAGCCGCGTGAACCTGGTGGCCGTGATCATCCCGTCGCTGAAGAACATGGTCTTTCCCGAGGTGCTGAACGGCATCAACGAGGTGCTGGAAGATACCGAATTGCAGCCCGTCGTCGGCGTCACCGACTACCTGCCCGAAAAGGAAGAGCGCGTCCTGTACGAGATGCTGTCCTGGCGGCCGTCGGGCGTGATCATCGCGGGGCTGGAACATTCCGAAGCCGCGAAGGCGATGATGGAAGCGGCCGGCATTCCGGTGGTCGAGATCATGGATACCGACGGCAAGCCGATCGACGCCATGGTCGGCATTTCGCACCGCCGTGCAGGGCGCGAGATGGCCAAGGCGATCCTGAAGGCGGGCTATCAGCACATCGGGTTCATGGGCACCAAGATGCCGCTGGACCATCGCGCGCGGAAGCGGTTCGAGGGGTTCACCGAAGTGCTGGCCAAGTCCGGCATCGAGATCGAGGATCGGGATTTCTATTCCGGCGGATCCGCGTTGCTGAAGGGGCGCGAGATGACGGCGGCGATGCTGGAGCGGTCTCCGGAGCTGGATTTCCTGTATTATTCCAACGACATGATCGGGGCCGGCGGGCTGTTGTACCTGCTGGACCAGGGGATCGACGTGCCGGGCCAGATCGGGCTGGCCGGGTTCAACGGGGTGGAATTGCTGCAGGGCCTGCCCCGACAGCTGGCCACGATGGATGCCTGCCGCACCGAAATCGGCAAGGCCGCCGCGCAGATCATCGTGAACCGCCTGGCCGAACCCGAAGTCCAGGCCGAGACGCAGATCACCCTGACGCCCACGATCTCTTACGGCGACACGCTGCGCCGCCGCTGATCCCTTGACGTTTCCCCGAATCGACAACCGGGCGGCCAGGCACCTGTTCCTGGACCGCCACGCGCTGGCCGAAACGCCGTCCGGCCCCGGCAAGGGGGCGGACCTGGCCGGGCTGATCGACCGGCTGGGCTTTGTCCAGCTGGACAGCGTCAACACGCTGGCCCGCGCGCATGACATGATCCTGTTCGCCCGCCGGCCGGCCTATCGGCCCAGGCACCTCAGCCGGCTTTACGCCGATGGCGGGCTTTTCGAACACTGGACCCATGATGCCGCCGTGATCCCGATGGGGTTCTACCCGCACTGGCAGCTGCGCTTTGCCCGCGATGCGGAACGGCTGCCCGAACGCTGGCGGAACTGGCACAAGCACGACTTCGAAGGGGAATTCGAGACGGTGCTGCGCCACATCCGCGACAATGGTCCCTGCGGGTCGGGCGACCTGGGCGGGGAGGAGAAGAAGGGATCAAGCGGCTGGTGGGACTGGCATCCCTCCAAGACGGCGCTGGAATTCCTCTGGCGGTCCGGCGCGTTGACGGTGACCGGGCGGGACGGGTTCCAGAAGCGCTATGACCTGACCGAACGGGTGATCGAGGAAGGGTTGCGCGGCCACCGGCCCGCGCCCGAACAGACGGTCGACTGGCTGTGCAACGGCGCGCTGGACCGGCTGGGGTTCGCGACCAGCGGCGAGCTGGCGGCGTTCTGGGCGACGGTGTCGCCCGAGGAAGCCAAGGCCTGGGTCACGCGCGAGGCGGCGGCGGGGCGGATCGTGCCTGCGGTGGTGGAAGGCGCCGACGGGGCCGACCGCCGGGTCTTTGTCCGGCCCGAGACGCTGGAAGACGCGCCGCCGCCGGAGCCCACCAAACGGCTGCGCGTTCTCAGCCCCTTCGACCCGGCGCTGCGCGACAGGGCCCGGGCGGAACGGCTTTTCGGATTTCACTACCGGATCGAAATCTTCGTGCCGGCGCCCAGGCGCAAGTACGGCTATTACGTCTTTCCGCTGCTGGAAGGCGACCGGCTGGTCGGGCGGGTCGACATGAAGGCAGAACGCGACAGCGACCTCTTGCGCATCACCGCGCTGTGGCCCGAACGCGGGGTCAGCTGGGGCAAGGGCCGACAGGCCCGGTTCGACGCCGAGCTGGAGCGCGTGGCACGGTTTGCCGGGGTCTCGGGCGTCGTGTTCGAACCGGGCTGGCTGCGGGATCCGCTGTGAACGGGGCTCAGCGCCGGGCGGGACGCACGATGACGTCGGGCAGCATCAGCGCGTCGATCAGGGCAGCACAGATGCCGGTGCAGTCCTCGCAGGCCAGGCAGGGGCCATAGATCTCGTCCAGCTTGCGGGACAGTTCCTTGAGACGGGCGGTCGGCGGGCGGGTGCGGTCGATATTCATCTTTTCCGGTCCGGTTTCGGTACGATCAAGCTGCAGCCGCCGCCTGGCCCTGTCAATGACGTGACGCCGGAAATCTTGCGCGACGCCTGGCCGACGCGCGGAAAATCTTCGTCGAAGATTTCCGGGATCAAGATTTTTCGTCCGAAAAATCCTGGGCCGCGCAAGTCATCACAGCGTCTGGCGATACTGCCCCGGGGTGAACCCGGCCCAGCGGCGGAACGCGGTGCCAAACCCGCTCTGGTCCGCGAATCCCAGCAGAAAGGCGATTTCGGCCAGCGGAAGGCCGCGATCCGCCAGGTAGTGGCGGGCCAGCGAATAGCGCAGATCCTCCAGCACCGCCCGATAGCTGCTGCCCTCGCGTTCCAGCCGCCGCGACAGGGTGCGCGGGCTCAGCCCCATGTCCGCGGCGATCTCCTCGATCCCCGGAGCGCCGAAGGACAGGCGCGGCAGGATCAGGCGTTCGACCTCGTCCCTCGTGGTGGCCGGACCGGCGTTGCGCCGTTCCAGCAGGATGTCGCCATAGGCCGTCAGGTGTTCCAGCAACCGGGCATCGGCGGTGGCCACCGGCAGGTCCAGCGCGGTGCGCGGCACCTGCATGGCAAAACCCGACAGGTCCCGGCGCATCGGGCAGCCCAGGATCGCCTCCATCACGCCGGGCGCCAGCCGCCGGGGATCGCAGACCGACACCCAGTCCACCGGCACCGGCCCGCCGATTGCCGTGCGCATGGTCTTCACCACCGCGCCCATGATGAAATCGCCGTATTGGGGATGGGCCGCCAGCGCACCCGCCCCATAGTCGAAATCCACGCGCACGGCCCCGTCGGCATCGCTGGTCTGCAGGCGCGACCGGATCCGCGTCACCGGCAGGTAGCGGCTGACCAGCGCCAGCATGTCGCCCAGCCGCGCCGCCGAGAACAGCATGTAAGTCAGGATCGTGCGCTGCAACGCATCGTGCGCGATCCCGGCACGCGCGCCAAAGGCCGGGTCGCGCAATTCGGCGCACAGCGTTTCCAGGATCACGACCTCGTGCGCCTGGGTCAGCTTCAGCGCGCCGTCCCCGGGCAGCTGCGGCGACAATCCCGCCGCCTGCAGCGCCGCGGCCCGGGCCGCCGGCGTGACCAGCGGATGGCCCAGCATCGACCGCCCCCACAGGTCGGGCACCAGCGCCGGATGATCCGCCGGCAGGGTCGTGACGTCGAGCAGTTTCGCCTGTGTCAGTGCCATGCTCCCCGCTCCGCTCTGCAGGTATCCAGTCTGCGATCCGCCCCGCGATCCTGTCAATCTTCGCCCGGAAAAGGGCGCGGTAAGATGACACCTTTCGCATCCCGGCGCATCGCAGGACAGTCCGCGCCATTCCAGATACCCAAGGCACGCCCCCATGGCCCGATCCAAGACCTCTCCCGATGCCCGCCTTCTGGCCCCCGTGCAGGGGCTCTTGCGCCGGGCGGCGGCAGTGTCGGTTCTGGGCGGGTTGCTGTGGCCGGTGCAGGCGGCGGCCATCGCCACGGCGATCAGCGGCTGGGTCGATGGCGCCGCGCTGGACCGAAGCCTGTGGGCGGCGGGCGTCTTCCTTGTGGCGGCGCTGTTGCGGGCGGGGCTGGATCACGTGGCCGGCGGCTGGCTGTTCACCGCCGCCGACACGGTCATCGCGGACCAGCGGCGCAAGATCGTCGAACGCGCGCTGCTGGCGCCGGGGCCCGAAAGTTCGGCCGAGACCGCCGCGCTGGCGGTGCAGAAACTGCCGATGCTGCAGCCCTGGATCACCCGCTACAATGTCGCCATGGCCCGTGTCATGGTGCTGCCGCTGGTGCTGATCGTGCTGTCGGGGGTGTTTTCCTGGGTGACCGCGCTGATCCTGCTGGTCGCCACGCCGCTGATCCCGGTCTTCATGGCGCTGGTGGGAATGGCCGCCGAAGACGCGTCGCGCAAGCAGCTGGACGAGATCGGGACGATCAACGGCATGCTGATGGAACGGGTGTCGGCCATGCTGGACATCCGCCTGCTGGGCGCCGCCGATCGGGCGATGACCGATTTCGCCGACCGCGCCGACGCGTTGCGGGTGCGGACCATGGCCGTGCTGCGCGTGGCCTTCCTGTCCTCGACCGTGCTGGAACTGTTTGCCGCCATCGGCGTCGCCATGGTTGCCGTCTACGTGGGGTTCAGCCTGCTGGGCGTGCTGCGCTTCGGCACCTGGGGCAGTCCGCTGACCCTGTGGCAGGGGCTGTTCCTGCTGCTTCTGGCGCCGGACGTGTTCCAGCCGCTGCGCGACCTGGCCGCCGCCTGGCACGACCGCGCCTCGGGCCGGGCCGTCGCCACCGAACTGGCCGATGCCGATGCCGCCCCCCGCGTCGCCCTGATCGGCCAGGGCGCCCCGGCAACGCCCCTTCCGGGCCCGCTGTCGGTGCGCTTGGACGGCGCCGTTGCCGCGCTGCCCGGCCGGACCCTGCCGCTGCCCGACCTGACGCTGGCGCAGGGCGAGGCGGTGGCGCTGACCGGCCCGTCGGGGGCGGGGAAAACGACGCTTCTGTCGGTGCTGGCCGGGCTGACGCCGCTCGCCGAAGGCCGACTGCAGGTCTGCGGCCAACCGCTGGCCCCCGACACCGCCGACGCCTGGCGCGCCCGGCTGGCCGTCCTGCCGCAGCGGGTGCATTTCGCCGACGAACCGCTGTCGGCCTTCCTTGATCCCTTCGCAACCGGCGCCGATCCCTGGCCGGCGCTGGCCACGGCCCGCGCCCGTCGCATCGTCGACCGCCTTCCCGACGGGCTGGCGACACGGCTGGGCGAAACCGGCGGCGGCGTCTCCGGCGGGGAGGCGCGGCGGCTGATGATCGCGCGCGCCATTCTGATGGGCCGCGACCTGCTGCTGGCGGATGAACCCACCGCCGACCTGGATCCCGAAACCGCCGACCTGATCACCCAGGCGCTTCTGGCGATGACGGCGCAGGGCGTCACCCTTCTGGTCGCCACCCATGATCCGGGGCTGGCCGCCGCCCTGGACCGGCGCGTGGAGATCGGATCATGAGCCCCCTGATGAAAGCCATCCGCCTGCTTCTGGCCGCCTCGCCCGGCGCCTTCCTGCGCGGTGCGCTGCTGGCCGTGGCGGTGTTGCTGGCGGGGGCCGCGCTGCTGGGGCTGTCGGGCTGGTTCATCACCGCGACGGGGATCGCCGGGCTGGCCGGGGCGGGCGTGATGTTTGAAACCTTCCGCCCCGCCGCCGGGATCCGCGCGCTGGCGCTGACCCGCACCGCCGCGCGCTATGGCGAACGGCTGCTGACCCATGACGCCACCCTGCGCGCGCTGGCGACGCTGCGCGTGGCGCTGCTGCGCCGCCTGACGCGGGCCGACGCCGCCACGCTGGGGCGGATGCGGGGCGAAACGGCGCTGACACGGATGACGTCTGACGTGGATGCGCTGGACAGCCTGATCCTGCGCCTGCTGCTGCCCGGCCTCGCCGCCATCGTGACCTACGTGGCCACCGGCCTGCTGCTGGCGGCGATCGCGGGGGCGGTGTTTGCCTGGGTGCTGCTGGCGGGGACGCTGCCGCTGGCCGTACTGATGCTTTGGGCGCTGGCCCGGCGCGGCGCGCGGCCGTCCGAGGCCGCCGAGGCGCAGTTGCAGACCCTGAACCGCGGCCTGATCGACGCGCTGAGGGACCGCACCGCGCTGGTGCTGGCCGGGCGGATCCCCGAACGCGCCGCCGCGCTGGCCATGACCGACGCGGGCGCGCGCGCCGCCGCGCGGGACCTCGACCGGGCGGAACGGGCGGCGGGCTTCGGGTTCTCGCTGCTGACCGGCGCGGTGACCGCCGGCGCGCTGATCGCGGGGGCCGTCCTGGTCCAGGCCGGCACGCTTGATCCGGCCCGCGCGGCCATCGCGCTGTTCGTCGGCCTGGCCCTGGCCGAACCCTGGCCGCCGCTGCGCCGGGGCCTGGCCGAGCTGGGGCGCATCCGCGCCGCCGCCACCCGCCTGTTCGGCGAAACCGCCGCCCAAACGCCCGCGCCTGCCACCGCACCGGACCCGCAGGCGCCGCTGCTGAGCATCGACAGACCCGACATTTCGCTGCACCTGCAGCCTGGCGAAGCGGTGGCCCTGACCGGGCCCAGCGGCGCCGGAAAGACCCGACTCATCACCGCCATCGCCGGGCTGGCGCCGGGGGAAACGGACGGGATTCGCCTGAACGGCGCCGATCCAACGGCCTGGACCGAGGCGGACCTGCGCGACATGTTGACCCTGGTCCCCCAACGATCGACCCTTCTGCAGGGCACCATCCGCGACAATCTGGCACTCTCCGTTTCCGGGGAAAACCCTGACGACACAACGCTATGGGAAGTGCTGGATGCGGTCCAGCTGGCCGACACCCTGCGGGCCCGCGACGGGCTGGACACGATGCTGGGCGAGGGCGGAAAAGGCCTTTCAGGCGGGGAAACACGGCGTTTGGCGCTGGCCCGGGCCATTCTGCGCCGCCCGAAATTGCTGCTTCTGGACGAACCGACCGAAGGGCTGGACACCACCACCGCCAAAGCGGTCATGACCGGTCTGCGCGACATTTTGCCCGACGCCGCGATCCTCGCGGTGCTGCATCGCGGCGACAGCCATGCGATTTTTGCAAGACGGATTGTCCTGTCATCCCCTGTGTGACGAAGTCACAAAATATTCAGGGACCGGCGGTTAAGCCGCCCCACGTAGCCCGGTACCCGCACCTGCCCCGGGGGGTCCGAGCCAAAGAAATGGAGAGATCGAATGGACTTCGATATTGTGGAGCTGTCGCGACTTCAGTTCGCCATGACGGCTTTGTACCACTTCCTCTTCGTGCCGCTGACCCTGGGCCTTTCGGTCCTCGTCGCGATCATGGAGACTGTTTATGTCATGACCGGCAGGCCGATCTGGCGGCAGATGACCAAGTTCTGGGGGATGCTGTTCGGCATCAACTTCGTGCTTGGCGTCGCCACGGGCCTGACGATGGAATTCCAGTTCGGCATGAACTGGAGCTATTACAGCCATTACGTCGGCGACATCTTCGGCGCACCGCTCGCGATCGAAGGGCTTATGGCCTTCTTCCTCGAAGCGACCTTCGTGGGGCTGTTCTTCTTCGGCTGGGACAGGCTGTCCAGGCGCGCCCACCTCGTGGTCGCCTGGATGGTGGCCATCGGGTCGAACTTCTCGGCCCTGTGGATCCTGATCGCCAATGGCTGGATGCAGCACCCGGTGGGCGCGACCTTCAATCCCGACACCATGCGGATGGAAATGCAGTCGTTCTTCGACGTGCTGTTCAACGAGGTCGCGCAGGCCAAGTTCGTGCACACCGTGTCGGCGGGCTATACCACCGCGTCCTTCTTCGTGCTGGGCATCTCGGCCTGGTACCTGCTGAAGGGCCGCCATGTCGAACTGGCCAAGCGGTCGCTGACGGTCGCCGCCTCGTTCGGGCTGGCCGCGTCGCTGTCGGTCGTCGTTCTGGGCGATGAATCGGGCTATGACGCCGGCGAGAACCAGAAGATGAAGATGGCCGCGATCGAGGCGATGTGGGAAACCGAACCGGCGCCCGCATCCTTCACCCTGTTCGGCATCCCCGACCAGCAAAGCCGCGAGACGCATTACGCGATCCGCATCCCCTGGGTCATGGGCCTGATCGGCACCCGCTCGCTGACACAGGAAATCCCGGGCATCGACCAGCTGGTCGAGGAAGCGCACCAGAAGATCCTGTCGGGCATCGTCGCCTATGACGCGCTGATGAAGATCCAGGCCGACCGCGACAACGTCGCCCCCGACGTGCGGCAGGCGTTTGACGACAACGCCGCCGACCTGGGCTATGCGCTGTTGCTGAAACGCTATGTCGACGACCCGCGCCTGGCCACGCCGGACCAGATCCAGCAGGCCGCCAACGACACCATCCCCACGGTCTTCCCGATCTTCTGGGGCTTCCGGATCATGGTGGCGATCGGCTTCCTCAGCATCCTGACGATGGCGTTCTTCTTCTGGCGGTCCAGCTTCAAGGGCCAGTCCTATCCCCGCTGGGCGCTGCGCCTCGCGGTCTGGATGATCCCGCTGCCCTGGATCGCCGCCGAAATGGGCTGGATCGTCGCCGAATACGGCCGCCAGCCCTGGACGGTGGACGGCATCCTGCCCACGGCCATGTCGGTCAGCCGCCTGTCGGCCGCCGACGTGCTGATCACCATCGCGCTCTTTGCCACGCTCTACACGGTGCTTTTCATCGTCGAGATGGGGCTGATGGTGAAATACGCCCGTCGCGGACCCACCGAAGACGTGGCCGAAACCGAAGCCTGGATGCAGCGCCACGAGGCGCGCGTTCGCGGCAACGGCAACGGTAACGGTCACCTGACCTCCACCCCTGCGGAGTAACGAGACATGATCCTTTATCAACTCATCGACTATGACGTTCTGCGGGTCATCTGGTGGCTCCTGCTGGGCATTCTGCTGATCGGCTTCGCCATGACCGACGGTTTCGACCTGGGGGTCGGCGCGCTGCTGCCCTTCGTGGGCAAGACCGACGTGGAACGCCGCGTGGTGATCAACACCATCGGCCCGGTCTGGGAAGGCAACCAGGTGTGGTTCATCCTGGGCGGCGGCGCCATCTTCGCCGCCTGGCCGCCGCTCTACGCGGTCAGCTTCTCGGGCTTCTACCTGGCGATGTTCCTGGTGCTGGCCGCGCTGATCCTGCGGCCCGTGGGGTTCAAGTACCGGTCCAAGCGCGACAGTGCCACCTGGCGCAGCCGCTGGGACTGGGCCCTGTTCGTCGGCGGCGCGGTGCCCGCGCTGGTCTTTGGCGTGGCGGTCGGCAACGTCCTGCGCGGCGTGCCCTTCGAACTGACGCCGGAACTGATCCCGCTGTACCCCGGGTCCGCGCTTGGCAAGCTGTTCGGCCTGCTCAACCCCTTCGCGCTGCTGTGCGGGGTGGTGTCGCTGTCCATGCTGCTGACCCACGGCGCGGCCTGGCTGTCGCTGAAGACCGAAGGCGTGATCGCCGAACGCGCCCGCGCCATCGGGCAGAAGGCCGGGCTGGTCACCATGGCCACCTATGCGCTGGCCGGTCTTTGCCTGGCCTTCCTGGTCACCGGTTTCTCGGTGGTGGGCGATGTCCCGGCCAACGGTCCGTCGAACCCGCATTTCGTCGAGGTCGCGCGCGGCGGCACCTGGCTTGCGGCCTATGCCGCCCGGCCCTGGATCATCGTCGCGCCGCTGCTGGGGTTCCTGGGCATGTTCATGACCGTGCGCGGCCTGAAATCGGGCAAGGAAGTCTCGACCCTGCTGTGGTCCAAGCTCGGCATCTTCGGGGCGATCTCCTCGGTGGGGCTGACGATCTTCCCGTTCCTGCTGCCCTCCACGCTTGACCCGGCCAGCTCGCTGACGGTGTGGAACGCCTCGTCCTCGCACCAGACGCTGTTCATCATGCTGGTGGCGACGGTGATCTTCCTGCCGATCATCCTGGCCTACACGGCCTGGGTCTATTCCGTGCTGTGGGGCAAGGTGACCGAAACCGACGTCACCGAAAACTCGCACAGCGTCTACTAACAGCGTCTACTAAGGGAAAGGAGCAACGACATGTGGTATTTCGCATGGATCCTCGGCCTTCCACTGGCCGCCTTCTTCGCCGTTCTGAACGCCATGTACCTGGAAATGCAGAACGACCGCAGGATGGCCGACGAGGCCGATAACGAGTGACCAAAGCCGCGCGGGCGGGCTGCCAGGGGAACCAAGCCCCCTGCCCGCGCGGTTTACCTTAAATGGCAGAAAGGGAGATTGTCCGATGCCCAACGACAAGACGATCGAATACCTCAACAAGGCCCTCAAGATGGAACTGACGGCCGCGCACCAGTACCAGCTGCACGCCCATGTGCTGGAAGACTGGGGGCTGGTCGGCCTCGCCGCCAAGATGCGCGAGGAAATGGCCGAAGAGCTGGGCCATTCCGACGCCTTCCTCGCCCGGCTGGTATTCCTCAAGGGCGACCCCGACATGGCCTTTGAAAACCCGCCGAAAAAGGCCGAATCCCTTGCCGGCATGTTCAAGTCGGACCTGACGGACGAAGAAGACGCGCTGACCTTCTACACCAAGGCCGCGGCCCATGCCGGCGAGGTCGGCGATATCGGCACGCGCAAGCTGTTCGAAACCATCGCCCTGGACGAGGAAGGCCACAAGGCCTGGCTGGAACTGCAGCTGGACCTGATCGACCGGCTGGGCGAACCGCTTTACACCACCCGCTTCCTTGGCGACGATTCCGAAGACTGACAGCCCGTACGCGACGCCGTGTCACTGGATGGGGCGGGACATCCCGCCCCATATCCCGGCCCACATGCCCCTCCCGTCGTGATATCACTGTCCCTGGAACGACAATGTTGAAGGACCGGACCATGGTGACAGCAGCGGACAGCTGGATCGACCGCTTCGAGGGGCTCGCGCGGCTGCCCGACGCCATCAAGCAGGACCTGATCGCCGGCAGCCAGGTGGTCGAGGTGCCCGCCGGCACCCAGATCTTCGCGCCGGGCCAGTCCGCCGACAACCTGCTGCTGCTTCTGGACGGCACCGTGCGCGTCCAGCAGAAATCCGACACCGGGCGCGAGGTCTTCCTGTACCGCGTCCACGCCGGCGAAAGCTGCGTGCTGACGACGGCCTGCATGCTGGCGTTCGAGGATTATTCAGCCGACGGCATCGCCGAAACCGACGTGCGCGCCGTGGCCATCCCCCGCGCCACCTTCGACGACCTGGCGGGCCGCTCGCCGATCTTCCGCGAATTCATCTTCAAGGCCTATTCCCGCCGGATCACCGACCTGTTCACGCTGATTGACGACATCGTCTTCCAGCGCATGGACGTGCGCCTGGCCGCCCGGCTGCTGGAACTGGCCGACGACACCGACACCGTGCATGCCACCCACCAGGTGCTGGCCAGCGAACTGGGCACCGCGCGCGAGGTCGTCTCGCGCACCCTGTCCGAATTCCACCGCCGCGGCTGGGTCGAACAGGAACGCGGCAAGGTCCACCTGGTCGGCCGGCCGGGCCTCGAACGCCTGGCACGCTCTGCCGGCGAACGCTGACACGCCGTGAAGTCCCGGTTAACACCCTGATCAGCCACGCCCGTCCAGGAGCCCAGCCATGATCCCCATCCTCTCTGCCCGCAAGCGGTTCGACGACCTGACCGAACAGGAAATCCTCGCCCTCGCCATTTCGTCCGAAGAGGACGACGCGCGCATCTACCGGACCTACGCCGAACGCCTGCGCCCCGAATTCCCCCATTCGGCGGCGATCTTCGACACCATGGCCACCGAGGAAGACGGCCACCGCCAACGCCTGATCGCCCGCCACAAGGCGCGCTTCGGCGACACGATCCCGCTGATCCGGCGCGAACACGTGGCGGGCTACTACAACCGCCGCCCCGTCTGGCTGGTCGAGAACCTCTCGATCGAACGGATCCGCGAAGAGGCGGTGATGATGGAACGCGACGCTCATCGATTCTACCTCAACGCCGCCAGCCGGGCCCGCGACGCGGACACGCGCAAGCTGCTGGGCGACCTGGCGGCGGCCGAGGCCGGGCACGAGGCCATCGCGCTCAGGGCCGAGGAAATGAACGTCGGCGCCAAGGATGCCGAGGACGAGGCCCTGGTCGCCCACCGGCAATTTGTGCTGACCTGGGTGCAACCGGGGCTGGCGGGCCTGATGGACGGCTCGGTCTCGACGCTCGCCCCGATCTTCGCCACCGCCTTCGCCACCCAGAACAGCCACACCACCTTCCTCGTCGGCCTCGCCGCATCGGTGGGCGCGGGCATCTCCATGGGCTTCACCGAGGCCGCCTCGGACGACGGCGTCCTCTCGGGCCGCGGATCGCCGTTGAAACGGGGGGTGGCGTCGGGCGTGATGACGACGCTCGGCGGGCTGGGCCACGCCCTGCCCTACCTGATCACCGATTTCTGGACCGCCACGATCATCGCGATCTCGGTGGTGTTCTGCGAACTCTGGGCCATCGCCTGGATTCAGAACCGCTTCATGCAGACGCCATTCTGGCGGGCATCGCTTCAGGTCGTGGTGGGCGGCGCACTTGTCTTTGCAGCCGGCGCGCTCATCGGCGGAGGCTGATCCGGGGTATTTGAGAAGAGAAAGAAGCAGCAGGGCGCGCCTTATGCTTCTTTCTCTTCTCAAATACCCCTGGGGGGCCCGGGGGGCAAAGCCCCCCGAATTAAGGTGCTGTGGGGCAAAGCCCCCCGAATTAAAGCACTGTGGGGCAAAGCCCCCCAAACATGCCTCACTCGGGATCCTTGGCGAACCGCAGGTACGGCAGCTTCTTTTCCAATGCGCCGTACTTGGCCTCGGCCGCCGCATCGTCCAGCGACAGGGCGACAATGACATCCTGCCCGGTCTGCCAGTTGGCCGGCGTCGCCAGCGGCTGCCCCCACGTCCGCTGCAGCCCGTCGAGCGCCCGCAGCACCTCGGCAAAGTTCCGGCCCACCGACATCGGGTAGGTCATGGTCAACTGCAGCTTCTTGTCGGGCGAGATGATGAAGACCGACCGCACCGTCGCCGTGTCGGCCGGGGTGCGGCCGTCGGGCAGGTAGGCTTCGGCCGGAAGCATGTCGAAGGCCTTCGACACGGCCAGGTCGATATCGGCGACGATCGGGAAACTGGCCTCGGTGCCCGCAACGGACGCGATGTCGCCCTTCCAGCCCTTGTGTTGCTCGACCCCGTCGACCGATACGCCGATCACCTTGGTACCGCGCTTGGCCCATTCATCGGCCAACTGCGCCACGGCGCCGAATTCGGTGGTGCAGACCGGCGTGAAATCCTTGGGATGCGAGAACAGGATCGCCCAGCTGTCACCGATCCAGTCGTGGAAGGTGATCGTGCCCTGGTCGGTCTCGGCGGTGAAATTCGGGACGGTGTCGTTGATGCGCAGGCCCATGGGAATCCTCCTGGTCTGTCGGGTTCGGTTCGTCTTCTAGGTACGCTCTGACAGCAGTTTGTCCAGATCCCCCGCCCCGGCGACACGGTGTCGCGACCGGCCCCGTCCGGCGGTCCCCGGCGTGCAACCCCGCTGCCCGCCGCGCTGCCCTTGCCCCTTGCCGGGGCGGGTGACAGAGTGCGCGCGAAGCCGGTTCCGTAACCGGGAGACTGCATGTGAGAGGAGTTCATCCGCATGATCGAAAAGCGTCAGTTCTACATCAACGGCCAGTGGGTCGACCCGGTTGCGCCGAAGGATCACCAGGTCATCGATCCCTCGACCGAAGAGCCCTGCGCGGTGATTTCGCTGGGCGATCAGGCCGACACCGACGCCGCCGTTGCCGCCGCCAAGGCCGCCCTGCCCGGCTGGATGGCCACGCCCGCAGCCGAGCGCATCGCGCTGGTGGAAAAACTGCTCGAGATCTACCAGGAGCGGCTCGAGGAGCTGGCCCAGGCGACTTCGGTCGAGATGGGCGCACCGATCGACATGGCCCGCCAGCAGCAGGTCACGGCCGGAACATGGCACCTGAGCAATTTCATCAAGGCCGCCAAGGAGTTCAAGTTCGAGAAACCCCTGGGCGAGCATGCGCCCAACGACCGGATCATCCTGGAAGCGGTCGGCGTCTGCGCGCTGATCACGCCGTGGAACTGGCCGGAAAACCAGATCACGCTGAAATTCGGCGCCGCCGCCATTGCCGGCTGCACCATGGTGCTGAAACCGTCCGAAGAAAGCCCGCTGAACGCGATGGTCTTCGCCCAGATGGTGCATGACGCGGGGTTCCCCGCCGGTGTCTTCAACCTGGTCAACGGCGACGGCACCGGCGTCGGCACGCAGCTGTCGGGCCATCCGGACGTGGACATGGTCAGCTTCACCGGCTCGACCCGCGCCGGCACCGCGATCTCCAAGAACGCGGCCGACACGCTGAAGAAGGTCCACCTGGAACTGGGCGGCAAAGGGGCAAATCTGGTCTTTGCCGATGCCGATGAAAAGGCGGTCCAGCGCGGCGTGCGCCACATGATGAACAACACCGGCCAGTCCTGCAACGCGCCCTCGCGGATGCTGGTGCAGAAGGACATCTACGACATGGCCGTCGAAACCGCGGCCGAGGTCGCCAATTCGATCACCGTCGGCCCCGCCAGCCAGGAAGGCAAGCACATCGGCCCGGTGGTCAACGCGACCCAGTGGGGCAAGATCCAGGACCTGATCCAGGCCGGCATCGACGAGGGCGCACGCCTGGTCGCCGGTGGCACGGGCCGTCCGGACGGTCTGAACAAGGGCTTTTTCGTCAAGCCCACGGTCTTTGCCGACGTCAACAACCAGATGACCATCGCCCGGACCGAGATCTTCGGCCCCGTGCTGTCGATCATCCCGTTCGACACCGAGGAAGAGGCCGTCGAGATCGCCAACGACACGGTCTACGGCCTGACCAACTATATCCAGTCCACGGATACCGACCGCACCGCCCGCGTCGCGCGCCAGCTGCGGTCCGGCATGGTCGAGATCAACGGCAAGTCGCGGGGCGCCGGGTCGCCCTTTGGTGGCATGAAGCAATCCGGCAACGGTCGCGAAGGCGGCGCTTACGGGATCGAGGATTTCCTCGAGATCAAGGCCGTCTCGGGTTGGGCCGCCGAATAGGGCCGCCGAGTAAGCGCCGATTGGCCGCCGAGTAAGCGCCCAATGTACCACGTCTGATCAAGGCGATGGCGGCGGGGGCGGGGCTGGGTGAGCCTGCTCACCCAGCCCCGCCCCCGCCGCCCCCCGGTCGGACCGCCCGACGGGTGGTCCGAAACCGCTCATTCCATCTCCACTTGCAAGACCACGGGCAGTTCCTACATTCTTCGTATTGTTTGAAGGAGATTTCCCATGGGTATGCCGGCCGCCCGCGTGTCCGATATGCATGTCTGCCCGATGATTACGCCGGGCGTCCCCCCGATCCCCCATGTGGGCGGACCGATCATTCCTCCCTGTTCCGTCACCGTCCTGACCGTCGGCCTGCCCCAGGCCCGTCTGTCCGACATGGCCACCTGCGTGGGCCCGCCGGATGTTCTGGTGAAGTGTTCCATGACCGTGCTGGTCAACAACCTGCCCGCCGCGCGGATCGGGGACATGACCGCGCACGGCGGATCCATCGTCGTGGGTGCGCCGACCGTTCTGATCGGCGGGTGAGCCGCGCCCCAAAGCCCGGGACATGCTGAGATGCCCTGTTTCTGTTGCACCCCGGCCGACGCGCTGACCGCGCTTGCCCCGCCCGAACCGCTGCGGATCCGGGCGATCCCGCCGCAGCTGTCGCAGCTCGCCGATATCCTCGCGCTCGACGACCCCGGGTCGGGCGCCCGCGCCGACATGACGCTGGCCCAGGCCCTGCCCGACATGGGCGCCGAGGCCTGGATGCGCGCGACCATGCAGGCCAGCGCCCCTTCGGTGACCCTGCCCCGCCGCCTGCCGATGGGCGCCGGGCCGCTGGTGTCGGCCGTGATGAAGCTGGGGCTGCAGGGGTCGATGTTTCCCTTCGCGCAGCCCGACCGCCTGATCGCCGCGATCAGGCAGACCCTCGTCAGCTTCGCCGCCGGCCCCCTGCCCGCCGCCGCCCCGCTGATGGCCATGAAGACCCCGCAATTCGACCGCCTGACCGCCGCCGCCCGGCTGACGCTGGCCCTGCGGGCGCAGGGGCTTTGCCCGCTGGCGCTGGCCGGGGTCGACGGGCAATTCGTCGTCGCCGAAAGCCTGGGCGACCCGCGCGCCACCTATACGTCTGCCATGCACTTGGCCGTCGACCTGTCGCAGGCGCCGATCCAGCCCTTTGCCATGTCCTCCGACCAGGTGGCGCTGGCCGGGCAGTTCGCGGCCATGGCGGGGATGGATACCATGCACGAGCCGCTGGGCCTGCCCCCGGCCAATACGGCCGGCTTCCCGTCAGCGGCGATGGAGCTGCTGAACGACCTGGCATCGATCCCGATGCCGCGCCTGCCGATGTCGCCCGCCGCGATGCTGGACCTGGCCGGCGTGCTCGAGGCGACCGCCACGATCCAACGGGCGTTCGGCGACGATGCCCTGACCCCCGCCGGCACCGCCCGCATAAACGCCATGCTGTCCTATGTCGCCCGCCTGTCGCTGCCCGATGCCGGCGCCGCCCTGGCGATGCAGGGCCAGGTCGACATGCTGGCCCCGTTCGAAACCATCCAGTCCGGCGCCACGGTCGCCCGCGCCTGTGGCGCGACGCTGGCCGCGTCGATGACGGCCGCGCCGCCGGACCTGCCGATGGGGCCGGCGCTGGACGCGATGTCGGCTCTGGGGGCGGTGATGGAACACGCCCTGGGCCGCAGCCCGTTCTGCGCCGACGACGGCGATTGCGACTTTCCGATCGACAGCTTCCTGCCGGCGCGCCCTGTTGCGACGTAATTCAGACGTGATCCGGCGGCGCGCCTGCGGCGCACGTCCTTGCCCGCGCCAGGGCGCGGCATGCCGCCCGGATCCCCCCGGACCGCCCCTGCCAGGGGTCAGACCCCGGCAGATCCCTTAAAAGTCCGGTGTGGACCGAAAGCTCATCGACCGCCCGCCGTCGGGATGTTTCAGCCGCAGCTCTTCGGCGTGCAGCATCATCCGGGGCGCGTCGCGCGCCGGCCCTTGCGCATAGAACGGATCGCCCAGGATCGGATGGCCAAGCGCCAGCATGTGCACCCGCAGCTGGTGCGACCGCCCCGTCTTGGGCATCAGCCTGACCCGTGTCGTGTCGCCGTCGTAGCGCTGGACCCGCCAGTCGGTCACCGCCTGCTTGCCGGTTTCGTGGCAGACCATCTGCAACGGCCGGTTCGGCCAGTCCACGATAAGCGGCAGGTCGACCGTGCCCGTCCTGGGTTCCAGCCTGCCCCAGACCCGCGCGACATAGGTCTTTTTCGTCATCCGCTTTTCGAACTGCAGGCCCAGGTGGCGCTGCGCATGCGGCGACCGGGCAAAGACCATCACGCCGGATGTATCCCGGTCCAGCCGATGCACCAGAAGCGCCTCGGGGAACGCCGCCTGCAGGCGGCTCAGCAGGCAATCGGCCAGGTGTTCGCCCTTGCCCGGCACCGAAAGCAACCCGGCGGGCTTGTCCAGCACCAGCAGTTCATGGTCGTCATGCAGGATGGTCAGCGGCCCGTCGGGCGGCGCGTAATCGGTAAGTTCGGGCGCAGAGGTCATGGCCCCGGGCTTAGCCCCGCGCGCCCCCCGATGGCAAGCCATGCCGCGCCCGCCAGGGGGCCCGTGGACCGGGACGAGGCCCCGCCGAGGCCCGCCATAGCCATAGCTATAGCCATAGCTATAGCCATAGCCGCCCGGTCAGGGCACATTGGTCAGCCAGGCCTCGGTCGCGAATTTCTCGGCCACCAGCTTTTCGGCCTCGCCCCATTCCTCGGGCGTGACATGGCCCGGCGCACCGCCGTTCAGCCGGGTAAACGTCGCGATCATCCGCTCCGTCACCTCTTCGCGCGACATGCCGGTCTGGCTGCGCACCGGATCGACCCGCTTGGCGGCCGAGGCAATGCCCTTGTCGGAAATCTTCTCGCGCCCGATCCGCAGCACCTGCTCCATCTTCGCGCCGTCCATGTCGTAGGCCATCGTGGCATGGTGCAGCACCGCGCCCGCGCCGTAGCGTTTCTGCGCCGCCCCGCCGATCTTGCCCTTGGGCGAGGCGATGTCGTTCAGCGGCTTGTAATAGGCCTCGATCCCCACATCGTTCAGCGCCTGCAGCACCCAGTTGTCCAGAAAGGCATAGGACGCGGCGAAATCCATGCCCTCGACCAGCTCGGCCGGGGCATACAGCGAATAGGTGATGGTCGATCCCGGTTCGACGAACATCGCGCCGCCCCCGGTGACCCGGCGCACCACGGTGACGCCGTGGTCGCGGCAGGCGTCCATGTCGACCTCGTTCTTCAGCGACTGGAAATTGCCGATGATGATCGCGGGCCGGTCCCATTGCCAGAACCTGAGCGTCGGCGCCCGGCTGCCTTTCGCGACGGCGCGCGACAGGACCTCGTCCAGCGCCAGGTGCATGGCGGGCGGCACCGGGCCGGTGTCGACGATCTGCCATTCGAAATCCCGCCAGGTCCGCGCGACGCCCAGCGCGCGGCGGATCGCGATGGCGATGCTTTCGACGCTGAACCCCACCAGCGCGGTGCCCCTGGGCAGCCCCTGGTCCAGCGCCGCGACGATATCCTCGGACGTGGCATCGGCGGGCAACCCGTTCAGCGCCGCGGCGATGTCGGCAATCGCCTCGGCCGGTTCAAGAAAGAAGTCGCCCGAGATGCGGACATCGGCCAGCTTGCCGTCCACGACCTCCAGGTCCGCGACCACCAGCTTGCCGCCGGGCACCTTGTATTCGCCATGCATCGGGGTGCTCATGGGGGATGCTCCTTTCAGGGCCTTGGTAGGACCTGATGTCGGGGATCAGGCGCCAAGATGCAACCCGGGTCGCCGCCTTTCCACCAGGGCCTCGGCCCCGGCCCCGGCCCCGGCGGAAAGGCGGTCAAAGCGCCACGGATGCCCAGCCCGACAGCCCCACACGGGTCCGCCCCTTCGTCAGGCGCCAAGCCCGTGCGGGCGAACCATGCCAAAGCGGCCCGCCGCTGAAACGGGTGCAGGCGTGGGCAGGGCGGGACTTTGCTGCCGCTCGCTGCGGCTCGGCCACACCTAACCCACCCGAAGGCACCGATGCGCACAACACTGCAGTCGACAGACCGTCGGGGAACGACAGCAAGGGCCACCTCCGCCAGTATCTGTGTGTCATGGCCTTCACGCACGGCGGACGAAACGCAGACACCCGGATCCTGCAATCCGGGTGCCGCAGCTCTGTGGGATGCAGACGACGGTCACTGCGGCGGCGGCGCTGCCTGCATGATCTGGTTCGACATGTCCTCGACCGAGGTCGAGAAGCTCGCGATCCGCGGCGGGAAGTCCTCGAAGGACGCCACGAACTGGTTCACCAGGCCCAGCGCCGGGCCGATCGCCCAGGACCGGTTCTCCTGCCATTCGTCAAAGCCGCGCGCCTCGTGGAACCTTTCGAACGGGTCCAGGTCCAGCCGCGTGATCAACGGCGAGGTCATCTCGTATTGCTGACCGTTGAACCACCGGTCCTGGTTGGTGAACAGGAACTTCCATTCACCAAAGCGCAACCCGTGGAATGTCGTCTCGGTGAAAAAGAAGAATTCCTGCCGGTTGGACGGGCCGCTCTGCGTGAGGATGGGCGCCTGGTCGTAGCCGTCCAGGTGCACCCTGAAGGACTTGTCGCCGATCTCGGTGCCTTCCAGAAGCTGCGCCTTCAGATCCGGCTCGCCCAGCTGGCTCATGATCGTGGGGATCCAGTCCTCCATGGTCATCAGTTCGCCGGTGGTGGTGCCTGCGGGAATAAGGCCGGGCCACTTGACCATCATCGGCACCTTGAAGCCGCCCTCGTACCCGCCGACGCCCTTTTCGCCCCGGAACGGCTGATTGCCGCCATCGGGCCAGGAATTCGACGCCGCCCCGTTGTCGGTCGAGAACATCACCATCGTGTTGTCGGCCACGCCCAGCTCGTCCAGCAGCGCCAGCAGCTCGCCCACGTCATCGTCCAGCTCGACCATGCCGTCGGCATAGACGTTCCCGGTGCCTGAGATCCCGTCGTAATGATCGTCCAGGTTGGTGCGGTAATGCATCCGCGTGGTGTTGTGCCAGACAAAGAAGGGCGCGTCGGCCTCGACCGCCTCGGTGATGAACCGCTTGCTTTCCTCCAGAACGTCCTGGTCCAGGTGGCGCTGCACCTCCTGCCCGAAGGGGCCCAGGTCTTCGATCTGCTGGCCGCCGTCCTCGGTGGCGAAACTGTGGATCATGCCACGCTGTGCCAAACCCGCGTCTTCGAAGGCCTGCGCGGGATAATCCGGCTGTTCCAGGTATTCGCCGGCGTTCAGGTGGTAGAGAATGCCGAAGAACTCGTCGAAACCGTGGTTCGTCGGCAGGTGTTCATCCCGGTCTCCCAGGTGGTTCTTGCCGAACTGGCCCGTGCGATACCCCAGCGGCTTCAGCATTTCGGCCAGCGTCGGGTCCTCGGTCGACAGGCCCTGTGGCGCGCCCGGCAACCCCACCGTCGACAGACCGACCCGCAGCGGATACTGCCCGGTGATGAAGGCCGCGCGCCCGGCGGTGCAGGACGCCTGCGCATAATGATCCATGAACAACATGCCATCTGCGGCGATACGGTCGATGTTGGGTGTCTCGCCCGCCATCATGCCCCGATGATAGGCCGAGATGTTCCACATGCCGACATCATCGCCCCAGATCACCAGGATATTGGGCCTGTCCGTTTCCTGGGACAGGGCGGGTGACGACAAGAGCGCGACGGTTGCAACGGTGTTGATGATTAACTTACGCATTTCACACATTCCAATCATGACGGTGACCGACTGAACATCTGCCAGTCTGGCACAGGTCAGGCACTCGGCAAACCGGTCGCGGACAATGACTGTATTAAAATGATGGCGGCGGCATGGACGCAGGGAAGCCGTTCGCATGGCGTGACGTGCGCCTTGATGTCCCGAATGACAAAGGGGGGACCCGGATCAAGCGATGAATGTCCGCTCTCGCCTTGGCCGGGGGTGCCTTCGAACCCATGGCGCAAGTCCGACTTGCGCTCTGCCTGTTCAAGCCATGGAACGTGCTGCGCCTTGCTTGACAGGCGACTCTGGGCGCAGAGGGGATTTCGCTGCAAGCTTTTCGAATGGCGGCTTCAAGTGTCGTCGCGCACTGCGCGAACCGGCAAGGGCAAGCCTTTCCGCCAAAAGGCGCAACATCGGCTGCAACCCGGGCCCCAGGAAGGTCTCCGTCGGATTCGCCGCCCGCGCAGACTGTCGGCCCGCCGGACGCCACCCGCCGGATCCGGCCAGCTGGCCGGGGACGGGAAACGGCCAGGGTTTGCGGGACAAAGCCGGGGCGCGGGCGCCTCCGGCGGCAGGACATCCGCCGCAGCGGAACCGGTTTCACCTGCGGCAGATCCTAACAATTGGTAAATCCGCCGCTGCAAGGCCTTGAAAACATTACAGCGGCCGGATGTCCCACGCGTGGGACATTATTCGGCGGCCATCGCCTTGACCGGCGGCACCGCCTCGGCGGTCAGCGGACAGATATACCCTTCGGCCCCGCCCCGGGCGCGCAGATCGGCCCAGGCCTGTTCCCTCAGCCCGGCATCCAGGATCACGTCCACCCCGGTCATCGCCATCACCTGCGCGGCATGGATCATCCCCTTGGCGGACGGGCTGCTCTTGCCCTGCGCGACCATCTGCCAGGAATGCAGCTGCGTCCCGATGGCCGACGTCGCATCCATCAGCTGCACCGTCGGCACCACCCAGGACACATCCGCCACATCAGACGACCCGCCCAGCGGCACGGCGGGCGCGTCGGCGGGGGGCACGAAATCGGCCAGGATCTTGCCCGGTCGCGCCGTCAGACCCGCGCTGCGCCAGGCGTTGGCGATATCCTCGGGCGACAGCGTGGCCTGGAAGCGGGCGGCATATTCCTCGTCCTCGGCATCGAAGGGGACGGGGCCCAGGGTCTCGTAATTCTTCTGCATCGCCTCCCACAGGGGCCGGTTGGGCACCAGGTTCGACACGGCGGCAAGGACCTCCTTGGTCACCGACGTCTCGGTCATCAGCGCGGCGCCGTCGGCGACCTTGTTGACCCGCTCGATCAGGTTCAGCATTTCCGGCACGGTTTCGGACCGGATCACGTAACGGACCTTGGCGCGCGACTGGACCACGTTGGGGGAAATCCCGCCGCCGTCGATGATCGCGTAATGAACGCGGGCGCTGTCGGGCATGTGTTCGCGCAGGTAGTTCACGCCGATGTTCATCAGCTCCATCGCGTCCAGCGCGGACCGGCCCAGGTGCGGCGCGCCGGCGGCATGGGCGGCCCGCCCGGTAAAGGTGTAATCGACGCGCGTGTTGGCCAGCGACGATCCCTTCAGGATGATCGGCAGCGAATTCGGGTGCCAGGTGATGGCGATGTCCACGTCGGAAAACAGCCCGTCGCGCACCATGAACGTCTTGCCTGCGCCGCCCTCTTCCGCCGGACAGCCATAATAGCGCACGGTGCCGGGCGTGCCGGTCTCCTTCAGCCAGTCACGCACGGCAACGGCGGCCAGCATCGACGCCGAGCCCAGCAGGTTGTGACCGCAGCCATGGCCGTTGGCCCCGTCTTCCAGCGGCGCCTGTTCGTCGACGTCGGCCTGCTGCGACAGCCCCGCAAGCGCGTCGAATTCGCCCAGGAAGGCGATGACCGGCCCGCCCGATCCCGCCTCGCCGATGACGGCGGTGGGGATGCCGGCGGGGGTCTCGGTGACGTCGAAGCCCTGGGCGCGCAGTTCCTCGGCATGGGCGGCCACTGACTGGCGTTCGGCATAACAGGTTTCGGGCGTGGCCCAGACCTTGTGGGACAGGTCGACGAGGCGCGGCGCGGCCGCCTCGACCAGGGACCAGATCGGATGGGCGTTCGAGGACGAGGCGTTCGACATGGGCGGCAGCTCCTGCAATGCGATGACCGCGGGATGATAGACCCTGTCCGCCTGCGTGCAACGGTTACCCTAGGGGCAAAGCAGCGGGCAGGGGCGGCGGGCGTGCATGCCCGCCACTCCTGCCCGCTGCCTGCGCATCAGACCCTGGGGGTGTGACGGTTGGCAGAGGTCTCGCGGATCAGGGACAGGGAATAAAGCACCAGCGCCGCCCAGATCATCGGCAGGGCGATGGCGCGGGCCAGGCCCACCGGTTCGCCAAAGATCAGCACGGCAAACAGGAAGATCAGCGTGGGAGAGATGTATTGCAGGATGCCGATGGTCGAGAGCCTGAGCAGCTTGGCCCCGTTGGCATACAGCAATAGCGGCGTTGCCGTCACCGGCCCGCCCAGCATCAGAAGCCAGCTGTCGGGCCAGGAAACGCCGAAATGCGCCTCTCCCCGCGCGCTCAGCACCCAGACCAGGGCAAGGGCCGGACCGGACAGGATGAGGACCTCAAGCAGGAACCCCTGGTTCGGGCCGATGGGCAGCTGTTTCTTGAAATAGGCGTAGATCCCCCAGCTGACCGTGATGCCCAACGCCACCACCGGCACCTCGCCCGACCCGAAGGCCAGGATCGCCACCGCGACCGCCGCGATGCCCACCGCGGCCCCCTGCAGCCGGGTCAGCCGTTCGCCCAGCACCAGCGCGCCGATCACGATGCTGAACAATGGGTTCATGTAATATCCCAGCGCCGTGTCGACCGCGCGGCCATGGAACACCGCCCAGATGTAGATCCCCCAGTTGATCGTGATCAGCGCCGCCGTCAGCGCCGCCATGGCCAGGTAGCGCGGCGTCCGCAGGGCGATCCACAGGTCCCGCGTCCGCCCCGTGACCAGCACCACCGCCCCGGCGATCGGCACCGACCAGAGGATGCGGTGGGCCAGCACCTCGGCCGCGGGGATGTGATCGACCGCCTTGATGTAAAGCGGCAAGGCCCCCCACGAGAGATAGGCGCCGATCGCATAGGCAAACCCTGCCGGCGTATCTTCCCGGGGTCGGGTCATGCCCTGACGCGGTCCGACCTTGGGTCGTAGAACGGCCGCAGCGACGCTTCGGCCCTTACCCGCGTGCCGGCCACGTCGATCTCGTAGCCCGAGGCCAGGATCGATCTGTTCTCTTCCCCCCAGCAGGGCACGTAGCCCATGCCGACCGCCGCCCCCAGGTGATGCCCGTAGGCGCCCGAGGTCAGATGCCCAACGATCTCGCCATCCCTGAGGATCGGTTCGTTGTGATACAGCAGCGGCTCGGGGTCCAACAGGCGGAACTGCAGCAGGCGGCGGTCCAGCCCGCGCTCCTTCTTCTCCAGAACCGCCGCGCGGCCGATGAAATCGGGCTTGTCGGTCTTCACGGCAAAGCCCAGCCCCGCCTCAAGCACGTGATCCTCGGCGGTGATGTCATGGCCGAAATGGCGGAAGGCCTTCTCGGCCCGGGCGCAATCCATCATGTGCATCCCGCACAGCTTCAGCCCCATGCCCGCGCCGGCCTCGGCCAGGGTCTCGAACGCGTGGCCGGCCATGTCGGAGGGCACATAGATCTCCCACCCCAACTCGCCCACGTAGGACACCCGGTGAACCCGGGCGAGGCCCAGGCCCAGCTCGATCTCCTGCGCGGTGCCAAAGGGGTTCACGGCATTGGAAAAGTCGTTGGGCGACACGGCCTGCATCAGATCGCGTGCCTTCGGTCCCATGACGGCCAGCACACCTTCGCCGGCGGTCACATCGGTGATGACGACGCGCGACTCGCCGACATGGCGGCGCAGGCGGGTTTCATCGGCCAGCCGCGTGGCGGCGGGGGTGACGACAAGATAGGCGGTTTCCGACAGGCGGGTGACGGTGATGTCGGCCTCGATCCCGCCGGCGACATTGAGCATCTGGGTATAGACGATCTTGCCCGCCGGCACGCTCATGTTCGCGCCGCACAGCCGGTTGAGGAAGGCTTCGGCATCCGGCCCCTCGACGCGCAGCTTGCCGAAGGAGGACATGTCGTACATGCCGACGCCGGTGCGCACGGCGTTCAGTTCCTCGGCCACGTTGGCGAAGAAATTCTGGCGCTTCCAGCTGTATTCATATTCCGCCGCCTGGCCGGGTCGGGCGAACCAGTTGGGCCGTTCCCAGCCGGCGAGTTCGCCGAAGACGGCGCCGTTTTCGGCCAGCTGCGCGTGGAACGGGCTGCGGCGGATGCCGCGCGCGGTGGCCTTCTGGCGGAACGGGAAATGGTCGGCATACAGCAGGCCCAGCGTTTCGGTGGCCCGTTCGCGCAGGTAGCGGCGGTTCCCCTGAAAGGGCTGCATTCGGGCGATGTCCACATCGCCCAGGTCGAACGGCTTCTCGCCGGTCTCCATCCATTCGGCCAGCGCCATCCCGGCGCCACCGGCGGACTGGATCCCGACGGAGTTGAAGCCGGCGGCGACCCAGACATTGTCCATCTCGGGCGCAAGACCCAGGTGATAGGCGTCGTCGGGCGTAAAGCTTTCCGGTCCGTTGAAGAACGTGTGGATCCCGGCCTCGGCCAGCATGGGCACACGGTTGATCGCCTGTTCGAGAATGGGCTCGAAATGGTCGAAATCCTCGGGAAGCTGGTCGAATTCGAAATCCTCGCGCGGCGGGCCCCAGGGTTTGGACACCGGTTCGAAGGCGCCCAGCAGCATCTTGCCGGCGTCTTCCTTGTAATAGGCGCATTCGTCCGGCACCCGCAGGACCGGCAGTTGCGTCAGCCCGGCGATGGCCTCGGTAACGACATAGAAATGCTCGCAGGCCTGAAGCGGCACGTTGATCCCGGCCATGCGCCCGACCTGGTGCCCCCAGAGGCCGGCACAGTTGACGATCATGTCACAGGTGACAGTCTGCAGGCCCTCGTCGGTCTCGGCCGTGATCGCATTCACCCGGCGGCCATGGCGCGCCACATGGGTGACCTTTGCCCCCTCGACGATCCTGGCGCCACGGTTGCGCGCGCCCTTGGCAAGCGCAAGCGCGATATTGGCCGGATCCCCCTGCCCGTCCCTGGGCAGCCAGACGCCCCCGGTGACACCGTCGAGGTTGAGATGCGGATACCGCTCGCCGATCTCGGCGGCAGAGATCTCCTCGACATCCACACCGAAGGCACGGGCCATGGCAGCGTTGCGGTGAAGTTCCTCCAGCCGTTCCCCGGTGAGGGCGGCGGTGATGGAACCCACCCGCTTGAACCCTGTGGCCAGCCCGGTTTCATCTTCCAGGCTGCCATATAGTTCCTGGCTGTATTTCGCGAGCCTTGTCATGTTGGCCGACGAACGCAGCTGCGCGATCAGACCGGCGGCATGCCAGGTGGTGCCGGAGGTCAGGCGCTTGCGTTCCAGCAGAAGGACGTCGCGCCAGCCGAGCCTGGTGAGGTGATAGGCGACGGAACAGCCGATGACGCCGCCCCCGATGATGACGACACGGGCGTGGGAAGGCAGGCTCATTTAACGGACCTTTGCGCGGCTTGGAACGGTTGGGTTGAAGTATTTGGACAAAGGTGAAGGGGATGGTCGTGCCTCATGGTCCGGCGGCGGCGCGGGTGGCGGCCGTCGGATGAGGTATTTGGGCCAAGAAGAAGACTGGGGGGCGGGTCATTGTACGACTGCTGCTTCTTTCTCTTTTCAAATACCCCAGCGGAACGGCGACCTTCGTCGCGACGGTCGGCAAGGGCCGCGAGGTGGTCGGCGGCGGTCATGCCCGGATCCGCGCGTTGGCCGGATCCCACAGCGGGCCGTCGGGCTGGACCACGGCCTTGTGGCGGCGGCCGTAGATCTCGACCTCAAGCTCCGTTCCGGGCGTTGCCAGGTCCGTGCGCAGCATCGCCAGCGCGACCGATGCGTTCACCCGGTAGCCCCAGGCGCCCGAGGTCGTCTCTCCCACGATGTCTCCATCTTTCCGGAGGATCGACATGAAGGGCGCGTCGGCTTCGCCGGCATCGACGATCAGGGTTGCGAAGCGTTTGGCCGGGCCCTGTTGCTTCTCGCTCAGCAGGGCGGCCTTGCCAGGGAAGTCCTGGGGCTTGTCGAGCGTCATGAACCGGTCGAGCGCGGCCTGTATCAGGCTGTAGTCGGTGGACAGATCGCCTTTCCACGCGCGGTAGCCCTTTTCGATCCGCAGCGAGTCCAGGGCCCACATGCCGAAGGGTTTTGCCCCGCCATCAATGATCGCGTCGTAGATCGCGGGCATGTTTTCGGGTGTTGCGTGGACTTCCCAGCCGAGCTCTCCGGCGAAGGACACGCGGGCCAGGACCGCGGGTTTGCCTGCGACCGTCGCCGCATGGTGGCTGAGCCAGGGCAGGGTCAGGTCGGCGTCGGAGATCACGGCCAGCAGGTCGCGCGAGGCGGGGCCGGTGACGATGAGGGTGGAGAGATCGGCCGTGCGGTCGGTGAGCGTCAGGCCCGGGGCGAGGTCGCGGGCGAGCCATTCGTGATCGTGCCACTGGGCCGCGGCCGCCGTGATCAGGGTGAAATCGTCCGCGCCGTTGCAGGCCACCGACATCTCGGTCACGATCCGGCCGCGGTCGTCGGGGAAATAGGCGAGGTTGAGGCGGCCGGGCCGTGGCAGGGCGCCGGCGATCTTGCCCAGCAGCCAGTCGCCCGCGCCGTCGCCCGTCAGGTGGAAGCGCGAGAACCCCGGCAGGTCCAGAACGCCGACGTGGTCGCGCACCGCTTCGCATTCCTCGCGGATTCGGGCCTCCCACGGGCCGGCGCGGTTCCAGGTCCGGGTGGCTTCCGCCGAGACGTCGTCGCCGGGCCGCGCGAACCAGTTGGCCCGTTCCCAGCCGTTGTAGGCGCCCATCTGGCCGCCGAGCGCCTTGACCTTGTCGTGCACCGCCGACAGCTTGCGATCCCGTCCCGCCGGCCATGTGGCCCAGGGGAAATGCATGGCGTATTCGTGGCCATAGACCTCCATCCCCTTGGCGATGCAATAGTCGCGATCGGTGTAGTCGGTGTAACGTCGCGGGTCGCAGGACCACATGTCCCATTCGGTGCGCCCTTGGGTGATCCATTCCGCCAGGACCTTGCCCGCGCCGCCGGCCTGGGCGATGCCGAAGGTGAACACGCAGGCTTCGAACGCATTGGGCACGCCGGGCATCGGGCCCAGCAGGGGCAGGCCGTCGGGGGCGTAGGGGATCGGCCCGTTGATCACCTTGCTCACACCCACGTTGCCCAGCAGGGGCACGCGGGCCATGGCGTCTTCGATATACCATTCCAGCCGCTCCAGGTCGTCCGGGTACAGCTGGAAGGAAAAGTCCTCGGGCATCGGATCGTCGGGCTGGATCCAGTGCGCCTTGCAGTTGCGTTCATAGGGGCCAAGGTTCAGGCCGTGCTTTTCCTGGCGCAGGTAGTACGAACTGTCGACGTCGCGCAGCAGCGGCAGCTTGCGGCCTGCCCCTTCGGAAAACGCCTCCAGCTCGGGGATCTCGTCGGTCAGCAGGTACTGGTGCGACATGACCATCATCGGCACGGTGCGCCCGCCGTAGGGCCTGAACCATTCGCCGACACGCTGGGCATAATAGCCGGCGGCGTTGACGACGATCTCGCAGCGGATCTCTCCCTTGCGCGTCTCGACGATCCATTCGCCGTTCTCGCGCCGCACGCCGGTGGCCGGGCAGAACCGTTCGATCCGCGCGCCCTTGTCGCGGGCGCCCTTGGCCAAAGCCTGGGTCAGCTGGGCCGGGTCGATATCGCCGTCGCAGGGATCGTAAAGGGCACCCTTCAGGTCGTGCAGTTCGATGAAGGGGTACATCGCCTTGATCTCGTCGAGGCCGAGGATGTCGATGTCCATCCCCTGGGACCGGCCCATGCCCCTGGCGAGGGCGAATTCCTGCATCCGCTCGTCCGAATGGGCCAGCCGGATCGACCCGGTGACGTGGTAGTTAATCGGGTAATCGACCTGCGTCCCCAGCCGGCGGTAGAGTTCCGTCGAATAGCGCTGCAGGTTCATCACCGACCACGAGGTCGAGAACGTCGGCACATTGCCCGCCGCATGCCAGGTCGACCCGGCGGTCAGTTCGTTCTTTTCGAGCAGCACGCAGTCGGTCCAGCCCGCCTGCGCCAGGTGATACAGGCCGGAGGCGCCGACCGCGCCACCGCCGATGATGACCACGCGGGCCGTTGTGGGAAAGGTGCTCATCTGGCGTCAGTCCTGGTCCTGGGGCAGATCGTCGCCGATCTCGTAGTGGCGGCCCTTGTGGGCGGTGAAGATATGCCTGGTCAGGCGGCCCTCGTGGGGGTCGTTCAGGGCGCCCATGGAGACCGAGATCCGGTCTTCGTCATTGGGGTTCCAGAACAGGACGGACCCGCAGGCGCCGCAGAACCCGCGCCGGGCCATGGGGCTGACGGCGTACCAGCGCAGCTGGTCGTCCCTGGTCATGCGCAGGGCGGCCTTGGCGATATGGGTCGAGGCGTAGACATGGCTGGTCTGCTTCCGGCACTGGCCGCAGTGGCAGATGGTGCCCGGCGCAAGATCGCCGTCGATCTCGAAGGATGTGGCACCGCACAGGCAGGATCCGGTCAGCATGGGGTCAAACCTTCGATGGTGTAGCACTGAAGCCCAGCAGCAGGCCGTAGATGATGAAACAGGCGCCCAGCACCCGGCGGACCCAGACGTTGAAAACGGCAACCAGCGCCGACCGGCCCATCAGCGCGCCCAGCAGGGTGAAGCCGGAGTAGGACAGCGTCGTCAGCGTCAGCGCGGTGGGCACGATGACCAGCATCTGGTCCCGGATCGGCACGTCCGGCTGCACGAAGGCGGAAAACGCGGCGAGGTATCCGGCGACGCTTTTGGGGTTGATCGTGGCGATGGCCAGGGCGTGCAGGTAGACGTGGTGCGACGGCCTGGGGTCCAGCTGCGCGGGCTGGCGGGCGCGCGTCCAGGTGCGGATGCCGTTCCAGATCAGGAAGGCCGCGCCGATCAGCTTGGCGATGAAGAACCCGGTGGGCGAGGCCGCGATCAGCGCGGTGACCCCCAGCGCCGACAGGACCAGGAAGGCGGTCGCCTGGGTCAGGATGCCCAGCACGCCGACAAAGGCGCGGCGGAAGCCCAGGTTCATGCCGTTCTGGATGCAGTTGACCGCGTTGGGCCCCGGCGTCGTCACGAACACGATCCAGAACAGGGCGAATACGGTCCAAGCGTGGAAACTCATGCGGCTCTCCTCCCGTTGGGCGTCAGCAGACCGGCCATTTCAGTAGACCGGGGGCGCGATCACCCAGATCGCCACGGCCGGTTCGTCATGGAGGTTTTCCCAGGCGAAGGGTTCGCCGCGGATGCGGAAACTGTCGCCGGGTTCGATGGTGTAGACCCGGTCGCCGACCTCAAGCCGCAGGCGGCCCGAAATCAGGTAACCGACCTCTTGCGTGGGGCGGGTGACGGTTTCGCCGATGCGGGACCGGGGTTCGAAGATGCAGTGCACCATTTCGAAGCTGTCCGTCAGGTCGGGCGACAGAAGTTCCTCGACCAGGCCGGCCTGGTCCGACCCGATCGCCCGGCGCGCGCCCTTGCGCACCACGGTCCCGGCCTCGTCCGCCGGCGCGGCGGCGCGACCGAACAGAAGCGAGACGGGGATGCCAAGCGCGCGGGCGATCTGGCGCAGATCGGTGATCGACGGCGCCGACAGGTCGCGTTCCACCTGGCTCAGCCAGCCGACGGACCGGTCTATCTGGCCGGCAAGTTCGGTCAGGGTAAGGCCGCGGGCCCGGCGCAGGGCGCGCAGGTCGGCGCCCAGCGAAGGCGAATGGGGCGGCAGGGCGCTCATCTGGTGAAAATTCTGGTCATGTTTTCACCATGAGGCGGCGAAGTGAAAAATCAACACAAATTTTCACACCAAATGCCGAATACAACCCAGAGCCGATCCGCGCATCCCGGAAATGGGCGGCGGGATACGGAATGGTAAGGTTTGCGGCCTAGCCTCCTCCGTCTGATCATGCGGCGGAGGCGCGGGATGGCACTTGTGACGACGGACATGGGGGCGGCGCGGGTCGTGGTTGTCGAAAGCGACCGAATCGATGCCGCCCGGGCCATCCGCTTCAAGGACGAGATGCGCGAGGCCATGGGCGAGGACCCCGATCGCATCGTCCTGGACCTGAGCAAGGTCGCCTTTATCGATTCCAGCGGGCTGGGCGCCATTGTCGCGTCGATGAAACAGCTTGATCCGGGGCGGCGGCTGGACCTGGCCGGGCTGACGCCGACGGTGGACAAGGTGTTTCGCCTGACCCGGATGGACACGGTGTTTGCGCTTTATCCAAGTGTGGAGGACGCGCTGGCCGCCGCCGGGGACTGAGGCAGGACCCATGTCGAGGGAGAAACAGGTCGATATGACCGAAACCGACGTCGTGATGTCGCTGACCAGCCCCGCGACCGAGATCGGGACGCGCAAGGCGCTGGCCCGTGTCATGGGACGGCTGGCGGACCAGATGAGCCCCGAACGCGCCGGCATGGTCGAAATCGCCCTGGCCGAGGTCATCAACAATATCGTCGAACATGCGTATCGCGGCCAGGTTGGCGGGATGATCCGCCTGTCCGCCCGGCTGGGCCGCGCCTTTCTGCGGTTCGAAATCTGCGATGACGGCACCCCGCTGCCCGGCGGGACCCTGCCGCCGGGCCGGCCCGCCGATCTGAGCGTGCCGCGGGGCAACCTGCCCGAGGGCGGCTTTGGCTGGCTTCTGATCCATTCGGTGGCGCGCGAGGTCCGGTATTCGCGCAATGGCGAGGAGAACCAGTTGGTGGTGGTCTTTGACCTTGGCGAGGCGCGGCCAAAGGCGCAGCGGTGACCGGACGGCGCAACGGATCGGGCCAGGACCGGCGTCGCGCGACAGTCACGCAGCCCAAGAATTGACGCAATTGCTCCCCACTGACGCCCAGAACGGCCGCCATACCTGTGCATGTAGCTTCAAACAGCTTCCCCCGGCGCCGCGTGATCAACGCCCCCACCCTTGCTCGGCGCCGGGGCATCGCCTCCCCCGACATCCTTCAGACACCCTTCGCATCATCTTGGCATTCCCGCGCGCCCGCACTAGGCTCCGCGCGAAAATGCGAAAGGGTTCGAAGACATGCGCGATTTCCACCAGCCCGGCCGATCCGCCGTTTACGCCTCGGACGGCATGGTCGCCACGTCGCACCCCCTGGCCGCCGGCGCCGCCGTCGATATCCTCAAGCGCGGCGGCAACGCCATGGATGCCGCCATCGCCGGCGCCGTCCTGCTGGGCCTGGCCGAGCCGCAGATGACCGGCATCGGCGGCGACTGCTTTGTGCTGTACAGCCGCCCGGGCGAAGGCGTGAAGGCGATCAACGGGTCGGGCCAGGCGCCGATGGGCGCCTCGGCCGCGGCGCTGCGGGCGCAGGGCCTGGACGCCGTGCCACTTTACAGCCCCCATGCCGTCACCGTGCCCGGCGCCATCAACGCCTTTTGCCACCTGTCGGAAACACAGGGAAAAATCGGGCTGGACGCCATTCTGGCCCCCGCGATCCACTATGCCGAGGCCGGGATTCCCGTCGCCCCCCGCGTCGCCTTCGACTGGCCGGTCGAGGCCGAGAAGCTGAACGGCGCGGGCCGGATGCATTACCTGCTGAACGGCAAGGCGCCCGAACTGGGCACGCTGTTCCATGCCCCCGGCCAGGCCGAGGTGCTCAGGCGCATCGCCAAGGACGGGGCGCAGGCGTTCTATTCCGGCGAGGTCGCCGACGACATGGTCGCGGCGCTGCAGGCCGCCGGTGGCACCCACACGCTTGAGGATTTCGCCGCGATCACCCACCGCAGCGATGCCCCGGTGCGCGGCACCTACAAGGCCAAGGACCTGATCGAGCATCCGCCCAACGGCCAGGGCGCCACCGCGATCCTGATGCTGAAGATCCTGTCGCGCTTCGATATCGCCTCGATGGATCCCTTCGGCGCCGAACGCGCGCATATCGAGGCCGAGGCCGCCAAGCTGGCCTATGACGCCCGCAACCGGTTCATCGCCGACCCCGACCGCACCACCCGTCTGGCGCACATGCTGTCCGAGGACACGGCCGACAAGCTGGCCGCGCTGATCGATCCGAACAAGGCCATGGCCGCGGCGGCCCCCCTGACCGAAGCGGTGCACAAGGACACGATCTATATCACCGCCGTCGACAAGGACCGCATGGCCGTGTCGCTGATCTATTCGATCTTCCACGGATTCGGGTCGGGCATCGCGTCCGAGAAATTCGGCATCCTGTTCCAGAACCGCGGCGCCGGTTTCACGCTGAAGGAAGGCCACCCGAACGAGCTGATCGGCGGCAACCGGCCGATGCACACGATCATCCCGGCGATGCTGGCCACCGGCGACAGTGTCGACATGCCGTTCGGTGTGATGGGCGGGGCCTACCAGCCCAACGGTCACGCGCGGGTGGTGTCGAACATGGTGGATTTCGGGATGGACCCGCAATCGGCCATCGACGCGCCGCGCTGCTTCACCGACGCCGGGGTCTTCAACCTGGAACGCGGTTATTCCGACGCGGTGCGCGCGAAGCTGGCCGATATGGGCCATACCGTGGCCACCCCCGACGCCCCGATCGGCGGTGCGCAGGCGATCCGGATCCACGACAGCGGCGTGCTGGAAGGCGCCAGCGATCCCCGCAAGGACGGCTGCGCGATGGGCTATTGAGGGTGTCAGGCGGGGTTCGCCCCGCCGCACCGCCCGCCCGACCGACGGCGGGGTAATCGCCGCCCTGCGGGGCTCGCGTCAGTTCAGCTGGAAGTGCAGCGGATAGGACCCGTCTTCGAACGGGCCGAACATGTCGTCGATGTCGGGATGATCCACAGGTTCGCCCGAATAATCGGCGACCAGGTTCTGTTCCGAGACATAGGCGATGTAATAGGTCTGATCGTTCTCCGCCAACAGGTGGTAGAACGGCTGTTCCCTCTCTGGCCGGCTGTCCTCGGGGATGGATTCGTACCATTCCTCGGTGTTCGAGAATTCGGGGTCAACATCAAACACCACCCCCCGGAAGGGGTGCTTGCGATGCCGGACGACCTGGCCCAGGTGATATTTCGCGTTTTTCTTCAACATTGGCTCTGCCACTACCGCCCGTTTCTAGTTGCCACAAGGCGATCTGTCCAACCCCGACCTGCGCAGGGCGGGAAACACTCTGTAACAGGGTCTGCAAGACATTGAAATCAGGCAGGCTTTCGCCCTGGCCCGCGGACCGCACAAAACCCGACACTGACGCTACGTCCGCCTATCGAACGTAAACAATCGAAATGTGATTCCACATTTGTGCGGTTTCGCGTAAAATCCCGTTCAATAACAAAAGATCGAGCAGTCAGAACATGAACAGGCTACCCTACGCTCTATGCGTGGTGCTTCTGCTGGTGTCCTGTAGCACCGGGTACAAGACGGCACCGAACGACATCGACGACGCCTGCAGCATTCTTGCGCAGCGTCCCGAATACATGCGCGCCTTCCGCAAGGCCGAGCGCAAATGGGGCGTCCCGGTCCACGTGCAGATGGCCACCATCTACCAGGAAAGCAAATTCATCTCGAACGCGCGCACGCCGCACAAATACGTGCTGGGCGTGCTGCCGATGGGCCGTCAATCCAGCGCCTATGGCTACGGCCAGGCCCTGGACGGCACCTGGGACGAATACCGCCGGGTAACCGGCCGCCGCGGCGCCAAGCGCGACAACATCAAGGACGCCACGGATTTCATGGGCTGGTACTTCAACCGCACGCTCAAGACCAACGGTGTGCGCCTGGACGATGCCCAGAACCAGTACCTTGCCTATCACGAAGGCCATTCCGGCTTTGCCAGGGGCAGCTACAAGAGCAAGGCCTGGCTGATGCGCGTCGCCAACGAAGTTGACAGCCGGTCGACCATCTACGCCCTGCAACTGGCCGACTGCCGCTAAGGCAGACGGCGCGGTGCCGCCCCGCCGGCGGGCGGCACTGCCGGTGTCAGAACAGCAGGTCGTCGCCGCCGAACCGGTCGCGGTAGAACGCGATGTCTTCGGCATAGACCTCGCGCACCATGTCGATCGCCCGGTCGGAAAACAGGCTGCGATACTCCGGGACTTCGCCCCGGTCCTTGCGCCGCTTGATCTCGATGGCGGGCACATGGGCGAAATCACCTTCGCAATGGACAAGGCGCGACGTGTCGTGGCCCAGCCGTGTCCGAGTATCCATAACCTTCAGCCCCTTTTCCCCCAGCCGCGCCCGCGCCCGGTCGAACCGTTCCAGCGCGAAGTAGTCGTCATAGCGGCGGAACAGCAGGAAATCGACTTGCGGGCGCCAGTGTTCGTCCATCTCGCTACGGCTCTGCCCGGCGATCCGGGACAGGAAGTCCTCAAAGCTCATCGCCTGGATCCGGCGGGCCAGGGCGGCGCGCCCGAAGGCCCGGTACACCAGGCGTTCGGGTCCGGGCAGGACGTTGCGCAAGTGCCGTTCTCCGCCAACGATCTTGTCCAGATAGGCCGATGCCAGCCGCCGGAACGGACAGCGCAGGACCACGAAGGCATAGTCACAGGTGCCCAGGGCATCCTGCGAGGCGACAAAGACGTCGTTGTTGGCGTGGATCCAGTTCACGTCCGCCTCGGCGTCCAGAAACCCGTTGGCGACGGCGACCGAAAAGCGCAGCGTCGAACATGCGTTCTTGGGGATGAAGGTATAGATGGCCCGCTGCGGATAAATCGCGAAGGCATGGCGACGGGCGAAAAGGAAGGCTTCGTTCTTCAGAAGCGACGCGGCGGGGGCCGCGTCAACGTTGAGCATGTGCATTGGGGCACCGGGATCGATGGATCCGCCTAGGGCGGAGTGGACGGTTTCAGGCTTGCGGCCAACCCCGTCCATTGCGATCCCGACAAGACTTGGCCACGTCCTTCCTACCTTCGCCGCGCAGGATAGGAAAGAGCCTTTCCGCCAGGTGACGCCGGATGCCCTAGCGATTCGACCCGTTCTGCTTGATCAGGGTCGAAAACAGCTTGTCGGGCAGGTTCATGCCGGTCTCCAGCGCGCCCAGGATGACGGTGGTCGAGGTTCCCGAACCGTCATGGATCACCCATTTGCGCAGCTCGACCGGATTGTCGGTGAACATCAATTCAATGCTGCCATAGTCGGGATGCTCCGGATCCTGCGCGGTGACGATGGTCGCGGTGCCGTCATAGGCATGATCGACGACCATGTTGGCCCGCCCCAGGTCAACGCGCGGCGCCAGGATGATCGACAGAGGCGTGCGGCCCAGCGGATAGCTTTCCGCCGGCTGGTTCGACTTGGGATCGACCACGAGGACCGATCCGGCCCCCGCGATCACCTGCGAGGCATTGGGCGGGTCATATTCGAATCGCGCCCGCCCCGGCCGCTTGAGATAAAGCTTGCCGGTGGACAGGGACCCATCGGCACTGACCTGCGTGAAGGGCGCCTGCGCCGTGGTCATGGCGTTGAGATAGCTCGACAGCTCCCCAAGCGAGATCTTGTCCGCCACGGCGGGACCTGCGGCGCAAAGGGCCGCAAGCATCGCGGCAAGGATATGGCGTCGTTTCATCATGTCCAGCATCTAGGTGTTTCAAGAGCCGGACCCAACCGGCAATTCGGAAATGTGAAACGCCCGCCTGGTCCGAACGTTCCGCCGGGTATTTGAAAAGAGAAAGAAGCAGGAGCGCTGGCTGCTGCTTCTTTCTCTTCGAAAATACCCCAGCCGGGGGCCTGCCACAGGACGCGCCGCTGCTATTGTTGCTCGGGCACCAGGATCTCTCGTTTGCCGACATGGTTGGCGGGGGACACAAGGCTTTCGTCCTCCATCTGCTCCACGAGGCGGGCGGCTTTGTTGTAGCCGATGCCCAGCTTGCGCTGGATATAGGAGGTCGAGCACTTGCGGTCCTTGATGACGATCTGAACCGCCTGGTCGTAAAGCGCATCCTCGCCGGTGGTGTTGCCGCCCAGGCCCAGGACGGCGTCGATGTCGCTTTCGCGCTCCTCGTCGGGGCCGTCCAGCACGGTACCGACGTATTCCGGGGGCCCGTAGGCCTTGAGGTGGTTCACCAGGTCCTCGACTTCCTCGTCGGACACGAAGGGTCCGTGGCAGCGGGTGATCTTGGCACCGCCGGCCATGTACAGCATGTCTCCCATGCCGAGGAGCTGTTCTGCGCCCATCTCGCCCAGGATGGTGCGGCTGTCGACCTTGGACGTCACCTGGAACGAGATCCGGGTGGGGAAGTTCGCCTTGATCGTACCGGTGATCACGTCGACCGACGGGCGTTGCGTGGCCATGATCAGGTGGATACCGGACGCCCGGGCCATCTGGGCCAGACGCTGGATGCAGGCTTCGATCTCCTTGCCGGCGACCATCATCAGATCGGCCATCTCGTCGACGATGACCACGATGTAGGGCATCTTCTCGGGGATGATCTCTTCGGTTTCAAAGACCGGATCGCCGGTTTCGTCGTCGAACCCGGTCTGGACGGTGCGCGAGAAGGTCTCGCCCTTGGACAGCGCGTCCTGGACCCGGGCGTTGTAGCCGTCGATGTTGCGCACGCCCGTCTTGGACATCTTGCGATAGCGCTCTTCCATCTCGCCGACGGTCCATTTCAGCGCGACAACCGCCTTCTTGGGGTCCGTCACCACCGGCGACAGCAGGTGCGGGATACCGTCATAGACCGACAGTTCCAGCATCTTGGGGTCGATCATGATCAGCCGGCATTCGTCCGGCGTCAGCTTGTAGAGCAGCGACAGGATCATCGTGTTGATCGCCACCGACTTGCCCGACCCGGTGGTCCCGGCGATCAGAAGGTGGGGCATCTTGGCCAGGTTGGCCACCATCGCCTCGCCGCCGATATCCTTTCCGAGCGCGAGCGGCAGGCGCATGTTCGAATCGTCGAAATCGCGGCTGGAAAGGATTTCCCGCAGCACCACCATCTCGCGCTTGTCGTTGGGCAGTTCGATGCCGATGACCGACCGGCCCGGCACGGTCGACACCCGCGCCGACAGCGCCGACATCGACCGGGCGATGTCGTCGGCCAGGCCGATCACGCGGCTGGCCTTCAGGCCGGGCGCCGGTTCCAGTTCGTACATGGTGACGACGGGGCCGGGGCGAACCGACACGATTTCGCCCTTGACGCCGTAATCGTCCAGCACGTTTTCCAGCATGCGGGCGTTTTCCTCGAGCGCTTCGTCGCTGAGGTGATGACGTTCGATTTCCGCCGGGTTGGTCAGCAGGCTGAGCGGGGGCAGTTCGTAGCCCTGTTCCTTGTCCTCGAAGGACAGGCTGGGCTGCGCCTCGGCCCGGGCGCGTTTTGACGGTTGCGGCGCCTTGCGGGCCGGGTTCTGGACGACCTTTTTCGGCTCGGGGACCGGAATGGCGTGCGCGGCGCCACGGACCACGGGGATCGGTTCGGGCATGTGATCCATGCCGTAGTCCTCGTCGCCGTAGTCCTCGTCGTCGTAATCGTCGTCAAAGACCTGGGCCTCGTCCTCGTAATCCGGTTCGGGCACGAGTTCGAGCGCCGGGCGGTCGGCCGGCCTGGGGGCCGCGGCGCGAGCGACGACCGGTTGCAGGGCCGGCGCGTTCACCGGTTGCGGCGCGACGGCGCGCGGCGGGGCCGAGACCGGCGGCGGCGCCATGCGCGACTGGGTCGATGTCAGCGGCGGTTCGGGCGGCAGCGCGGCGTGCGGCGCGTGGCGCGACAGCGGCGGTTCGGGCGGCAGAGCGACCTCGTCTTGCCGGGCGGCTTCCTGTTCGGCCGCGGCCTGGCGCTGGCGCGGTGTCAGGTTGGCGATCAGCGGCTTGGGGCCGTGGCCACGGCCCCGGGTCAGCGGCTTGGTCGGGTCATCGACCGGCGCCGGGACCGGTTCGGGCATGCCACGGCGGCTGCGCACCGCGTCGGCGATCTTGGCGCGGATGCGGTCGTCGGAATAGCCTTCGCCGTCGAATTCGTGGGGTTCGACCTCGACCAGCTCGGCCTCGGGCATCGGTTCGGGTTCCGGATCGGGCCGGCGGATCAGCGAGGGCATGCGCGACAGCAGGCCACCGCGTTCCAGCTGGGGCCTGGGTTGGGGGACAGGAACGGGCGCGTGAACCGGCTCGGGCGGGGCATCGTAGCCATAGTCAGGCTCGTAATCGGGGTCGTAGCCGTAATCGTCGTAATCCGGTTCGGGTTCCGGCACACGGGAGGCCGCCGTCACACGAGGGGCCGCCGGCACCGAAGAGGCGCGGTTGACGCGGGGCGGGGCGACCAGCGGGGCGGCCTGGCGTGCAGGTGCCTTGGGGGCGGCAACGGGGGGCGGGGCCGCCAGGGCCGCCTGGCGCGCGGCCTCTTCGGCGGCGAAGGCGGCTTCGGCCTTGCGTTGGGCGCGCAGTTCGGCCCGCATGCGGGCGGCATCGGAGGCGCCGCGCGCGCCACGGCCGACCACGGACAGGATCGCCGAATAGCCCATGACGATGCCCAGCAGCAGGAAACGGATGAAGCGGCCCAGTTCGGCCCGGGTAAAGCCGGTGACGAACAGCCCGATCGACACGGCCGCCGCGGCCATCAGAAGCGAGGTCAGCTTGACCGCCAGGTGCGACCCGATGGGCAGCAGCGTCAGCAGCGCGCCCATGGCGGTGTCACCGAACAGCCCGCCCAGGCCAAAGGAATGCGTGGCGCGCCATTCCGCGCCCGGCACCAGCGTGGCGGCATAGATCGACAGGATCCCCACGGCGATGGGTGCGATGATCAGGCGGTTGATCGCCCGGTCCTCGCCCCGGTGCAGCATGAACCGCAGGCCCCAGGCCAGGAAGATGCCGGCGAACCCGATGGCGCCCCAGCCCACGACCATGAACAGCGGCGCCGCGATCGACGCGCCGGGCCGGCCCAGCCAGTTCTGTACCGGCGCGTCGGTCGACACCATCCAGTTCGGATCGTCCGGCGTGTAGGACAGGATCATCGCCATCGCGGCGGTGCCCAGTGCCAGAAGCAGGATCCCGATCAATTCCTTTCCGCGCCGCTCGACGGCGGCCTGCATGGTGCTGTCCAGAAGGGGATCCCGACTGCGGGTGTGATATGCCATGCCTGACCTCGGTTCTTATCCGTAAAGGCAGCCGCGAAGGGTGACCAGCGCGCGCTGCATTTCGTCCTTTGGGGCCACCATCGCGACCCGGATGTAGCCGGCGCCCGGATTGGCCCCGTCCACGGTTTGCGCAAGATAGGCGCCGGGCAGGACCCTGACGCCGGTTTCCGTCCACAGCTTCAGCGCCGCGGCCTCGCCGTCCTCGACCGGCAGCCACAGGAAGAAGCCCGCCTGGGGCGGTTCATAACCGGCCACGTCGGCGAAGATCTCGTCGGCGATCGCGAACTTCTCGCGGTAAAGCCTGCGGTTTTCCGTCACGTGCTGTTCATCGGCCCAGACCTGGGCCGACGCCGCCTGGATCGGACCGGGCAGCGGCGCGCCGGAATAGGACCGCAGCTGTTTCATGCGTTTCATGTTCTCGGGGCCGGTGGCCACGAAACCCGACCGCAGCCCCGGCAGGTTCGACCGCTTGGACAGCGAATGGAACGACAGAACGCGTTCGGGGTCGATCCCCATCTGCTGTGCCACTTCCATGGCGCCAACCGGCGGTTCGTCGCGGTAGATCTCGCAATAGCATTCGTCGGCGAAGACCTTGAAATCGTGCTGTTCGGCCAGACCCAGAAGCGTCTGCCAATAGGCGCGCGATGCCACCGCGCCCTGCGGATTCGCGGGCGAGCAGATATAGACGATGGCGGTGCGGTCCAGCACCTCCCCGTCCAGCGCGGTGAAATCCGGCAGGTGACCGGTGTCGGCGGTGGCCGCGACGAACCGCGGCTCGGCCCCCACCGAAATCGCGGCGACCATGTAGACCTGGTAGAACGGGTTCGGCGTCAACACGATGGGCCGCTTGCCGTTCTTCGTTTCGGGGCACAGCGCCATCGCGGCGTTGTACAGCCCTTCGCGCGTGCCGTTCAGGGCCATCACGTTCAGGTCCGGGTCCAGCGTCACGCCGTAACGGCGGGCAAACCAGTCACAGATCGCGGCGCGCAATTGCGTCGTGCCCTCGTTCGCCGGGTAGGCGTTGAAGGCGCTGGCATTGTCGGCGATGACCTGCGTCACCCAGTCGGGAAACGCATGCTTGGGTTCGCCAATGGTCATGTGCACCACGTCGCCACCCGGCGCGTGATGGTCCAGAAGCGCCCGCAAACGCGGGAATGCGTAAGCCGGCAGGTTCGAAAACCGGTCAGGAAAATTCATCTGCATGCCTCGGTCGGGGTCGTTTTCGCCCCGTTGCGACAACGATACCGACGCGCTGCCACTCCGTCCACCAAAACAGGGTCAAGAACAGGTTAATGTGGCTTTCGGGTCATGCAATTGCGGCCTGGGCGCCCTTGGTCACACCCCCAGGGCCGCCTCTGCCGCGACCCCGAGCCGCAGCAACGCGTCCTCGCCTCCGGGCCGGCCCATCAGCATGATGCCGCAGGACGGGGTGCCGGTGGGCAGGGTCAGCGCGCTCAGGCCCATCAGGTTGCCGATACGTGTGTTGCGCAACGAGATCAGGTTCTCGGTCTTGTAGTACTCGGCATCCTCGATCAGCCGCTTCAGGTTCGGCGGCAGGTTCGGCGCCGAGGGAATCAGGACGGCGTCGAAAGCCGCCGTCGCTTCGGCCCATGCGGCGCGGTGGCGGTCCAGCGCGGCCCAGGCGGCGACGTATTCGGGGGCCGAAACCCCGGCCCCGGCGCGGAACCGTTCCAGGATCTGCGGATACATCTTCTCGGGCGCCGCTTCGATCACGTCCTTCCACAGGCCGTACCCTTCGGGCGCAAACAGCGCCGGCGACAGGCCCATCGCCTGCGGCAGCCACGGCACCTCCAGCGGCACCAGCTGCGCGCCCGCGGCCTCAAGCCGGGTCTTCGCGCTTTCGAAGGCCGCGGCCGGTGCATCGCGCAGATCGTCCTGCGCCACGGTCGTCAGCACGGCGATGCGCGCGCCGGCAAGGCTGACGCCCTTCAGGTCCGGCGCCTGCCGGCCCTCCAGCGCGGCAAAGGCCAGCGCGGCATCCTCGACGGTGCGGGCCAGCGGGCCGATGGTGTCGAACTTCAGGCACAGCGGCACGACGCCGTCCAGGCTGAGACGGCCCGAGGTCGTCTTGAGCCCCACCAGGTCGTTCCAGGCCGCCGGCACGCGCACCGACCCGCCGGTGTCCGACCCGATCGCCACCGGCGCCAGGCCAAAGGCCACCGACGCCGCCGCGCCCGAAGACGACCCGCCGGGCACCGCGTCGGGGTCGTTGACGTTGGGCGGGGTGCCGGTGATCGGGTTGTAGCCCAGGCCCGAAAAGGCCAGTTCCGACAGGTGCGTCTTGCCCAGGCAGACAGTGCCCATGGCGGTCGCGTTTCGCAGGACCAGCGCGTCGGCCGTGGGGATCCGGCCCTGCAACAGCGCGGTTCCGGCCTCGGTCGCGATGCCGGCGGTGTCGACCAGGTCCTTCCAGCTGACCGGCACGCCGTCCAGCGGCGACAGGCGGGCGCCCGCCTGCGCCCGTTTGCGGGCGGCCTCGGCCTCGGCGCGCGCCCGGTCCGGGGTCACGCGGGCGTAGATGCTGTCGCGATGGGGGTGCGCGTCAATCGCGTCCAGGAAGGTTTCGGTCAGCGCCACAGGGTCGATCGCGCCCGTTTCGATCCCCCGGCCCAGGTCCGCCGCGCTTGTCGTCAACCAATCCTGCATGTTCGTCCCCGATCTTGTCCGTGTCTTGCCAGTGTCTTGCCCATTTCGCGCGGACGGTAGCGACAGCTTGGACCGTGGACAATCCCGAACCAGCCGGCATAGTGCGCATCATGACGACCGACCACGATATCCTCATCGTCGGCGGCGGCCTCACCGGCCCCGCCCTCGCCCTTGCCCTGGCCCAGGCCGGGCTGCGTTCCGCTGTCATCGATGCCTTGCCGGCCGAAACGCTGTCCGACCCGGGCTTCGACGGACGCGCCTATGCGCTGGCGCTGGCCTCGCAGCGATTGCTGAAGGCGCTTGGGGTCTGGGGAGAGATCGCGGGCGACAGCCAGCCGATCCTCGACATCAAGGTATCGGACGGGCGCGTGGGCCAGGGGCCGGGGCCCTTCGGGCTGGCCTTCGACCATGCGGAAACCGAAGACGGGCCGATGGGCTACATGGCCGAGGACCGGTTCGTGCGCCGCGCCCTGCTGAAAGCGATGGCGGCCGAACCGCTGATCACCGAACTGGGCGGCGAACGGGTCGTGGCGCAATCGGTCGATGCCGGGCGCGCTGGGATCACGCTGGAAGGCGGCGCGGTGCTGACCGGGCGGCTGCTGGTCGGCTCCGACGGGCGGCGCAGCGGCACGGCGCAACGCGCGGGCATCGGACGGATGACCTGGGGTTACGGCCAGACCGCTCTGGTCTGCGCGCTGTCGCATGAAGTGCCGCACCAGGGCATCGCCCGCCAGATCTTCCTGCCCAAGGGGCCGCTGGCGATCCTGCCGCTGACCGGCAACCGCTGTTCCATCGTCTGGAGCGAGGAAACCCGCCTGGCCGCCCGGATCCAGGCAATGGCCCCCGAAGATTACCTGACCGCCCTCGCCCCCCGCTTCGGCGACATCCTGGGCAATCTGGAGCTGGCCGGAGACCGGTTCACCTATCCGCTGAACCTGACCCTGGCGCGCCGGATCACCGCTGACCGCCTGGCGCTGGTGGGCGACGCGGCCCATGGGGTGCACCCGATTGCCGGCCAGGGTCTGAACGCGGGCTTCCGCGACGTGGGTGCCCTGGCCCAGGTGCTGGCCGACGCCGCCCGCCGGGGCGAAGACATCGGCGCACCCGACGTTCTTGGCCGCTACGCGCAATGGCGGCGGGCCGACACGGTCAGCCTGGCGCTGGCAACGGACGCCTTCAATCGGCTGTTTTCCAACGACAACCCGATTCTGCGGGCCGGTCGCGGCCTGGGCATGGGCCTGGTCAATTCCATCCCCGCGCTGCGCCGCAGCCTCATCCGCGAAGCCGCCGGCGTGTCCGGAGACGTGCCGACGCTGCTGAAAGGTCTGCCCCTCTGACCGCGCCGCCCTTGGCCGGCGTTAGACAGGGGTATTTGGAAAGAGAAAGAAGCAGCAGAACACCGCGGTCGTCCCGACGCCGCGCCCCTATCTTCTTCTTGGCAAAAATACCTCAACCCGACGGTATCACCGGCACCGTCAGTCGAGTTTGCGCGCCTCGTCCACCAGCATGATGGGAATGCCGTTGCGGATCGGGAAGGCCAGTTTCGCGGGACGCGAGATCAGCTCCTGAGTCTCGGCATCGTATTCAAGCGTGGTCTGGCTGAGCGGGCAGACCAGGGATTCAAGCATGTGGCGGTCAAAACCGCTGTCGCGTCCGGTCATTGCAGCAACTCGTCGGCACCGCCCCGCAAGGCGAATTCGATCAGGGTGACAAGGGTTTCGCGGCGGGTTTTCAACGACGGGGCTTCCAGAAGCGCCTGCTTGTCCTCGGGATCGAAATCCAGAAGCATCGACAGGGAATTGATCAGCAATTCATCCTCGGCCTCTTTCAGCGTGTCCCAGTCGGTGCTGAGCTTCTGCGCCGAAAAGAACCGCCCCAGCAGCGCCATGAAGGCGGCGCGGTCGAAGCAATCGTCGACCTCGGGCTGGCCCAGGTCGCGGCCGAAGCCGTCCCAGCTGATCTCGCACCGGCGGTAGGGGGTGAACCCCGCGACCTCGCGCTGGATGCGGTAGCGGGACACGCCGGTGAGCGTGATCAGGTAGCGACCGTCCTCGGTTTCGGAAAACTGGGTCACCCGGCCGGCGCAGCCGATGGTGTAAAGCCCTGTCCCGTCCTCGCGCCCGGGTATGGAATTCGGCTGCACCATGCCGATCAGCCGTTCCCGTGTCTTCAGCGCGTCTTCGAGCATCTGCAGGTAGCGCGGTTCGAACACGTGCAGCGGCAGGCGCGACCGGGGCAGCAGAAGCGCCCCGGGCAAGGGAAAGACGGCGATCGTGTCGGGCAGGTCCGCTGGCTTGATCATGACATCGAACCTAGCCCTTTCATACCGTCAGGCAAATATCATCGAGCTGAGCTTGCGACGACCGTTCAGAACGATCGGATCGTTGGGCTTGAGCGCGTCGAAGATGGTGAAAAGCTGCGCCTTGGCCGCGCCCTCGTTCCATTCGCGATCCCGCTTGAACAACTCCAGCAGGTGATCGACCGCCTCCTGCACCTGGCCGTTGGCATGCAACGCCAGGGCCAGGTCAAAGCGGGCCTGCATGTCCGACGGATCGTTTTCCACCGCTGCCGTCAGTTCGGCCAGCGGCCCGGCGCCGGCGGCCTGGCGGGCCAGTTCCAGCTGGGCATGGGCCGCTTCGAGAGGTGCGGAACGTGAAATCTCGGCCGGGGCGCCGTTCAGGATCGCCTCGGCCTGGTCCAGGTCGTCCATGGCGATATGGGCACGGACCAGCCCGCCATAGGCACCGGCATGGGCCGGGTCTTCTTCCAGCACGGCGGCAAACGTCTGGGCCGCGTCCACGGCGGCGCCTTCGGTCAGCATCGCCTCGGCGGCTTCGACCGCGTCGTCCAACCCGGCGCCGGGGGCTTCACCGCCCGCGGCGGCGATGACCCGTTCCACGAACGCGTCGATCTCGGATCCGGGCAGCGCGCCCTGGAATCCGTCGACCGGCTGGCCCTGCCAGAAGGCGTAGACTGTGGGAATCGACTGAATCTGCAGCTGGGCCGAGATCATCTGATTCTCGTCCACGTTGACCTTGACCATCTTCACCGCGCCCTTGGCGGCGGTCACGGCCTTTTCCAGCATGGGTCCCAGCGTCTTGCACGGTCCGCACCAGGGGGCCCAGAAATCAACGATCACCGGAACGGTTTGCGACTGGTCCACCACATCGGCCATGAAGGTGGCTTCGCTGCTTTCCTTGATCAGGTCGTCGGCGGGAGCGCCCGAGGCGCCCGACATCAAATCCATCATGAGCGTGTTCTCCTTCGCGCTTGCCCTCCTATATGAAGATCACCGTCGTGGAAACCAAGGGCAGGTCTGCCGGACGGCCCGGTTTTGGCGCGTGACGGGCCAGTCTGGGGCCGGCCTGGGGCCGGTCTGAAGCCGGTCTGAAGCCGGTCCAGAGCCCGTCTCGGGGCAATCTCGGGCCAGTAGGGCCTATGCCGTCAGTTCTCCATCGGCACATGGTCCGACAGCGGCCCCGAAATCGTTTCCGGCGGCGGGGTCCGATCCAGCGGCCTGGGTTGCGCGCCTTCGGTGAACCCGTAGTTGTAGGCCAGGCGCCGCAGGTCGTCCGTTCCGGTTTCCCCGGCCATCGCCTTCCAATGCGTGGCGCAGTCGCCCGCCCGGTCGATCAGGGCGTTGGCGGCCAGCCCATGGGCGACCTTTGCGCTAATCTGATCGCGGGACCGGATCGGCAGGTGCAGGAGGCGCAGCGCATTGACCTTGCAGAACCGGTTGCGCGTGGGCGTTTCGGCGCAATGATTGCCCTGGCTGATACTGGCGACATGGGCGGCATAGCGCAGGTTGACCGCGATCTTGGGCATCAGGTGCGGGCCGACGTACCAGCCGGACAGCCGCGTGCCGGCACCGATCCGGGGCGCGCCGTCGCCGGTCTCGGGCAGGGCATTGCACCAGGTCAGCCGGATCGTGGTCGCCGCCCGATAGCGTTCCAGCACGGCCAGGAATTCCCGGCGGCTGTGGGTCATGATGAATTCGTCGGCATCCAGGAAGAACATCCATCCCCGGTCCTGCCGCGCCGCGACCTCGCGCAGGGTCGCGTTCATCAGGCGGGCCTGGGCGTGGCCCGGTTCGTCGAATTCGCGCACGTCCAGCTTTGGCAGTTGCGCCGCCAGGGCGTGCAGGCGTTCGCGCGTGCCATCGGTGCTGAGGTGATCGTAGATGATGACCTGGTCGAACAGGGCGTTCAGGTGGGCGATCCAGCTGTCGATGATGTCGATCTCGTTGCGGACCATGCCGGCGCAGATCACGGCGCCGTTTTCGGGCGGCTGGAAGGCCGATGCGCATCGGCAGGCAAACCGTCTCAGGTGGGACTTCATCTGACAGACCCCGTGGCCGACCCCGCGCAACGCGGGGACCCGGTCATTGACCATTCCCGCCCCGGTGCTGTCAACGCCATGGTTCGGTCTCGGGCAGGCTGCGGGTGCTGACGGGGCTGTCGGCCCTGGGTGCGGCGCCCTGGGCCCGGGGGCTCTGGGCGCTGCGTCAGGACCGAGGATCGCGCAACCGATGACGGCCCAGCGGGATCATCATCGGCCGGCCCGTGGCCGGGTCGGGCAGAAGCTGCGCCTGCAGGCCAAAGACGTCGTGGATCATCCGTGTCGTCAGGATGTCCTCGGGCGCGCCGGCGCTGTGGATGCGGCCCTGCGCCATGGCGATCAGGTGGTCGGCATATCGGGCCGCAAGGTTCAGGTCGTGCAGGACCATGACGATGGTGGTCCGCCGCTGCAGGTTGAGGTCGGTCAACAGGTCCAGCACGTCGACCTGGTGATTGATGTCCAGGAAGGTCGTCGGTTCGTCCAGCAGCAGGATGCCGGTCTGCTGGGCCAGGGCCATGGCGATCCAGACCCGTTGTCTTTGCCCCCCCGACAATTCGTCGACGGGCCGGTCGGCCAGGTCGGCGGTGCGGGTGACCTCCAGCGCCTCGGCCACCGCCGCATCGTCGGTGGAACTCCATCGGGCGAAGACGCCGTGATGCGGATGGCGGCCTCGGCTGACCAGGTCCAGCACGGTGATGCCTTCGGGCGCGACCGGCGACTGGGGCAGCAGGCCCAGCTGCTGCGCCAGCCGCCGGGGCCGGATGTCGTGGATCGACCGGCCGTCCAGCAGCACCGAACCGGATTGGGGGGCCAGCAGGCGCGAAAGGCACCGCAGCAGGGTGGATTTCCCGCAGGCATTGGCGCCGACGATGGCGGTGATCCGGCCGGGGGGCACGGCGACGGTCAGATCTTCAAGGATCAGACGGTCGCGGTATCCGGCGAAAAGCGCCCTGGCTTCAAGCTGTGGAAGGGTCATGCGGAGCCTCCGGTCCGGCCCTCGCGGATGACGAGGTAGATGAGGTAGGGCGCGCCCAGCACGCCGGTGACGACGCCCACCGGGTAGCGGTCCGGCAAAAGGAACTGGCCGGCGTAATCGGCGCCAAGAACCAGGATCGCGCCGATGCAGGCGGCCGGGATCAACGGGGCAGCGCCGGTGCGGGTCAGGCGCGTGGCGATGGGGCCCGACAGGAACGCGACGAAGGCGATCGGGCCGGTGGCCGCCGTGGCGAAGGCCACAAGCGCCACCGCCGAGCAGATCACGACGATCCGGGTGCGCCCGGTCCTGACGCCCAGCCCCGCCGCCGTGTCGTCGCCAAGGCGCAGGGCTTCGAGGTTGCGGGATTGCGCCAGCAGGAGGGTGGCGAACACCAGCAGGGCGATGAGCAACGGCAGGGCCTGCGACAGGGTCGCGCCATTGATGCTGCCGGTCATCCAGCGCAGCGCCTCCTGCAGGGACCAGCTGGGCGCCTGGGTCAGGATCCAGGCGGTGACGCTTTGCAGCATGGCCGAGATGGCGATGCCGACAAGGATCAGGCGCGCGCCGGCGACGCCCTGTTGCCAGGACAGCAGGTAGATCAGCAGCGCCACGCCAAGCCCCGCCGCCACGGCGATGACCGAAACGGTGGTGCCGCTGAGCGACAGGATGACGATGGCAAAGACGGCCGCCGCGCCGGCTCCGCTGGAGATGCCGATGATGTCGGGGCTGGCCAGCGGATTGCCCAGCATGGTCTGGAACGACACGCCGCCAAGGCCAAAGCAAAGCCCGGCCAGAACCGCCAGCACCGCGCGCGGCAGGCGCAGGTCGAGGATGGTGAAGCTGGCGCCGGGCATGTCCTGGCCCGACAGGACCCGCAGGACGATGGCGGGCGGGGTAAAGGACTGGCCCAGCGTCAGGGTCAGGGCGATCAGGGCTGTGATCACCGCCAGCAGAAGTCCCACAAGGCGCAGGCGCCGGGCGCGATGGCGGCGCCGCAGGCGCGCGATATCGGCAAGTGCAGTCACGGGCGGGGTCACAGGGCGCTGACCTTCCGGCGGCGGACGATCCAGATGAAGACCGGCGCGCCGATGAAGGCGGTGACGATGCCCACGTCCAGTTCCGCCGGGCGGGCGACAAGGCGGCCCAGAACGTCGGCGAGGGTCAGCAGGATGGCGCCGCCAAGGGCCGAAAAGGGCAGGATCCAGCGGTAATCGACGCCGAAGAGCAGACGGCAGAGATGCGGCACGACGAGGCCCACAAAGCCGATGGGCCCGCAGGCGGCGGTGGCGGCGCCGGCCAGAAGGATCGCGCCGATCGCGGCCATGATCCTGGCTGCCATCACGTTTTCGCCCAGGCCAGACGCCGTGTCATCGCCCAACGCCAGCAGGTTCAGCCGGCGGGCGGAGGCCAGCGAGACCACCAGGCCCACGGCCAGGAAGGGCAGCACCGGAGCGATCTGGTCGGGCGTGGCGCCCCCTACCCCGCCGACCAGCCAGGATTGCGCCAGGCCGGCGATGTCGCCGCGCGGCAGGATGATGGCGGTGGTCAGCGACCCGAGCGCTGCGGTGGTGGCGGCGCCGGACAGGGCGAGTGTGAGGGGCGTCGGCCCGCCGGGGCCGAGGCTCGCGATCACGTAGACCGAGACCGCCGCGATGCCGGCACCCAGGATCGCCGTCCAGATATACAGGCCGGCGGTGTCGATGCCGACCCAGGCCAGCCCGATGACCACGGCCAGCGCCGCGCCCGCGTTGACGCCCAGGATGCCGGGATCGGCCAGCGGATTGCGGGTAAGCCCCTGCATCACGCCCCCCGCCAGCCCCAGGGCCGCCCCCGCCAGCATGGCCAGGAAGGTGCGGGGAATGCGGCTGGCCACGGCGGCCTGGGCGATGGTGTCGACCCGCCCTTGCAGGGCGGCCGCGATGTCGGCCCAGCCCACGTCGCGCGCACCGAAGGTGACTGAAAGCAGCCCGGCCACGACCAGCAACGCCGCGACCCCGCCCGCCCAGCCAAGGCGGCGACGCAGGTGGTGACGGCGAAGGGCGGCGGATGCCGGGGACGCGGCCTGGATCACGGGTTATTCCGCCCGGGCGGCAGCGGCCAGTTGCGCGACGTAGTCGTCCAGAACCCAGGGGATCCCCAGCGGAGTGGGATGCGCCGCCGTGCCCTGCGGGTCGTTTTGCAAAAGCACGATGGACTGGCGCGAGATGGCCTTCATCCGCTTGGTCAGCATGTGGGTCGACAGCCGGTCGATCAGGGCCTGCGTGCCATAGGTCACCACGATGTCCACATCCGACAACTCGTCGATCCGCTCGGCGCTGATCTCGGCCACGTAGCGCCCGCTTTCGGAGGCGGTCAGAACCGCCGCCGGAGAGGTCATGCCAAGGTCGTGGAAGAACCGCACGCGGGTGTCCTTGTCGGTGTAAAAGCTGATCCGGCTCAGGTCGCGCGGGTCGAGATGGGTGATGAACAGGGCCGATTTGCCCCGCAGTTCCGGATAGGCGGCGGCGGCTTCGTCGATCCGGGCGTCAAGCCGGGCGATCAGGGCCTCGCCTTCGTCGGCCATGCCCATGCCGGCGCTGTCCATGCGGATCATTTCGCGCCATTCGGTTGTCCAGGGCTGGTCGGGATAGGCGATGGTGGGCGCGATCCTGCTGAGAATGTCGTAATCCGACTGGCTGAGCCCGGAATGGGCGGCCAGGATGACATCGGGCCGTGTCGCGGCGACAGCCTCGAAATCGATCCCGTCGCCTTCGTCGAACAGAACCGGCGTTTCGGCGCCCAGTTCATCCAGCCGGGCCTTGACCCAGGGCATCATCCCGTCGCCGTCGTCATCGCCGAAATTGGCGGCCGCAAAGCCCACGGGCACGACGCCCAGGGCCAGCGGCACCTCGTGATTGGCCCAGTTCACGGTGGCGATGCGCTTTGGCTTCTCGGTGATCACGGTGGTGCCATAGGCATGGTCGATCCGGATCGGGTAGGTGTCGGCCAGCGCCGGGGACAGCGCAAGCAGCGTCAGCACGAGGGACAGGAACAGGGGCTGAAGGGCCGGCATCTCGGGTCTCCGGTTCGGCAATATCTGCCTTGGCCTACCGAGGTGCGCAGACAGGGGTCAAGCGCCGACGCGGGGCTTGCGGCGCCGGTTCGGCGCGCCTTTGCCGCATTTCGACAGGATGCGACAAATCCGACAGGATCGTCCAATACCGCCCGGCCTGCCGCTTGCTAGGCAGCCGCGGGCCAAAGACCCTTCCGGTTGATCGCGCAAGGGCCGCTGCCCGGGTCACACCCGGGCGCCCCGCCCCGCCAATACCGGCTTCAGCCATTCGCCACAGCCAGGTCGACAGCCAACCAGACAACCCTGTGACCCTGGAGCACAATAGACGTGACAGCACGACCCCCATCCCCCGACGCCCGCAAACGGCGGATCGGCACCCTGAAATCCGGTTGCGCGGCGATCTGCCTGCTGGTCCCCGCGGCGGCGCTTGCCCAGGATGCAGACGAGGCTATCGCGCTGGATCCGATCACGGTCGAACAGACCGAAGCCGACAACGACGCCAATTCCGTCGTGGCTACGACGGTCACCAGCGGATCGGGCATGCCGACCGACATCCTGAACACCGCGTCGTCCGTTTCGGTGATCACCGAAAAGGAGATCCTTGAACGCAACGCCCAGACCGTCGAGCAGGTGCTGCAATACACGCCCGGCATCTCGACCGATTTCTACGGCCGCGACGATCGTTACGATTACTTCAAGATCCGCGGCTTTGACGCGTATCTGTACCGCGACGGCCTGCTGATCGGCGAAGCCGCCGGCGGCGTGCGCGAGGAACCCTATGCCTTTGAACGGGTGGAGGTGCTGAAGGGCGCCAATTCGACCAGCTTCGGCATTTCCGATCCGGGCGGCGCGGTGAACTTCATCACCAAGGTCCCCACGGGCGAACGGCTGCGCAACGGCTACATCACCTACGGGTCGTTCAACCACAAGGAAATCGGGTTCGACATGGGCGATACCCTGAACGATTCCGGGACCCTGTCGTGGCGCCTGACCGGCAAGATCCAGGATGCCGAGGCCGAGACCGATTATTCCAACGACGACGAGACGTTCTTCATGGGCGGCCTGGCCTGGCGGCCCGATGCGTCGACCACCCTGTCGATCGTCGCCGACTACCTGTACCGCGACGGCTATCCCAACAGCTCGGGCTATCCGACCGACGTGGATTTCGACCGCGACGTGTTCCTGGGCGAACCGGACTTCAACTATCTCGACACCGACCGCAAGACCGTGACCGTCAAGTTCGACCACGACTTCGGCGGCGGGCTGAGCTTAGGTTCCACCGCGCGCTATTCGGATACCAGCAGCGGCTTTGGCTATGTCTTCCTGGGCGCGACCACCTCGGTCACCGATACCACGGTCAGCCGCTATTACTTCGCCGACGACGGGCACACCGAAGACCTGGTCGGCGATGCGCACCTGATGTACGAAACCACGTTCGGCGGGTTCGAAAGCCGCACCCTGGGCGGGATCGAACTGCGCAGCACCACCAGCGACAACACCCTGTGGTACACCGCCGCCGACGATATCAACTGGACCAGCCCGGTCTATTCGGGCGGGCTGGACCTGGACAACACCGACCCCTACCAGTCGACCCACAACGAAACCCAGAACCAGGCCGTCTACCTGCAGCAAGAGCTGACCTACAACCGGGTCATCGCCAATGTCGGGCTGCGCCACGACTGGCTGCAGGTCGAGGAAACCGACCTGCTGACATCGACCGAAAGTTCGGCGGATTATTCGGCAACCACGGCGCGGGTCGGCCTGACCTACCGGATCACCGACGGGCTGTCGGCCTATGCGTCCTACGCGGAATCGGTGGTGCCGGCGTCGGTGGGGCTGGATCCCGAACGGGGCAAGCAATACGAGATCGGGATCAAGTACCGCCCGGCCGGCATGCGCGCGCTGTTCACGGCGGCGGTCTACGACCTGACCAAGTTCGACATGACCGTCACCAATGCCGACACGCTGCTGGAAGAAACCATCGGCGAAGCCAACGTGAAGGGCATCGACCTGGAAGCCAAGGCCGAGGTCACCGACCGGCTGTCGGTCATCGCGGGCTATTCCTACCTGAAAAGCGAGATCCTGGAATCCGATGCCGGCGTCTACAACGGCAATGAACTGGGGTCGACGCCGTCGAATTCCGGGTCCCTTTGGGTCAATTACCTGATCCCGGAACGGGGCGCCTTTGGCGATCTGAACCTGGGCCTGGGCGCGCGCTACACCGGGGATTACTGGCGGTCGGACGCCAATACCGGCAAGACCGACGCGGCGCTGCTGTTCGACGCGGCGGTGACCTACAACATCGCCCCGGCCACGCAGCTGGCGCTGAACGTGCAGAACCTGTTCGACGAAAAGCACGTGGCCCAGGGCGGGTTCAGCACCGACTATTACAACGCCGGCCGCTACGTCAGCCTGTCGCTGCGCCACGCGTTCTGACCCCTGTCGAAACAAGGCCCCGTCCGCCACGGCGGGCGGGGTCAGCCGGCGCGCTGCGTCCGGCGCCAGGCCGACGGCGTCGTGCCTTCGTATTGACGGAAAACCCGGGTCAGGTGCGCCTGGTCGGCAAAGCCGAAGCGGGCGGCGACCTCGGCGAGGCTGTCGTCGCACTCTACCAGGTCGGATTTCACCAGTCCCACGCGGCGTTCCTGCTGCCAGTGCTGGGGCGTTGTGCCGGTGGTCTTCTTGAAGGCATGGCAGAACCAGCTTTCCGACAACCCCACCGCATCCGCCATCGCCGCATTGCTCAGCCGCTGGCCAAGGCTGCCCTCTACCAGATCCCGCAGGGCGCGCATGTTGGCCGGGGTCAGCCCGCCGAATTGCAGCGCCTGATCCTCGGCCTCGTTGGGCAGGTCCAGCAGGCCGGTCGCCAGGCTCAGCGCCAGGCTTTCGGCGAACAGCGGGTTGCGGCTGCGGTCCGAAATTTCCGACACCAGAAGCTTGGCGATGCCGGTCAGGTCGCCCAGGTCCTGCGCCTCGACCGGTCGGCTGATCACCGTGCGGGCCGTGGACGCGCCCAGGGCCGGGCTGAGACGGTTCAGCAGCCAGTCGCCCCGAAGGTGCAGATCCAGATGGGAAAATTCATGCGTGTCGGTGAACCGGGTCCACAAGGGCATTCCGGCGGGCACATAGGACGCCCGCAGCATCGGCCGGCCGGTCGACGTGCTTTCCTCGGACCGGTCCGAAATGCGCACGTGGCGCGACACGTCGTTGAAGAACAGAACGATGCGCGGGTCCGGTGAACTGTAATACCCCTTGGCCCCCGCCCCCGCCTGCGCGTTCCAGAACACCCCGCACATGGCGTCGAACGATCGCCACCGGGCCGGCTGTGTCGGGCGGATGCCGTGGGTGTAGCAGGTCATGGAATGCAGATAGCTCATGTCCGGAACCAATGGCTGTGGCAAGCATGGGACAGCTGGCGCACCCGGCCCGCGTCATGCCCGGCCTTTGATGGGCCGGGCTGACGCGCGCGTGAAGACAGGGCGATGTGCGACGGTTTCGGCATCACTTGAAGGTAATCATCAGGCTGAACCGGTAGGACGGTTCGGTCAGTTCGTTCGGCGCCTTGGCAAAGCGCCGCGCCCCCTGGACCCCTTGCACCGCCGCCTGGTCCAGGGCCGGATCTCCCGAACTCTTGGTGACGGACACGCCCATCAGCTGCCCGCTTGTGCTGACCCGCAGGCTGACACCGACGGTGGCGTTCTTGCTTCGCCGCGACGGGGCGCGCGTGGACCGGTTGATCTTGGCCTGGATCTTCGCACCCCAGACTTGCAGCAGCGTGGCCTCGCGTTGCGCCGACACACCGGCGGATACAGTCTTCGTGCCGGCCCCGGCCTGCGCCCCGCCGCCCGATCCGGCGGCCTTCTGTTCGGTCTGCCCCTGCGAGGCCTCCTGCGCCTTTTCAGCGGGCCGCGCCTGCGGCTTGGTGTCGGGTACGGGTTCCGGCTCGACCTCCGGCTCGGGTTCCGGGGGGGGCGGGGGCGGCGGTTCCGGCGTGGCCATCGCCTGGTCGGGCGCGGGCGGCTGCAGGTCCTCGGGTTTTTGCAGCTCGGGCAGGGCGACCATGTCCTCGACCAGGGGGGGCGGTTCGAATTCGACGGGCGCCTGGATCTGCTGGTCCGGCGCGGTCTCGACCTCGGGCGGGCGCTTCCAGTCGGCGACCATGGTCTCGATCTGCTGGGTCGCGCCGATCAGGGTAACCATTTCCTCGCCGCCGACGCCGGACGACTGGCTGCCCGGGTCGGGCATCTGCACGAAGAACAGCCAGTGCAGCAGCGCGGCCAGCAGGATGAAGAACCCAAGTTCCAGCTGTCTGAGCGTCATTGGCCGACCATCACTTCGACCTTGCGGATGCCCCGTTGCGACACGTCTTTCAGCAGCGCGGCCAGCGTCGCGGCCTCAAGCTGGGCATCGGCGCGGATCTGCAGCGGCTCGGGCGTGTTCCCGCGTTCGGCCAGACGGTCCAGCGCGGCCGGTCCGACCTCGCCGTCATACCCGGGCCGACCGGTGGCATCGACGTAAAGCCGCCCGTCGGATTGCGGTTCCGCCGCTTCGGGCAGCTTGGGCAGGGTGACGGGAAAGGGTTCGGGCGGCGTCACCTGCGAGATCAGCATGAAGAAGATCAGCAGCATGAAGACCACGTCGATCATCGGCGTCAGGCCGGCTTCGCCGCGTTCGGCGCGGCGGCTGGCTTTCGGCTTGCGGATGTTCATTCGATCAGTACCAGCGTTGCGAAGCCCGCCGCGTTCAGCATGTGCGTCACGTCGACCACCCGCTGCAGGTTGGCGCCGTCCCGGCCCTGCAGGATGATCGTGTCGGTCGGGGCTTCGGTCATTTCGGTCAGTTTCGGCGCCAGCTCTTCGGGCGTGGTGTCCATGCCGTTCAGCATCAGCCCCTCGGGCAGGATCTCGACCAGGCGGGGCGGGCCGGAATAGCCCTGTCCGGCGCCGGCCAGCGGCAGCGGGATCGCCTGGTCGATGCCAAAGCGCGACGCCAGCATGAAGAAGACCAACAACAGGAAGACCACGTCGATCATCGGCGTCATCGACGGCTTGCGGCGCTTCCTTGCGGGGCGAATGGGGTCCATCACCGCGTCACTCGGCGGCCAGCGCCGCCGGCTCCGGGTGCTGGTGGGGCGCGACGAAGATGCGGGTGACGCCGTCTTCGACATCGGCCGCCATGGCATCCAGGATGCCTTCGAACCAGGCCAGCGCGGCCGAGGCCGGGATGGCCACGGCCATGCCGGCGGCGGTGGTCAGCAGTGCTTCCCAGATGCCGCCCGCCAGCATCGCCGGATCGGCGCGCGACCCGGCCTCCTGCAGGGCCTGGAAAGCGGTGATCATGCCCAGCACGGTGCCCAGCAGGCCCAGCAGCGGCGCGACGGTCGAGATCAGTTCAAGCGGGCGCAGCCCCCCCGACGCCTTGCCGATCTCGCGCTTGGCGACGCGGGCGGCGTCTTCGCGGGCGGCGTCCTCGTCATAGATCTCGCGCGCGGTCAGCGCGGCGTAGACGCATTTGGATCGCAGCGACCGGCGGCCCTGGACGATGTACTTGGCGCGTTCCACCTGGCCGGCCTCGAAGGCTTCGACGGCATCCTTGGCCTTGCCCCGCGACCAGGCGCCGATCAGCGCCAGCCGCCAGATCTTCCACAGGATCAGCGCGACGGTGATCACCGACAGCGCCGCAATCGCCCAGATCATCGGCCCACCGTCATAAAGGAACCGCACGGCGGGGCCCGACATGGCCACCGCGTGATCCAGCAACAGGTCGGGGTTCTGCACGGCATCCATGAAGTTGTCCGGCAGATCCGGAAGCGCGGTTGCATCGGGTGCGGTGTCGGGCGTGACGGTAGGCGTGGCGGCGGGCGTAACGGCGGGCACATCGCCTGTCCCGACCGAATCGGCCGCAGCGCCGGGATCGACAGTCTCGGCACCGGTGGCGGCGGGAGCGGGTGCGGACGGCGCCGCCGATCCGCCGGCAGGCGCGTCGATTCCGCTATTCACTTCAGGCGCTTGCTCGGTCGTGTCCGGCGCGTCGGCGCCGGGAAGAGAAGGCGCGTCGGTCATCGGCGCCGGGGCTTGCACGAGCTGTTCTTCTGCCACCTTGGGTCTCCATCTGTCGCGTGTCGGGGATGCCGTAAGGGTCCGACTCTTGCGCCGGTCAATAACCTAGCAAATTTATCAAGTAAAACCCCCAAACGGGAGATAAACCGTTGCGTCCGGCATGGAACCGCCGGAATTCCGCTGCGAAACCGGGCGCATGGTCAGATCGCCAGCTTGCGCATGGCGCCGGGCGGGACACCGAATTCGCGGCGGAAGGCGGTCGTGAAGTTCGCGGCACTGGTGTAGCCGGCCAAATGCGCCGCGCGGGCGATCGAGGTGCCGCCGTCCTGCAGCGCCCGGCAGGCCGATTTCAGCCGTTCCTGTCGGATGAAATCGCTGAGCGTCACGCCGAAACGCTGCTTGAACATCCGCTGCAGGGACCGCCGGTTGAGGTGGAAATGCGACTCGAGCTGATCCAGCCCCAGCGGTTCGTTCAGGTGGCTCAGGATGTACAGCCGCAGATCCTCGGGACGGGGATCTGCCGGCGTGGCGATGGCGGCGCGGGCCCGCACGGCTTCGGACATCGCGCGGCGCATGATCTCGACCCCGCGGGAAAAGCGGAACAACCCCCGGTCGGCCTCGGATTCCTCGGGCGGGGGGGCGATGATCTGTTCGGTCAGGCGGACGATCTCGGCCGAGGGGGTCCAGCTTCGGGTATCGAAACCGTGCGACAGGATCGGACCGGCCCGACCCGGCGGGCGGTCGTCCGAGGCGGACAGTTCGATCCGGTCAAACCAATCGTCCGGCGTAGCCAGCGCGATCTTGCGATAGGGATCCCCCCATGCCCCGCCATAGCGAAGCGTCGTGGGATGGGCGATGCGCATCATGAAGGCAACCGGATGCCGGGTGGCGTCCAGGTGGTGCAGGTGGTCGTCCAGGTAGAACTTCTGCTCGCCCTCCAGGATGATCATGATCTGGAATTTCGGCAGGATCACCTGGGGCGCGGGGTTGGCAACCCCATGCACCCTTTCGTTCAGAACACCGATGCGCAGATTTCCGGGAAACCTGTCCAAACTCATGCCACTGTCCTCAGCGAAATCGTCGAGAGTGATGGCTGGCGTCGATGTCGCGCGCGCAGAACGAATAGTCGCCTGCGCAAAAAGCTCTGCAATCGACAGCGTTGCTGACGCTTTCTAAATTACCCAACCAAATAACTCAACAATGTCGGCGGCATTCATGGCGATGTCACGCCGAGGGACAATGGGATCGATTGAAAAATGACCAAGCCGAACGCGTTTCGGTCCGCTGACGCGCGGCCGTACCTCATTGCGCTGCTGCTGACCTCCAGCGCGCTGTCGCCCGTCGCGGCGCTGGCGCAGGAAGCGACCGAACTGGCCGACATCACGGTGGAACAATCGGACGAGGAAGGCGACGGCCCGGTCGAAGGTTACGTGGCCGAGAACAGCGTCGCCGGAACAAAAAGCGACACGCCCATCGCCGAAACGCCGGTGTCGATTTCCGTGGTGGGCGAAGACCAGGTGCGCGACCAGGATGCGCAATCGGTGGCCGAGGCGCTGCGCTATACCGCCGGGGTCACGCCGGAATACCGGGGCACGTCGAACCTGCACGACGAGATCATGCTGCGCGGCTTCGGCAACCGGACCTTCGTGTCGAAATACCTCGACGGGATGAACATGGGCCTGTCCTCGCTGGGACAGATCGATCCCTATTACCTGGAGCGGATCGAAGTGGTTAAGGGCCCGAATTCGGCGCTGTACGGGCAGTCGACTCCGGGCGGGTTCATCAACCAGGTGTCGAAACGGCCCACGGATGAACAGGGCAACGAGGTCGTCGTGGGGTTCGGCAACGACGATTACAAACGCCTGAGCGCGGATCTGCAGGGCGACCTGAACGAGGACGGCACGCTGCGCTATCGGCTGGTGGGCACCGCCTGGCAGAAGAACCTGCAGGACGAGCTGGACCAGAGCCGGCTGATGATCGCGCCGTCGGTGACCTGGGATCTTTCGGACCGGACGGAACTGACGCTGACGGGGTTCTACCAGAACGAACCGGACGCCGGGCAGCGCGGGTTCCTGCCGCTGGACGGCACGCTTGATCCGACCTCGCTGGGGCTGACGTTCCCGCAGGACTGGGTCTGCTATGCCCCCGAATACGACAGCGTGACGCGCGAGACGACGGCGATCGGCTACCAGTTCCAGCACCGGTTCGACAACGGATTCACCTTCCATTCCAAGCTGCGCTACACGTGGCTGGACGCCACCCAGGACGGCGCGGGCCTGTGGAGCGGGACGACAACCGACGGCAAGACCTTTCCGATCTACGTGTTCAGCACCGCCGACGACCTGGAACAGCTGGTGACCGACAATTACATCACCGGCGAGGTGATGACCGGCCGCGTCCGCCACGTGCTGACCGGTGGAATCGACTTCCAGACCAGCAGTTTGCACGAGACCTACGCGCGGTCCGGCGGCGACCTGACCTTTGACCTGTCGACGCTGCAACCGGTGAGCCTGTCCGACATCTATGCCCAGACGCTGGACGCCTATACGTCGGACACGACGACCGATTTCACCCAGACCGGGATCTACGTCCAGGACCAGATGGCCATCGACAACTGGCGCGTCACCCTGGGCGGGCGGTACGACTGGACCAAGACAACCATCGACGACACCTCCGCGTTTTCGGGCAGCAGCCCCACGTCGTCCAAGGACACCTACGAGGACCAGGCCTTTACCGGACGCGCGGCGGTCGGCTACGTGTTTCCCATCGGCCTGATGCCCTATGTCAGCTATTCGACCTCGTTCGAACCGGTGCTGGACCTGGATGACGACGGCAAGGCCAGCTTTGAGCCGACCCATGCGCGGCAATGGGAACTGGGCGCCAAATGGGCGTCCAACGACGGGCGGTTCCTGGTGACGGCGGCCTATTTCGACATCGAAAAGACCAACCTCACCGAAAGCGTCTTCGAGAACGGGAATTACTACACCCGGCAGGTGGGCGAGGTGACGTCCAAGGGGTTCGAACTGGAAGGGTATGCCAACATCACCGACCGTCTGAGCATGATGGCCAGCTATTCCATCGTCGACCCAGAGGTGCAGACCGGCGATTACGCGGGCAAGCAATATGCCTTTGTCCCGCTGGACCAGGCGGCACTGTGGGTGAAATACGGCCTGATCGACGGGTTGGACGTGATGGGCGGCATCCGCTACGTCGGCAAGTCCTGGGGTGACGAGGAGAATTCGATCGAAGTGCCGTCCTACACGCTGTTCGACGTCGGGTTGCAGGCCAGCCTTGGCGCGTTCAATCCCCGGATGGAGGGTCTGATCGCCCAGCTGAACGTCACCAACCTGACGGACGAAACCTACGTGACCTCCTGCGCCTTCGGCCGCTACTGCTGGTACGGCGAGGGGCGCACCGTGACGGCGAGCCTGTCCTATGAATGGTAGGCTGACGGCGCTGGCCGCCTTGCTGGCACCCGTGCTGGCGGCCAGCGGGGCGATGGCCCAGGACCGGCTTGCGACAGACATTGCGGCACAGGTCGCGCTGGCTCCGGGGGACACCCGGAGCTTTGTCGTCGAGGCCCCCGCCGGGGCCTACCTGGAAGGCGCATTGTCGGTGGACGGCGCGCCGGTGGACCTGGTGCTGCGCACGATGCAGGGCGATCACCTGCGCCTGCTCGAGTCCGGGGCCCGGGGCGATCAGACCTTCCGTTTCGTGGCCAACGGCGACCCGCTGCTGCTGAGCATCGAAAACGTGAACGCCCAGGCCCTTGCCACGCTGCGCTTGACGCATGACATCCCCCCTGAGGAGCAGGGGGGGGATCTCCCTGGACCTGCAAAGCCCTCGGTTGCGGACTCTGGTCCAGGACATGGCCCAGGGGGCGGGGACAGCCGCCTTCTGGGCCGAGATGCTGGCACACGGGACCCCGCTGGTCGAACCCGTTCCCGGCCAGCCCGACCGCCGGCTGGTAACCTTCCTTTACCGTGGCGCGAAGCGGAACGTGCGGCTGTGGGGCGGGCCGTCGAACGATCACGACTGGCTGGACCGGCTGGACGACAGCGATGTCTGGTTCCGGACCTACGACGTGCCGTCCGGCCTGCGGCTGACCTATGGCCTGGCCCCCGACGTGCCGCAGATCCCCGGCACCTTCCTGCAGCGCCGCCGCGCGCTGCTGGCCACCGCGCAGGCAGATCCGCTGAACCTGACGCCCCTGCCCGCCGATGCGCCCGACGCCTTCAACCAGGTCAGCTATCTTGCGCTGGAGGACGCCCCGGACCAGCCCGGCTATCCCCCCGCGGACCGGATCGCGGGCACGGTCGACACCTTTGCCTTCGACAGCCCCCGCCTTGGCAACAGCCGGTCGGTGTCGGTTTACCGTCCGGCGGGGTTCGACCCGGCGGATCCGGCGAACGTGCTGCTGTTCGTCTTCGACGGCGTGGCCTTCCAGGACGACCGCGCGCCGATGCCCGGCATCCTCGACACCCTGATCGGGCAGGGCCGCCTGCCCCCGGTCACCGCCGTCTTCATCGACAGCGTCGATGTCGACCTGCGCAGCCGCGAGTTGACGTGCAATCCCGATTTCGCCGCCATGCTGGCGGATGACCTGCTGCCCGAGATCCTGGCGCGCACCGGCCTGCCGCACGATCCGGCGCGCACGGCGGTCACCGGAGCGTCCTACGGCGGGCTTGCCGCCGCCTGCGCCGCCCATTGGCACCCCGACGCCTTCGGCGCCTTCCTGTCGCTCTCGGGCTCCTTCTGGTGGCAGCCGGACGCCTATGACGGGGACATGCCCTATGTCTCGTCGCTGTTCGCCCAAGGGTCCGCCCGGCCGCTGCGCGCCTGGCTGTCGGCGGGAATCTACGAAGCGGGCAAGGGCGGCGATACCGGCATTCTTGGCGGCACGCGCCATTTGCGGGATGTCATGCGGCTGAAGGGGTACGACGACGTATTCTACCGCGAATACGCCGGCGGCCACGATTACGCGGTCTGGCGGGGCAGCATGGCCGAAGGGCTGATCGCGCTGTACGGGACGGGGCCATAGGCCCCGGCCCCAACCTGCCCGAACCTGTCAGGGCCTGTGGCGCAGGCGATCCCAGATCACGAAGATCATCGCGCCCAGGAACAGCACCGCCATGGCGTACCAGGTCAGCGCATAGGACAGGTGGGCATTGCGGAAATGGATGATGGTCAGCCCGCCGCGCGGCCAGGCCGTCGGGTCGCCCGTCAGGTCGGCATCGATGAAATAGGGCGCCGCATCGGTGATCCCGGCATCCTTCGACAACGCCACCACGTCGCGCGACACCCAGCGTTCGTCCTTGGCGTCGTTCGATTCCAGCAACGTGCCGTCCGGCTCTGTCACCCGCAGCAGGCCCTCGACATGCACCTCGCCTTCGGGCGTGGTCCAGTCTTCGCGGGCCAATCCGTTGGGCACGAAACCCCGGTTGATCCAGATCGTCCGGTCCGCCGTCTTCAGCGGGGTCATCACCCAGTAGCCGGGCCCCAGATCGGTCACCGCCTTCACCCGGCGCGACAGGTCGTGCAGGAAATGTCCGTCCGTCCCGACCCGAAGATAGGCGTCATCCTGGGCGGTCACCGGACCCTCCGGGGCGGCGACCGCCGCGCCATGGGCCCGGCTGTCCACCGCTTCGATCAGGTCGAGCTTCCAGTGCAGGCGGCGGACCTGCCAGTTGCCCAGCCCAACCATCGTCACGAAGACAACCGCCGCCAGCCCCAGGATCGTCAGATCGAGCCAGAGCGGGCGGCGTCCGCCGCTCTGTTCGCCGCCCTTGCTCACGGGAGGTTCTTGACGCGTTCGATCTGTTCGTGGGCGGGCATCATGTTTTCCTTGAGGTGGAACATGACCCAGATGGAGCCGGACAGGACGATGACGAGCAGGATGATGGTGAAGAGCAGGGAGAGGACCTGCCAGCCCTGTTCGTTGTGGGCGGAGACGTGCAGGAAGTAATGCACGTGGACGATGACCTGGATCGCGCCGAAGCCGAAGATGACCGCCAGCGCCCAGCCGATGCCGATGTCCCAGCCGCTCATGACCAGGGCGAAGGGGATCAGCGTCAGGAACACCGACAGGGCAAAGCCCGTCAGGTAGTTCATGTAGGCGCCGCGGGCGTCGTAGGTTGCGGGAGAGGTGTCGTGCGCGGGCGAAGTCATAGCAGCACTCCGGTCAGGTAGACGAAGGAAAACACCCCGATCCAGATCAGGTCGAGGAAGTGCCAGAACAGGCTCAGGCACATGATCCGGCGGGTGTTCTCGGGCGTCAGCCCGTGCAGCCCGACCTGCACCAGCAGCACCACCAGCCAGATCGACCCGGCCGTCACGTGCAGCCCGTGGGTGCCCACCAGCGTGAAGAAGGCCGACAGGAAGGCGCTGGCCGACGGCGTGGCGCCGATGTGCCAGAGGTGGGTGAACTCCTTGATCTCGAGCCCCAGGAAGATCAGGCCGAAGATCAGGGTGACCACCATCCACAGGTAGAACATGCCCACCTTGCGCTGGTGCATGTTGATCACCGCGAAGCCGTAGGTGATCGACGAGAACAGCAGCATGAAGGTCGAGATCAGGATCATGTCGATCTCGAACAGGTCCGCCGGGGACGGGCCCGCGGCATAGTTCTGACCGACCACCGCGTAGACCGCGAAGAGGATGCCGAAGATCAGGCTGTCGCTCATCAGGTAGACCCAGAAGCCCAGCATGGTGCCGGTCTCGTGGTGGTGGTCGCCGTCATGCCCGCCATCATGCCCGTCGTGGTGCGGGTCTTCGATCACGAAGAAGTCGCGCGGGCCGTCAAGGGAGGCGTCCAGGGGTTGGGGTGCAGTGCTCATTCGGCAGGCTCCAGCTGGGCGCCGCGGGCGCTTTCGATGTCGCGGACCTCGTCGGCGGGGACATAGTAGTCGCGGTCATAGTTGAAGGTATGGCCGATGCCCCAGACGATCGTCGCCAGGAAGCTGACGGCGGCCAGCCACCAGATGTGCCAGATCATCGCGAAGCCCATCACCGTCAGGAAGCCGGCCATGATCGCCCCGGACGCCGTGGAACGCGGCATGTGGATCGGGGTGAAGCCGTCGGTCGGACGGGTGTAGCCGTGCTTTTTCATGTCGGCAAAGGCGTCGATGTCGTGGATCCGCGGCGTGAAGGCGAAGTTGTAGTAGGGCGGCGGCGAGCTGGTCGACCATTCCAGCGTGCGCCCGTCCCAGGGATCGCCCGTGGTGTCGCGCAGCCGCTCGCGGTCGCGGATCGACACGTAGAGCTGGATGAAGAAGCACGCGATGCCGAAGGCGATGCACAGCGCCCCGATCAGCGCGGTCACGAAGTAGCCCGCGTAGATCGTGTCCTCGAACTGGCTCAGGCGGCGGGTGACGCCCATCAGCCCCAGGATGTAGAGCGGCATGAACGCCAGGTAGAAGCCCACGATCCAGCCCCAGAAGCTGAGCTTGCCCCAGAACGGGTCAAGCCGGAAGCCGAAGGCCTTGGGGAACCAGTGGGTGACCCCGGCGAAGACGCCGAAGACCACGCCGCCGATGATCACGTTGTGGAAGTGCGCCACCAGGAACAGCGAGTTGTGCAGCACGTAATCCGCCGGCGGCACCGCCAGCAGCACGCCGGTCATGCCCCCGATCGTGAAGGTCACCATGAAGGCGATGGTCCACAGCATCGGCAGTTCGAACCGGATCCGGCCCTTGTACATGGTGAACAGCCAGTTGAACAGCTTGGCCCCCGTCGGGATCGAGATGATCATCGTGGTGATCCCGAAGAACGAGTTCACGCTGGCCCCCGCGCCCATGGTGAAGAAGTGGTGCAGCCACACCAGGTAGGACAGCACCATGATCACGCAGGTCGCGTAGACCATCGAGGTATAGCCGAACAGCCGCTTGCCCGAATAGGTCGACACCACCTCCGAGAAGATGCCGAAGATCGGCAGGATCAGGATGTAGACCTCCGGGTGGCCCCAGATCCAGATCAGGTTGACGTACATCATCGGGTTGCCGCCCAGTTCGGGCACGAAGAACTGCGTGCCCAGGTAGCGGTCGGCCGTCATCAGCGCCAGCGTCGCCGCCAGCACCGGGAAGGACGCCACGATCAGCACGTTGGTGCACAGCGTCGTCCAGGTGAAGATCGGCATCCGCATCCAGGTCATGCCCGGCGCGCGCATCTTGACGATGGTCACCACCAGGTTGATGCCCGACAGCGTCGTGCCCACCCCCGCGATGTTCAGCGCCCAGAGGTAATAATCCATCCCCACCGAGGGGCTGTATTCCAGCCCCGACAGCGGCGGATAGGCCAGCCAGCCGTTGGTCTGGAATTCGCCGACGAACAGCGACACCATCACCAGCACCGCCCCCGACACCGTCAGCCAGAAGCTGAAGTTGTTCAGGAACGGGAAGGCCACGTCGCGCGCCCCGATCTGCAGCGGCATCACGAAGTTCATGAAGCCGGTCACGAAGGGCATCGCCGCGAAGAAGATCATGATCACGCCATGGGCGCTGAACACCTGGTCGTAATGGTGCGGCGGCAGGTAGCCCGCGTAGCCCATCGAGGCCAGCGCCTGCTGCGAGCGCATCAGCAGCGCGTCGGCAAAGCCGCGCACGAACATGATGAAGCCCAGCACCATGTACATGATCCCGATCTTCTTGTGGTCGATCGACGTCGCCCAGTCGGTCCACAGCGGGACCCACAGCCGGTATTTCGTCATCAGGAACAGAACGAGCGCCCCGATGATCGCGACACCGATGAAGGTGATCACCAGGACCGGCTCGTGATACGGGATCGCGTCCCAGGAGAGCTTGCCGAAGATCGGGCTCACCTCGGCCGGGGCCGTCGCGCCATGTGTCAGTTCGCTTGCCATTTCGTTATTGCCCCTCGGATGCGGGAAGTGTCTGCGCCTGCGCCCCGGACGCCGCATCCGCGGGGGCCAGGAAGTCGGGCAGGAGGTCGGTGGCCGACATCACCGCGTCCTTGCGGACCTCGCTGTCGTTCGGCCGCAGGATGTCCAGCAGCGCCCGCGGATCGTCCGCCGAGCACATGCCGCGGTAGAGCTCGCGGTTGTAAAGCCCTTCCAGACCGCCGCCGCCAAGCGCGTCGACCATCATCATGTCGTTCATGCACAGCGCGTCGTCGGACACGCACTGGTTCAGGATCCGCGTCCACATGTTTTCCTCGACGGACCCGTAGTAGGTCACCGGGTGGGCCTTGGACGGCTTGTCGAGCTCCACGAAGGTCGGCCGGTCCAGCGTGTCGTCGCTGGCGCGCACCTTGTCGACCCAGGCGTCGAACCCGGCCTGGTCCATCGAATGGAACTTGAAGCGCATCCAGTTGTAGCCCATCCCGGAATAATTCGCCGAGAACCCGTCGTAGACGCCGTCGTGGTTCATCACCGCGTTCAGCTCGGTCTCCATCCCGGTCATGGTATAGATCATGCCGGCCAGGTCGGGGATGTAGAAGGCGTTCATCACCGTCGACGAGGTCATCTTGAACTCGACCGGCCGGTCGGTGATCGCCGCCACCTCGTTGACCGTCGCGATGCCCTGTTCGGGGTAGATGAACAGCCATTTCCAGTCCATCGCCACCACCTCGATCGTCAGCGGCTTGACCGACGCGTCCAGCGGCTTGTCCACCGAGATCCGTTTCACGTCGTCGTAGGGGTTCAGCCGGTGCGTCGCCACCCAGGTCAGACCGCCCAGGCAGATGATGATCGCCAGAGGCACCGACCAGACCACGATCTCGATGCTGACCGAATGATCCCACTCGGGCTCATAGGTCGCATCGGTGTTCGACGACCGGTATTTCCAGGCGAAGAACAGCGTCAGCAGGATCACCGGCACGATCACGATGAGCATCAGCATCGTCGCGTAGACGATCAGGTTGCCCTCCTGACGGGCGACATCCCCGGAGGGGTTCAGGACCAGCAGGTTGCAGCCCGACAACAGGGTAAGGGAAACCAGGGCAACTGATACTGACAGGAAGCGCGAGCGCAAAATGCTCATGGACAATCTCCGTCTCGATGTTTCCAGACGAGCGAAGACTGACTTCCCGGCAGGCCAGGCTGTGCTGGCCCCTGCGTCTGGCGAGCGCTGCTTATCTCGCAGTCGCAGAAAATTGCAACGGCTTCTTGATGCAAATCATGGTGAAATTAAAATCTATCTGGGGCAGGCTGGCCTCAGGAGGCGGCCCGGACCCCGGGCCCATGTCAGGGAGGAGGAAACCATGACACTCACCGATACATCGGCGTCACAGCCGGTTACCATCGACGAGATCATCACCACGGTGGTCATGGCGCGGGTGACGGATTTCTTCGGATTCTTCGTCTACGCCATCGCCTCGGCCATCGTCTTTCCGCATCTGTTCTTTCCGACCTTCGATCCGGTCACCGGAACGATGCTGTCTTTCCTGTTGTTTTCGCTGGCTTTTATCGCAAGGCCCATCGCCGGCCTTGTCGGCAGGCGTGTGCAGGCCCGGATCGGCCGGCGCGCCAAGGTCATCGTCGCCCTGATGATCCTGGGCACCTCAACCGTCGCCATCGGCCTGCTGCCCGGATACGCCCAGATCGGCTGGCTCGCCCCCGTCCTGCTGGCGCTGTTGCGCTTCACCCAGGGCATCGGGCTGGGCGGGGCATGGGACGGTTTGACGCTACAGCTGCAAAATGCCGCACCTCCGGGCCGGAACGGATTTTACGCGATGATCCCGCAACTTGGCGGTCCGCTGGGCTTCATCGTCGCCGCCGCGCTGTTCTACGTGCTCACCGGCTTCCTCACATCCGAAGAATTTTACGAATTCGGCTGGAGATTCACCTTCTTCGCCGTCTTCGGCGTCAATGTCGTCGCCCTGTTCGCACGGATTCGCCTGCTCGAATCGGATCTGGGCGGCGATGCCCGGGTCATGCAGTCCGCCCCCCTGCCCGAGCTGCTGCGCGACCACTGGCGCATGATCCTCGTCTCGACCTTCCTGCCCCTGGCCAGCTACGCGCTGTTCCACATGGTCACCGTCTTCCCGCTGGCCTACGAACATCTCTACACCCAGCAGCGCATCTCCCACATCCTGCTGCTGCAGGTCTTCGGCGGCGTCCTCGCCGTCGCCGGTGTCGTCGCATCCGGCCTGCTGGCCGACCGCATCACCCGCCAGCGCGTGCTCTGGATCTCGACCTCGCTGATCGTCATCCTCTGCCTGCTGCTCGGCGCGCTCAACTTCGCGCCAGCCCTCTTCATCCTGCCGGGCTTCCTGCTGCTGGGCTTCGCCTACGGACAGGCCTCCGCCATCGTCCCCAACCGCTACCCGCCCGAATTCCGCTACACCGGCACCGCCATCTCCACAAACCTCTCCTGGCTCTTCGGCGCCGCCTTCGCCCCCCTCGCGGGCCTCACACTCACCGCAACACTCGGCCTCTGGGCCGCAGCCCTCTACCTCCTCTCAGCCGTCGTCGTCACCGTCGTGACACTATACCTCTTCCAGAAATGGAGCAGACGGTGAGGGCAGAGGGTGAGGGCAGAGGGTGAGGGCACGTCGCCCCCTTGACGGGGGCGACGGCCGTCCGGGTCACGCCGCGGTGGCGAGCGCCGGGTAGTCGGTGTAGCCCTTTTCGCCGCCGCCATACAGCGTGGCCTGGTCAAGCTGGGCCAGCGGTGCGCCGGTTTCCAGGCGGTCCACCAGGTCCGGGTTGGCGATGAAGGGGCGTCCGAACGCCACCAGGTCGGCCTTGCCTTCGGTCACCGCCGTGGTCGCCATGTCCAGGTCGTAGCCGTTGTTGGCCAGGTAGGCATTGGCGAACCGCGTCCGCAGCGCGTCGAAATCGAACGGCGCGATGTCGCGCGGGCCACCCGTGGCGCCTTCGACCACGTGCAGGTAGGCCAGGTTCAGCGCATCCAGCTGTTCGACGATGTAGTTGAACAGCGGCTGCGGATCGCTGTCGGACATGCCGTTGGCCGGCGTCACCGGCGAAATGCGGATGCCGGTGCGTCCGGCGCCGATCTCTTTCGCCACGGCGGCGGCCACTTCCAGCATCAGCCGCGCGCGGTTTTCGATCGACCCGCCATATGCATCGGTCCGCTTGTTGGCGCCGTCGCGGGCGAACTGGTCCAGCAGGTAGCCGTTGGCGCCGTGGATCTCGACCCCGTCGAAGCCCGCTTCGATCGCCTTGGCAGCGGTCTGGCGGAAGTCGTCGATGATGCCCGGGATCTCGTCCAGCTCAAGCGCGCGGGGCGTGGAGACGGGGACGAATTCGTTGTTCACGAAGGTCTTGGTTTCCGTCGCGATGGCCGAGGGCGCGACGGGGGCGGCATGGCCGGGCTGCAGGTCCACGTGGCTGACCCGGCCCACGTGCCAGAGCTGCACGAAGATCTTGCCGCCGGCGTCATGCACGGCATCGGTCACCGCGCGCCAGCCGGCGATCTGCGCGGGCGTGTAAAGGCCGGGCGTGTCCTGATAGCCCTGCGCCTGGGCCGAGACCTGCGTCGCCTCGGTAATGATCAGCCCGGCGCCGGCGCGCTGGCTGTAATAATCGGCGGCCAGCGGGCTGGGCACCAGGCCGGCGGCGGCGCGGCTGCGGGTCAGGGGCGCCATCACGACGCGGTTGGAAAGACGGATATCGCCCAGGGAATAGGGTTCGAACAACGGGTTGGTCATGATCTTCTCCTTGATGGTGGATCACGCGGGAATGGATCGGGCAAGTGTCGCCCGTGGTGTCGGGGCAGGACCACGGACGGGAACACAAACGGGAATACGGACGGGGGTCCGGGGGTTGGGGTGGTCCATCACGTTGAACTCCTGCGGGCGCGACGCTACATTCATGACAGATGTCATGAATAGCCCAAACATGATGGCCATCATGTATAGTTCAAGACATGCAGGAGGATTTTTCGATGAAAGTGTCGCGCGCCCGGATGGCCCAGAACCGCGAGACGATCCTGGCCGAGGCTGGACGGCTCTTTCGCGAGAAGGGGTTCGACGCGGTGTCCATCGCCGAGGTAATGAAGGCCGCCGGCCTGACCCATGGCGCGTTCTACGGGCATTTCGGGTCGAAGGACGACCTGATCGCCGAAACCGTGGCCCATGCGACCTGCACCGGGGACGATTGCAGCCGTGGCTTCGCGGATTACCTGGCCGACTACCTGTCGCCCGAACACCGGGACGGCGCCGATGCCGGCTGCGCCACGGCGGCGCTGGCCGCGGGGCTGCGCCACCAGTGCAGCCCGGCGCGGGCGGCCATGGGCGAAGGCGTCGCGACCCAGATCGACCATGTGGCGGCGGCGCTGGCCCGCGACAGCGGGCGGCCGGTGGCCGAGATGCGGCGCGCCGCGATCGGGTGCTGGTCGGCCATGGTCGGGGCGATGATCATGGCGCGGTCGGTCGACGACCCCGCCCTGTCGGCCGAGATCCTGGCCGAAACCCGCGCCTGGATCGAACAATCCGGCATCGGGTCGGACGCAAAGCCCTAGCCGACCGCCTGCCGGCTGCGCGCAAGCTGCGCCGCGATCTGATCGGCAAGGTAGCGGCTGTCTTCCTCGATCCCCAGGAACCGGCCCGAGCCCCAGGTGTTCAGCCAGCCCAGCCCGATGAAATGCAGCCCCTTTTGCGGGGTCACGCCCCGGTGATGCCGGGGCTTGCCGCGCTCATCAAAGACATCCGCTTCGATCCAGGAATAATCCGGCCGGAACCCGATGGCCCAAAGGATCGAGGTGATGCCCGCCTCGGCCAGGTCGATCCGCGTGCGCTCTGCTTCCGGCTCCCAGACCTTGGCAAAGGGCGGTTCTTCGGGCGCATCAATGCCGTTGCGCGCGATATAGGCGTCGATCTGGGTGCGGATGCCGACATAGGACCGGTCCGCATCGTCCAGGTTCTTCGCCAGGTCGGGCAGGAAATCGGCCACCGTGCCGTTCATGTCGGCCAGCGAGCCATAGAGTTCCACGCCATGCTCGACGTGGAACCGGCGCAGGTCGATCTCTTTCCCGCCGTCGCGGCCCGACATGTAATGGTTGGTCTGGGTCAGGGCCTTCACCGGGTCGGGATGTGTGTCGATGGTGATGGCATAGTGGCCCGCATCGTACAGCCAGTCGGTCGCGTCGCGCCCGCGATACCGGCGCGGGCTGCGCGGCGCGGGACCGACGGCCAGGTGCACGTCGCGCCCGGCGCGCGTGAAATCCTCCATCAGCTGGACGCCGGATTGCCCGGTGCCCACGATCAGAACGCCACCCTCGGGGAACTGGTCCACGTTCCGGTAATCGACCGAATGCATCTGGAAGATCGACGGGTCGAGCCGTTGCGCATAGGCGGGTTCGATCGGCGTGTCATAGCCGCCGGTGGCGATCACCACCTGGTCGCAGGTCCAGGTCCCGATCGAGGTTTCGACGGTGTAACCCTCGGCCTCGGGCGTGACACGGGTGACATCCACCCGCTCGCGGATATCAGCCTGCACCTTGGCGGCGAAGGCGTCCAGGTAATCGGTGATCTGGTCCTTCAGCATGAAGCCGTCGGGATCGGTGCCGCCATAGTCCTTGTCGTAATGAAAGTCCGGCAGGCGGCATTGCCAGTTGGGCGTCACCAGGCAGAAGCTGTCCCAGCGGTTCACGCGCCAGGACTGGAATTTCGAATGCCGTTCGAAGACGATGCAATCGATACCCTTTTGCTGCAGGCACCAGGCGGTCGAAAGCCCCGCCTGCCCGCCGCCGACGATCACCACGGGGATATGGGGCGTTGTCGTGTCTTTCATGGCGCTGGTCCTCATTGCGATATGTCCAGGCAGGCGATGCCCGCGTCCTGGTCGGGCAGCGCGGCGATGCGCGCCTCGATCCGGTCCAGCTGGTCCATGGCGGAACTGCAGGCATAGCCGTACTTGCGTTCGACCCGGGCCGAGGCCCGTTCCATGGCGATGCGGGCGCGGGTCAGGAAATCGGGGACCGGATAGGTCTTGCCCGCCTCGAACAGCTCGGCGACGACGGTGGAGGGGGAATACAGCCGTTCCTCGGCGCCATCGGGCCAGCGGACGGTCCAGAATGTTTCAGGCATCTTGCTCTCCAAGATCTAGATAGGGGGCCTGGGCGTAATCCCAGAACAGCGCACTTTCGCTGCCGTCGGTCAGGGTGACGGCGGTGCCTTCGCTGACGCGGCCGATGGCCTGGGCGTCGATGCCCCGGGCGGCGAACCTGGCGCAGACGGCGTTGGCCGTTTCGCGCGGGACCGACAGCAGAAAGCCAAAGCTGGGGAAACTGCGCAGCCAGCGTTCCGGGTCGACACCCTTGGGGGGGCGGATGGCGGTGGTGTCGATGTCGATCCCCACGCCGGAACATTCGGCCAGCATCAGCGCGGTGCCGACGATGCCGCCCTGGCTGATATCCTTGCCGGCCCTGACCAGCTCGTCCTCGGCCAGGTCGGCCAGCAGGGCCAGGTCGGCGCGCAGCCTTGGCGGGGGCGCGTCGAGCGCGGCGCAGAAATTGTCGAAGTTGCGATAGGTTCCGCGATGATCGATGGCGGCGATCAGCAGGTCGCCGGGTGTGGCATCGAAGCTGGTGATCAGCTTTTGCGCCCGCCCGAAGACCGATGCGGCGAGGCCGATGGAGGGCGCGGCAAGGTTGGTGTGCCCGCCCACCAGCGGCACGCCATAGGCGGCGCAGGCATCGCGCAGACCGGCCAGCATCGGCGCGGCGGCGGCGGCATCCGGCGCCCAGACCTGATCGATGATCGCGGTCGCTCGCCCGCCCATGGCGGCGATGTCGGACAGGTTGACCATCACGGCGCACCAGCCCGCGAACCAGGGGTCATCGGCGACAAAGGCCGGGATGAACCCTTCGCCCGCCAGCAGGTCATAGCCGCCTTCGCGGGGCAGGATGGCGGCATCGTCCCCGGGGCGGCCTGCGGTCTGCGAGGTCAGGCCAAGCGCGCGGGTGGCCCGTGCGATGCCCAGTTTCGAGCGGATCGAGGGATGGGCGGCCAGCCGTTGGGCCAGGCCTTCGACATCGGTCATGACACGGATCCCGCGACGGGCCTTGGCGCCGTGCGGTGGTACCAGCCGGCGACCGGGTCGGCGCAGGGGGGATAGGCGGCCAGGTCCGCCTGCATCTTCATGTGGGGTGCGCCGTGAAAGGTGACCTGTTCCAGCGATTGCCAGTGCAGCCGTTCGAACAGCGCGACATTCTGCATCTGCACATGGGCCAGGAACCGGTCGCAGCCCCGCGCATTGGCGGTGCGCACCGCCAGCCGGATCAGTTCCGTTCCCAGCCGCGACACGGCCCTGAAATCGCTGTCGACCGCCAGGCGCGAGCCCCACCAGAGGCGCGGGGCCTCTTCGTGTATGCGAACGGTGCCGACGACCTGGTCGGCCTCGTGCGCATAGGTGGACAGCGCCACCAGATGGGTGGCGATCAGGTCTATGTCGTCGCGGTCGTGGGTTGCGAATATCCCCTGTTCGCGCACGAAGACCCGGTGGCGCAGGGCCGATGCGCCTTCGGCCTCGAACCGTTTCGAGGCGGCGCGGATGTAGTAGCCGGGGCAGTGGAACTGGCGGGGTTCAAGTTCGATCATGCGGGCACCTTCAGCCGTTCGTAGGTCGACAGCGCCGAACAGGCCCCGCATTTGCCGCAGCCGGCCTTCATGTCCGACGACAGGATCCCGGCGCGGGCGATCATCTGGCCCAGCGGCTGCAGGATGCCGGCCATGAAGTCGGTGGACGGCGACGGATGGCTTTCCAGCGGGGTTCCGGAAATCGGCACGAAGGGAACGACGAAGGGGTAAACCCCCATGGCGCACAGCTTTTCGGACATCTGAAGGATCGCCTGCTGGCTGTCGCCCAACCCGGCGAGGATATAGGTCGACACCTGCCCGCGCCCGAACACCTTCACCGCCGCCTCGAAGCTGGAGAAGTATTTCTCCAGCGGCACCGAAGCCTTGCCGGGCATGATCCTTTCCCGGACCTCCGGCGTCACGGCTTCAAGGTGCATGCCCAGCGTATCGATCCCGGCGTCGAACATGCGCTGGTGCCAGGCGTCATCCTCGGGCGGTTCGCACTGGCCCTGAAGCGGCAGATCGACGGCCGCCTTGATGGCCTCGGCGCTTTCGCACAGCACCTTGGCGCCCCGGTCCTTGCCGGCGGGCGTGCCGGTGGTCAGCACCATGTGGGTGACGCCGTCCAGCTCCACCGCGGCCTTCGCCACCTCGGCCAGCTGCGCGGGCGTCTTGTGGGCGATGGTGCGCCCGGCGGCGAGGCTTTGACCGATGGAACAGAACTGGCAGGTCTTCTTGCGGCTTTCATAGCGGATGCAGGTCTGCAACACGGTCGTGGCCAGCACGTCGCGGGAATGCAGCGCGGCGATATGGCTGTAGGGAATGCCGTCGGCCGTCTTGCGTTGATAGAACTTCGCCTTGGTCGGAAAGCGCACCTGCGCCACCTCGGCCCCGTCGCGTGTCACCCGGGCCGCGCCGGTGTCGTCGGGAGCCTCCACCAGGTAGGGGCTGTCGAAGCTGGGGGCGGTGTGGACCGGGATCATCACCGTGCGGTCGCCGATGGTGATCGCCTTGTGATCCGATGGCCCCGCCCCGCCGCGCCGGCTTTCCTGACCGGCGCGGGGATCCACCAGCCGCATGCCGTGGGTCTGCAATTCGTTGATCAGGTGGGCCTGGTCGAAACTCTGGTCATACATCCTGGGAATCCTCCTGGGGCTCGGGCTCCTGCACATGGCGGGTGACGGCGGGGCGCGTGTCGTGCAGCAGCGACAGCATTTCGGGCCGGGCGTAATGGCCGACGCTGTCCATCATCCGCTTGCGCTTGGCGATCAGCCGCATGTCCAGATCGGCGATCAGGATGCCTTCGCCCTCCGTGATCGGATCGGCCAGGTGGCGGCCTTCGGGGCTGATGATGCAGGTCATGCAGCCGCTGCGCATGGCCTTCTGCAACGCCGGGTCGGGGTGGATCTGCGCGATCTGGTCTTCGGTCAGCCAGCCGGTGGAATTGACCACGAAACAGCCCGATTCCAGCGCGTGGTGGCGCATCGTCACCTCGATCTGGTCGCGGAAGATGTCGCCCACCAGCGAGCCGGGGTAATGGCCGGCGTGGATTTCTTCGTGCTGGGTCATCAGCGCGTAGCGGGCCAGCGGGTTGTAGTGTTCCCAGCAGGCCAGCGCACCAACCCGGCCCACGGCGGTGTCGACCACCTTCAGCCCGGCGCCGTCGCCCTGCCCCCAGACCATGCGTTCGTGATAGGTGGGCGTGATCTTGCGCCGCTTCAGCGCCAGCGTGCCATCGGCGTCGAAAATCAGCTGTGAATTATAGAGTGAGCCGTGATCGCGTTCGTTCACCCCCAGCACCACCACGACGCCGCGCTTGCGGGCGGCATCGGCCACCGCCTGCGTCTCGGGCGACGGGACGACGACCGCCTCCGCCATCAGCTCCATATGCGGGGCGCCCTGCTGGACGGGGGGCAGCACGAAGCTGAAATAGGGGTAGTAGGGCACGAAGGTCTCGGGGAAGACGATGAACTGTGCGCCCTTGTCCGCGGCCTCGGCGATGGCGTTCAGCACCCGTTCGATGGTGCCCGCGCGGCCCGTCAGGTCCGGGGCGATCTGGACGGCGGCGGCGCGGATCGTGTCGGTTCTCATGTTCTGCCTCCGAAGGTTTGGCCGGGCCGACGGGCGGCCCGGCCGATTGGGTCAGGCGATCTCAGGCGGTCTCAGACCGTCCACGTATCCAGGATCACGGCGTTGGCCTTCTTGTGCAGCAGGATGCAGTCCAGCACGTCCTGCGGCGCGATCGGCGTGATACCGGGCAGCAGCGAGGGTTCGCCGTGGCCATACAGCGCCTGCAGCGCGAAGCGACAGGCATAGACCTTGCCGCCCTCGCCCATGAACTTCTTGAGGTTCACGGCAAAGTTCTGGTGGCCGGGGAACGCTTCGTCCCCCAGCGTCGGAAAGCCACGCTGGATGCCGAGCGTCACGCCGGGGCCGTACAGCAGGATCGAGGTTTCATACCCCTTCCGGTTCAGACGGATTGCATTGAGAATGTTGACCAGGCCGATGGAGCCTTCGAAGGCAACTGTATGGAAGGTGACCAGGGCCTTTTCGCCCTCCTCGGCCTTCACATCTTCGAACACCTTCTCTTCGTAGTCGACGAAATAGTCGCCGTCCTTGTATGCTTCCTTGGTAACTGCAGGCATCTCACCCTCCTTGTCGGTTGATGAGAGGGAGGATGCGGCCCTGACATTGATGCAATCAATAAGCAGTTCAATATCCATACAATTAATCATCCGGTGACGCGCAGTGCCGCGCGATTAATAAGCGAAATCATGGGTGGATGCCGGAGTTTCGACCGCAGTTTGCCTGACAGGTCCGTAACCCCACCGCGACAAAGTGCACGGATTCATACAATCTCCCTTCAATCCGGGGAATCAATCGGCTAGTCCTGCAGGGGCAGGAGAAGACGAATGATTGACTGGACCCCGGCGCAGATCGACAGCGGCAAGCCGCGTTACCTGGCCATTGCCGACGCGATTGCCCGCGACATCGAAGACGGACGGCTGTCCGGCGGCGACCGCCTGCCGGCGCAACGGCGGCTGGCCGCGCATCTGGGCATCGACTTTACCACCGTGTCGCGCGCCTATGCCGAGGCGCAGTCGCGCGGGCTGGTGGACAGCCATGTGGGCCGGGGCACCTTTGTCGCCGCCACCGCCGTGGCCGCCGAACCGGATCCCGAACGCCAGCGCGCCGAAGACCTGTCGATGAACATGCCGCCCGAACCCACCGATCCAGAGTTGATCGGGCGGATGAAGGGCGGGCTGGACTACGTGTCGGCCAACCTGGTGGACCTGCTGCGCTATCAGACACCCACGGGGACCGAACGCGACCGCACCGCCGCGTCGTCGTGGCTGAGCATGCGGGGCATGGTGCCCGCGCTGGACCGGATCGCGGTGACGCCCGGGGCGCATGCGACGATGGCGGCGATCCTGTCGATCATCACGAAGCCGGGCGACACCATGCTGTGCGAACGCATCACCTATCCGGGGCTGCGCAACATCGCGGCGCGCTTCGGCGTGACGCTGGTAGGGGTTGCGATGGACGACCATGGGGTCACGCCCGAGGCTCTGGCCGAAGCCATCGCGCGGCACGACCCCAAGGCGCTGTACCTGAACCCGACGCTGCAGAACCCGACCACGCTGACCATCCCCGAAGACCGCCGGCTGGAGCTGGCGGCGGTGCTGCGCCAAAACCGGCTGACCCTGATCGAGGATGACGCCTATGGCTTCATCCCCGCCAAGGCGCCCGCGCCCATCGCGTTGTCGGCGCCGGACCTGACATGGCATATCGGGGGCCTTGCGAAATGTATCGGCGCGGGGCTGCGGCTGGCCTTTACCATCGCGCCGTCGTCGCGCTGTGCGCTGCGGCTGGCACAGGCGATCCGGGCGCTGGCGGTGATGCCATCGCCCCTGTCGATGGCGCTGACCACCCAATGGATCGAAGACGGCACCGCCGACGGCATCCGCCGCTTCATCCGCGCCGAAAGCGCCGCCCGGCAGGCCATCGCGCGGGATGCGCTGGAGGGGATGGACTATCGTTCGGCCGAGAACGCGTTCAACATCTGGCTGTCGCTGCCCGAAGGCACGGGCCGCGCCGATATCGTGGCGCGGATGACCGGGCGGCGACTGGGGCTGATGCCGTCTGACGCCTTTACCGTCGATGGCGAGCCGGGCGAGAAGCTGCGCGTCTGCCTGGGCGGGTCGGTCACGCGCGAGGCGCTGCGCGAGAACCTTTATTTCCTGGGCAACGCCCTGGCGCCGAACGCGTTCATGGGGTGACCCCTACGCGCCGAGCTTTTCGAACAGCCGCGCCACCGCTTCGGCGCCCGGGTCGATATGGCCCTGCAACTGGTCGGCGCTGATATAGGACGCCCGCCCCGCCCCGGCCTTGACGATGGTCGAAGTATGGACCGCCCCCTTGCGCGCGGCCTCTGCCGCTTGGGCCATGCCCTTTGCTTCCAACGCGTCCAGCGCGGGGCTGAGCGCGTCGACCATGGTGCGATCGCCCAATTGCGCGCCGCCGATCTGCTGCATCCGGTTCAGACCCTCTTTCAGCGCGGCGACCATCGACAACCCGCTGGACGCGGCATCGCCGGCGGCGGTGAAGAAGATCGCCAGCAGCACGCCGGATGATCCGCCCATGGTCTGGCTCAGCTCCTGGCCGATGGCGCGGAACAGCTGGGTGTGATCGGCCAGCGGCAGACGGTCCAGCGCGCCGATCAGCGCACGCGCCGCGCCCGCCAGCGTCGATCCGGTATCGCCGTCACCGGATTTCGCGTCGAGCGCGTTCAGGTCCGCTTCGGCGTCGATCAGGATCTGGCAGCAGCGGGTGACGAATTCGCCGGTTTCCCTGTGCTCGGACGGAATCGGCTGGATCGGCGTCAGCCCGTCGGGCAGCGCGATCACCTCGACCGGCTTGATCGCCTTGCAGCCGGGCCAGGCGGTGGGCTCGCACGGGGCGGACAGCAGGGCCTCGTCCTCGGCCGTCAGCGGGCAGACCGAGACCGAAAAACCGCGCATGTCGAGCGATGTCATCAGCGCGGCGGGCCCGACGATCAGCTTGAGGGTATCCGCGATGGACGACCGGGCCAGTTCGTTGGCAAGAATGGACATTTCCAGCACCGACGCGCCGCCGAGGTTGTTCAGCAATGCGACATGGGGCGTGTTGTCCATCACCGCCGCCAGTTTCGCGGCAACGGCGCCCATGGCCTGTTCGGCATTGTGGTAATCGATCTGGGTCACCCCGGCCTCTCCGTGGATGCCCAGGCCCAGTTCCGCCTTGCCCGGCGCGATGCGGTTTTCCTTGGGCGATCCGGGAACGGTGCAGGTGTCCAGCGACATGCCGATGGATTTCGTCCCCGCGATAACCCGGTCGGCGGCCCGCTTGACGTCTTCCAGCGACGCGCCGCTTTCCGCCACGGCGCCCGCGATCTTGTGCACGAACAGCGTGCCGGCCACGCCGCGCGGATTGGGCAGGTCCGGCAGGGCGATGTCGTCATCGACGATGGCCATGTCGACCTTCAGCCCGAAAGCCCGCGCGCGTTCGGCGGCCAGGCCAAAGTTCAGCCGGTCGCCGGTGTAGTTCTTGACGATCAGCAGGCAGCCCGCCGGCCCGGTCACCGCCAGGATGCCCGCCAGCACCGCATCGACGGAGGGCGAGGCGAAGACGTCACCGCAGACCGCCGCCGTCAGCATGCCCCGTCCGACGAACCCCGCGTGCGCGGGTTCATGGCCCGACCCGCCGCCCGAAACCAAAGCCACCCTGGACTTGTCCCAGTCGCTGCGCAGCACGACGCGGATATGGGGGTAGCCATCCAGCCGGCACAGCGCCCCGCCCGAGGCCTGGATCACGCCGTCCACGGCCTCGAGGACGGTCGTGTCCTTGTCGTTGATGAATTGAGCCATGTTGTCCTCCCTCAGGCGACACGGGCGCCGGTGGCGTCGAAGAAATACGGGGTCCGGGGACGAATGCGCAGAATGTCCCCGGATTTCAAGGCGGTATGGGCGTCGGTCACTGTCACGATATCGTGGTCCCGAAACCGCAGGTGCAGGCGGGTCTGGTCGCCCAGGTGTTCGACGCGCTGCACGGTGCTTTCGGCGCCTTCGCCCTGCACGATCTGTTCGGGGCGCAGCCCGATGCTGGCCGCGCCCTGCGGGGCGTCGCCGAACAGCGTCGCGGGCAACACGTTGATGCGGGGCAGGCCCAGGCGGCTGGCGGCGTAGATGCTGACCGGGTTTTCATAGATCTCGCGCGGGGATCCGAACTGCACCAGGCGGCCCTTGTCCAACACGCCCACATGGGTCGCCATGGTCATCGCCTCGATCTGGTCATGGGTGACATATAGCAGTGTCGCGCCGGACATCGCCTGGATGCGCTTCAGTTCGATCCGAAGGTCGGCGCGCAGCTTGGCGTCCAGTGAACTCAGCGGTTCGTCCATCAGGTAGACCGAGGGCGAGCGCACCAGCGCGCGGCCGATCGACACGCGCTGCATTTCCCCGCCCGACAGCGCGGTGGCCTTGTTGTCAAGCTTGTGCGAGATCTGCAGAACCTCGGCCACCTCGCCGACCTTGCGGTCGATCTGGGCGCGCGGCGTCTTCAGAATCGGGGATTTCAGAGGGAATTCAAGGTTTTCCCGCACGGTCAGATGCGGGTAAAGCGAATATTGCTGGAACACCATCGCCACGTTGCGCTGCGCGGGCGTGAGGCCCGTCATGTCGCGCCCGCCGATATGGATCTTGCCCTTTTCGGGCGTATCCAGCCCCGCGACCATGCGCAGGGTGGTCGTCTTGCCCGCGCCGGTGGGGCCGAGGAGGACGACGAAGGATCCGTCGGGGATTGTCATGGTCACGTCGTTCAGCGCGGTGGTGTCGCCGAAGGTCCTGGTGATGCCGGAAAGCGTGACGTCAGCCATGGGCCAGCACTCCTTCGTTGGCGGCCGACAGCAGGGCCTGGCCGCTGTTGCCCATGAACAGCGTCAGCGTGCGGGGGTTGAAGCTGAGGCCGGTGGTTTCGCCGACCGACACGCGGGCGTCGGAGGGGATGCGGGCCTTTACCGGACCATGGGCCGTGTCGATGCTGACGATCTGGGTGGTGCCCAGGTATTCGGTGGCGACGACCGATCCGCGATAGGGAGCATGGTCGTCCAGCGTCACGTGTTCGGGGCGCACGCCAAGGGTCAACGCTCCGGACGCGCCCTGGCGGCTTTCGGGCACGGAAAGGTCGGCGCCGTCGAGTTGAACGGAGGTGCCGCCGACGCTGATGCTCCCTTGGAAATCAAGGAAGTTCATCGGCGGCGAGCCAAGGAACTGCGCCACGAATTTTGTCGCCGGCCAGTCATAGATTTCCTGCGGGACGCCGAATTGTTCGACCACGCCGTGGTTCATCACCACGATCTTGTCGCCCATCTGCATCGCCTCCAGCTGGTCATGGGTCACGTAGACCGTCGTCGCCCCCATCCGGTCGTGCAGGGCGCGCAATTCCTCGGCCATGTGTTCACGGAACTCGGCATCCAAAGCGCCCAGCGGTTCATCCATGAAGAACGCCTTGGGGTCGCGCACGATGGCCCGCCCCAAAGCCACGCGCTGGCGGTCGCCGCCCGACAGGCCGCCGACGGGGCGGTCGAGGATGTCGGTAATGCCAAGGATCTCGGCCACTTCGCCGACCTTGCGGCGGATGGCGTCGCGTTTCATCCCCTGGCTTTGCAGGGGGTAAGAGATGTTTCGCCGCACGTTCATGTGCGGATACAGCGCGAACATCTGGAAGACGAAGGCGATGTCGCGCTTGGAGGCGGGTTTCATCCCGACCTCTTCGCCGTCGATATAGATCTCGCCAGACGTCGGCAGTTCAAGCCCCGCCATCATCCGCAAGGTTGTCGTCTTGCCGCAGCCGGAGGGACCGAGGAGCATGAAGAATTCGCCGTCCTCGATGGTGAAGCTGGATGACTGGACGGCGGTGAAATCCCCGAAGTCCTTGCGCAGGTTCTGAATTCTGATCTGGGACATGCGGGTTACTCCGGGAAATGGCTGACGATGATGAACATCACGGTGCCGGTCAGCGTCACCACGAAGGAATAGCTGTATAATGTCAGGGACACGGGCTGCATCAGCATGATCACCCCCACCGCGATCAGCACGGATGCCAGCATTTCCCAGGGGCCGCGGCGCAGCCGGATGAGGCCATGGAAGAAATCGGTCATTTGCGCACCGCTCCGAAGGTGATCCCGCGCAGCAGGTGCTTGCGCAGCAGGATGGTGAAGACCATGACCGGCACGAGGAAGATCGTGGCGCCGGCGGCGACGGCGGGCCAGTCCTTGCCGCCGACCCCGATGATCGTGGGGATGAAGGGTGGTGCGGTCTGCGCGGTGCCCGACGTCAGCAGCACCGCGAAGGCGTATTCGTTCCAGGCGAAGATCAGGCAGAAGATGGCGGTGGATGCGATGCCCGTGGCCGCCTGCGGCAGCACCACCTTGTAGAAGGCCTGAAACCGCGTGTAGCCGTCGATCAGCGCGGCTTCCTCATATTCCACGGGGATTTCATCGATGAACCCCTTCAGCAGCCAGACCGACAGCGACAGGTTCACCGCCGTGTAAAGCAGGATCATGCCAAGGTGGGTGTCGTTCAGGCCAAGGTGGCGGAACATCAGGAAGATCGGGATGGCCACGGCGATGGGCGGCATCATCCGGGTCGACAGGATGAAGAACAGCAGGTCGTCCTTCAGCGGCACCTTGAACCGGCTGAAGGCATAGGCGGCGGCCGTCCCCAGCACCATGCACAGCGCCGTGGACCCGAACCCGATGATGACCGAGTTCAGGAACCGTTCGCCATAACGCGACGGCCCGCTGATGATGGTGCCCTGGTTGCGCGCGATGCGGTCGTACCAGGTCTGGGGTTCTCCGGCGGCGTCCAGCATGTCATCGGTCGCGCGGGTGCGGTCGGTGAACAGGTTCACGTAGCCTTCCAGCGACGGCTGGAACAGGACCTTGGGCGGGTAGGCAATTGAATCGGCGGGGGATTTGAACCCGGTGGCGATGATCCACAGCAGCGGCGTGATGGTGATCAGGGCATAGCCGATGACCAGCAGCCCGGCGATCCACTTGGCGCTCTTGGTGGGTTCGGCGACGGAATAGCTCATCTTTGTTTCACCTTGTTCAGCGCTTTCACGTAGATCGACGCCAGCCCGAAGACCGTCACGAAGAGGATGACGGCATAGGCGGATGAATAGCCCGTGCGCCATTTCTCGAACGCCTCGCGCTTGAGGTCGATGGAGGTCAGCGTGGTGGTGTTGCCCGGCCCGCCGCCGGTCAGCTGCACCACCAGGTCGAACATCTTGAAGTTCTCGATCCCCCTGAACAGCACGGCCAGCATCAGGAACGGCAGCACCATGGGAATGGTGATCGTCCAGAACTGCCGCCATTTGGATGCGCGGTCGCATTCGGCGGCCTCGTAGATGCTGGTGGGGATCGACCGCAGCCCCGCCAGGCAGATCAGCATGACAAAGGGCGTCCACATCCAGGTGTCGGCGATGACGATCGACCAGGGGGCCAGGGCCACGTCACCGATCATCGAAAAGCTCGCCGGATCGGCCCCGGTGAAGAAGCCCACCACGTAATTGAACAGCCCGATCTGCGGTTGGTAGAGGAAGGTCCAGAAGTTGCCGACAACAGCCGGGGACAGCATCATCGGGAAGACGATGATCGTGGTCCACAGGTCGTTGCCCCGGAATTTCTGGTTGATCAGCCAGGCGAGGGTAAACCCGATCAGCACCTGCAGCACGATCGTCCAGATCAGGAAATGCGCCGTCGCCTGCATTGTGGTCCAGACATCCGGGTCGGTCAGGATGCGTTCGTAGTTCCGCAACCCCACCCATTCGACGGCACGGTTGGGGCGGTTCACGCGGAAATCGGTAAAGCTGAGCCGGATGGTCCAGATCAGCGGGAAGATGTTAACCGCCAGCAAAAGAAAGATCGTGGGCGCGACGAAGATCCAGGCGATGGCCCGGTCCGACAGGCCGCGAATGCGATGGGCCATGCCGTCGGGTGTCGCGCGGGCGACCCGTTCGATCGGTGTATCAGTCATGAAGCTTTCCCTTGGGCGGTGCGGTTCAGGCATGCGCTTGGCTTTGGGTTGGGGCCGCATCTTGCGTCCCCCGGCCGCTGTGGCATGCGAACCGGGGGAGCAGGGAGGACCCGTCAGATCTTGCCTTCATCCTCGAAGGTCTCGGTCCAGTCCTTGACCAGCCCGTCCAGTGCCTCTTGCGCGGTGCCCTGACCGGCCACCACGTAGTTGTGCACCCGTTCCTGCATGGCCAGCAGCAGGTCGGCATAGGCGGGTTCGGCCCAGAAATCCTTCACGATCGCCATGGAGTCGAGGAAGGTCTGCGCATAGGGCTGGCTGGTGGCGAACCCCGGGTCTTCGACCACCGCCTTCAGCGCGGAATAGCCGCCCAGTTCCCACCAGCGGGCCTGGATCTCGGGCTGGGCGAACCACTTGATGTAATCCAGCGCCGCGTCCTGCTTGTCGGAATAGGCGACGACCGAAATCCCCTGCCCGCCCAATTGGGCGTACTGGCCGGCGGGACCGGCGGGGTTGGGGAAATAACCCGACTTGCCGCCGCCCACGTTCGGGTCGGTTTCGACGCCGGGCCAGATGAAGGCAAAGTTCATCTGCAGCGCCACCTGCCCGGATTTATAGGCGTCGATGTCTTCCGACATGTACCAGTTGGACGACCCCGGCGGCGTCGCGGTGTCGTAAAGGTCCTTGTAATATTCCAGCCCCGCCACCGCGCCGGGCGAATTGACAAAGCCGTCGAGGTCATAGGGCTCGTCCGGGTTTTCATAAAGGAAACCATAGTTGTACAGCGCATTGGTCACGCCCATGGTGATCCCTTCGGACCCGCGTTCGGTATAGATCGCGGCGCCGTAGACGGTGTTGCCGTCGATCTCGCGGCCCTGGAAGAACTGGGCGATGTCCTTGAGCTGGTCCAGCGTTTCCGGCGGGGCCAGGTCGCGGCCGTATTTCGCCTTGAACTCCTCCTGCAGCTCGGGGCGTTCGAACCAGTCCTTGCGGTAGGTCCAGCCGACCACGTCGCCAAAGGCGGGCAGCGCGTAGTAGTTCGGCGTGTTCTTGGGCCATTCGGCGTATCCCACCACGGTGGCGGGGATGAAATCGTCCATCGTGATGCCGTTGGCGTCGAAGAAGTCGTTCAGCTTGACGTAATGGCCCTGTTCCGCGCCGCCGCCGATCCACTGGCTGTCGCCGATCATCAGGTCACACAGCTTGCCACCCGAATTCAGCTCGTTCAGCATCCGGTCGGCAAAGGATGTCCACGGCACGAATTCGAAATGCATGGTGTTGCCGGTCTTCGCCTCGAAGTCCTTGGACAGTTCGATCAGCGAATTCGCGGGGTCCCAGGCGGCCCAGCACAGCGTCAGGTCTTCGGCCATTGCCGCGCCTGTCATGCCGAAAGCCAAGGCCGACAGGGCACCGCCCATCAGGTGCGTCCGTTTCATTGATGTTCCTCCCGTTGAGTGAGTCGGGACCTCCCCGTCGCGACTCGACTGGTAAGATCCGTAAATGAGGGGCGCACCTCAAAGCAACAAAATTCTGAGGTGCGTACCTCATTTTGCTTGCCAAGGCCGGGGGAATGGCCCTAGCCAGAAAGCAAGATCGACCAGATCGGGCCGGGAGAGCGATGCGACCGACGACCAAAGACCTTGCGAAAGCAGCCGGCGTCAGCCTGGCCACGATCGACCGCGTGCTGAACGGGCGGGCCGGTGTGCGCAAGAAAACCGTCGACGCAGTGAACGAGGCGATCGAGAAGATCGGGTTCGAACGCAACCAGGTCGCGGCGACGCTGGCACGGCAAAGGGGCTATCGGTTCGGCTTTGTCCTGCCGCTGGTGGGGGATGAATTCCTGGCCGAAATCCTGGCGCGAATCCAGGAACTTGACCGCGCCGGGCGGGCCGAGATGATGGAAGCCAAGGTGATCCGCCTGGACGAACACGACCCGCACAAGGTGGCGCGGTCCCTGGCCCGGCTGACGGTGGACGATTACGACGGGATCGCCATCATGGCCCCCGAAACGCCCCAGATCCGCGACGCGCTGCTGCGCATGCGCGAACGGGGGATCGAAACGCTGCCCTTCGTGTCGAACCAGCAGAACCTGGACGGGCAGACCTTTGTGGGCATCGACAACAAGGCGGCCGGCGCCACCGCCGGGCGGCTGATGGCGCGGTTCCTGGGGCGCACCGAAGGGTCCATCGTCGTGCTGACCGAAACGATGCAATCGCGCGACAGCCTGGAACGGCGCCTGGGCTTCGACGCCATCCTGCGCGACCATCCGCACCTGCGGGTGCTGCCGACGCTGGAAACCCATGGCGATGCGGACCGCACCGAACGGGTGCTGCGCAATGCGTTTTCGACCCACGGCGACATTGCCGGGCTTTACCTGATGGGCCCCGAAGCGCGGATCCCGCTGGAGGTGCTGCGCGCGCTTGGCCCCCCGTCGGACCAGGTGACCATCGCCCATGAACGCACGCCGTCGACCGAGGCCGCGTTGCGTGACGGCGAGGTCGACGTGGTCATCAGCCAGGACCCCGGACACCTGGTGCGCAGCGCCATGCGGATCATGCGCGCCAAATGCGAACGCCGCGCGACGCTGGCGTCCCAGGAACGGATCAGGATCGAGATCCTGATCGCCGAGAACATGTAGCTCAGGTTCGCAGGTCCGGAAGGCCGACGCCGGTGGTCTGGAACCCGCCGTCCGACGCCACGGTCTGCCCCGTGACATAGCTGGCCTTGTCCGAACACAGGAACACGATGACGGATGCGATCTCGTCCTCGGAGCCATAGCGGTTCAGGGGGATCGCGTCATGGTAGGCATCGATGATGGCCTGGGAATGCACCGCCATGGCCAGTTTCGTGCGCACCGGCCCCGGCGCCACGCAATTGGCGCGGATGCCGTATTCGCCCAGCTCGGCCGCCTGCTGCTGGGTCAGGTGGATGACCCCGGCCTTGGACGTGCCATAGGCCACCCGCAGGGTCGACGCGCGCAGCCCGGAGATCGACGCGATGTTGACGATACAGCCCTGCACGGCCTTCAGGTGCGGGACAACTGCTTGCGAACACAGGAAAACCCCGTCGAGGTTGGTCGCCATCACCTGCCGCCAACGCGCGAACGTGGTGTCTTCGATCGGCCCGAAATCCGCCACCCCGGCGTTGTTCACCAGCGCGTCGATACGGCCCAGCGTCCGGGCGCATTCGGCGATCATCGCGGCCACCGCGTCGGGGTCGGACACGTCGCAGGCCACCGGCACGACACCGTCCAGCGCGCCGGCTTCTTCCATCAGCACGTCGGCGTCGCGGTCGACCATGGCGACCTTGCGGCCCTCGGCCAGGAATTGCTTGACGGTGGCCAGGCCGATGCCACGGGCAGCGCCGGTGACGATGGCGGTTTTCTGGGTCATGGAAGGCTCCTCAATTGGCGCGTCCCAGAAGGACAAGCGAAAGTTGCGGGACAAGCCCGATCACGGCCAGGCCGATCAGGCTGACGATCAGGAAGGGCACGGCGCCCCGCGCGACCGTTTCGATCGGCAGGCGGGTGACATTGGCGGCGACGTAAAGGTTGATGCCCACGGGCGGGGTGATCAGCCCGATGGCCAGGTTCACCATGACCAGCACGCCGAACCACACCGGATCCCAGCCCAGTTCGCGCACCACCGGCATGAAGATCGGCAGGCAGATGAACATCACCGTGACCGCATCCATGAACATGCCCGCGATCAGCAGGATCAGCATGATGACCAGCAGGATCACGAATTCATTGCCGCTCAGCCCCAGCAGGGCGGAGGAATAGCTGCCGACCAGGTCTTCGACCGTGACGACCCAGCCGAACAGGCTGGCATAGGCGACGACCAGCATCACCGTGGCGGACGACGCGGCGGCATTCCCCAGCGCGTCATACAGGCCCCGGAAGGTCAGCGTGCGATAGATCAGCCCGCCGACCAGCAGCGCATAGACCGTGGCGACCAGGGCCGCTTCGGTGGGGGTGAAGACGCCGGAATAGATGCCGCCCAGGATCACGACCGGGGTCATCAGGCCCCAGAAGCTGTCCTTGAACGACAGGCCCAGCCGGATGAGGTAAGGCTTGTCCGCGAAGGGCGACGGGCTGAGCCGTTCCAGCGAAGCCGCGCCGCCCGGCACCGTCTTGGCCTTGGGCAGCGTCAGCAACATGGTCAGCCCCATGAAAAGCCCCGGCAGGATCGCCGCCAGGAACAGCTGCGAGATCGAGGTTTCGGCGATCACCCCATAGATCACCAGCCCGATGGACGGCGGAATCACGATGGACAGCGCCGCGCCGGTGCAGACCAGGCCGGCGGCGTAGGCCTTGGGATAGCCGTCTTCTTCCATCCCCTTGATGATCATCGGCCCGATGGCGGCGACAGATGCCGGGCCCGACCCGCTGACCGCGCCCCAGAACAGGCAGACGACGGTGCCGACAACGCCCATGCCGCCCGGGGTGGGCCCGATCAGGACGCGGAAGAACCGGATCATCCGTTCTGCGATGCCCAGCGACCCCATCAGCGTGCCCGCCAGGATGAAGAAGGGGATCGCCAGCAGCGAGAACTTGGTGATGCCGGTTGCGATCAGGTCGCCGGCCAGTTCCAGGCCAAAGCCGATCTGCCACATGGCGTACATCGCCGACAGGCCCAGCGAAAAGGCGACCGGCACGCGCAAAGCCAGCAGGATGAAGAACAGGACCACCATTTCGGTGCCTGCGGGAAGGCCGGGGAACAGGTCATACATCGGGAATGACCTCCTCTTCGCCGATCTTCCAGACCAGCCAGGCGTGTTGCAGGTAGCGCACCAGGATCAGGGCAAAGCCGAAGGGCACGGCGGCCTGATAATACCACGCCGGGATCTGCAGGCCGTAGGATTGCATGCCGTTGTCCATCAGGTTGGCGACGGATTGCCACGAAAACCACGCCGACAGCCCCAGCAGCACAACCGACGCCAGCATCGACACCGCAAAGACCAGGCGCCGCAACGGCGCCGGCAGCAGGTCGCTGACCAGCCCCACGGCCAGGTGTTCGCCCCGCCGCGCGGCGATGGCCGCCCCGAAGATGGTCAGCAGAAGGAAGCCGTTGGTCAGCAATTCCTCGGTCGCGGCCAGCGAATAGTGGGTGCCGTATCGCACCACCACGTTGGCAAAGCCCAGGAAGGTCATGGCCAGGAAGATCACCGCACAGATGATCTTTTCGGCCTCGCGCAGGATGAAGGACATCGCCGCTCCGTCGCTTGATCGTATCGCTTGATCGTATCGCTTGAAAGTCAGGTCGGGCGCGCGCCGCCAGGGCACGCGCCACGCGGTGTTCGGGGATCAGTCGGCGCCGTGGATCGTGTCCTGGAAGCTTTGCACCAGGTCCGGGCCCACCTTGGCCGCCCATTCGTCAAAGGCGGGCTGGGTCGCGGCCTTGAAGGCCTCCAGTTCCTCGGCCGAAGGTTCATAGACCTCCATGCCCTTGTCGCGCAGGAACGCGATGCCCGACGCCGTCGCCTCGCGCGAGATCTGGCGCTGGTAATCCATCGCCTCGACAGCCGCCGCCTTCAGCTTGGCCTGGGTATCGGCGTCGTAGCTGTCCCATTTCTTCTGGCTGATGCCGATGAAGATCGGGTCGTAGGAATAATGCCACGTCGTCAGGTACTTCTGCACTTCGTAGACCTGCTGCGGGATGATCACCGCGCCGATCGGGTTTTCCTGCCCGTCAACGACACCCTGCTGCAGCGCGGTCATCGTCTCGCCCCACTGCATCTGCTGCGGGTTGGCGCCAAGCGCGTTCATCACGTCGATGTACATCGGCCCGGCCACCCGCATGTTCAGACCCTTCATGTCGTCGGGGGTCTTCACGGGGTGCTTGTTGTTGGTCACTTCGCGGAACCCGTTTTCGCCCCAGGCCAGGACGATGATGCCCTTGCCCTTGAGGATCTCGGCCAGCTGTTCGCCGGGGGCTCCTTGCGTCGTCGCATCGACCTGGTCGTAGTCGGCGTAAAGGTAGGGCAGCGAAAAGGCGGCCATCTCGGGCACCAGGGGCGTCACGTTGATCGCCGAGGTCACCACCAGGTCCAGCGCGCCGCGCCCGACCATTTCGGCCTGGCGCATCTGGTCGCCGCCGGCCAGCTGGGCGTTGGGGAAGACACGCACGGTGATGTCACCGTCGGTCTTTTCCGAAATCAGTTCGGCGAACTTGTCCGCGCCCTTCTGCCAGGTCGTGGTATCGCCGGTGTTGTGCGACAGGCGCAGCGTTTCGGCCCCGGCCACGCCGACCGTCATTGCCCCCGCAAGCACAGTCGCCAGTGCAGTCATGCCAAATTTTGCGAACGTCATCTTGTCCTCCCAAAGTGCGGGCCACCCCCGGCCCTCCCCCGTGCGCCGCCTCCTTGCAACGCCGGATGATCCACATCATGGAACAGCTTAATTGCCACGGACAAGAAGAACTTGCAATATTCGGAAAGAAACAAAATATTGCGGGGTAACTTTTCGGAATCCCGCAGGAGGAGGCGGACCGAAACGGTCCATATTATGGAGCATGCAAAACCCGAAACCGGCGCTGCCGCCCTGGGCGGCAGCCAGAGCGTGGATCGCGCGCTGGCGCTGCTTGGCATGGTCGGGCGCCACCCGACCGAAGGCGCGAGCCTGGGCGAACTGGTCGGCGAAAGCGGGCTGAACAAGCCCACGGTGCGGCGGCTGATGCTGGCGCTGATCCGCGGCGGCATGGTGGAACAGAACGTTGAAACCCGGCGCTATTTCCTGGGCGAGGAAGCCTATGTCCTGGGGACCTTCGCGGCCCACCGGCACGGTCTTCTGGAAATGTCGTTCGAAGCGCTGGCCCGCCTGGCCCAGGTCACCGGCGACGCGGCTTTCCTGTCGGTCCGGCGGGGGGTTTCGTCGCTGTGCCTGCATCGCGAGGAAGGCACCTATCCGATCCGCACCTATGCGCTGATGACCGGGCGGCTGCACCCTTTGGGGGTCGGCGCGGGGTCGCTGGCGATGCTCGCCGCCCTGCCCGATGCCGAGATCGACGCGGTGCTGACCGCCAATGCCGCGCAGCTGGCGGCCGAATACCCGATGCTTCAGCCCGACGACGTGCGGAGCCGAATCGCGCTGACCCGTGACGCCGGCTATGCGCTGAACCCCGGCCTGATCGTGCCCGACAGCTGGGGTATCGGCGTGGCCCTGCGCCGCCCCGACGGCGCGCTGGCCGGCGCGCTGTCACTGGCCGCCATCGAAAGCCGCATGCAGCAGCCCCGCCGCGACGAGCTGGTCGCGCACCTGCGGCACGGCGCGCGCACCATCGAAACAACGCTCGCCCGGCTTTACGCCGCGCGGGACAACACCTGATTTCCCAGACCTGATTTCCCGGAGGACACACACATGACAGACGCACAGATCGTCGGCTGGGGCCACACGCCCTTTGGCAAATCCGACCTGCCCGATACGGAATCGCTGATGGCCGCCGCCGTGGCCGAGGCGCTGGACCATGCCGGCATCACCCCCGAAGACGTCGACGGCATCTTTGCCGGGGTCTTCAACAACGGCTTTTCCCGCCAGGATTTCCAGGCCGCGCTGGTCGCCATGGGGGACGAACGGTTCGGATCCACCCCCGCGACGCGCTATGAAAACGCCTGTGCCACGGGGTCGGCCGCGCTGCACGGCGCGCTGGATTTCATCGCGGCGGGCCGTGGCCGGATCGCTTTGGTCGTGGGGGCCGAAAAGATGTCGGCCACCCCAACGGCCGAAGTGGGCGACATCCTGCTGGGCGCCAGTTACCGCAAGGAAGAGGCGGATATCGACGGCGGATTCGCCGGTCTCTTCGGCCAGATCGCGGGCGGCTATTTCCAGCGCTACGGCGACAAGTCCGAAGACCTGGCGATGATCGCCGCCAAGAACCATTCCAACGGCATGGCCAACCCGCTGGCCCATATGCGCAAGGATTTCGGCAAGGACTTCTGCAACACGGTGTCGGACAAGAACCCGATCGTCGCCGGGCCATTGCGGCGCACCGATTGCTCGCTGGTGTCCGACGGGGCCGCCGTGCTGGTGCTGGCCGACGCCGAAACCGCCGCCACCATGAAGCGCGCCGTCGCTTTCCGCGCCCGCACCCATGCGAACGAGATCATGGCCCTGTCGCGCCGCGACATCCTGGAATTCGCCGGCGCCCGGCGCGCCTGGGCGCAGGCGTTCGACCAATCGGGGCTCACGCTCGATGACCTGTCGCTGGTGGAAACCCACGATTGTTTCACCATCGCCGAGATGCTGGAATACGAAGCCATGGGCCTGGCCGAACGCGGCCAGGGCGGGCGCGTGATCCGCGACGGCATCACCGCAAAGGACGGCAAGCTGCCGGTCAACGCCTCGGGCGGGCTGAAATCCAAGGGCCACCCGATTGGCGCCACCGGCGTGTCGATGCACGTCATGGCCGCGATGCAGCTGACGGGCGACGCGGGCGACATGCAGATCCCCGGCGCGCAGATCGCCGGTGTCTTCAACATGGGCGGCGCGGCGGTGGCCAATTACGTGTCGATCCTGGAGCGCGTGAAATGACCATCGACCTTGCGGGGGGCCTGCCCCCCGTTTCGACCCGGGTGATGAACCTGTCGCATTTCCTGACCGAATCCGCCCGCCGCCACCCCGATGCCATCGGTTTCGTGTGGGGCGACCAGACCTGGACCTGGGCGGAAATGGAGGCGCGGTCCGCCGCCTTCGCCATGGCGCTGCAGGACCGTTATGGGCTGAAGAAAGGCGACCGGCTGCTGGTGCAATCGGCCAACAACAACCAGATGTTCGAAGCCATGTTCGCCTGCTGGCGGATCGGCGCGATCTGGGTGCCGGCCAACTATCGCCAATCCCCCGACGACATCGCCTTCCTCGCCCAAAGCGCGCAGGCGCGCGGCATCCTGTGCGAGGCCGCCTTTCCCGACCACGCGGCCGCCTGCGGCGTCGACTTCACCGTGGGCATCGGTGACGGGCTGGGCGACGATTATGAAACCCTTGTCGCCGATTACCTCGGCCAGGTCCCCGCCACCGCCGAGGTCCACCGCGACGATCCCTGCTGGTTCTTCTTCACCTCCGGCACCACCGGCCGGCCCAAGGCCGCGGTGCTGACCCATGGCCAGATGGCCTTTGTGATCACGAACCACCTGTGCGACCTGATGCCCGGCACGGGACCGGACGATGCCTCGGTCGTCGTGGCCCCTCTCAGCCACGGCGCAGGGATCCACCAGCTGGCGCAGGTGGCGCACGGGGTAAAGACCATCCTGCCCGCCAAGGCAAAGTTCGATCCCGACGAGATCTGGGGCCTGGTGGAAAAGTGGAAGGTCACCAACGTCTTCACCGTCCCGACCATCGTCAAGCTGCTGGTCGAACATCCGTCGGTCAACGACCACGACCATTCCAGCCTGCGCTACATGATCTACGCCGGCGCACCGATGTACCGCGCCGACCAGGTCCGCGCGCTGCAGGTGCTGGGCCCCAAGCTGGTGCAGTATTTCGGGCTGGGCGAGGTCACCGGCAACATCACCGTCCTGCCGCCTGCGCAACATTCGACCGACGACGCCACCATGCGCATCGGGTCCTGCGGGTTTGCCCGCACAGGCATGCAGGTCCAGATCCAGGACGCGCAGGGCAACGAGGTCACGCCGGGCGAGACCGGCGAAATCGCCGTCATCGGCCCGGCCGTCTTTGCCGGCTATTTCGACAACCCCGACGCCAACGCCAAGAGCTTCCGCAACGGCTGGTTCCTGACCGGGGACCTTGGGCACATGGACGGCGAAGGGTTCTTCTACCTCACGGGGCGCGCGTCGGACATGTACATCTCGGGCGGGTCCAACATCTATCCCCGCGAGATCGAGGAAAAGGTGCTGATGCACCCCGCCATCTCCGAGGTCGCGATCCTGGGCGTCCCCGATCCGGTCTGGGGCGAGATCGGCGTGGCCGTCTGCGTGACCCGCGACGGCGCGGTAGTGGCCCCCGAAGAGCTGCTGACATGGCTGGGCGGCAAGGTGGCGCGCTACAAGATGCCCCGCCACGTGGTCTTCTGGGACGAGATGCCCAAAAGCGCCTATGGCAAGATCACCAAGAAGATCATCCGAGAAGAGCTTCTGGCCCGCGGCGACCTGCCCGAACCGGCCACGGCCCAATGACGCCCCGGGCGCTTTCCCACCCCGGCCCCCGGGCCGGGGCGCGGTTCACCGCCCTGCCCTGCCACGCGCAGCCGGTCGACCTGCGGCTGGCAGCGGGGGTTCCGTTTGATCAGGCGGTCATCCGCGCCTTTGCCGATGCGGGTTTCACCGCCGGCTACCTGAAGATCGGCCCGGCGGCGTTCGCGCACCTGTCCTATGTCATCCCCGCTCCCGCGCCGGGGGACGGGCGGGCGGCCTGGTACAGCCGGACGTATACGATGCGGAACGCGACGGTGACCGAGGCCGGCCTGCACATTGGCACGAAGGACGGCGCGGCGTTCCTGCATTGCCATGGGCTTTGGTCGGAAGGCGGCGGGCCTGTGCGGATGGGTCACCTTCTGTCGCCGGAATCGGTGCTGCGGGACGACATCACCGCGCCGGGCTGGGGTCTGACGGGCGCCGCGCTGCAGGTGACGCACGATCCGGAAACCGGGTTCGACCTGTTCGCCCCCACCCCCACCGCCACCGGCCCGGCAGAGACCAATGCCCTTCTTTGCACCCTGCGCCCCAACGAGGATCCGCATGCGCTTCTGGTTCAGGCCGTCGCACCCTTGGGTGACGCCCGGATCGAGGGGATCGGCAGCCTTGTGACCACCCAATTCGACGATGATCGGCTGGACAGCTATGCGACCGAGGTCCTGGTACGCTCGGGCCGGGTGGCGGGCGATGTCACCATCGACGCCGCCTCGGTCGGGTTCGATGGCGATCCGAAAACAGGCCGTTTGAAGCCGCACGGCAACCGCATCTGCATCACAGCCGAACTGCTTCTGATCGCCGACTAGGGCAGCTGCGGATAATGCAGCACGTTCAGGAACTGTGCCGGCGCGTCGGACGGGTTGCGGTAGCCATGCGGCTGATCGGCGGCAAACCGAAGCCCGTCGTTGCGCGCGCAGGGCGCCCAGTTGCCATCGCGCAGCACCTCGACCGTGCCCAGGGTCACCACGACATCTTCGACCACGCCCGCGTCATGGGGGTGCGAAACGTGTTCCTGCCCCGGGTCCAGCGTCACAAGAAAGGTTTCGGAGCCCACCAGCGGATCGAAGGGAAACACCGGCGCCACCGTGATCGATCCGGGGAACCGCACCGGAGTCCGGGGCACGGTCGTGTCCTGCCAGTCGGTCAGGAAGGCGGTCAGCGGCAGGTGGAACCCCTTTGTCAGCTTCCACATGGTGGCGATCGTCGGGCTGGATTCCCCGCGTTCGATCTGGCCCAGCATCGCCTTGCTGATCCCCGTCAGTTCCGCCGCCTGCGACAGGCTCAGCCCCGCGCGCGTCCGCACGGCCTTCAGGTTGATCGGGATCTTCGGGTCGCTCATCGGCCAGTTCAAGGTTGTGCGCTATAACGGTCGTACGCTATAACGTCCGAAACCGCAACACCCCGTCCATGCGGGGCGCAGGCGAAGGACACGCCATGTTCGGACTGAAACTGTCGCATCTGGTCGCGGCGATGATCGCCGTGCTGCTGGGCTATTCCAGCAGCGCCGCGATCATCTTCCAGGCCATCGACACGGTCGGCGCCTCGCCGGCGCAGGCGACATCCTGGATGCTGGCGTTGGGTCTGGGGATGGGGTTGACCAGCCTGATCCTGTCGCTGCGCTACCGCATGCCGATCCTGACCGCCTGGTCGACGCCCGGTGCGGCCCTGCTGGCGATCAGCCTGGGCGGCGTCAGCCTGGGCGACGCCACCGGCGCCTTTGTCTTCTGCGCCGTCCTGCTGACCCTGACCGGGCTGACCGGCTGGTTCGAACGGCTGTCCCACCTGATCCCCGACGCCCTGGGCAGCGCTATGCTGGCCGGGATCCTGTTCCGCTTCGGCATGGGGGTCTTTACCTCGATGACCGAAGACCTGCCGCTGGTCGCGATCATGTGCGCCACCTACCTGGCCGGCCGCCGGTTCGCGCCGCGCTATGCGATTCCGCTGGTGCTGGTGGCGGGCTGCGCCTGGTGCTGGGGGACGGGGCAGTTCGACACCGACCTCACCATCGACTGGTCGCTGGCGCAGCCGGTCTTCACCATGCCCAGCTTTTCGCTGCCGGTGCTGATCGGGGTCGGCCTGCCGCTGTATATCGTCACCATGTCGTCCCAGAACATCCCCGGGGTCGTCACGCTGAAGGCGGCCGGCTACCGGCCGCCGGTCTCGGCCAGCATCACGGTGACAGGGCTGGCGTCGCTGCTGCTGGCGCCGTTCGGCGGCTATGCCTTCAACCTCGCCGCCATCACCGCGGCGATCTGCGGCGGCCCCGAGGCCGACGACAATCCCGCCACCCGCTACAAGGCCGTCGCGGCGGCGGGCGTGCTCTACTGCATCGTCGGGCTGATGGGCGGGGCGATCATCGGGCTGTTCCTGATCGCGCCGAAACCGCTTGTGATCACATTGGCGGGGCTGGCGTTGCTGAACACGATCAACGCCAGCCTGTCCGCCGCCCTGTCCCGCCCCGACCACCGCGACGCCGCGCTGGTGACCTTCATGGCCACCGTCTCGGGCGTCACGCTGATGGGCATCGGCGCGCCGCTTTGGGCGCTGATCTTCGGCGGCTGCACCCAGTTGGTGCTGGGCCTGCGCCGCCGGGCCGCCAGGGAGGGCGCCGCTCAGGCATAGTGGAACTGCAACGCGCCCCAGAAATCGCCGGGCACCGTCAGCAGGTCTTCGAAACCGCCGCGTTTCAGCATCAATTCCGTCTCGCGCTGCGCGGCGTCCAGCACCTTGTCCTGATCCACGCTCGCCACTGTGCGGCCCTGCATCAGCACGCGGCCGTCGCAGATCACGGTGTCGACATCGTTGCCGTTGGCGAAGTTCACCAGGTGGCTGACATGCATGTTGGCCGGGTACAGATGCGGGCGGCGCATGTCGATCAGGATCATGTCGGCCTTCTTGCCGACTTCAAGCGATCCGATATCGTCCTGCATCCCCAACGCCCTGGCCCCGTCGATCGTGCACATTTCCAGCGCCTTGCCGGGCGGGATCCAGGACGGATCGCGGAAGTGGCGGCGGTGGTAATGCATCAGCTGCTGCATGTGGCGGAACATGTCGCCCGACCGGTCCGGCGCCGTCGCGTCCGACCCCAGCCCCACGGTCACCCCCGCCGCCATCAGCTCTGGCGCGGGGCAGCGGCCATAGACGGAGGCAATGGCCGACGGGTTGTGCGCGATCTTCGTATCCGTCTGGGCACAGATGGCGATTTCGTCTTCTGTCAGGTCGGTGGAATGGGACAGCAGCGCCTCGGGCCCCAGGATCCCCATCTCGTGCGCATAGGCGACCGATCCGTTGCGGTGGCCGTCCTGAGTAAAGACGATGCCATAATCGCGCGCCCTTGCCGACACCACCTGCGCCTGCCGCCGCGCTTCGGCCAGGTTGGCCGCGCCCAGCGTGTCCACGTGTTCGGCGCGCAGGGTCGGAGTAAGCAGCGCAAAGTTGATCCGCCCGCCTTCGCTGCCATGGCGGCGCTTGATCAGGTCCTCCGACGTCGCCAGCTGGCGGTCGAAATCCACCGGGTATTCGGTGGCCGTGTCGCCCTCCCATCTGGCGTAGGTCAACGGGTGCGGCGGGCGTGTGGTGCCCACGGCCACGACCGACCGCGTGCCGACCTCGACCACGCCATCGCAATGGGCATCGCCGTAATCGGGATCATCCGTGCGCATGATGGAATCCCCCCCGCCCAGAAGGGACACGCCCGTCGTCACCCCGAACCGCACCCGTTCCAGCGCGGCCAGCTGCGCCTCGGCAAACCAGAATTCGGGGGTCGAGGCGGTGGTATAGGCGATCCGGCAGGCGTTGAACCACTTGGGGCTGTCGCCCGACGCCAGCGTCTTGATCAGCCCGTGACCGGCATGGGCGTGCACGTCGATCAGCCCCGGCAGGACCACCTTGCCCGTGCCGTCGATGGTGTCCATCCCGGCATATTTCGCCTGCAGGTCGCCCGAGGGCCCGATGTCGGCGATCCGGTCGCCCTTGATGACGATGGCGGCGTCGAACAGCACGCGCCTTTCGGGGTCGACGGTGACGACGATGGTGTTGGTGATGATCAGGTCGGCCAAGTCATGCTCCTGCGGGTTGGGGCGCCGGGGCAAGGCCGTCCAGCGTCGGGATAAGGGACAGCAGGTCGCGCGTGTAGGGATCGCGCGGCTGCGTGAATAGGGTCTCGGCATCTTCCAGCTCGACGATGCGCCCCGATTTCATGACCGCCACGCGGTCGCACATCTGGCGCACGACGCTCAGGTCGTGGCTGATGAACAGCATGGTCAGCCCGGTACGGTCGCGCAGGTCCTTCAGCAGGTTCAGCACCCGCGCCTGCACGCTGACATCCAGCGCGCTGGTCGGTTCGTCGCAGATCAACAGGTCGGGCTGCCCCGCCAGCGCCCGCGCGATGGAGATCCGCTGCCGCTGCCCGCCGGAAAAGGCATGGGGATAGCGCCCGGCGGCCTCGGCCGGCAGGCCCACGGCCTGGAACAGGGTTTCGGGTGTCAGCCCGTCGCTGCCGAAGAAGTCCAGCGGTTCCTTGACGGCCGCACCGGTGCGCATGCGCGGGTTCAGCGAGGAATAGGGATCCTGAAAGATCATCTGGATCGCCCGGCGTTCCGATTGCCGGCGGCGCATCCGCAGGGGGGCACCCTTGAACAGCATCCGGCCTTCGTCGATCGGCAGCAGCCCGGCGATGGCGCTGGCGAGCGAGGATTTGCCGCTGCCGGATTCGCCCACGATGCCGAAGATCTCGCCCCGCTTCACCGCGAAACTCGCCCCCGTCACCGCCTTGAACGCCGGCGCGCCCAGCAACCCGCCGCCATAGGTGATGCCGACGTTTTCCACCGACAACAGGTCCGCCCCCGCGCCCGCCGGCCGCTGCACGCGGCCCGCCAGCCGCGCCTGCGCGGCGGTTTCGGCTTCGTCCTGCGACTCGATCACCGGGAAGCGGTGCAGCTTGCGGTCCAGCCGGGGCACGGCGCCGATCAGGGCGCGGGCGTATTCGGCGGTGGGATTGCCCAGAACATCGCGCGACGCCCCGTGTTCCACGGTGCGGCCATGGCGCATGATCGTCACCTTGTCCGAGATCTGGGCGACCACCCCCATGTTGTGGGTGATCAGCAACACGCCCAGCCTGCGCCGCTGCGCGAGATCGCGCAGCAGGTCCAGGATCGTCGCCTGCACGCTGACATCCAGCGCCGTTGTCGGTTCGTCCGCCACCAGCAGGTCGGGATCGCAGGACAGCGCCGAGGCGATGACCACCCGTTGCCTTTGCCCGCCCGACAATTGGTGCGGATACTGGTCCAGCCTTGCCTCGGGATCGGGGATCTGGACCGCGCGCATCAGCTCCAGCGCCTTCGCGCGCGCCTCGGCCCGGCCAAGTTTCAGGTGGTGGCGCATGCCTTCGCACAATTGCTGACCGATGGTGAACAGCGGGTTCAGCGCCGTCATCGGATCCTGGAAGATCGCGCCGATGTCGCGCCCCGGGCGCAACCCCTCCACCCGGCCCGTGGCGGTGTCCAGCGCGCGCCCCGCCACCCGGATCGACCCGGCCGCGATGCGGCCCGGCGGGTCCAGCAGACCCATGATGCAATTGCCCACCGTCGATTTCCCGGCCCCGGATTCCCCCACCAGCGCGTGGATCTCGCCCGCGCCGATGGCCAGCGACAGGTCGTCCACGGCGGCGAACACGCCGTCGTCGCGCGGGTATTCGACGCGCAGGCCGCTGATCTCAAGCGCTTGCGTCATGATTTTCCCCCAAGCTTGGGGTTGAACCGGTCGCGCAGCCAGTCGCCGGTGATGTTGACCGCCAGCACCAGCGCCACCAGCGTGACGGCCGGGAACAGCGTGATCCACCAGATGCCGGAAAAGGCGAATTCGTTGCCGATGCGGATCAGCGTGCCCAGCGACGGGTAATCCGGCGGCATGCCGACACCCAGGAAGGACAGCGTCGCCTCGGTCAGCACGGCGGCGGCGAGGTTGATGGTTGAGATCACCAGCACCGGGCCGACGATATTGGGCAGGATGTGGCGGAACAGGATCCGCGCGCGAGGCAGCCCCATGATGCGCACCGCGCGGACATAGTCGCGCGACGCCTCGACCATGGTCGAGGCGCGGGTGGTGCGGGCGTATTGCACCCATTCATTGATACCGATCGCCGCGATCAGGATGATCGGCGCCCAGAACACGCTGTCGGCATCGGGGATCAGCGCCCGGGCGATCCCCGCCACCAGCAGCGCCAGAAGGATCGTCGGCAGCGACAGGAAGACATCGGCGATGCGCATCACCACCGTTTCCACCCAGCCGCCGAAATACCCCGCGACCAGCCCCAGCGACACACCCACCGTCGCCGCCAGCAGAACCGCGCCCGCGCCGATCATCACGGAAATCCGCGTGCCGTACAGGATCGCCGACAGCAGGTCGCGCCCCTGGTTGTCGGTGCCCAGCAGATAGCGCGGATCGCCGCCTTCGACCCACATGGGGGGCAGTTCGCTGTCCATCAGGTTGAAGCTCATGGTCGATGTCGGATCCTGCGGCGCGATCCAGGGGGCGAAGACGGCGGCAAGGATGATCATCAGGCCCACGGCGGCGGCACAGATGACGTAGGGCGGCATCACCCGGGTCAGGCGTTTCACTGCGGTGGCCATGTCAGACGCCCCGCGTCCGCAGGCGCGGATCGACCAGTACATAGGTCAGGTCGACCAGCGTGTTGATCACCACGAAGACCCCGGCGACCAGCAGCAGGTAGGCTGTCATCACCGGGATATCGACAAAGATCACCGCCTGCATGAACAACAGCCCCAGCCCAGGCCATTGAAAGATCGTCTCGGTCACGATGGCGAAGGCGATCAGCGATCCGACCTGCAGGCCCGTTACCGTGATCACCGGCATCATCGCGTTCTTCAGCGCCAACCGGAAATGGATATGCCGCGCGGGCAGGCCCCGCGCGCGGGCGAACCGGACGTAATCCGACGACAGGATGTCGATCATTTCCGACCGGACCAGCCGCATGATCAGCGTCATGGAATACAGCGCCAGCGTCAGCGCCGGCAGCACCAGCGCAGCCCGCCCCGACGCCGTCAGGAACCCGGTCGTCCACCACCCCAGGTCCACCGTCTGCCCACGCCCGAAGGACGGCAGCCAGCGCAGCGAGACCGAGAACACCAGGATCAGCAGCGTCCCCGTCACGAAGGTCGGCACCGAAATCCCCACCAGCGACCCCGACTGCACCAGCCGGCTGAGCACCCCGTTGGGCCTGAGCGCACACAGGACGCCCGCCGGAATGCCGATCAGCAGCGACAGGATCGTCGCCACGAACACCAGCTCCAGCGTCGCCGGCGCGCGTTCGGCGATCAGCTCGGCCACGTCGCGCTGATTACGAAAGCTGATCCCGAAATCGCCGGTCGCGATACGGCCCAGGAACCGGCCGTATTGCACGATGATCGGATCGTTCAGCCCAAGGCTGTCACGAAGCGCCTCGCGCTCCGTGACGGATGCGTCCTCTCGCGACATCAGCTGCACCGGGTCGCCCACGAAGCGGAACATCGCGAAGGACAACGCCGTGACGGCCAGCATGACAAGCACGGCCTGCACCAGTCGGGAAAGAAGCATTCGGGCCATCAGGTCACTCGATCGTCGCGAACCACAGGCGGATGTATTCGTCCGGGAACTGCGGCACGGTCACGCCGTCACGCAGGGCCATCGCCACCGGCTGCTGGTGCAGCGGGATGTAATAGGCCCGGTCGTGGGTGATCTGCAGCGCCTCGGCCATCAGCGCGCGGCGCTTGTCCTCGTCCAGCTCCACCGCGACCTGCGCCGCGATCTCGTCGATGCGCGGATCGGACAACCCGTTGTAATTGTTGCCGCCCATGGACCCGTCCTGGGTTGCCAGCAGCGCGCGGATCACGCTCCAGGTGTCCATCGCCGGCAGGGTCGCCCAGCCCAGCATGTAGATGTCGGTTTCGCCGTTCGACGCCTTGGGGAAATAGGTCGCGCGGCTTTCGGTGTTCAGGTCGACGCTCAGGCTCATCTGTTCCCACATCGCCTTGACCGCGACACAGATCGCCTCGTCGTTGATGTAGCGGTCGTTCGGACAATCCAGCTTGACCGAAAAGCCGTCGGGATAGCCCGCGTCGGCCAGCATCTGTTTCGCCAGCTCCGGATCGAAGTCCAGCGGCACGTCCGAGGCTTCGGAATAACCCGGCACCGGCGGGGCGACCATGCTGCCCACGGTGCGGGAATTGCCGCGCATCACCTTCTCGCGCAGCGCATCGTGGTTGATCCCGTGCCACAGCGCCTTGCGCACGTTCACGTCCAGCAGCGGGTTGGGTTCACCCGGCATGCCCAGCAGTTCGTCGCGATAGTTCAGCCCCAGGAAGATCAGCCGCAGCGCCGGCTCCTGTTCCACGCTGAAGCCCGGCGCGGCCTCAAGCCGGTTGATGTCCTGCAACGGCACCGGCGCGATCATGTCCAATTCACCCGACATCAGCGCGGCGACCCTTGTGGCATCCGACGTGATCGGGCGGAATTCGATGCCAGTCAGGTTGTGTTCGGGCGTGTCCCACCAGTTTTCGTTCACCGACATCACGGTGCCCACGTCGGGCGCATAGCTTTCCAGGACAAAAGGCCCGGTGCCGTTGGCATGGGTCGACGCATAAGACGTCTTGCCCGTGGCGATGTTGCCCGGTTCCAGCGCGTCGTGTTCCGTCAGCCATTCCTTGTCCATGATGAACACGCCGGACAGGTCGTTCAGCAGCAGCGGATAGGGGCCGTCCATGATGAAATCGACGGTGTAATCGTCCACCTTCTCGATCCCGGTCACCTGCGACAGGTTCCCGCGCGACCGCGAATCCGGGTGCAGCATGCGTTCGACCGATGCCACCACGTCATCGGCGGTGAACGGCGCGCCGTCGTGGAACGTCACGCCCTCGCGCAGGGTGAACCGCCAGCGCGTCGGTTCGACGATGTCCCATTCGGTGGCCAGCGCCGGTTCGATCTCCAAGGTCTTCGACCGGCGCACCAGCGGTTCGTAGATGTGGTGCAGCACGCTGGCGGTAAAGCTTTCGGTATGCGCGTAGGGGTCCAGCGTCACGATGTCCCCCTGCGAGGACCAGCGCAGCACGTCGGCCGAGGCCGTACCGGCCATCAGGCCGGCGACAGCGAGGGCGGCGAATGTGTTTCTCAAACTCATCTGAAAGCTCCCTTGGACGGTTGTCTGCGGCCCGCCCATCCGCGGACCGATTGTCGTCGGCCCCAAGGTGCGCCCACCGCACGAGGACCCGTGCATTCAGGTCAGCATGGGCCACCCCCATCCGGCAATATCACCGTTGATTAATAAACGACGCCACTTGATAAGTTGGATTTATATTGCCGCAGATTTTGGCAGGGGACCGGGCCGCGATGCTAACATTTCGACAATTGGAATTTTTCCGGGAAGTCATGCGCAGCCGCACAACCCAGGCGGCGGCGGCATCGCTGCGGGTATCGCAGCCGGCGGTGTCGAACGCGATCCGCCAGATGGAGACGCAGATCGGGTTCGACCTGTTCGACCGGGTCGGCAAGCGGTTGGTGCCCACCCCGGACGCCGAAGAGATCTTTCGCGACAGCGAGGCGATCTTCGAATTGTACAACGTCTTTGCGCAGCGGCTGGAAAGCCGCAAGACCAACACGATGGGCACGCTGCAGATCGTCTGCACCTCGTCCGTGGCCAATGCGCTGATGCCCCCGGTGATCCGCGATTTCATCGCCACCCGGCCGGACGTGCGCATCAACCTGGATTCCCGCCGGCTTGACGACCTGTATGACTCGCTGGAAAGCCGACGGGCCGACATCGGCTTTGCCCTGAACCCCCGCCCCCGTCCCGGCCTGGAGTGCGAGGAACTTGCCCTGGCCCAGATGGTCTGTGCCTTTCCTCCGGGGCATCCGCTGTCGGAAAAGCTGGCGATCGCGGCGTCGGACCTGGCCGATTACCCGCTGGTCCTGTTCGAGCCGGGCAGCAAGATGAACCTGATCCTCGAGGACAATTACCTGAACGACCACCTGCGCACCCATGCCCGCGCCCGGGTGCGCGACAAGGCGCTGGCCTGCCGGCTGGCCGAAGCCGGCGTCGGCCCGACGCTGGTGGATTCGCTGACCGCCTATGCCGGCCATCGCTACGACCTCGACTACCGGCCGCTTTACCCGACCCAGCCGGTGACGGTCTGCGCGATCTACCGCAACACCGAACCGCCCAAGCGGGTGCAGACGGCATTCCTGGACGCGGTGCGCAATTCGGACGCGCTGGCCGGGGTGGTGGAATTCGGGCGGACCGAAGACGACTAAGCCGCCGCCCACCGGGTGGATCGTTCGTCTGTTTTCGGGGCAAAGGTTCTCGGGACCTCAATCCCTGCCGTTCGGCGTGACGCCGGTTGTCCCGGGCACCGATCCTTCCTCCCTTGCACGATTCGAACCTTGTCCGTCTTTCAGCCATGATTCCCCTGTTTCGCAGGGCGTTCGCCAGCCATCCGTCAAGTCACAAGGTCGAATGTCGACCATTCGAACCCGCATTTTCCGCCCAGTCGCCCAACATTCACACAGATTTCAAATGGTCGACCATCGACAATTTTATCTTGATTTCAAACGCGATTCGGACATTCTTGGGCGACGTCAAGAACAGACCCTGACGTCATTGCCGCACCCCCGGTGCGCACGCATGAAAAGGACAATCACACCCCTGACCCACCACGGCACGCCGGGCGGGTACAGGACAGCTGCGCCCGATCTCCGGCCCTGACCGGAAAAGGGGCGCGCAAGCCCGCAGATCACGGGTCGCGCTGCTGCCAGGCGCGCCCATCGCGAACGTCCGTCGCAAGACCGGGCGCCCGTGACCCTTGCACCAATCAGAGCCGGTTCACCGGCCCACAGGAACCAACATGGGGACCAAACATGTCTGACACGATCAAACCCGCCCGCCACGCACCGAAACGGCCCGCCACCGGCCCAAGCCGCCGGTCCGTCCTGAAAGGCAGCGCCGCGCTGGCCTCGGGCGCGATGTTCGCCCACCTGCTGCCCGGCGCCGCGCTGGCGCTGCAGCCCAAGCAGGGCGGTTTCGCCCGCTTCGCGCTGGCCAACGGCGCCACCACCGACACGCTGGATCCGGGCAGCTGGGCCGACACCTTCGGGCAGACGGCGTTCTACGGCACCATCTTCAACGGTCTGATCGAGGTCGACATCGACGGCAACGCCGTGGGCGACCTGGCCGAAACCTTCGACACCCCCGACGGCGGCCAGACCTGGCATTTCACCCTGCGCCCCGGCGTCACCTTCCACAACGGCAAGGACCTGACGGTGCACGACGTGATCGCGTCGATCCTGTTCCACGGCAAGGAAGACAGCCGGTCCGCCGTCAAATCCCTGCTGACCCCGGTCGAAGACATCACCGACGACGGCGACGGCAAGTTCACCATCCGCCTCAGCCAGGGCAACATCGACTTCCCCTATGTGCTGGCCGACCAGCATTTCGTGATGATGCCCGCCGACGAAGAAGGCCAGATCGACTGGATCCAGGGCATCGGCACCGGCCCCTTCATCCTGGAAAGCTTCCGCCCCGGCATTTCCGTCATCGCCAACCGCAACCCGGACTACCACAAGCCCGGCCTGCCGCATTTCGACAAGGTCGAATTCCTGGCCATCACCGACCCCGCCGCCCGCGTCACCGCGCTGCTGTCGGGCGAGGTCAACTACATCGCCAGCCCCGACCTGAAGACGCTGCCGCTGCTGGAACGCAACACGTCCATCGAGATCCTCGAAAGCACGGGGCTGGGCCACTACACCTTTCCGATGAACGTGCAGATCCCGCCGTTCGACGACAACAACGTGCGCCTGGCGCTGAAATACGCCATGGACCGCCAAGAGATCCTGAAGAAGGTCTTCAACGGTCACGGTCTGGTCGGCAACGACAATCCCATCGCGCCGTCGGTGAAATTCTCGATCAACCCGGAACCGATCCACCGTTACGATCCGGAACTGGCCAAGGAATACCTCAAGAAATCCGGGCTCGACTCCCTCTCGGTCCAGCTTCACGTCTCGGACGTCGTCTTCCCCGGCTGCGTCGACGCGGCGCTGCTGTACAGGGAAAGCGCGGCCAAGGCGAACATCGACATCGAGGTCATCCGCGAACCCGCCGACGGCTATTTCGACAACATCTGGATGAAGCGCCCCTGGGTCGCGTCCTTCTGGAGCGGCCGCGCCTCGGCCGATGCGATGTTCACCACCAGCCAGGCCAAGGGCGCGCCCTGGAACGAAACCCAGTGGGAAGACCCGCATTTCAACGAATTGCTCGTCGCCGCCCGGTCCGAAATGGACCCCGACACGCGCCGCGCGATGTACGAGGAAATGCAACAGCTTGTGCATGACGAGGGCGGCAACCTGGTCATCATCTTCAACAACTTCGTCTCGGCCTACGACAACAGCCTCGCCCATGGGCCGGTCGCGCCGCACTGGGATCACGACGGGTTCCGCATCGCCGAACGGTGGTGGTTCGCCTGAGCCACCTGCGCCCCCTGCCCGGGGGGGCGCACCCGACCCCACAGAAAGACCCCCATATGAAACTCCTAAGATTATTGCTGCAAAGACTGGCCCTTGGCGTGCTGACCGTGATCGCGGTGTCCATGGTCATCTTCGCCTGCGTCTCGCTGCTGCCCGGCGATTTCGCATCGAATGTGCTGGGCCAGTCCGCCACCCCGGAAACCGTCGCGTCGTTCCGCAAACTGCTGGGGATGGATCAGCCGATCCTGCTGCGCTACTGGCACTGGATCTCGGGCGCCATGACGGGCGATCTGGGCTATTCCTTCACCGCCATCGGGTCGGTCACCATCGACCAGTCGCGCAGCGTCGCGGCCCTGCTTGGCGAACGGCTGTTCAACACGCTGTTCCTCGCCGGTCTCGCCGCCGCCTTCGCCATTCCCGTGGCCGTCGCATTGGGCATCCTTGCCGTCATCTGCCGGGGCGGCGCGGTCGACCGGCTGATCACCATGGCCAGCATCTCGGCCATCTCGGTGCCGGAATTCCTGGTCAGCTACATCCTGATCGTCACCCTCGCGATCCAGATCCCGATCTTCCACGCCATGTCCTATGTCACCGCCGACATGGGCCTGGGCGAACGCATGGCCCGCTGCGCCCTGCCCGCCTTTACCCTGTTCATCCCCGTGGTCGGCCACATGGCCCGCATGACCCGCGCCTCGGTCATGCCGATCCTCGGTTCGGCCTATATCGAAACCGCCCGTCTCAAGGGCCTGTCGAACCTGCGCATCATCCTGACGCACGCGCTGCCCAACGCCTGGGCGCCCATCGTCGCGGTGATCGCGCTGAACATGGCCTACCTGGTCGTCGGCGCCGTCGTGGTCGAGGTGGTCTTTGTCTACCCGGGCGTCGGCCAGATGATGGTGGATTCCGTCACCAAGCGCGACATCCCCGTGGTCCAGGCCTGCGCGCTGATCTTCTCGGTGGTCTATATCGGCTGCAACCTGCTGGCCGACCTTATCGGCATCGCCGCGAACCCACGCCTGCTGCACCCCCGGTCGTCGTCATGACCCAGTCCCAGACCCTCGCCGCGCCCCGCTTCCCCGCCCTCGCCAACGGCCTTGCCCTGTTGCGCACCATGCCGCTGGCCACCCGTGGCGCGCTGATCATCGTAGCGCTCTACCTGTTCGTCTTCCTGTTCGCCCCGCTGCTGGCGCCCTACGGCGAAACCGACATCGTAGGCGAGATGTACGAACCCTTCTCGGCCCGCTTCCTTCTGGGCACCGACCAGCTGGGCCGCGATTTCCTGTCCCGCCTGATCTATGGCGCCCGCAACTCCATAGGTATCGCGCTGGCCACCACCTGCGTGTCGATCACCGTGGGCTTCGCGCTTGGCCTTTTCAGCGCCGCGCGCGGCGGGTGGACCGACATCGCCATCGCCCGCTTCCTCGACATCTTCCTGGCCATCCCCCAGCTGATCTTCGCCCTGATCCTGATCGCCGTCCTCGGCACCTCGATCCCGCTGCTGATCTGCATCCTGGGGCTTTTGGAGGCGCTCAAGGTCGCCCGCCTTGCCCGCGCCGCCGCCACCGACATCATGGCGCTGGATTACATCGAAGTCGCCCGGATCCAGGGGGAATCCGAACTGTGGATCATGCTGCGCGAGGCGCTGCCCAACATGCGCACCCTGCTGACCGCCGAATTCGGCCTGCGATTCTGCCTGGTGTTCCTGCTGGTCGCGTCGCTGTCGTTCCTGGGCGTCGGCGTCCAGCCCCCCGCCGCCGATTGGGGGTCCATGGTGCGCGAGAACGCGACGCTGATCACCTACGGGGTCATCACGCCGCTGCTGCCCGCCGCCGCCATCGCCGTGCTGGCCGTGTCGGTGAACATCGTCGTCGACTGGCTGACCGCCTCGTCCATGGAAGACACCGATGCCTGACACGCCACTTGTGCAAATCACCGACCTGACCATCCGCGCCCGCAGCCATGGCCGCGACATGACCGTGGTCGACAGCGTCAGCCTGACGCTGAACCGGGGCGAAATCCTTGGCCTCGTCGGCGAATCCGGCGCCGGGAAATCCACCCTGGGCCTTGCCACGCTGGGCTATACCCGCGACGGATGCCGCCTTGCCGGCGGATCGATCCGCATCGCCGGGCGCGAGGTGATCGGCGCGCCCTATCACGACATGCGCCGCATCTGGGGGCCGGTCGGCGGCTATGTCGCGCAATCGGCGGCGGCGGCCTTCAACCCGGCGCACCGCCTGATGCGCCAGATCACCGAAGGCCCCGTATTGCGCCGCCAGGCCACGCGGGGCGAGGTGGAAACACAGGTGCGCGGCCTTTTCTCCGCCCTGCGCCTGCCAGACCCCGACCGGTTCGGCAGCCGCTTCCCCCACCAGGTCTCGGGCGGGCAATTGCAGCGCACGATGACCGCCATGTCGCTGGCCGGCGCGCCCGACTTCATCGTCTTCGACGAACCGACAACGGCGCTCGACGTCTCCACCCAGATCGATTTCCTAGCCGCAGTAAAGGACACCGTCCGCCGCCTGAACACCGCCGCCGTCTATATCTCGCACGATCTGGCTGTCGTCGCGCAGATGGCCGACCGCATCATGGTGCTGAAGTCCGGCCGGCTGGTGGAACTGGGCACCACGCAGCAGATCATGGAGACCCCGAAGGAGGACTACACCCGCTCTCTCTGGGCGGTGAAGAACATCGAAACCCCGGCGCCAAAACCCGACGCCGCCCCGGTGCTGAAGGTGGAAAACCTCACCGTGACATACGGCACCATGACCGCCGTCGATGCCGCCACACTCGCCGTATCGCCGGGAAAAACCCTTGGCATCATTGGCGAATCCGGATCCGGCAAGACAACGCTGGGCCGCGTCGTGGTGGGCCTGCAATCCGCCACCCAGGGCCAGGTGCTTTTCCACGGCGCCCCCATCGCGGGCAGCTTCCGCAACCGCCCGCCCCACCTCCTGCGCCAGATCCAGATGGTCCACCAGTCGCCGGACACCGCGCTGAACCCCGCGCGCCGGATCGGCGACGTGATCCGCCACCAGCTGGCCCGCGACCGCACCATCGCCCCCCGCGACCGCGACGCGCGCATGGCCGAAATCCTCGACCTCGTCGAACTGCCCCGTTCCATCGCCGACCGCTATCCGGCGCAGCTGTCGGGCGGCCAGAAACAGCGCGTCTGCCTCGCCCGCGCGCTGGTCGGGTCCCCCGATTGCATCGTCCTGGACGAAGTCACATCGGCGCTCGACCAGCTGGTCGCCGAAGGCATCATCAAGCTGCTGCGCGACGTGCAGCGGGAACGGAACATCGCCTACCTCTTCATCTCGCACGATTTCAACGCGGTGAAGGCCGTGGCCCATGACGTGGCGGTGATGCAGCGCGGCGAGGTGGTCGAACAGGGACCTGCCACGCAAATCCTCACCGCCCCGCGCGCGCAATACACGAAAACGCTTTTGCGCTCGGTCCCGGAAATGCGGGTCGGGTGGCTGGAAGACCGGCTGCGCGAAAGCGCCTGAAACCGCAACGGACACCCCCGGCCCCGTCCGGGCAACATCCAAAGACCCAAGGTGAAAGAAATGGACATCGTCAGCTTCACACAGATGAAAGACGGCACGCGCGAAGATTACCAGCTGCTGCGCCGGAAAGAGCTTGAATATGCCGGCAAGGTCTCGGACCGGCTGATGGCGGAACTGGCCAAGCTGGAACACGACACCCTGCCCGGCTACCGCATCACCCGGCTGGAACATTCGGTGCAATCGGCCACCCGCGCCCATCGCGACGGCGCCGATATCGACTGGATCGTGTCCACCCTGCTGCACGACATCGGCGACGCGCTGGCGCCGATGAACCACGACCGGTTTTCCGCCGAAATCATCCGCCCCTTCGTGCGCGACGAATGCGCCTGGACCGTCGAACACCACGGCGCCTTCCAGATGGTCTATTACGCCCATCACATGGATTGGGATCCCAACACCCGCGACGCCTATCGCGACAGCCCCTATTTCCAGACCTGCGCCGATTTCTGCGAACGCTGGGACCAAAGTTCGTTCGACCCCGATTACGGGTCCGAACCGCTGGAATTCTTCCGCCCCTACGTCGACCAGGTCTTTGCCCGCAAACCGTGGGACGACGACGTCCTGCAAAAGGGCAAGGTCGTGGGCCTGCCCCCGCTCGGGGCCTGAGCGATGTCCGACATGTTCACCAACCTCACGCCGGACGCCGAGACCCTGCGCCAGACCCGCGAAGACCTGGCCGCCTGTTTCCGCGCCGCCGCCGACCTGGGCCTGTCCGAAGGCGTCTGCAACCACTTCTCGGCCGTCGTTCCGGGGCGCGAGGATCTGTTCCTCGTCAACCCCTTCGGCCTGTCGTTTTCGGAAATCCGCGCGTCCGACCTGCTGGTCTGCGACCATGACGGCAACGTCCTGCAGGGTGACGGCACGCCCGAAGACACGGCCTTTTTCATCCACTCCCGCCTGCACAAGCTGGTCCCGCGCGCCCGCGTCGCGTTCCATACGCACATGCCCTATGCCACCGCGCTCAGCATGGTCGAAGGGCCGCCGCTGAAATGGGCCGGCCAGAACGCCCTGCGCTTCTATGGCCGGACGCTGGTGGATGACGATTACAACGGGCTGGCGCTGGACCATTCCGAAGGCGACCGCATCGCCGCCGCCATCGGCGACGCCGACGTGGTTTTCATGCGCAACCATGGCGTCATGGTCATCGCCGACACCATCGCGCAAGCCTGGGACGATCTCTATTACCTCGAACGCGCGTGCGAGGCGCAGGTGATCGCGGAATCCACCGGCCGCCCGCTGGTCCAGGTGTCGCCCGACGTGGCCCAGGCCACCTATGACCAGACCCAGGGCGTCGGATCGGGCCTGGCCAAGGCGCATCTGCAAAGCATCCGCCGCGCGCTGGACCGCAAGGGGTCGGATTACCTGCAGTAGCTACCAGCGATCGGCCCGCAGCGGGTTCAGCCCGATCGTCGTGTCCCGCCCGTCGACCACTTCGGCGATCAGCTGGCCGGTCAGCCCGGCCAGCGTCAGCCCCACATGCCCGTGCCCGAAGGCATAAAGCACCCGGCTGTCCGTGGGGCTTGGCCCGATCACGGGCAGCGAATCCGGCGTCGAGGGCCGGAACCCCAGCCATTCCCGCTTCACCTCGCCGACCGATGGCAGGAACACGCGCGTCCGTTCCTCGATCACCTGCGTGCGTGCGGGGCGCATCGGCCGCCCCAGCCCGCCCAGTTCAACGGTCCCGGCCGCACGCAGCCCTTCGCCCAGCGAGGTCATGTAGAACCCGGCGCCCGGATAACACGTCGGCCCCGACAACAGGCCCGGTTGCGCGTCAAACAGCACGTGATAGCCGCGTTCGGTGTTCAGCCGAACCCGGTCGCCCACCTGCGCGGCCAGGTCCCGCGACCACGCCCCGCCGGCCACCACCACCCGGTCGAACAGCCATTCTTCCTCGCCCGCCAGCACCAGCACGCCTTCGGGCGCGGACCGGATCCCGCCCACGTGACGCGCGATGCCCTCGGCCCCCCGGCCCATCACCGCATGGTGCAACCGCCGGACATATTGATACGGATCGTCCAGGAAATACGCGTCCTCGAACACCAGACCCTTGTGGTACATCGGCGCCAGGTGCGGCTCCCTTTCGCGGATCTGCCCGGCGTCCAGGATCGACATCTTCACGCCCTCCCGCTCCCGCAGGTCGATCCCCCCTTTTGCGGCCCGAAACTCCGCCTCGTCGCGGTACAGGTACAGGCACCCGCTGCGCCGGATCAGATCCTGCGCGCCCGCCTCCTCGAACAAGGGCCCATGCCCCGCCTCGGCATGGCGCATCATCTCGCCCAGAACGGCGGTGATCCGATCGTGTTCCGCGGCCCGGCTGGCGCCCAGGAACGACAGCAGCCAGGGCGTCAGCTCCGGCAGGTCGCGCCAGTAGATCGACAACGGCCCTTTCCGGTCCATCAACATCCCCGGCACCTGCCAGTGAATGCCGGGGCTTGCCACCGGCAGGCAGGCGCCCAACGCGATCGTGCAGGCATTGCCGAAACTGCAGGCCGCCTGCGCCGCCTCGGGGCTGTCGGGCATCTGCGGATCGAACAGCGTCACCCGATGCCCCGATTTCTGCAGCCACAGCGCGCACGAAAGCCCCACGACCCCCGCCCCGATCACCGCGATCCGTTGCCCCAGCTTGTCCGTCACGGCACCCTCTCCTTTTCCAGGTTCCGGTTTTTCAGTTCCGGGCGCACCTTGCCCCTTTTGACAGGGCGCGCAACTTGTCTTTGGTCGACCATCGACGATTTGACATTTCCGGCGCCCGCCTGTACCGCATCTGTTGCATCATCGCGCATGTCCGGGCCAGGATCGACCCGCGCCAGCCGCCCATGGCGGCCAGCCCCATGCCGCCCCCGCACCGCCCGGAAAGGACCCGACAGCAGCCCATGAAACTTGCCAAGGTCAAGAAAGTCCCGGCCGACGTCCAGGCCCTGAACACCCTGCGCGAGGCGATCATCGCGGGCCGGATCGAACAGGGCAGCCGGATCACCGAACTGGAACTGTCCGAAAGCATGGCCGTCTCGCGCGCCACCGTCCGCAGCGCCTTGCAGCAACTGGCGGCCGAAGGTCTGACCGTGCTGAAACGCTATGCGGGGTGGACCGTTCTGACCCTGTCGGCCGCCGACGTGTGGGAATTGTACACGCTGCGGTCCGCCCATGAACGGCTGGCCGCGCGGATCATCGCCGAACGCATGGACGACCCGATGCGCGCCCGGATCGAAAAGGCGCTGGCGGGCCTGTTGCGCACCTGCGAAACCGGCGACTGGGTCAAGATATCCGAAGCCGATTTCCAGTTTCACAAGCAGCTGGTGAACCTGTCCGAAAACAAGCGCCTGATCGCGCAATACGCGCTGATCGAACCCCAGATCCGCATGTACATCGTCGCCATCGACCGCCTGATCGCGGAAATCGACATCACCACCCGCCAGCACAAGGACATCGCCCGCGTGATCATGAGCGGCGACGTCGATGCCGCCGGAGACATTGCCGAGGCGCACAACCTCACCGACGGCAAACTGTTCTACGACCACCTTTCGGCCATCCCGCCCCAGGCCTGACGGCTGTTGCCAGACGGGACCGAAGCGATTAGCACCAAGGGGTCCGGTGCCCGGCCCATGGCCGGGATAATCGGGAACACGGTGAAACCCCGTGACGTGCCCAACGCTGTAAGGTGGACCGGGGCGGCGGATGCCACTGGCCCCGGCCGGGAAGGCGCCGCACCGGGGCGAAGCCAAGTCAGAAGACCGGCCGGACACCATTGACCCCGCCGCGCGGACAGCGTCGGGGCCGCCGGTTGTCAGGCAGGGGGAATGTCATGCAGCCAATCGCGCACCCAAACGGGTTGAAACCCGCCAGACCGTTTTCCGACGCCGAACGCGCCGCCATCTACCGCGCCATCCACGAACGCCGCGACGTACGCGGCCAGTTCCTGCCCGATCCCATCGCCGACGACGTGCTGGACCGCCTGCTGCAGGCCGCCCATGCCGCGCCTTCGGTGGGCCTGTCGCAGCCGTGGAACTTCCTGCTGATCCGCGACCCGGCGCAACGGTCCCGGATCCGCCGGGCCTTTGAACGCGCCAATGACGAGGCGCGCCAGATGTTCGACGGCCCCCGCCGGGCGCTGTATTCCGACCTCAAGCTGCAGGGCATCTGCGACGCGCCGCTGAACCTGTGCATCACTTGCGACCGCCAGCGCGGCGGGCCGGTGGTGCTGGGGCGCACCCATGACACAGACACCGACCTTTATTCTACCGTCTGCGCGGTGCAGAACCTGTGGCTGGCCGCCCGCGCCGAAGGCATCGGCGTCGGCTGGGTCAGCATCTTTCACGACACCGACCTGCGGCGCATCCTGGCCCTGCCCGATCACGTCGTGCCCGTCGCCTACCTGTGCCTGGGCCACGTGCGCGATCTGTACGACGCGCCCGAACTTCAGGTGCGCGGCTGGGCCGACCGCCTGTCGCTGTCCGACCTGGTCTTCACCGACCGCTGGGGCGGCCCCGCAACGGACCCGTGACACACGAGCATTGGCGCGGTTGCAAATTGGCCATATACTTCCACCGCAACTTTCGTTAGAAGCGCCTCTTCCGTGTGGCCAGACCTTTGCCCACGGTCCCAATCTTCCGTCAGTTCATGGATCCCGACCGTTATGATCACCCCCTTGTCCGAGGCGCTTGCCGAGCGCGGGTACGACACTCTCACCCCCGTCCAAGAGGCGGTGAGCGCCCCCGAACTCGCCTCCTCGGATCTGCTGGTCTCGGCCCAGACCGGATCGGGCAAGACCGTGGGCTTCGGCCTGGCCATCGCGCCGACGCTGCTGGGGGATGACGCCCGCTTTGGCCCCGCCGCGGCCCCGCTGGCCCTGGTCGTGGCGCCGACCCGCGAACTGGCCTTCCAGGTCATGCGCGAACTCACCTGGCTGTATGCCAAGACCGGCGCGCAGGTGACGTCCTGCGTGGGCGGCATGGACATGCGCACCGAACGCCGGTCGCTGGAACGCGGCGCGCATATCGTCGTCGGCACGCCGGGCCGCCTGCGCGATCACATCGAACGCGGCTCGCTGGACCTGTCGGCGATCCGCGCCGTGGTGCTGGACGAAGCCGACGAGATGCTTGACCTGGGCTTCCGCGAGGATCTGGAATTCATGCTGGGCGAGGCGCCCGAGGACCGGCGCACGCTGCTGTTCTCCGCCACCGTCCCGCCGATGATCGCCACGCTGGCCCAGCAGTTCCAGCGCGACGCCCAGCGGATCAACACGGTCAGCAGCTCTGACCAGCACGCCGATATCTCCTACCAGGCGGTGCGCGTCGCGGCCTCAAACAGCGATCACGCCATCTTCAACCTGCTGCGGTATCACGATGACCAGTCGGCCATCGTCTTCGCCAACACCCGCGCCGCCGTGAACCACCTGGCCGCGCGCCTGGCCAATCGCGGCATCAACACCGTGATCCTGTCGGGCGAATTGTCTCAGACCGAACGCACCCATGCGCTGCAGGCGATGCGCGACGGCCGCGCGCGGGTCTGCGTGGCCACCGATGTCGCCGCGCGCGGCATCGACCTGCCGAACCTGACGCTGGTCATCCACGCCGACCTGCCCACCAACACCGAAAGCCTGCTGCACCGTTCCGGCCGGACGGGCCGCGCCGGGCGCAAGGGGATTTCCGCGCTGATCGTCGGCCCCAAGGCCGCGAAAAAGGCCGAACGCCTGCTGGGCTGGGCCAAGATCCAGGCCGAATGGACCACCGCGCCCTCCGCCGACGACATCCTGCGCAAGGACGAAGACCGGCTGCTGACCGATCCCGCCTGGGACGAACCCGTGACCGAGGACCAGGCCGCCTTTGCCGAAAAGCTGCTGGCCCGCCACGATCCCCAGGTCATCGCCGCCGCCTACCTGCGGCTGTACCAGTCGCGCCATTCCGCGCCCGAGGAACTGCTGCCCCCCGATTCGAAACCGGCCGTGCGCGAAAAGGCCGCCTTTGGGCCGTCGCGCTGGTTCGCCCTGTCGGTCGGCCGCAATGACCGCGCCGAAGCACGCTGGCTGCTGCCGTTGCTGTGCCGCGCGGGCAATATCGACAAGTCCGCCATCGGCGCGATCCGCGTGCAGGATTCCGAAACCTACGTCGAACTGTCCGAAGCCAGCGTCCAGGGCTTCCAGTCCAACCTGGGCCCCGATGGCAGCCTCGAAGAAGGCGTGACCGCCCGCCTGCTCGACAGCCCGCCGGTCATCGCGCCGTCGCGCGGCCCCGATCGTGGGGATCGTGGGGATCGTGGACCGGACCGCCGTCCCGAACGTCGTCCCGAACGTCGCCCCGATCGCGATCGCGATCGCGGTCCGGCAATGGCAAAACCCGACCGCGCGCCCCGTCGGGATGCCCCCGCCAGTGCCGCGCCCCGCGACACCCGCGACACCGACCCGTCCGTCTCCGCGCCGGACGCCGCCGAACGCCCCGATTTCCCGAACGAGGCGCACACAAGGTTCCGCCCCAAGGACAAGCCCGCGAAGTTTAATGCAAAATCCGGGGCAAAGTCCGGGCCTAAGACGGGGCCAAAAACCGGGCCAAAAACTGGCAAGCCGGATTTCAAATCCGGCAAGTCTGACTTCAAGGGCGGCAAACCGGACTACAAGGCTGGCAAACCGGATTTCAAGTCCGGCCCCCGCCCCGCAGGGAAGCCCACAGGTAAGCCCGCTGGCAAACCGGCCGGCAAGCCCACCGGCAAACCCGCCGCCCATTCCGCAGGCCCGTCCGCAGCCAAACCGGCCCGCAAGCCGGCCGCGTCTTCGGCCGATGCGCGCGACAGTTCCAAGCGGTTCACGCCCCCGGGCAAGACCCCGGCGCGCAAGCCCCGCACCAAGGCCAACTTCCAGAAGGGCGGCAACACCCCGCCCCGTCGCAAGCCGTAAACCACGCGTGTCGGGCCCCCGTCAGGGACCCGACATCGTCAACGACCGCACCGGCACCGACCGGACCAGGTCGACAAAGGATTGCGCGGCCGGGGACAATGTCCGCCCCGACCGCCAGACCAGCCCGATCCGCCGCTTGGCGCCGAAATCCGGGATCGGCCGCAGCACGTGGCGCGACGCGCCCAGCACCGGCAGCGTCAGCGTCGGCAGCGCCGTGATCCCCAGCCCCTGCCCCACCAGCGCCCCCGCCGTCGCCAGGTGCGTGACCTCAAAGCGGGGCTCCAGCGCCCGGCCGATCCGCAGGCAGGCGCTGTCCAGCAATTCCCGCACGCTGGTGCCCCGCGCCATGGCGATGAACGGCATGTCCACCAATTCGGCCCAGCCATAGGGCCGGTCCTGCGCCAGCGGCCCGTCGGCGGTGCCCACCGCCACGAATTCGTCGTCCAGGATCCGGTGAAACGACAGCCGCGCCGTCGCCCCGATGGTCCCGGCGGTAAAGCCCAGGTCGGCCTCCCCCGTTTCCACCGCCCGCACGACGCTGTCCGACAGCGCGTCGAGAATGCGCAGATCCACGTTCGGATGCGTCACCGTGAACCGCTGCAACAGCTCCGGCAGCAGGCCGGCGGTGACCGATGGCAGCCCCGCGATCACCAGCCGCCCGTTGCGTGCCGCCAGGAAGGATTCGAATTCAGCCATCCCGCTGCCGGCGGTGTTCAGCATCCGCTCGGCGATATCGGCCAGCACCCTGCCCTGCGCCGTGGGCGACACGTTGCGCGTATCCCGGTCGAACAGCCGCGTGCCCAGCCGCTGTTCCAGCCCGCTGATCTGGCGCGACAGCGACGATGTCGACACCCCCAGCGCCTCGGCCGCCGTGCGAAACGCGCCGGACTGGCACAGGGTCAGCACCGCCGCGTAATCGCCCAGATCCAGTTTATTGCGCATCATGCAACAATTATCCCGTTCCACCCTATTTATCGCAACAGAAAAATTGGTCAGTCTGCCCCCCGAAACCGCGCTGCGGTTTTTATGGGAGGACATCATGAACACCACGATCCGCGCTCTGCTGGGCGCAACCCTGCTTGCCGTGCCGACCCTGGCCTCGGCCACCGATCTGCTGATCGGATCCACCTCGGCCTCGTCCAGCCACTACGGTTACTTCGTCGCGGTCGGTCAGCTGGTCAACGAAAAGACCGACGGGCTCAAGGCCTCGGTCGTCGAAACCGGCGCCACGATGGACAACATCCGCCGCATGGAACGGGGCCAGATCGACCTGGGGCTGGTCACCACCAACGTGGCCCAGCACGCGGTCGCCGGCACCGATGAATTCGACGGCAAGCCGCAGGACCTGGCCCTGCTGTGGGTCTATACCGGCGCGCCGCAGAACGTGGTCATCCGCAAGGATGCCGGCGTCGACAGCCTGTCCGGTCTGGACGGCGTCCGTTTCAACCCCGGCATCCGCGGTTCCGCGACCGAGGCCACGACCGAAGCCGTCTTCGACACGCTCGGGCTCAAGGCCGATTACGTGCGCGGGTCCACCACCGACATCGTCGACGCGATCAAGGACAACCGGGTCGCGGGCTATGCCAAGTCCGGCGCGGGCCAGAAGCTGGACAGCTCGACCATGGATATCGCCACATCCACCGACATCTCGGTCCTGGGCCTGACCCCCGAACAGGTCGCGACGCTGAAGGCCGACATGCCCGACATTTCCATCGTCGATATCCCCGCCGGCGCCGCCGACGGCCTGCCCGCCTATACCACGTGGAGCTTTGGCGTCGGCGTCGCAGCCCCCGCGTCGCTGGACGAGGAAACCGCCTATCAGATCGTCAAGGCGGTGATGGAGGACACGACCGCCCAGGCCAACGCCATGGCCAGCCTGAAGACCGACAACCTGGTCGACCTGACGCTGACCTACGGCACCATCCCGCTGCACCCCGGCGCCGCCCGCTGGTTCAGGGAACAGGGCATCGAGCTGCCCGAAGCCCTGCGTCCGGCCGAGTAAGCGATGATGCTCCAACGCGTGCAATACGGGCTGGCCCTGCTGGTCGGCGCCTTCGTCTTCTGGACAGCCGCCGCCGGCCCGTTCGAAGCCCTGGTCCAGAGGGCCCTTTTCCTGGCGCTGGTCACGGCGCTTGGCTTCGCGCTGTACCCTCTGGGGGCCGGCACGCGTTGGCGTCCGCTGGGGCTGGCCATCGACCTGGCGCTGACCGCCGCGACGATGGTGGCCTGCGGCTATGTCATCTGGAACTACGAAACCATCATGGGGTCCCTCCCCTGGGCGACCCGCTGGGACATGATCATGACCGCCGGCCTTTTGCTGGCGGTGCTGGAACTGGGCCGGCGCACCGTCGGCATCATCTTTCCCGCGCTCGTGGTCGCCGGGCTGGCCTATGCGCTGCTGGGGGATCACCTGCCCGGCGCGCTTGGCCATCGCGGGTTCGACATGGCCTTCGTGACCGAAACCATCTTCCTGGGGGACCTGGGGATCTGGGGCATGCTGACCGGCGTCGCCGCCACCGTCATCGCCGCCTTCGTCCTGTTCGGAGCCCTCCTGCTGCATTCCGGCGGCGGGCAGGCCTTCATGGACCTGGCCATGCGCCTGGGCGGCCGCCAGCCCGGCGGTGCGGCCAAGATCGCCACCATCGCCAGCGGGCTGTTCGGGATGATCTCGGGCTCTGCCGTGGCCAACGTGGCGACGACGGGCAATTTCACCATCCCGATGATGATCCGCCTGGGCTATCCCCGCGCCTTCGCCGCAGCCGTCGAATCCGTGGCATCCACCGGAGGCCAGATCGCCCCCCCGATCATGGGCGCCGCCGCCTTCGTCATGGCCGAGATCCTGGGCGTGCCCTACGTCACCATCATCGTCGCGGCGATCATCCCGGCGATCCTGTTCTACCTGTCGGTCTTCGTCACCGTCCACATCGTCGCGCTGCGCCGCGACCTGGCCATCGTGCCCGACGACGAACTGCCCGCCTGGACCACCATCGTCGCCCCCCGCCGCGTGCTGCCGATCCTGGCCGCCATCGGCGGGCTGGGCATCGGCATCTGGATGGGCCGGTCCGTGTCCACCGCCGCCTTCTACGGCATCGCGGGCCTGCTGGTGGCCTTCGTCGTCACCCAGGCCGGACAGCTCCCGGCCCGCGAAATGGCCGGCCGCATCATCGAAGGCCTGGCCGACGCCGGGCGCGGCATGGTCATCATCGGCGTGCTTCTGGCCGGCGCGCAGGTGCTGGTGTCGATGATCAACCTCACCGGCATCGGCGTCACCCTGTCGTCGCTGATCGTGACGCTGGCGGGCGATTCCACCACGCTGGTCGCCATCATCGTGGCGCTGGTCTGCCTGATCATGGGCATGGGCCTGCCGACGACCGCCGCCTACGTGCTGGTGGCCGCCGTGCTGGCGCCTGCCATGACCGCCGTGGGCATCGACCCGCTCGTCGCCCATCTGTTCGTCTTCTACTACGCGACCATCTCGGTCATCACCCCGCCCGTCTGCGTCGCGGTCTTTGTCGGCGCGGGCATCGCCAATACCAACTGGCTGCCCGCCGCCTTCGAATCCGTGCGCCTGGGCGCCGTCACCTACGTGGTCCCCTTCATGCTGCTCCTTTACCCCGGCCTGACCATGCGCGGCGGCCTTTTATCCGTCACCGAGGCCGCGATCTCGGGCCTGGTGCTGGTCCTCGCCATTCCCGGCCTGCTGTCCGGCGCCCGCCTGACCGGCCATCGCGCTTTCGACATCGCCCTGTTCCTTGCCGCCATCGCCATCGCCATCTGGCCCAACCCGGTCGCGCCCTTCCTGGCCATCGCCGTCCTCGTCGGCGGGCGCGCCATTGGCCGGCGCAACGGCGCGGTGCTGGCATGACCGTGCTGCGCATCGGGGCCGGCGCCGGGTTTTCCGGCGACCGGATCGAACCGGCGGTCGACCTGGCCGAACGCGGCGCGCTGGATTACCTGGTCTTCGAATGCCTGGCCGAACGCACCATCGCCCTGGCCCAGCAGGCCCGCCGCGCCGACGCCAGCGCGGGATACGACCCGATGCTGGAACGCCGGATGCGCGCCGTCCTGCCCGCCTGCGCCGCGCAGGGCACCCGGGTCATCTCGAACATGGGCGCGGCCAACCCGCTGGCCGCCGCCCGCAAGGTTCGCCGGATCGCGGACGACCTGGGGCTTCAGCGGCTGAAGATCGCCGCCGTCACCGGCGACGATGTGCTGGACGCGGTGCTGTCCGACGGCATCCTGCTCGACACCGGCGCCCCCGCCCGCGACCTGGGCGCGCGCCTGATTTCCGCCAATGCCTATGTCGGCGCGGGCCCCATCGTCGCCGCCCTGCAGGCCGGCGCCGACGTGATCCTCACCGGGCGCGCCGCGGATCCCGCGATGTTCCTGGCCCCGCTCGTCCACACCTTCGGCTGGGCGATGGACGATTGGGACCGGCTGGGCCGGGGCACCGTCGTCGGCCACCTGCTGGAATGCGCGGGCCAGATCACCGGCGGCTATTTCGCGGACCCAGGGGTCAAGGACGTGCCCGACCTGGCCTGGCTGGGCTTCCCCCTGGCCGAGGTCAGCGCGGACGGCAGCGCCATCATCACCAAGCTGCCCGGCACCGGCGGCCGCGTCACCCGCGCCACCTGCGCCGAACAGCTGCTGTACGAAATCCACGATCCCGCCCGCTATACCCAGCCCGACGTGGTGGCCGATTTCTCGGGTGTCACGCTGCAGGACGACGGCCCGGACCGCGTCCGCGTCTCGGGCGGCGCCGGGACCCCGCGCACCGGCACGCTCAAGGTCTCGGTCGGCTTCGACGACGGCTGGATGGGCGAAGGCCAGATCTCCTATGCCGGCCCCGGCGCCGAGGCGCGCGGGCGGCTGGCCATCGACGTGGTCCGCGACCGCATCGCCCGCTATGGCCCCCCGGTCCACGACACCCGGGGCGAGCTGATCGGCGTCGACGCCATCCTCGGCCCCACCGCGCGCCCGGGCTGTTCCCCGCGCGAGGTCCGCGTGCGCTTTGCCGCCCGCTGCGCCAGCCGCGACGATGCCGCGCGGATCGGCGAAGAGGTTGAAAGCCTTTACCTCAACGGCCCCTCCGGCGGCGGCGGCGCGACCCGCAGCGTGCGTCAGATCCTGGGCGTCGCCTCGGCCCTGATCCCGGAAACGCGGGTGACCCCCCGTGTCGAAATGGTGGAGACCTGACAATGCGCCTGCGCGACCTCGCCCATGCCCGGACCGGCGACAAGGGCAACACCTCGAACATCTCGGTCATCGCCTACCGGCCCGAAGACTGGCCGTTGATCCGCGATGCCGTCACCGCCGAACGTGTCATCGCCCATTTCGGCCCCGGCTTCGCCGACCGCGTGACCCGCTATGAACTGCCCCGGATCACCGCCCTGAATTTCGTTCTGGAAGGCGCCCTGAAAGGCGGCGTCACCCGGTCCCTGGCGCTGGACGCCCATGGCAAATGCCTGGGCTCGGCCATCCTTGAAATGGATATCGCGATCCCGGCGCCGGACTGACCCCCGGCGCCGCCTGCTCTGCGGACCTGGACGTGACGGCGGTTTTTGTTCGATTTCGCTGCGGAAACCGCCGCCACTCTGCGCCGCCCATCATGTCCGATAAAATTTCTCATCGGCCGCCCCCTGCCCCACGGCCCTTGCCACATCCGTTCAGGCCTGCGCCTGCCGACAGCTTCGTGGCCATGCCCCGCGCGGATATCGCGGCGCGGCGCTTTGAGGTCCAGGCCCGCGTTGATGCCCACCACCCCGACAACGTAGATCGGGTTGGGTATGTCGGACCGGGACCGGGGTGTTGAAAGCCTGCGCCGGATCGGCTGCGCGGCGCTTTGAGGTCCAACCGGCCGCGCAACCCTGCGCGGCCGGTTGGACCGGTCGGGACCTTACCCGTGGGTAAGGTCCCCCACCTTATTCGCTGTCGAGCGCGGCGAAGAACGCCGCCACCGCCCGTTCCAGGCTGCGCCGGTCCATGGTCGAAAAGTCGACATCGTGGCGCATCTCAAGCCTTCCGTTCGATGCGCTGCACTTGGCCACGCCATTGTCGACCGGCACCTGAAAGGTCGTCTTGGCCTGCCGGGGCTTGGCTGTCGCCGGCTCTGAAACCTTACCCGCGGGTAAGATCGGCGCGCTGTCTTCCAGGAAACCCCGCAGGATCGCGACCTCGCGCGCGGCGTTGCGGTCGGGTTCGGCGCGCAGCGCGGTGCCGATGCGCGGCCCCAGGTCGACGTCGCTGTCCATCTTCCGCTTCAGTTCGACACCCAGGTTGCGCGGGATCTCCTGCGGGAATTGCAATTGCTTGTCCAGCCGCATCAGCAATTCGGCGAAGGCGCGGATATAGCTGCGCTTCACATAGCTTGCCGATTTGAACAATACGCCCACGGCGTCCGAAACCTCGGGGCATTCGTTGGCCGGATCCTCGGCATAGCGCCGCGCCAGCGTCGCCATTTCCGCGAAAGAGATATCCTTGCGGATCAGGTTTTCATCCACCATCCGCCGATAGCTGACCTGCGCCTCCGGCTCTTGCGACCCGATGCCGGCGGGAATGGTTTCGAACTGCGCATCGCCGGTTTCCCCCAGCAGATCGCGATAGGCCTGCAACCGCCGCATGCCCTGGACCAGCTCGTATTTGCCGTCCGTCCGCAGTTCCAGCCGCACCGGATTGGACAGGCCGATATCGCGGATCGACCCTTTCAGTTCTTCCAGCTCGTCGTCCGGCCCCGGCGTGCGGTCGCGTACCAGGCGTTCGGTCACGATCGCGTCCAGCGGCACCCGGTCAACGATCAGCCCTTCGCGTTTCAGCCGCACGAACTCCGCCGCCAGGCGGTCGTTCTCGGCCCGGATGCTGTCCTCGGCCGCCTGCCGGTCGCGCAGCGACGACGCGTTTTCCGAGATGGCCGAAGCCATCGGCCCACGCTTGGACGGCACCACGTGTTCGGGCACCTTGCCGACCGGCATCTCGTCCATGTCGGGCACGTTGATGTCGAATATCCTGCGCTTTCTGCTCATCCTTCCGACTCCATTTTGTCCCAGGCACCGATCACCGACTGGCGGAATTCGTCATAGGCATTGTCGAAGGTCGATCGCGCCCGGCGCCAGGTCTCGCGTGTCATTTCCCGGTAATCCATCTCGTACACCGAATTCAGGAACCGGCCGGATTGTTCGACGGCGCGCGTCATCTCGACCGGGTTCTCGGTTACAAGATCGCCAAAAACCTTTCGGAAAGCGTTAAGCATCGCGCGGTGCAATTCGTTGCCGGGCTCGTAACGGGTCAACAGGAAGCGCACATCGTAGAACGCCTTGGGCAGCGAAACCTTACCCGTGGGTAAGGTCCCGTCAAAGCCGTAGGACAGATCCTCGAGCGCTTCGGCAAGCTGGCCGATGAAGGACGTGGTGCTGTCGTATTCCCAGTAGCCGGGACCGGACGGGATGTAGAGCACGTCGGCCGCGAAGACCGCGTTCATCGATTGGTACCCGATGGCGGGCGGACAGTCGAAGACGATGAGGTCATAGCTTTCGTCCGGGATCTGGTCGAGGTAGCGCGACACGGCGGCGAAGAACGACCAGTCGGGATTCAGGTGCCGGTACTGGGCGGAGGCAAATTCGACGAAGGCCGCGTTGGCGCAGGAGGGGATCGCGTCGATGGTCGGCCAGGAGGTGGGCTTGATGAAATCGTCGATGCGCAGGTCGCCAAGGCCAAGGCCGGTGATCGCATCCGGAAGGTGGCGCTGGGGCAGGGCGGCGCCGGATTCCGCGCCGACGGGGCCACGGTTCATCCGCTCGGTCTCGCGGATCAGGTCGCGGGCCATGATGCCCCAGACGGTGTGTTCCTCGGACACGTCGGTCAGGCCCATGGAATGGCTGAGCGTCGCCTGGGGGTCGAAATCGACGACCAGCACGCGGTAACCATCAAGCGCCGCGGCATGGGCAAAGTGCAGCGCGACCGTCGACTTGCCCGCGCCGCCCTTGAAGTTGGCGACGGCGGCACGCACCGCGCGCTTGCCGGCCGGGCGGTGGGGCATCAGGCTCTTGCGGTTGATCTTGAGACGGCGGCGCAGTTCGTTGATTTCTTCCAGGGAGAACCAGCGCTGGCGGCCGTCGGGTTCGACCTCGCCCGCGGGCAGTGACGGGTCGGCGACGAGCTTTCCACGGAAGGTGCTCTGGTTGATCTTGAAGATCAGTTCGGCCACCTCCCAGGAGGAAAACCGCCGCAGGGTCTTCTTGAGTTCGGGGGAAAAGGTCTGCTGCCGGATCCAGCCCTGCAATTTCAGGGACTGGTTCTGGAGCGTGCTGAGAGTCTCGTGCGTATACATGCCTGCTTCCATGCCGTGTGGGACGTTGCCTTGTCGGACGTTGTTTCGTCTTCTTTCCGCATTTACGCTGGATTTGCATTCCATGTAAAATGAAATAATCTGGAAGCATGATCTTACCCGCGGGTAAGATCCCTCGGCGAAGGCCTTGCGAAAACGTCCTGAAAACAAGGGGTGCGGTGATTCGAAGGCCAACCGCACCGGCGCCTGCCGCCAGGGCCGGGATCCTTGGTCCTCACGCGAGATTTAGGGGGACATGAGCGACGGATGCCCAGGCCTTGGGGGGACATGAAGGCCCCAATTGGGGGACATTCAGGACGTCCCCCATCACCATTACTTCACCAAATTCTTTCCGAATTGGAGATGGGGACGGGACGGAGCGGGGGAGGCGCCATCACGGGTCTTGACAGAATCGAGACGTTGGACGCAAATTGTCCGCAAGTTCGGAAAAGCGTTTGAGACGCACAGACAACCGGACATCGAGGCGGGGCTGTCCCCGGACATACGAGCGGAACACGTCATGTTGGTGACAAAGGCTGTCGGGCGCAATGCCGCGGCACTCAAATACGATATCCTGTCCGCGCTGGCGGCGCACGGGCTGGAAGGGGACAAGCACCGCCAGCGGCTGGTGCTGCGCGTCATGGTTCTGGTGACCACGCGCTACAATTGGCAAAGCGGCGAGCTGTCGATCGGGCGGGCCGAGATCGCGCGGATCTGGTCGGTGGACGAACGCACGGTGAAACGCGAACTGGCCAAGCTGCGGGCGGCGGGCTGGATGACGGTGAAGCGGGCGCCGGCAAAGGGCAGGGTGACCGTGTATGCTTTCGACTTCGATCAGATCCTGAAAGACACGCGGCCGGTGTGGGACCGGCTGGATCCGGACTTTGCCGGGCGGCTGGAGCGCGACGAGGCGCCCGTGGCGGCGCCGGAGGCGGATCAGACGGTGGTGCCGTTCCAGCGCCGCCACGTGGCCGCAGGGGCAGAGGACGGGCTGTGGGCGCGGGTCCTGCCGGTGCTGGAGGACCGCGACCCGGCGACGGCCAGGGTGTGGTTCGCGCAACTGACGGAGGCCGAGGTCAGGGGCGGCACGGCCGAGCTGATGGCGCCGACGCGGTTCGTTGCGGAATATGTCAGGACCCACCTTGGCGCGCAGCTGATCGCCGCGTACCGGCGGTTTGACCCGACCGTGCGGGCGATCAAGGTGGGCGTGGCGGAATAGCCCTGAAAGGGCGCGGCCGAAAAAGGGAAGCGGGAACAAGAAAAGGCGACATCCGGGAGGAGGTGGATGTCGCCTTCTTAAAAAGGGATCGGCTCAGGGAGGAGGAGGAGCCGATCACTTGAGACAACAGATAGCGCTAATGCTGCATTTGCACAATAGCTGAGCCATGAAATTTCTGCAACGCAGCATTGCGGGAATGAAGGGGCTGGCCGCTGCACCAGGATCACACTTTGCAGCGAAGTCCTTCCGCCCCCTTGGATTCACAACATCCCACCTGATATTGTGGATAAGTATCCCGGAGGCCCCAGATGTTCGATTCGTGTGATCAGCTCGAAGTGTTCCCCAGCGCGATCCAGCTGAAGCGGATCGACCCGGAGCGGAACATGCGGCGGTTCTATCGGATGACCATCCAGCCCGACCTGTTCGGCGGCGTCAGCGTCGTCCGGGAATGGGGGCGCATCGGCGCGCGGGGCCAGATGCTGGTCGAACGCCACGATGACGAGGGCAGGGCGGTGTCGGCCCTGATGAAGCATGCCGCCGCCAAGAAGCGCCGGGGCTACGTGGTGAATTTCGGAGCGTGACGGGGTGAGCGGGCCCCGGGGTCTGTGACACACGCCTGTTAAACATGCCTTTCAACACCGGGCGCAAGGCGGCCCGGAGACATCTCCACGGCCCCCTGACGGAGCCGTGGCGCGGTCAGCCCCGTGCGGCGCGGGTTTTCGGGACCGCAGCGGGGATCTCTATGTTGATCTCGAGACTGGAGATGTCGTCGCCGCGTTCCATGCGGATGTCGACATCGTTGTCCTGGATCTCGACGTACTTGCGGATCACCGCAAGCACGTCGTTCTGAAGCTGCGGCAGGAAGTCGGCGGACTCGCCGCCGCCGCGTTCATGGGCCAGAAGGATCTGAAGGCGATCCTTGGCGACCTGGGCCGATTTCGGACGGCGGGGCCGGAGCGAGAAACCAAAGAGGCTCATGCCGTGCGCCCGAACAGCTTGCCGAACAGGCCAGGGCTGCGGTCGGTCGTCACGCGCATCTCGACCTCCTTGCCGGTGATCCGGGCGACGGCGTCTTCATAGGCGGAAACGGCGGCACAGGGGTCGGCCAGCGTGACCGGCGTGCCCACGTTCGAGGCGCGCAGCACGGCCTGGCTTTCGGGAACGATGCCCAGAAGCGGCACGGCGAGGATTTCCAGCACGTCCTCGACGGTCATCATCTCGCCCCGGTCGATGCGCGACTGGTCGTGGCGGGTCAGCAGGACGCGGGCCTTGACCGGTTCGGCGTCGCCGGTTTCCGCGCGCCTGGTCTTGCTGTTCAGCAGGCCCAGCACCCGGTCGCTGTCACGCACCGACGACACTTCGGGGTTGGTGACGACGATGGCCTCGTCCGCGAAATACATCGCCAGCTGCGCGCCGCGTTCGATGCCCGCGGGGCTGTCGCAGATGATGTAGTCGAATTCTTCCTTCAGCTCGTTCAGGACGGCTTCGACGCCGTCCTGGGTCAGCGCGTCCTTGTCGCGGGTCTGCGACGTGGGAAGGATGAACAGGGTTTCGACCCGCTTGTCCTTGATCAGCGCCTGCTTCAGCCGCGCATCGCCCTGGATCACGTTGATGAAGTCGAACACCACGCGGCGTTCGCAGCCCATGATCATGTCGAGGTTGCGCAGACCCACGTCGAAGTCGATGACCACGGTCTTGTGACCCAGCTTGGCCAGTCCGGCGGAAATCGCCGCGGCCGAAGTGGTCTTGCCTACGCCGCCCTTGCCCGAGGTGATCACGATGACCTTCCCCAGAGGCGGCTCCTGCTTGATTTGCGTCGTCATCCGAGCGCCTCCATGCAAAGTTTGTCCTTGTCCAGGAACACCTGGACGCTGCGATTTCTCAGTTCGTCGCCAATGCTTTCGCTGGTCCGGTAAAGGCCGGCGATGGCGAGAAGTTCGGCGTTCTGGTTCTGGCAGAAGATCCGGGCGGTTTCGTCGCCGTGGACCCCGGCCATGGCCCGGCCGCGCATCGTGCCGTAGACGTGGATGCTGCCCGCGGCGGCCAGTTCGGCGCCCGATGACACCGATCCGACGATGGTCAGGTCGCCGCGTTCGGCGACCACGGTCTGACCCGACCGGATCGGCGTGGCGATCAGCTTGTTGTCGGGGGGCAGCAGGCGGTCGGCCCTGGATTTCTTGGCCTGGGGCAGGGGGGCGTCGCGGCCCATGCTGACCGGGATCAGGCCCAGTTCCCCGGCTATGGCCTGCTGTGTGGGGCTGGCGTTCTGGGTGGCGAAGACCATCAGCTTGCGCGCGCGCAGCTTTTCGACCAGCTCGCGGATATGGCCGGCGCGCAGGGTCTCGGCGACCGCTTCGAAGTCCAGCAGCACGGGGGCTTCGGCCAGAAGCTGGGGCGTGTTTTCAAGTTGCTCGTCCAGCGCGGTGAAGAAGGCGTCGTCCAGCGGGACGTCTTCGACCCGCAGGGCAATGGCGGTCAGGAACCGGCCACGGATCTGGAAGGGCCTGGCAGTCACCGGCGCCTTGTCGCGCCGGGTCCGGGTGCGTTCGTCTGGCACGTTGTCGCTGTGCTCCTGCTCTTTTGGCCGGCGGCGATTCGCTCGCGCCGGTTGTTTTTTTCCCTTGCTATCCGTCTGTGGCCTGAGGTCCACACCAGAATCTTCGAAAGGGCCGGAAATAAGCAGTTTCCTGCTTGAAAAAAGGGGTCATCGGGCGGCGGCGAGGCCCAGGAAGCTGGTCATCGCGCGGGTCTGGAAGCGGCGGGGATGGGTGAGCGCCAGGAACCGGCGGCGGGGTTTTTCGGCCCAGGTCACCCGGCGCAGGGCCAGGTCGTGGCTGCGCGCCTGGCGGACCGACCGCCAGGACAGCATCGACACGCAATCGCCCGCGCGGATGCCGCCGATGATCGCTTCGTTGGTGGGCAGCTGCAGCACGACGGTCAGGTCCCGGGCGGTCAGGTCCATGGTGGACAGGTGGCGTTCCATGATCATCCGCGTGCCCGATCCGGGTTCGCGCAACAGCCAGTGCATCCGGCGGTAGTCTTTTGCCGTCAACCGGGGCTTGCGGGCCAGCGGATGGGCGCGGGGCAGGACCAGCAGCAATTCGTCGTACCCGACTTCGCGCTGGTGCAGGTCGCCGGGCGGGACATCGCCTTCGACAAAGCCCAGGTCGGCTGCGCCGTCCAGCACCGCGCGGCTGACCTCGGCCGTGTTGCCGGCGTGCAGGGACATTTCGACCTGCGGCCAGTCGCGGTTCATCTGCATCATGCGCGGCGTCAGCCAGTAGCTGGCGATGGTCTGGCTGGCCCAGATCCTGAGCCGCCCGCGCGGTTCGTTCGAGAAATTGGTCATCAGCGCCTGCGCGGCCTCGGCCTCGCGCAGGACCCGTTCGCCGGCCTCGACCAGGCGCTGGCCCGCTTCGGTCAACACGATGCCGCGCCCGACGCGGTCGAACAGCTTCAGGTCGTATTGCCGTTCCAGTGCCGCGATCGAGGCCGAGACGGCGGATTGGGTGAGGTGCAGACGTTCGGCCGCGCGGGTGACATGGCACAGGTCGGCCACGGCAAGGAAGATGCGGATCTGTTCAAGCGTCATGGGCTATTCATAAGCGTAATCGAACGATTAAACAATAATAATGAGTTGGATTTGTGGAATGGGACGGACCAGGTGTGGGACAGCAAAAGGAGTCCCCCCATGAGTACCTTGGCCGACCATCCCCGAGACCGGAGCGACGCCGTCCTGCCCCGCCTGCCGGGCCTTGCCGTTACTGCCGCTCTGGCCGCCCTTGGCGTGCTGGCCTGGCAGCTGGCGGGACGGTCGCCGCTGGTCAGTCCGATGATCGTGGCGCTGGTGGCGGGGCTGCTGGTGGGCAATTCGGGACTGTCGATGGCGAAGGTGTCGCCGGGGGCGGCGATCGCCCTGCGGCCGGTGCTGCGGCTGGGGATCGTGCTGCTGGGGTTCCGGCTGACGCTGGCGGACCTGGGCGCGTTGGGGGTGACGGGGCTGGTTCTGGTGGTGGCGCTGGTGGGGGTCAGTTTCCTGGTGATCCGCAAGGTGGGCGGCTGGCTGGGCGTGACCCCGGCGCTGAGCGAGCTGATCGCGGCGGGGACGTCGATCTGCGGGGCTTCGGCGGTGCTGGGGATGGATACGGTCACCCGGGCCCGGGACGAAGAGGTGGCCTATGCCATTGCCTGCGTTACGGTTTTCGGGACGCTGTCGATGCTGTTGTACCCGGCGCTGCAGCCGCTGCTGGGGCTGAGCCAATCGGCCTACGGCATCTGGTCGGGCGCGACGATCCACGAGGTGGCGCAGGCGGTGGGCGCCGGTTGGTCGGTGGGCGACATGGCCGGAGAGACCGCGACGATCACCAAGCTGAGCCGGGTGCTGATGCTGGCGCCGATGATCCTGGGCGTGGGCCTGGTGCGGCATGGCAAGGGCGGGGCAGGGGGCAAATTGCCGGTGCCGTGGTTCGTGTTCGGCTTCCTCGCCGTGGTGGTGGTGAACACGCTGGTGCCGCTGCCCGGTGCGCTGGTCCAGGGGCTGACGCTGACCTCGACCTTCATGCTGGCGATGGCGCTGGGGGCGATGGGGCTGGAGGCCCGGTTCGCCGCGCTGCGGTCCGAAGGGATCCGTCCGCTGCTGCTGGGGGCCTTCGGGTGGATCTTTATCGCGGGGACCGGCCTTGCGGCGGTCGTGGTGCTGGGGGGCGCGTGGTAGCCGGTTTGCTTATCGGACATGAACGGGGATGATGAGGTGCGGCGGTTTTTCCGCCGCATCTGCCATTCAAGCGCCGCGGCGCCAGTGTCGATGTCGCGTGCCGCGGCGCTGGCGGGGTTCAGGTGCGCCGATCCGGCCCGGCCGGATCGAAACCGGAACGCATGTGCGGACATTGCCTTACACACCCATGATGTGTATGTTTTGTTGCATCAGGAGGCACCCCATGCACCGCAACACCGAGAAGCAGCGCACCAACATCACCGTCGATGCCCGCACGCTGGCTGACGCCCGGGCGCTGAACCTCAACGTTTCGGCGATCAGCGAAGCCGCCCTGGCCCGCGCCGTGCGCGAGGCGGCGGCGCGCAGCTGGGCGGAGGAGAACGCCGAGGCGCTGGCGGAACGCCGCGCCTGGATCGACGCCAACGGCATGCCGCTGGCGGCTTACCAGGTGCTGAAGACCGACTGATGCAATTTCATGTCTACCGCCTGCCGGGCGGCCAGCTGGTGCTGGACCTGCAATCGGACCTGATGGACACCGGCACCCGCGTGGTCGCGCCGCTGATCCCCGAAGGCCACGGCCCCCGGCCCTTTACCCGGCTTGAACCCGTTCTGCAGGTCGATGGCCAGCCGCACGTGCTGCACACGGGCGAAATGGCGGCCGTTCCGGCGCGTGTGCTGGGCACGCCCCTGGCCGATCTGACGGCTGGCGACTACCGGATCCGTGGCGCGATGGACATGGTGTTTTCTGGCTTCTGAACCATCCGCGCAAGCCGCCGATCCACGGCGCATCCTGCCGATATCGCAAAAGAAAAGGCGGCACCCGGGAGGAGGAGGATGCCGCCTGATTTGCGTGACCGGCTCAGGGAGGAGGAGGAGCCGGTCTCTGGGATTGAACATAGCCGCGATGCTGCGAGTGCACAATGATTCCGAGCCGGTTTTTCTGCAGTGCAGTATCTTTGTTGCGGGAATGTCACATAGTCCTTCGGGTGCTTCCCGCGCAACAGGGTTTGGATCGTATCAATGTCCCTGCGCAGGGCTTCGAACCGGGCGTCGCGGCCCGCCGTGTCAGAAGGCGGCCTTTCCCTCGGGCAGGATCTGGCCGCCGTCCACGACGATCGAGGTGCCGGTGACGAACCCCGCCTCTTCCGAGGCAAGGAAGGCGGTCGCGGCAGCCACGTCCGCGGGCGTGCCCAGGCGGCCGACGGGGATCGAGGCCGCCATGTCGTCGATGAAATCCTGGCTGCGCCCGGCGGTCAGGCCTTCGGTCATGATGTTGCCCGGCTCGACGGCGTTCACCGTGATGCCGTGGCCCGCGAATTCCAGCGCGGCGGTGCGCACGAAACCGTTGATCCCGCCCTTCGACGCCGAATAGGCCGCCGTCCCGCGCGCCGTCACCCGGGGCCCGGTGATCGACGACACCAGGACGATCCGGCCGTAGCCGGCGGCGCGCATCGCGGGCAGGACGGCCTGCACGGAAAACAGCGCGCCGTCCAGGTTCACCGACATGATCCTGCGCCACAACGCCAGCGGCAGCGCGGCAATCTCGGCCTCGGGGTAGATGCCGGCGGCCTGCACCAGGATGTCGATGCGCCCGAACCGGTCCAGCGTCGCGCGGGCCAGCGCGTCCATCGCGGCGGGGTCGGACACGTCGGCGGCAAGGCCCATGGCGCGCGGCCCCATGGTTTCGGCGGCGGCCCGGGCGGCGTTGCCGTCGATATCGGCCAGGACGACATGGGCGCCGTCATGGGACAGCCGTTCGGCAATGGCCCGGCCGATACCCTGGCCGGCGCCGATCACGATGGCCGTGCGGCCGGTCATGCGAGGTTGCATGCATTCTCCTTGGACGCGGTCAGGCGGCCCGCGCCGGTCATTCGGTCCACCGCCACGCCACGCACGATCGGGAATGACGCGTGGCGCAGCGGTGGTGACGGCGCCCGGCCTGATGCTGCGGGCGCCGGTTCGGGCAATGCGGGGTCAGTCGCAGGAGGTCTTGTAGAAGGCCGCCCGGATTTCGGGGTCGTCCATCGTGTCACGGGTGACGACGACCGAGGGCAGGAAGTTGTCGTGGTCGACCGCGTCCTTGCCGACCTCGCCCCGGATGATCCTGGCCAGGATTTCCACCCCCTGGTAGCCCATCTGATAGGGCTCCTGCACGATCAGCGCGTCATAGATGCCGTCGCGCAGGTCGCGGATCTGCTGGGGGTCGGCGTCAAAGGACACCAGCTTGATTTCGCCGCGCTTGCCGGCTTCGAGAATGGCGGCGGATGCGCCTTCGGCGGCGGCGGAATGGGTCACGTAGACGCCCTTGAGGTCCGGGTTGGCCTGGATCGCCGCGGCGACCTGCTGGGCCGCCTTGGTCGACGACGTTTCGGGATAGAGCACCGGCAGGACCGTGGCGTTGGGGTTGGTCTTGGTGAAGGTGTCGGTGAAGCCCGAGACGCGGGCGTCGATGTCGGGCATGCCGGGGCGCATGCCGATAACGACGAAGGTGCCTTTGGTGCCGGCGACCTGGGCCATCGCCTCGCCCGCGGCTTCACCGCCGATGTAGTGGTTCGACTGGATGCTTTGCGTCTCGACCGGGGAATCCAGCGGGGCGTCCACGGTCACCACCGGAATGCCGTCGGCCTCCAGCGCCTCGACCTGGCTGACCAGCGCGCCGGAATCCGTGGGCGTCAGCAGGACGCCCTGGGGCTTGCGCTGAAGCGCGGCGTCGATGAAGGGTTGCTGCTTGGCGATGTCCCAGTCGGCGGGGCCGTCCCATGTCAGGTCGACGTCGAAGTCCCTGGCGGCGGCCATCGCGCCGCATTCCATCGATGTGTAGAAGGGGATGCCGACCTGGCCGGGCAGCGCGGCCACGGTGACCGTTTCAGCCAGCGCCGGCGACGCGGCGGCCAAAGGAGCGGCCAGTGCGGTGGCGAAAAGCGCCTGTTTCAGTCCCTGTTTCATGTGCGTTCCTCTTGTTGCGGGGAAGGTCTTAGATTGGGTCAGCGGCTCATGCGCTGGCGGTTGCGCTGGTCGATGGCGACCGCGATGATGACGATCGCGCCGACGGCGATCAGCTGGTAGAAACTGTCGACCCGCATGATCACCAGGCCGGTGGCCAGAACCGCCGGGATCAGCGCGCCGACCACCGTGCCCACCATCGAGGCGACGCCGCCGAACAGGCTGGTTCCGCCGATCACCGACGCGGCGATGGCCTGCAGGGCATCGGTGTGGTGGCCCGAGATGTTGGTGGTCGCAAAGCGCGAGATGTCCAGCATCGCCGCCCCGCCGGCCAGGACGCCGGTCATCACGAACAGCCGCATGACATGGCGGTCGACGTCGATGCCCGCGCGGCCCGCGGCTTCGGGCGAAGACCCTATGGCGACGGTGTGGGCGCCGAACCTGGTCTTGGCCAGGACGAACCACAGCACGACACAGACGACGCCGACGATCAGCACCGGAAGCGGGATCACCCCCGCCACCCGGCGCAGCGCGAATTCAAGCTGCAGCGCGCGCGGGATGTTGGGCACGTTGGCGCCATGGGTGATGACCAGCGCCGTACCCAACCCGATCGAGGTCGTGGCCAGCGTCACCAGGAAGGACGACAGTTTCAGCCGCGTCACCAGCAAGCCGTTGATCGCGCCAAAGATCCCGCCCGACACGAAGGCGACGACCGCGCCCGCGCAGATCGCCGGCCAGAGGTAGGGATAGTCGCCGTACATCACCTGTTCGGGCGTGCCGGCCAGCGCGGTGATCGTCTTGCCGGCCAATACGGACGACAGGATGATGTTCGACCCCACCGACAGGTCCAGCTGCCGCGCGGCCAGAAGATAGGTCATCCCGGCGGCGATCAGCACCAGTTGCGCGGCGTTCAGGGCCACGGTGAACAGGTTGTTGACGCTGAAGAACACGTTGTCGGGCGAGATCGCCGAAAACACGGCGACCAGGCCCAGCAGCAGCACGCACATCCAGAACGACGTCGTTTCGAGCAGGTGGAAGAAAGGGTGGCGCGGGGCGTCCGCGGGGGCTTCGGAAGGGGACATGGGGGCCTCGGATCTGTCTTCGGGGGCGGTCATGCGGCCTGCGCCCCCAGCATGATATCGACGATGTCGCGCACGCTGACCTGGGCCGGCGTCACGTTGGCCACGGCGACGCCCTGGCGCATGACGATGATGCGGTCGGCCAGTTCCAGCACCTGGGGCAGGTCGTGCGAGATCAGCAAGACGGCCAGGTTCCTGGCCGCCGTGCCGCGGATCGCCTGGTAGACCATGTCGCGCTGGCGGGCGCCAAGGGCTGCGGTGGGTTCGTCCAGCAGGATCGCGTGGCGCGCCCATTTCAGCGCGCGGGCGATGGCGACACCCTGGCGCTGGCCACCGGACAGGCTTTGCGTCGTGGCGCGCCAGGACTTGATGCGCACGCCCAGTTCGACCAGCACCTCCTGGGATTCCTCCAGCATGCGGCGGCGGTCGATGACGCGCAGCTTGCCGGCGAACCCCGGGCGCAGCGGCTCGCGGCCCAGGAAGATGTTGGCCGGGATCGACAGGTCGGGGCCCAGTGCCAGGTCCTGGTAGACCGTTTCGATCCCATGGCGCTGCGCGTCCTGGGTCGACCGGAAGGCGACCGGCTGGCCGTCGATGCGCAACGTTCCGGCCTCGGGGATGTTTTCGCCGCTGATGACCTTCATGAAGGTCGACTTGCCGGCGCCGTTGTCGCCGACCACCGCGGTGACCTCGCCCCGCATCAGCGCCATCGATACGCCGCGCAGAACATGGAGAGAGCCGAAGCTCTTGTGGATGTCGACCGCCTCGATCGCGCCGGCGGCGCCTGCGGTCGGGCTGGCAGAGGGGGGCTGTCCGGTCATGGCGTCCTTCCTGGTCCACGGATCGCTGCGGCAAAGCGGAGCGGGTGTTGTTACGTAATCGATTGCGCAACTCTGTTGCGTGCAAGATCTTTTGCGGCAGTCCCGGGGTTTTGCGGATGTAATCGCGCTGCCTGGCCTGATTTGCCGCTTTTCTTGGCATCGGACCGGACGGGATCCGGGGCTGCCCTTGGGGTGGGGCGTGACGGCGGATCGGGTCCGGATTGACCGGTTGAGTTACCATTATATGTTTTTAATCAGTGAATTATGCGGGTTCTCACCGCTTCGGTTCAGTCCCGACGATGCCTTCGCCGCGCCCGGGAACGACGTGACGAGGGTTTTCCGCCAGCCGAATCGGGGGTCGCGCCCCCGGGTCCACGGAAATTTCGATCACGCGGAATACCCGCGCTGGACGGTCCTGCCCCGCTTGGCTATGACTTAATCGATTGCGCCCAGACCAGAGGAAACCGATGCCCCCTCGCCGCCCCACGATGCAGGACGTCGCCAAGGCCGCCGGCGTGTCGAGCGCCACGGTCAGCCGCGTGTTTTCCGGCCAGAAGGGCGCGATGTCGGCCGAAACCGCCGACCGCGTGCGCGAGGCGGCCGACCGGCTGGGCTATGTGGTGAATTCCGTCGCCGCCAGCCTGCGCGCCCAGCAGACCCTGTCGGTCGGATTGATCGTCGCCGATATCGCCAACCCGTTCTTCAGCCGCCTGGCCTCGGGCGTGGAGGCGACGCTGAGCGCCGCCGGGTTCGGCGTGATCCTGGGCAATTCGAACAACTCGGTCGCCGATGAAACCCGCCTGTTGCGGCTGATGGCGCAGAAACAGGTGGACGCGGTGATCCTGGCCAGCGTCGCCAGCGACGGCGCGCACCTTGCGCCGCTGCTGGCCCATGGCAAACCGCTGATCCTGGTGGACAGCGAATTGCCGGGCGCGGATCTGGACACCGTGGTCATCGACAACCAGGCCGCCGCCGCCCATGCGGTCGGGCACCTGCTGGACCTGGGACACCGCCGGATCGCCATCGTGTCGGGGCCGATGACCGCGTCCTTCGATTTCGAACGCCTTGCCGGGTTTCGCGACGCCTTTGCGCAGCGCGGCCTGATGCCCCCCGAGGACCTGATCCTGAAGGGCGATTCCACCTATGAAGGCGGGCGCGCGGCGGTCGAGACGTTGCTGCGCGGGGCCGAACCGCCTTCGGCGATCTTCGCGTCGAACAACATGATGACCATCGGCACGCTGTCGGCCCTGCACGAGGTCGGCCTGCGGATCCCGCAGGATGTATCGGTGGTGGGGTTCGACGACCTGGAATGGTACGCCATCTTCAATCCCCGGATCACCGCCGTCGCCCAGCCGGCCTTTGCCATCGGCCGCACCGCCGCCCGGCGCCTGTTGGAACGGCTGAAGCTGGACGATCCGCAGCCGGCGCGCCGCTTCGTGCTGTCCACCGACCTGATCGTCCGCGACAGCACGGTGCCCCTTCGCGCGCCCTGAACCGTCTTTCGGAAAGACCCTGACATGCCCGATTTTCCCATTGTCGACAGCCATGTGCATTTCTACGACCCCACGCGCCTGTCCTATCCGTGGTTGTCGGGCGTGCCGGGCATCGACGGGCGCCACATGCCGGCGGATTACCGCGCCGCCAGCGCCGGGATCGACGTCGAGCACATGGTTTTCGTCGAGGTCGACGCCGCCCCGGAGTGTCGGTTCGACGAGGTGTCCGGTATCGAGGCGTTGCGCCGGGATGACGAGCCGCGCATCGCCGGGATCGTGCCCTCGGCCCTGATCGAGGGTGGCGCGGCGGCGCGGGACGAGGTCGCGCGGCTGTGCGACATGGGCCCGATCCGGGGGATCCGGCGGCAGTTGCAGAACACTTGTCAGCCGGGCTGGTGCCTGGAACCGGGCTTTGTCGACGGCGTGCGTATGCTGGCCGATTTCGACCTGAGCTTTGATCTGTGCATCCGCGCCGACCAGATGTCCGATGCGACGGAACTGGTGCGTCGGGTGCCCGAGGTGCGCTTTGTCATGGACCATATCGCCAAGCCGCCGATCGCCTCGGGGCGGATCGACGACTGGGCCAGGGGCCTGACGGAGCTGGCGAAATTGCCGAACGTCGTCTGCAAGATGGCCGGCGTCAGCACCGAGGCCGATCATGCCGGTTGGACGGAATCCGACCTGCACCCTTACATGCAGCATGCCTTTGACGTCTTCGGGGCCGACAGGCTGATGTTCGGATCCGACTGGCCGGTGATCACCCTGACCGACACCTTCGCGGGCTGGGTCGGGTTGCTGGATCACTTCCTGGAGCAGGCCAGCCCCGACGAGCGCCGCGCCTTCTGGCGCGATACGGCGATCCGCACCTACCGGCTGGGCTGACCGGCCCGCAGCCGTGCCCGCAGGTCCATCAGCATGCGGCCAAGGTGGTTGTCGCCCTGACCCTGGTATTCGCCCCAGAACCGGTTCACCGGGCTGTCCTCGGGCGCCCATTCCACCAGGTAAGCCTCGCCCGTCGACAGCAGCAGGTCGCGGAACGGGTCCTGGCTGAACTTGGCCGCGAGGATCCCGGCCATGAGCGGCAATTGGGTCGCGTCCCAATCCTTGGCCACGTCTTCCGGCGCCAGCGCATCGCCGGCCACGGCGCACAATTCCGGCGTCGGCGCGGCGGCCAGCCAGGCCGATACCTCGGGCGAACGGGCGCGGCGGGCCTGGAAGGCGTGTTCGGGTGTGGCATAAGGCACGCCTTCGAAGGTAATCGCCACCGGATGCAGGTTGGACAGCCCGCACCAGCGCCCCTGCCGGGGATCGTAGAAACGCACGTGGTCCATCGCAGGCTCCGTCGGAAAGAGGTTGCGCAATCGATTACTGGCCGCGAAAGGGCCCTGTCGCAGCGGTTTTGTCAACCGCTCGGCCCCGATCTGGCGCTGATCCGGTCCTGACGGGAATCTTGCCGAATCCGGTATGGCCGCGTCATCTGGCGCAAAGGTCACAATCCACATCGGGAGGGTACGTGCTGAACATGCGTATCATCCGCCGACTTCAGCATGGTCGCCGCGAACGGGCGGGGCAAATCCACGCTTCTGGCCTGCCTGTCCGGCGACCTGGATCCCACCGCCGGAGAGATCACCCGCGCCCGTGGCCTGCGCGTCGGCCATGTCCGCCAGAACGTGCCCTACGACCTGCAGCACAGGCCGCTCGGGGATCTCAGCGGCGGTTGGCAGCGCACGGCGATGCTGGCCGCGGTCTGGGTGACCATGCCGGACCTGCTGTTGCTGGACGAACCGACCAACCACCTGGACATCGAAGGGCAGGAGGCAACTGATCGCACAGGGCGCGTCGTGCCTGCTGGTCAGCCATGACCGCAGTTTCCTGCGCAGCGTGGGCAACCGGTTCTGGTGGGTCAGGGGCGGAAACCTGGACGAGGTCGATAGTCCCGAAGCCTTCCTGCGGCACGCGGCCGAGACCGGGTAGGGCCTGTGGCTGGGGTCGTTGGTGAAAACAGCTTTCACCGCGGGGCGGATTGCGGAAGATCTCATTGTGAACCCGCCCGGAATTCGCCAGAAATGAGAAAATGGATTTCATGGAGACTGCAGATGACGATACCCGGACTGACCCGCCTTGATGCGGCCGATGCCCAGGCGGGCGGGCAGGAGCGCCCCTTTTCCAAGGCCGTCCGCGCGGGCGATTTCGTCTATGTCTCGGGCCAGGTCCCGACCCGCGACGGCGAGGTCGTGACCGGCAACATCACCGTCCAGACCGAGGTGGTGATCGAGAACATCAAGCAGATCCTGGCGCTGGCGGGCTGCGGGATGGAACATGTGGTCAAGGTCGGGGTCTGGCTGGACGATCCGCGCGATTTCACCTCGTTCAACGCGGTCTTCAAGAAACATTTCGCCGCCCATCCCCCGGCCCGGTCCGCCGTTCAGTCGCCGCTGATGATCGACGCCAAGGTTGAAATGGACGTGGTCGCCTATTGCCCGCAGGACGCCTGAGCGCCGGTTATCCTTCGGCTTTCCGGCCCAGCAACGCCTTCAGGCGGGCCACCGTCGCGGGGTCGGTCTGCCGGTCGGGGGCGGGTTGAAAGCCGAAATGCTGCAATCGGGGCCGGTCAGGCGCGGAGGCCGAGGCCGAAGCATGGACCTCGGCCGGGTTCAGCGCCGCCAGCAGGCCGGGCAGGGTGTCTGGCGTCACGCCGGACCCGGGCATGATCACCAGCCGGTCGCCGGCGCGGTCCTGCATGGCCTTCAGCCGGTCGATACCGTCGGACACGCGCGGCGCGCCGCCGGAACTCAGGATCCGCCCGATCCCCAGGTCGGCGGCCTGATCGACCGCCGTCAGCGGATCGCCCAGCAGATCGATGCAGCGATGCAGCGTCACCTCCAGCCCCTCGGCCGCGCGCACCAGCCGCCGCAAAACCGCCAGGTCCAGCCCATCGCCGTCCAGCGCCCCGATCACCACGCCGCTCAGCCCCGCGCGGGCCACGGCGGCGATCTCGGCCTCCATCGCGGTGACCTCGCGACCGGACCAGTCGAAGCCGCCGGCGCGGGGGCGGATCATCGCCAGCACCGGGATCGCAGAGTCCGAGGCGATGGCCGTCAGGCCCGACGAGGGGGTCAGCCCCCCGAGCGCCAGCGCGGAACAAAGCTCGATCCGATCAGCGCCGCCTTGGATGGCGGCGTCCAGCCCCGCGACGGTGTCGACGCAGATTTCCAGCAGGGGGGTCTTGGTTTTGGGGCGGGGCATGGCGGATCCTTTCAGACGGCGGGCCTCAGGCGGAAGCCTTCGAGCGCCAGCAACCCCAACCCGCCAAGCGCCCCCGCCGCGGCCCCCATCAGGGCGACGGTGGGATAATGGCCGATTGACGTGCCAAGGGCGAACAGACCGGCCGCCAGGGCGCCGGCCAGGAACATGTTGATCGACAAAAGCGATGACGACAGGCCCGGCCGGTCCGAGATGAGTTCCTGCAGGTAGCCGAGCGGCAGGGTGATGATCGCCGCCGCGCCGATCCCGCCGATGCACGAGGCGGCGAGGACCGAGGCCGGCGACTGCGCATGGGCCAGCCAGAGCAGGTAGACGACGTAAAGCCCCACGCCGATCCCAAGCGCCGCCACGATCGACAGTGTCTTCAGGACGCGCGCCCAGACCAGGATGAAGGCGACCTCGATCGCGGCGACAAGGCCGACGATGACGCCGACGTCGCCCGGCACGCCGCCCGCCTGCCCGGTGACGATCAGCGGCATGACCGCGCTGTTCACATGCAGCGTGGCGGTGACCAGCGCGGCGGCCAGCACCCGCAGCGCGATGGGCAGGCGCAGGAGCAATCCGAAGGCCGCCAGTATCGACATGCGGGGTGGGCGGGTCGTGGCATCTCCGCCGCCGCCGCGGGGCATCAGGAAGCGGATCACCACCAGCACGGCAAGCGCGGCAAGACCGGCGATCAGGTAGGCGGGCAGCAGGGTGTCGGACCGCGACAGCGCCAGGCCGACAAGACCGGGCACCAGGATCCAGGCCACCGAGATCAGCCCGCGCAGCGCGGACGAGACGGAGGCCTGTTCGGGGCGGGGCAGGTGTTGCGAAAACACCCGTCCGGCGGCGAAAAGCAGCGAATAAAGCCCGCCGTAGACCGACAGCGGCACCAGCACCGCCAGCACGAAGGCCCAGGGCGTGCGGATCAGGAAGATCGCCCCGAAACCCACCATGCCGCAGGCGGCGAGCCACATCAGCAACTTGCGATAGCCGCTGTCGCGGTCGGCCAGCACGCCCAGGATGATCGACGCCACCACGTTCAGCATCGCCGCCAACAGCGTCACGGCGGAAAAGGCCGCGTCCGACAGGCCCAGTTCCCGGATCGCCACGACGGATTGGTAGGGCGCGGTTGCCGCCCCGGCAAAGCCGAAGAAGAAGATCGCCACGGAACAGGCGCGCAGCCCGGGCGATGTCCAGAGGGGTCCGAGGATCGACAGCATCAAAGGGCCTGCAGCGTTGGCGCGGCGGAAGGGGACGCGCCTAGGTGGGCGCGCGGGAGGAACGGAGCGGGGCAGGGATGAAGACGGCGTCCGGCGCCCAGGGGTAGATCCCGGTGGCGCGGTTCAGGCTGGCAAGCCGGGGGATGTCCTGGTTCACCACGCCGTCGGTCAGCGCCATCAGGTTCGGCTTGGCCAGCGGTGCCAGTTCGGGCGAGAGATAGCCGGATTTCACCACCAGCAGGCCGACCTTTGCGGGGTCGAGACCCAGCAGGGCGAAATCGGCGATGTCATGATAGGGGCGGCGGCGGGCGGCCAGGACCACTGTGATCCCGCCGGTGCGCACCACGGCCTGGCGGAAGGCGCCGCCATCGCCGGGCTCCAGCCGGAGGATTTCGAAGGGCGCGGTGACCGACGCGCCGGAGGGGTCGAGGCTGGCGCCGATACTCAGCTCCGGCGTGGCGCCGAAGCCTGCGTTGAAACAGGCATCGACCGCCGGGGCATCGGTGATGCCGGCCACCAGCGCATCCTGCCAGTCCCGCGCGATCAACGCTGTCAGCACGTTGCCCCGGTCGCCCACACCGCCGCCCGTGGGGTTGTCGCCGCTGTCGGCCAGGATCACCGGGCGGGTTTGAGAGGCGGCGGCGATCTCCAGCATCTGCTCCAGCGGGCCGGTCACGGGGCCGAAGGCGAATTGGTCCCGGGCCTGCCAATACGCCTTGGCCATCATGGTGACGACCGCTGCCGCTTCGCCCGCATCCGTTCCGGTGACGATCGCCGCCGCCGTGGCGCGGGGTTCGTCGGCCCAGACATAGCCCACCATCTGATCGGCGCTCCAGATCCCGGGGCGGGCGTCGTGGGCGGGCAGGGCGGCATAGAGGGACGCCGCCGGTTCGTCTTCGGTCGAGGACCGTTCGCCCGGCATCAGAACGGGGATCTTTGCCCAGGTGACAAAGGGGCGTTCGCCGGTGCGCAGGCAGCGCAGCAGCATGGCCCAGGCGCGCTGCATCGTCTCGGCCACGTCGATATGGGGCGCGGTGCGGTAGGCGGCGAAGATGTCGATCTGGTCGATGATGCGCTGGCTGACATTGCCGTGCAGGTCGTAGCTGACCGCGATCGGGACATCCGCGCCCACGACCGTACGCACGGCTTCGATGAAATCGCCCTCGGCATCCTGCATCGTGTCGACGAACATCGCCCCGTGCATCGCCAGGTAGACGCCATCGACCGGCAGCGCGGCCTTCAGCCGGTCGAGGAATTCTTCACGGAAGCCTTCGTAGGTCGCCCGTTCCACCGGACCGCCCGGCACGGCGCGGGCGTGCAGCAGGGGCAGCAGCTGAACGTCTGGTTGCGGCAGGAAGGCAAAATAGTCCGACGCGGTCAGGTCGTCCCCCCGCATCACGTGGAAATCCTGCGCCCGGATCAGGACGGGATTGTAGGTGGAACATTCGGTGTGCAGGCCGCCGACGGCGATGCGCTTGAGGTCAGTCATGTCTTGGTCCGGGACAGGGTCAGAAGACCGGGTGCAGGTTCACGATGGCGGCGTAGCGGTGCAGGTCCTTGCGGTCCTTCGGCGTCCAGGCGGCTTCGGCCACGCCGCAGAGACGGGGAAAGACCAGCCGGTTGAAATAGGCGCGCGAGGTGAAATGTTCGCACCAGATGCAGGCCTGGATGCCCTTCATCCTTGGCCGCAGATCCTCGGGGAAATCGCCCTCGGCCTCGTAGGTATAGGAATGCACGGGCGTCGATGTGCCCGCCCAGGCAGCGCCCGGTTCCAGCCAGTCGTCGGCCTGCGCCATGTCCAGGTAATAGGCCTGGCCCGGGGTCATCACCACGTCATAGCCCTGCCGCGCCAGGTCGATCCCCACTTCGGGGCGTTCCCAGGCCATCAGCAGCGTGCCATCCGGATCGACCCCGCCGCCATGGGCGACCTCGTTCCAACCGGCCAGCTTTTTCCCCCGCTCCGCCAGCATCCCAGCCACCCGGCGCATGAAATGGGATTGCAGTTCGAACGTGCCTTTCAGCCCCTTTTCCTGCATCAGCAGCCGCGCGTGATGGGAATTCAGCCAGGATCCGTCCGCCACCTCGTCCCCGCCGATATGCAGGTAGTCGCCGGGGAACAGATCGACCATCTCGTCAAAGACCTTGGCAAGGAACTCATAGGTTTCCTCGCGCGCGGGGTTCAGCGCGTTGTTGGCGTAGCCCTGCACCGAATGATAGCTGTCGGGCGCTTCCTGCGGGTCGGCAAGGCCGTCGATGGCGGCCAAGGTCGCCGTGGAATGGCCGGGGATGTCGATTTCGGGCACCACCGTGATGCCAAGCGCCGTGGCATGGGCGACCAGTGTTCGCACCTCGTCCTGACTGTAGAACCCCTGGACCGGCGCGGCGCCATTGCCCAGCTGCGGGGTGAGCGGTTCGTCGGGGCCGCGCGTGGCGCCGATGGTGGTCAGTTCGGGATAGGCCAGGATTTCCAGCCGCCAGCCTTCGTCGTCGGACAGGTGCCAGTGGAAGATGTTCATCCGGTGCCAGGCCAGGATGTCCAGAAAGCGCGCGATGTCGTCCGCCGGCCAGAACTGGCGCGACACGTCCAGGTGGCTGCCCCGCCAGCCATAACGCGGTGCGTCGGTGATGGTGCCTGTCGCGGGGAAGCGGAAGGTCGGGTCACAGACCGCGCCGTGCAGCATCTGGCCCAGCACGATCAGCCCGTGCCGCCAGCCGTCTTCGTCGCCGGCCGTCACGGTGATGGTCTCCCCCACCGCAACCTCGTACCCGCCGGGCTCTGCGTCGCCGCTTTTCAAGGCCACCGGTCGGGTGCGCGCCATCGGCAGGGCTGAAAATACCGCCCGTGCCTCGGGATAAAGCCGCCGGTGCAGCGCGGCGACGCGGTTGAAGATCTCCAGCGCCTGCACGTCGCTGCCCGGCGCGGGGCACAGCGCCAGCGGCGTCTCGCCCGGATCCAACGACAGGGCAGCGGGCCAGGGGAGGATGGCGTAGGGCTCGCTCAAACGGCCTTCGGGCAGCAGGGGGCCGGGTTCGGGCAGGTCGCGGCCTTCGGGGAACAGATCGCTGACCTCGACATCCAGGTGGCGCGGCGTGCCCGAGACATCCAGCGTCAGGATCGCCGATTTCGCGCCGTCGGTCCGGTGCCGGGGATCGCGGTTGAGGTTGGTGACCTCGAAGCTCCAGGCCGCGCCCGGCGCCAGGTCGCCCATCGGCGCGAACAGGTGGTAATTGGCGTCGCGCCGCACCAGGTCGGCCCCGGTCACGGCAAAGGGGCGCATCGCGCGGGTCAGCGAGGTATAGGCCAGGCGAAAATCGCGCAGCACCTCGGTCGAGAGGTTCCAGAACGTGACCTTCAGCGTGCCGTAGGGCGCGGGGTCGGGCGACCAGGTGTTTTCCAGGCGGTAGAGGGACATGGGGGACCTCGATGTTCGAAAAAGGGGGGCGGGTCAGTCGCCCAGAAGCTGGCGGTCGTCGCCGTCGCGGTGGCGGATCAGGTTCTCCTTGATCCGGCGCAGCGTGGCGGCGGTGGCGGTGCGGTCGGTGTAGGCGACCAGGTTGGCCAGGATGTCGAGCACCGCCAGCATCGCGTAGCGGGTCGAGGTGGGGCGAAAGATGTTCTCGCCCTCGGGCAGGTCGACCGTCAGCACGACGTCGGCGGCCTCGGCCACCGGGCTGTCGGACTGGGTCAGCGCGATGGTCTTCGCGCCCTGGTCGCGGGCCAGGCCAAAGGCGCGCACCAGTTCGGCGTTGCGCCCCGAAAAGGACGACCCGAAAACCACGTCACCGGGCCGCACGGCCGATGCCTGCATCATCCACATGCCGTGATCCGTCGTCGCGGTGATCCGGCATCCCAGGCGGAACAGCCGGTTCTGCGCCTCGCCCGCGATCATCGACGAATTGCCGCCCGATCCGAAGGCATAGATCATCTTGGCCCTGGACAGGATCGCCGCCGCCTCTTCTATCGCGGCGAGATCGAGTTGCCGGTGCGCGACGAAGAGGGCATTCTGCGCCTTGGTGACGATATCCTCGGCCACTTCCGATGCCGTGCGCGACTTGGCCTCGGGCTTGAGGTAGCGCAGCCCGACATAAGAGGACTTGGCCAGGGTGACCTTGAAATCGGAGAACGAATTACAGCCCAGCCGACGGCAGAACCGGGTGACCGTGGGCGGCGACACCTCGGCCCGGGCGGCCAGGTCGGTGATGGATGCGTTGACCGCAAAGTCGAGGTCTTCGAGCACCAGGTCGGCCAGGCGCTGTTCGGAATGCGAGAGCTTCATGCCCTCCTGCATCAGGGTCGAGAATATGTCCATCGGCCGCCCTTTCCGCGCAGTTTCCGGTTCAGGGCAAGAGGGCGGGTTTGCCGCCAAAACCGAAAAGGATTTTCGCAAATTCGTTGACACTCTGGCATCCGGCCCCAAAACTGGCCAGCGAAAACCGCATATCACGAAAAGAATTTCAATATGACAGCCGATCCTGCGCAAAGCCTGCGTGATCCCATGACCAACCCGTTCGCCCCCGAAGACACCGCCCGCCATGCCATCTGGGAGATGCTGGTGCCGCGCGATATCGATGCGTTTCTGGCCGCCGACTGGTCGATGATCGAAGATGATTTCATCGCGCAAAACTTCGTGGGCATGAACGGCGGGTTCGATGCGGATCCGCAGAACTGGCACCTGTCCTTCGCCACGCTCGACGCCTATCGCGACGAATGGCTGCGCCAGGCGCGGGACAATGGGGCGACCGACTACGCCGAGGATCCCCGGGCGGCGATCTTCGCGGCGACCCGGCTGGACGAAATCGAGATCACCGGCGCCGCCGCCCTGGTGCGCAAGAAGTTCGACGGGCGGATCCGGCGCAAGGACGGCGGCGAGGATCGCATGCTGTGGCAGACGCTGTATTGGTGCCGGCAGACAGAGGCGGGCTGGAAGATCGCCGGCTTCGTCGGCTACCTGCCCTACGGAGGAAAATGATGGACGCGCCCTGGCCCCAACCCGGCACCCCGCTGTCGGATATCGTGACGCCCGTCCCCGTGATCGACGAGGCGCGGCTGGCGGGCAATATCGCCCGCGTGCAGGATTACATGGACAGCATCGGGCGCGGCTTCCGGCCGCATATCAAGACGCACAAGCTGCCCGAAGTGGCGGCCCTGCAGCTGGCCGCCGGCGCTGTGGGCGTGAACTGCCAGAAGGTGACCGAGGCCGAGGTCTTTGCCGACGCGGGGATCGAGGACATCCTGATCACCTACAACATCCTGGGTCCCGTCCGGCTGGCGCGGCTGAAGGCGTTGAACGCGCGGGTGCCAAAGCTGTCGGTGACGGCGGACAATGGCGTCGTCGTGGCGGGGCTGGCGGCGACCTTCGGGGCGGACCGGCCGCTGACGGTACTGGTGGAATGCGACACCTCGGGCGCGCGCTGCGGGGTTCAGACGCCGGCGCAGGCGGTGGAGCTGGCGCTGCGGATCGCGGCGGCGGGGGGGCTGCGGTTCGGCGGTGTGATGACCTATCCGGCGCCGGGCAAGGCGGCGCAGGTGGAGGCATTCCTGGGGGAAACGCTGCGGCTGCTGGGCGAAAGGCGGATGGAGTGTCCGGTGGTATCGGTCGGCGGCACGCCGGACCTGTTCCTGTCCCACGAGATCGCGTCGGCCACGGAACATCGGGCGGGGACATGTGTGTACAACGACCGGTCGATGGTGCGGGCGGGGCATGCGGGGGCGGAGCATTGCGCGATGCATGTGCTGACCACAGTGGTGTCGCGCCCGACTGAGGATCGGGCGATCCTGGATGCGGGCTCCAAGAGCCTGACGTCGGACCTGTTGGGGTTCCAGGATTACGGGGCGATCGAAGGTTATCCGGGCGCGCGGATCGTGGGGCTGTCCGAGGAGCATGGGACGGTGGATCTGTCCGGGGTCGAAGGGGATCGCCCGCAGGTGGGGGATGTTTTGCGGGTCGTGCCCAACCATACCTGCGTGGTGACCAACCTGTTCGACAGGATGATCTTTCATGACGGGGACAAGGTCACGCGGGTGCTGGACGTGGCTGCGCGCGGGAAGGTCTGGTAGGGCTGTCCCACGCGTGGGACATTTTCGGGGTCAATGAAATCAAGGGGTTCTGGAGGCGGATTAACCCTTTGTTCAGGGTTGGCCGCTGTTTCGGCGCTCGGGGCGCCGCCTGGCGGGCGTCGGGTTGAGGTATTTGGGCCAAGAAGAAGCACGGGCCGCGGGAGCGGATGGCGGCCGGGTGCTGAAATTCGCGGCATCGGGGAAAAACCTTTGTGGGGGCGCGGGATGAGCGGGCCGGCGCGCGGGCGTTGGGATGGGGGCGTGCGTGCCGGGCGGGTGCCGCGCCGGGATCGGCCTTGAAAACAGGCGGGGAGCGGGGGGCGGAGGCGTCGGGCATGGCCCGGTTCAACGGTCCGGTGTCGCGCCTGCGACGCGGCGTGCGGGCCGGACTGGCATGGCGTGCCGGGCGGGGTGGCAAGATTGCCACCCGATGGAGTGGCCCCTAGACTGGCGCGTGTCCGGTTGCGGACGCGGGGCGGGGGCGACCCTTGCCCGGAAATTCGACTTGGCGCGCGAGATCTGCGGCCAGGCCCCTGCGATGGCGGGGAAAAGCCCCCGGTCATCCGAACCGCGCGGGCAGAAACGGAGACAACATGCAGGATCATTTCACCGCCCTGAACAGGGGCGGCGCCAATCACGTTGCCTTTCGCCGGTGTCCTTTCCTGAACGCGCCGCCGAGGTACACGCCGATGTCGTGGCCGTGGTGCACGGCGACAGCCGCCGGGCCTGGTCGCAGACCGCCGACCGGGTGGCCCGGGTGGCGCAGGGGCTGGCGGAGTTGGGGATCGGCAAGGGCGATACGGTCAGCGAACATGCCTGAGCTGTTCGAGCTGCATTTCGCGGTGCCGGTCTGCGGCGGCGTGCTGTCGACGATCAACACCCGGCTGGAAGCCGAAGCCATCGCCTAAATCCTGGATCATTCCGACAGCCGCGTCGTGCTGGTCAGCGAGGAGTTGCGGCCGGTGCTGGAGGAGGCGCTGGCGCTGGCCGAAAGCGCGCCCCGGGTGCTGCAGATCGGCGGGCTGATCGCGGGCATGGACGTGATGCATGTCTACGGGTTGACCGAAACCTTCGGTCACATCCTGCAATGCCTGCCGCAGCCCGGCTGGGACGATCTGGACGCCGCGGAGACCGCCGAGCGGCGGGCGCGGCAGGGGGGCCGGTTTTCGATGGTGGAGGCCGTCGATGTCATCGACCGCGACACCGGGGAGAAGGTGCCGGCGGATGGCGAGACCCAGGGCGAGATCGCCATTCGCGGCAACACCGTGATGAAGGGCTATTACAAGGACCCGGCGGCGACGGACGCGGCGTTCCGGGGCGGCATGTTCCGGTCGGGCGACGCGGCGGTGGTGCAGCCCGATCGCTACATCCAGATCCGCGACCGGCTGAAGGACGTGATCATTTCGGGGGGCGAGAACATTTCGTCGGTCGAGGTGGAGGCGGTGTTGTCCCGCGAGATCCCGAAGACCGCGATCGGCAAGGTGCGGAAATACCGGCTGCGCGACCTGGTGCGGGGGCTGGAGGGCTGAAGGCGAGGGCGGGCGTGCCGCGTTTCGGTGATGCGCCCCTGTGGCCGGTGGGAGCGTGGGTAGAATTTAAAATTCTATCAATTCATTTCCCGGCGGCGGGTCAAGCGGAGGAACATGAAGGGTTTTCGAAGGCGGCCGGGGTGTTTCGTGGGACATATTCTCTGAAATACCGTTCGATGATATTATGGGCACATTGAATTCATTTTTTCATGAGTGAGAATCGTCCCATGTGCATCCATCACAATCCGATTAATTGCATCATTCCCCCCTACATGATCGACGTCATGCTTCTGCGCGGCGACAGCGATGTCCGCAAGATGGCCGAAGGGTTGATCAAGCTGGGCAACGACATCCGCGAGGAGCGTGCGGCCAAGGCCGGATCCGGCGTTGTCCCGCGCGAGGGCGGTGGCGGCGGAACCTTCGTGTCCCGCGCCATGGCCGTGGGTGCGGCGGGTGCCCACACCTGCACGCGCGAGGTCTATGACGGGCAGGGCAAGGCCAGCCTGCCGGGCGCGCTGGTCCGGTCCGAGGGTCAGCCGCCGACGGGCGATGGCGAGGTCGACCGCGCCTATGACGGGGCCGGCGAGGTATTCGATCTGTATTCGAAGGAATTCAACCGCAATTCCGTCGACGGGTTCGGAATGACGATGGTGCAGACGGTGCATCACCGGCGCGGGTACAATAACGCGTTCTGGGATGGCACCCAGATGGCCTATGGCGACGGCGACGGCCAGATCTTTCAGACCTTCACCGAATTGTCGGTCATCGGGCACGAGATTTCGCACGGTGTCGTGCAGCATTCCGGCGGGCTGATCTATCAGAGCCAGTCCGGCGCGCTGAACGAAAGCTATGCGGATGTCTTCGGGACGATGACCCAGCAGCGCGCGCTGGGGCAGTCGGTTTACGAGGCCGACTGGCTGGTGGGCAAGGGCATCCTGGGGCCGAACATCAACGGGGTGGCCTTGCGGTCGATGAAGGCGCCGGGGACGGCGTATTCCGATGCGCTGCTGGGCCAGGATCCGCAGCCCTACCACATGGATTTCTACGTCAACACGACGTCCGACAATGGGGGCGTGCATATCAATTCGGGGATCCCGAACCACGCCTTCTACCTGTATTGCATGTACATGGGCGGCAATTCCTGGGAGAAACCGGGCCAGATCTGGTACCGGGCCTTGCAGAACATCAACAATCCCCATGCGACCTTCGGGGATTGGGCGGCCGAGACGCTGGATGCGGCGATCGGGCTGCATGGGGCGGGCAGCTACGAGATGATCATGCTGCGCCGCGCCTGGAGCCTTGTCGGGATCAACGTCTGAGATTAGGGTTCCGGGTCGGATATGGTGTCGGTGGGGTGTGTCGTCCTGATGATCAAGATCAGCATGTCGGGTGGGTTCGGGGGGCTGGCCACGGCCCCCGGCAAGACGGCGGTCCTGGACGATGTTCAGGCCCGCCAATCGGCGGTGGTGTGCGAGGCGTTCGATCCGAAGGCGCTGGAGGCGCTGGAGGGGCGGTTTCCGCCGGCGGGGCGGGCGGACACGATCGTCTACGACATCACGGTGACGGACGAGGCGGGCGCGCATCGGTTCCGGTTCGATGAGACCCAGCTGCCGGCCGATATGCTGGACCTGATCGACGACATCATGCACGGGCAGAAATGAACGTCTGATGTGGGGGAGGGCCAGGGGTGTCCCACGCGTGGGACATTTTCGGAGTCAATGAAATCAACGGGTTGTGGCGGCGTTTTAACCGTTTCTTAAGGTTTGGTTGCGCCACGGGGGAAGGCTTTGGCCGCCGCAGCTTTCGGGTTGGTCCGGTCGGATGTCAGAAGCGGCGGGTTTGGTCGGAGCGGGGGGACTTTCATGCCATGCGCTGCAGACGACCGATGGCGGCCCGAAGCCGCCCGTCGCGTCTGCTGCAGCATGACCCAGTCTCTCATGGCCCGACACGGCATGACGCTGGACTGCGATGAGAGGGGCGGAGCAGCCGCAGAAATCCCGGTAATGCGGCCGACTGGCCGGTGCGCGATTGGGCACGTGCCGAATGGAACGGGCCAAGGAAACCTTTGGTCGCCGAGGGCGGGCAGAGATGGTGGGATGCGAACCTTTTGGAACAGTCGCGTTCGTCCAAAACTGTTCAGGTTTGCAGGCGGGGATCCAGAGCGAAGCGTTCTTGTGCGACATCGTCGTAATCAGCCGCTGCCTTTGTCGCATCGAATATCAGGTTCCAGCTGTGTGGGGACACGGCACTGGGTATCAAGATGAAACGGTGGTCCGACAGAAACTGATCCCCGTACTGCTGCTGGTTTCTGTTCGGGGTGCAAGGATGCAGCCAGTTGGGGTTTGGAATGACGTCCGGCTCCACGACGTGGATTTGTCCCGGATCGATAACCAGAGCTGACGTCAGAACATGCGGCTGCGTGTCCAGTACTTGAAGCCCCTTGTGAACGGCGACCTCCAGCGTTGCCGTGGCAGGGTCGAGCGACGCATAGATCGCCCGCACGCCCGGTGAGTTCCACCGTCCACCGACTTGGAAGCTGCCTTCTCCGGAGTTCCAGGTTGCCGCATGCCTCTGTGCGTCAAGACGCCAGAAGCGGATTTCGCCGCTTCCAAGCGGGGGAGGCAATGGGATCATGCATAAACCCCGTACTCGATACGGGTAAGATAATCCTCGACGGCCTCCACCCCGACGGCAGTGCTGAGCAGGTCGATGGGCCGGCGTTGATCCAAGCCGATCGCGGGCGCGTTCAGCCAGGTTTCAGCCGCCTCCCTGGTGCCGAAGATTTCAGTCGCCCGGCCAAGAATTTCAGCGAACTTCCAGGTCCGGTTGCTTTGATCGACGCTCAGAACGGCGTCCGGAGCATCCTTCTTGCGACGCTGAAGCGTTCTGACGCTGATACCGATCGCTTTTTCCAGAACGGCGTCAGCGGTCAAGAAGGCGACCTGAGACGTAAGATGCAGCAGGGCTGCCGAGGGCAAGCCCAGCATCAGAATGTCGTGCGCTTCCAGATTATTGCGTACCGGCTTTCGGATGGTATCCTGTCCACCGAGCAGCGCATAGGTGCGGGCGATGTCGTGTTCGGCTGATGCTGCCTGGGCCATGCGAGCCTCCTCTGCGTCACGTGTCGCAGAAAATATGACAGTTGACGTCATCGATTTCAAGGCCGACCACATCGCTTGCCGACGCGGCCATTCGCCAGAGGTTCGCTTCCTGCAAGCGGCAGCTGGTCTGAACAGCGCCACGACCGGCGGTTCGCCGTCACTCCGCGGCTAGCCCGCCACGACGTCCGGCATCGCCATGTCCGCATCCACCTGGCGGGCAAAGGCCTGGCCCTGGTCGTCGAAGAGGTGGCAGTCGGTGGCCGAGAAGGACAGGGTGACGGGCTGTTCCACCCGGATCGGGGCGGAGCCGGGGAGGAGCGCGGAGAGGGTGCCGACGCCGTCGAGCTGGGCGTAGGCGACGGTGTTCACGCCCAGCCGTTCGACCACGGTGGGGGTGATCGTCAGCGAGGTGTCGGCGGGCGCGAGGGTCAGGTGTTCGGGGCGGATGCCCAGCGTCACGGGCATGCCTTCGCGGGCCGCAGCGCTGGTGGCGGGGACGGTCAGGCGGCCGCCGGTCGCCAGGTCGACCGTGGTGCCGGTGGGCGTGACGGCGGTGCAGGTGCCGGGGAGGAAGTTCATGCGGGGGTTGCCGATGAAGCCCGCGACGAAGAGGTTGTCGGGCTTGTGGTACAGCTCCAACGGCGCGCCGACCTGGCTGATGCGGCCGGCGTCCAGCACCACGATGCGGTCGGCCATTGTCATCGCTTCGACCTGGTCGTGGGTGACGTAGATCATCGTCGCCTTGAGCTTCTGGTGCAGGGCGGTCAGTTCGATGCGCATTTCGGCGCGCAGGGCGGCGTCGAGGTTGGACAGCGGTTCGTCGAAGAGGAAGATCGAGGGTTCGCGCACGATGGCGCGGCCGATGGCGACGCGCTGGCGCTGCCCGCCGGAGAGGTTGCCGGGCTTCTGGTGCAGGCGGCTTTCCAGTTGCAGGACGGCGGCGGCGCGGTTGACGCGGTCTTCAAGCTGGGCCTTGGGCATGCCTTCGACGCGCAGGGGGAAGGCGATGTTTTCAAAGACCGTCATGTGCGGGTACAAAGCGTAGCTTTGGAACACCATGGCGATGCCGCGCTTGACCGGGGCCAGGTCGTTGACGCGGGTGCCGTCGATCAGGCAGTCGCCGTCGGAGATTTCTTCCAGCCCGCAGATCATCCGCAGGAGGGTGGATTTCCCGCAGCCCGAGGGGCCGACGAAGACGATGAATTCACCGTCCTTGATGTCGAGGTCGATGCCGTGGATCACTTCGAGCGTTTCGAAGCGTTTCTTGACACCGGTCAGGGTCAGCTGTCCCAAGGGTCTTCCTTTCGTGGTCAGGATCCGGGCCCGAAGGCCCGGACCGGGGGTGTGGTGGGTTATTCCAGCTCTTTCAGCTCGGCATCGGCCTTGGCCAGCGCGTCGGCCGGTTCGGCGGCGCCGGTGACGACCGATTGGACCATGTCGATCATGATGTTCTGGAAGGCCCGGTAATCGGTGAACAGCGGTTCCGGCCCGCCGAATTCGATGCCGTCGATATAGGGCGCCCAATAGGGTTTTTCGGCGACCAGCGCGTCGATCGTGGCCGAGGGACGCAGGGGCGTGAGGCCGGCGTTGAGGTCGTATTCCTCTTGCGCGGCGGGGGCGGTGAGGAATTTCGCCAGGCTGATCGCCTGTTCCTCGACCCCGGTGCCGGAGAAGACGGCGAGGCTGTCGGTGATCAGCAGGGTGCCGGGGCCCTGGGCTTCGGGACCCAGCGGCAGGTTGGCGACGCCCCAGTTGATGTCGGTGTCGGCCAGGCGGGACACGGCGCCGATCGAGGCGTGCATCATCGCGACGCCACCATCCAGGAAGATCGCGCGGACCTCGTTCTGTTCGTAGGCGGTGGGGCCTTCTTCGGAATAGGGCACGAGGTCCTTGTAGGCCTGCAGCGCCTCGAGCACCTGGGGGGAATCGATGACGATGTTGCCGTCGGCGTCGATGACCTGGCCGTTGTTGGTGTACACCCAGTGCAGGAACTGGTGCATCGTGTTGTCGAAGGTCTTGGCGACCAGGCCGAAGCCGGCGGCGTCGGTGTTGTCGGTCACGGCCTTGGCGTCGGCGATGACCTCGTCCCAGGTGGCGGGGGGCGTTTCGGGGTCAAGCCCGGCCTCGGCGAACAGGTCCTTGTTCCAGTAGAGCGCCTTGGTCGAGAAGGCGACGGGGATGCCCCATTGTTCGCCCTTGTAGGTGACGGTGTTCACCACGTTGGGGTAGTAGGTGGCCTTTTCCTCGTCGGTCATCGGGATCGGTTCGATCAGCCCGAATTCGGCGAATTCCTTGAGCGTGCGGGACCCCACATAGGCCAGCGCGACGGGGGTGCCGGCGACGGCGAGCGTGGTCACCTTGTCCTGGCACTGGCCCCAGCCGACGACTTCGGGGGCGACGGTTCAGCCGACGTTTTCGGCTTCCCATTCTGCGATGTACTTCTCGTGGATCGGGTCCATCGTGTCGCCGCAGACGATCATGGTGATCTCTTGCGCGGCGGCGGGCAGTGCGGCGCACAGCGCCGCGACCGCTGCTCCCGTCTTCAGAAACGTCCGTGTCATCTCTTCTCTCCTGTTGGCGCCGTTGTGGCGTTCTTTGACGTTGGGGTCCGGCGGGGCCGGGGGTTATTGCTTGACCGCGCCGGCGGTCAGGCCCGCCACGAGGTAGCGTTGCAATGCGAAGATCAGGATCATGGCCGGCGCGATGCCGACGAAGCTGGCGGCCATGAGTTCGTTCCAGATGACCTCCTGCCGGCCGAAATAGGCGAAGAGGCCGATCGGCAGGGGCATGTAGTCGGTCTTGGAATTGAAGGTCAGTGCAAAGATGAACTGCTGGGCATAGGCGCCGATGAAGGTGGTGATGGCGACCACGATGATGCCGGGCATCGCCAAGGGCAGGATCACCCGGCGCAGGATGTAGACGTGGCTGGCGCCGTCGACATAGGCGGCCTCGTCCAGTTCCCTGGGGATGCGGCGCATGTAGGTCTGCAGCAGCCAGATCGCCGTGGGGATCAGGAAGGCGACGCCGGGCACGATCATCGACCAGTAGGTGTTGAGCAGCCCGTAGGACCGCATCAGCCGGAACAACGGGATCAGCAGCACCGCGCCCGAGAACATGTTGACCGCCAGGAAGGCGCCCAGCAATGCGCCGGTGCCGGGGAACCGGATGCGGGCAAAGGCATAAGACGCGGGGACCACCAGGGCCAGCACCGCCAGCGTGATCGCGGTGGAGATGAAGAAGGAATTGAAGATGTAGCGCGCGAAGCCCGGCACGCTGTCCCACATGGTGATGTAGGCCTTGAAGGACCCGTTTTCGGGGATGAACCTGTAGGGCGTCGAAAACAGCAGGCCCAGCGGCTTCAGCGAGACCAGGAAACCTTCGATGAAGGGGGCGAGGACGAAGAAGAGGAAGACGGCGATGCCGAGATACATCAGCACCATTTCCCACCAGCGGTAGCGGTTGATCATGGCGTTCTTCTTCATCACGCGGTCATCCTGTTGCTGAGCTTGGTGATCGCCCGGAAGTAGAGCAGCGCGAAGGCCGACAGGAACAGGCAGATCACGACCGCCCGCGCGGCACCTTCGCCAAAGCGTTTGGACCCGATGGCGGTGGAATAGGTGTCGATGATCATCGTGGTGGTCGACCCCGACGGGCCGCCCTGGGTCAGGATCCAGATGATGTCGAAGGAATTGAAGGTCGAGATCAGCGAGATCATCGACATGGTGATCGCCGCCGGAAAGATCATCGGCAGGGTGATCCGGCGCAACCGGTAGAAGCGGCTGGCGCCGTCGACCCAGGCGGCTTCGTTCAGGTCGATGGGCACGGACTGGATCGCGGCCAGCATGTACATCGTCACCATGGGCACGCCGATCCAGACGTCGGTCACGATGGTGGCCCAGAACGCGGTGTTGCCGTAGGCGAGGAAAGCGACGGGGCCGTCGACCACGCCGAAGCGTTGCAGCAGGCCGGATATCATCCCGAACTGGCCGTTGTACATCCAGCCCCACATGAAGATGCCGATGGCCATGGGCACGATCCAGGGCGGCATGGTCAGGATGCGGAACAGCGCCCGGCCGGGCAGCGCGGCGTTCAGCAACAGCGCGCCCGAGGTGCCGATGATCATCTTCAGCGCGACGGAAATGAACGTCCAGACGAAGGTGCGCGCGATGATGGTGGCGAATTCGGTGTCGAAGATCTTTTGGTAATTCGCCCAGCCGATCCAGTCGGTGGTCTTGCGCAGCGAGGCGTTGGTGAACGACAGGTAGAACGTGTCGACCAGCGGATAGGCGACGATGGCCACCACGTAGGCCACCGCCGGCAGCAGCAGGAGCCAGGCGAACAGGATCGCGGTGCGCTGTCCCGGCATCAGGCGGCCGCCGATGCGGTAAGCGCGGTGTCGTAGGCGTCCCATACGGGGGCCATGTCGATCACGGTGCGCCTGGCGCGGGCCTCGTCCATGGCCATCGCCAGCAGTCCGGCTTCCAGCGCGTCCAGCACCGACACGGGTTGTTGCGCGCCGGTCTTCACGGATGCAACGACCCCTTCGGCCATCTGTTCGTCCGCGCCGTAATGCTGTGACAGGGCGGTGGCCTGGTAGGTCTTGCGGATCAGCTCGTCCGACGTGTGGCTGTCGGTGACATTGAGGAAACCGCGCACGAAGTCGCCTTCGGCCATGCCACGGGTGCCGATGACGGCGAAGCGGCGGAAATCGTCGGGGACGTTCAGGTTGGTGTGGAAGGACAGCGCGGCGCCGTTCTGGTATTCGACGATGGCGACCTGGTAGTCGATGATTTCCGCGTCGCTGTCGAAGACCTTGTCGGTGCCGTTCCAGCCGACGCGCTTGCGGTGATAGACTTCCATGTCGTTGATGCCGCGCGTGCGGGGGTCGTTGGCGGGGATAAATGTGCGCCGTCCGCCAAAGCTGCTGACGCGGGCGGGGCGGGCGCCGATGACGCCGTTGTAAAGGTCGATGTCGTGGCAGCATTTTTCCAGCATGAAGCCGCCGGCGTACCGGTCATAGCGCCGCCAGTCGCGCATGAAGAAGGCGCCGTGATAGGGCGGGATGTGTTCGGATGCCTCGATCGACACCACGTCGCCCAGCATGCCCTGCGCCTGTGCCGCGCGCAGGTCGCGGTACAGCGGCGCGTAACGCAGGACCAGGCCGATCAGCAGGTTTTCCCGCCCGTGTTGCGCCAGCAGCCGGGCGAGGGCGAGGCTTTGTTCGGTGGACACGACGACGGGCTTTTCGGAAAACACCTTTACCCCCGCGTCCAGCCCGGCGCGGATGTGGTCCAGGTGCATGTGATTGGGCGATCCCACCATCAGCAGGTCAAGGGATTCGCCCGCAAGCAGGTCCTGCACGCTGTCATAGGCGCGGCCGGCGGGAATGGATTTGTCGGTCAGCAGGGACAGGCCCGCCGGGGCCGGATCCACGTAGCCCATGATCTGGAAATCCGGGTGGACCTGGGTAAAGACCTGTCCCAGGTAACCCAGCCGCTGGCCCAGTCCGACGATGCCGACTTTCATGCGCATTCCCCGTCTTTGTGGAAGGGGGGTGCCGGATCTGACGTCCGATCTGCCCCGAGTTTACGAAATTTTTTTTCGTAGACTGTGCGCGACTTTCGTGACAGTCAATAATTAATCACGGGGTTACGTAGCTGCATGAAATTCATTTTCATCCGTTGCCCGAACAAGAGGCGCGGCAATATCGGTTTGGCCGGGGGGGTCCGCCGGCCTGGGAAACGCGGCGCGGCGGGCGGCAGGTGCCCGGGCGCACACCGTTTTTTTCCCGGACCGCAAGGGGGGCGGCGATGATCGTGTGTTTCGATATCGGCGGGTCCGCGATCAAGGCGGCGGCGGCGGACAGTGCCGACCGGATCGGCCCGGTGTGGCGTAAACCGACGCCCACGGGCGATTACGACGCCTTCGTGGACGTGCTGCGCGCGGGAATCGCGGCGGTGGGCGGGCGGCCCGACAAGGTGGCGATTTCCATCGCGGGCGTCACCGACCGGGTGACCGGCGCGGCGGTGGTGGCCAATATCCCCTGCCTGTCGGGTCACCGGCTGGAACCGGAACTGAGCGCGGCCCTGGGCGTGCCGGTGCGCATCGCCAACGACGCCGATTGTTTCGCGCTGGCCGAGGCGGGCGTGGGCGCGGGCGTTGGCCATGACGTGGTCTTTGGCGCGATCCTGGGCACCGGCATCGGCGGCGGGCTGGTGGCCGGCGGGCGGCTGGTGGCGACGCGCGGCTATTGCGGCGAATGGGGGCACGGGCCGGTAGCGCAACGGATGCTGACCTGCCTCGACGCGCCCTTGCCCGCGTTTCGCTGCGGCTGCGGGCTGGACGGGTGCCTGGACGCGATCTGTTCGGCGCGCGGGATCGAAAAACTGCACCGGCATCTGACCGGCGCCGATCTGAGCTCGATCGCCGTGCTGGAGGCCTGGCATGGGGGCGACGGGGCGGCGGCGCTGACGGTGCGCGCCTGGCTTGAGCTGATCGCGGGGCCGCTGGCGATGGTGGTCAACCTGACCGGCGCGACGATCGTGCCGGTGGGGGGCGGGTTGTCGAACGATGTGGCGCTGATCGCGGCGCTGGATGGGGCCGTGCGGCCGCTGACGCTGGCGAAACCGGATGGGCCGCTGGTGGTGCGCGCCGCCTGCCGGACGGAACCGGGGCTGATCGGCGCCGCCGTGCTGGCCCTGCAGGAGGACGACCGCGATGCCGCGTGACATCACCGGAAGGAACAGGCCGTGAGGATTTTCACCGCGTCGCTGGCGACCGAGACCAACACATTTTCGCCGCTGCCCACCGACCGGGCGGCGTTCGAGGCGTCGTTCTATGCCGGGCCGGGGCAGCACCCCGAGACGCCGACGCTGTGTTCCTCGCCCGTGCCGATCCTGCGGCGGCGGGGGCGGGACGAAGGGTTCACGGTGATCGAGGGCAGTTCGTCCTGGGCCGAACCCGCCGGGCTGATCAAGCGCGAGACCTTCGAGGCGCTGCGGGACGAGATCCTGGGCCAGCTGCGCGCGGCGCTGCCTGTCGACGGGGTTGTCCTGGGTCTGCATGGGGCGATGGTGGCGCAGGGGTATGACGATTGCGAAGGCGACCTGCTGGAGCGGGTGCGCGGGATCGTCGGGCCGGATGTGATCGTGGCCGCCGAATTCGATCCGCACAGCCACCTGACCGCGCGCCGGGTCGCGCAGCTGGATATCGCGGCGATGTTCCTGGAATTCCCGCATACGGATTTCGAGGAGCGGGGCGACCACCTGGTCGACCTGGCGCTGCGGGCGGTGCGGGGACAGATCCGGCCGGTGATCGCGACCTTCGATTGCCGGATGATCGGGATCTATCCGACCAGCCAGCAGCCGATGCGCGGGTTTGTCGACCGGATGAAGGCGAAGGAAGGCGTGGGGCCGATCCTGTCGGCGTCGGTCATCCACGGGTTCATGGCGGGCGACGTGCCCGAGATGGGGACGCGGATCCTGGTGGTCACGGACAACGATCCGGACGCGGGTGCGAAGCTGGCGCGGGAGCTGGGGCACGAATTGTACCGGCTGCGGGGGCGGACGGCGATGGCGATCCTGGATTACGAATGCGGGATCGACGAGGCGCTGAAGACGCTGCGGGACAAGCCCGGCCTGCCCGTGACCATCGCCGACACCTGGGACAATCCGGGCGGCGGTTGCGCGGGCGACGGGACCTATGTGCTGATGTCGCTGATCGAACGCGGGATCGACCGCGTGGCGGTGGGCGCGATCTGGGATCCGATCGCGGTGTCGTTCTGCCATGCGGCGGGGCTGGGCGCGTCGCTGAAGCTGCGGTTCGGGGGCAAGGCGGGGGCCGAGGCCGGGCCGCCGATCGACGCCGAGGTCACCGTGCGCCACCTGGCGCAGGAGGGCTGGCAGAGCTTTCGCCAGAGCCGGGTGACCCTGGGGCGGACAGCGGTGGTGCGGATCAACGGCACCGGGATCGACATCGTGTTGATCTCCAGCCGGTCGCAGACCTATGAACCGTCGATCTTTGCCAACCACGGGGTGGATTACGCGGCCAAGGATATCCTGCTGGTGAAATCGACCAACCATTTCCACGCGGGGTTCGCGCCGGTGACGTCGCGGATCATCCACGTGGACAGCCCGTCCAGCTACCCGACGAACCCGGCGAAAACGGATTACCGCAAGGCGGGCGCGGATTTCTGGCCCAAGGTGGCCGATCCGCTGGGATTGGACACCCGTGACCTGGAGGTCGAGCCATGATCATGACCGGAAAGCGCGTCGTCGTGACCGGCGCGGGCGGGGGGATCGGCCGCGCGCTGGTGCAGGTGTTCACGGCGGCGGGCGCCCATGTGGTGGCCTGCGACCGCGCGGGGGCCCAGGTCGGCGGCGCGGCCGAGGTTGAGCTGTTCGACATCACCGACCGGGACCAGACCGAAGCGGCGGCGGCGCGGATCGCGCAAGGCGGGGTGGATGCGGTGATCTCGAACGCGGGCGGCACGCGGGTCGAGACGATGGAGGACACCGACGCGGCGGCCATCGATGTCGACCTGACGCTGAACTTTACCGGGGCGGCGGTGTTCACCCGCGCCCTGTTGCCGGCGATGCGGGGCCGCCCCGAGGGGGCGGCGATGGTGTTCATCGCGTCGGTCAACGCGCTGGCGCATTACGGCAACCCGGCCTATTCGGCGGCCAAGGGCGCGCTGGTCGCGTGGTGCCGGGCGATGGCGGTGGAAGAGGCGCGCAACGGGCTGCGCGCCAACGTGGTTGCGCCCGGGTCCGTGCACACCCCGGCCTGGGAGGACCGCGAGGCGCGCCAGCCGGGGATCTTCGACAAGGTGGCGGGGCTTTACCCGATGCGCCGGCTGGTCTGCCCGGAGGAGGTCGCGCAGGCGGCGCTGTTCCTGGCCTCGCCCATGGCCAGCGGGATCACCGGCGCGGTGCTGCCGGTGGACGCGGGGCTGACGGCGGGCAACCAGGCGTTCTTTGACATCATCGGCGCCTGAGCGTGGCGACCCGTGGCTTTTCGGGTTCGGTTTCGACGGGGGGCTCTGGCGCGAATTGCCAGCCGGTGCCGTCGCGGATGAAGATCACGGACCGTTCAAGATCATAGCCGGTTGCATCGGCGCGGCTGGCGTGGCGGTCCACCTGCACGGTGTCGCCGTCCAGCGTAAGCAGGTTGAAATCGTTCTGCTGCCCGCGCAGCCGGTCCGACAGCACGGTGCCCGCGTGGATCTGCAGCACCTGCCGGCCGGGGTCGCCGAACAGGTCCGCGCGCCAGTTGTGCAGGTGGCCGGTCAGCAGGATGTCGGTTCTGGCCTCGGCCAGCGCACGGCGCGCGGCCCCGGCGCCGCGGGGCAGGGCCTTGTCGTCTTCGGGGCGGTGTTCCAGCGGGTGATGGGCCACGACGATGCGGAAGGCATCGGCGGGCGTGTCGGCAAAGCCCTGTCGCACCCGGTGGATCAGGCGATGGCCGAAACGCCCGCGCTGCCAGCTGAAATGATTGACGGAATTCACGCCGATCACCGACCAATCGGCATCATGGACCTGGGGTTCCAGGTCGTCGTCGATCCATTTGCGATAGCGCCGCCAGGGGGTGAAAAACCGTTCCAGCGGGCGGTCGAGCGGGGTGTCGTGGTTGCCCGGCACGATCAGGCAGGGCGCGGCGATGCGGTCGATCAATTCATGCGCGCGCATGTACTGCCAGGTCCGCGCGCGCTGGGTCAGATCGCCGGATATCGCCACCAGGTCGGGCGCCAGGTCGTTGACCCGGTCGATCAGCGGGTCCAGCAGTTCGGGCCGGACACGGCCGAAATGCAGGTCGGACAGGTGCAGCAGCCGTTTCACCGAACGGCGTCTCCGAAATCGGCGGGGACGATGACGTCAAGGTCCGCATCGCTGAGCGTCAGGCGGAACGGGCCCTTCATCCGCGACCGTTCGCCGTCGCGCGCGACCAGCAGCCGTTTGCCCTTGGTCGACCGCAGTTCGATGTCGTCGCTGCAGATCAGGTCGAAATGGCGCTTGCGGGTGGCCTGCCCGGTCAGCACCGCGAGGCTGGACAGGATCATCCCCCAGCGGCCGCAATCGGGGGCCAGCATCAGGGCCAGCTTGCCGTCCTCGATGCATTCGGCGCCTTCCATGCCCATTTCGCGCAGCTGGTAGGCGTTGTTGAAGACGAAGGCCAGCGGGGTGCGTACGGTGGTGGTCTGGCCGTTGGCGGTGATCTGCATCTGCAGGGGGCGGGGCCAGCGGAACAGCACCTTGATCGCCGACCAGTAGGCGGCCGCGCGGCTGCGACCCCAGTAGTCGTAGATCTCTTCGCGGGACCGCAGGATGTGGGGGTACAGCCCGAAGTTGGCGTTGTTCAGGAACACCCGGTCGTTCAGCATAGCCACGCGCAGCGGGCGGGCGTGGCCGTCGGCGATGACCTTGACCGCGCCGTCCAGGTCCTGGGGGATGCCCAGCGAGCGGGCGAAGTAGTTGAACGTGCCGCAGGGCAGGATGCCCATCCGGCAGGACGCGCCGACCAGCGCCTGGGTGACGCCGCAGATCGTGCCGTCGCCGCCGGCGGCGACGATCGTGTCATAGCCCTTGTCGACGGCCTGTTTCACGGTGGCCGCCAGGTCGTTTTCGGGATCCAGCTTGACGATGTCGGGGCTCAGCCCGTGCTGTTCGAACAGGCGGGACAGGTCCTCGGACGAGGCGCCGGCCTCTTGTTTGCCGGACTGGGGATTGTGCAGGATGCACAGGTTGGTCTGGCGGGTGGGACTGGCTTGCTGCTTTGTGGCGTCCAACATCTGCTCTGCTTTCGGTGGCGGAGCGGATGGGCCGCACCCGGAGTGAACAACACCTGAGCGGGGCAAATGTTCCCGCCACAGAGATCCCGGCCAGGGCATGGCCCCGGGCAGGATGCCCACGGTGTCGCTGGTCCGCCGGGGCCAGGGGAACGGGCGGCAAGATATTACATAATCGGCATTACGGGGCGCGGTCCGGATTTTCCGAGCCCGCCCTCATGGTGTCCGGAAATCAACCCGTCACCTTGCGGACCTTGGTGACCCCCATTGGGCTATTTCGCTATTTGACGGAAAAAACCGCTGCGCAGGCGCGACGCCGCAACCGTCAGGTGAACCCCCACGGGCCAGAACCGGTGGAACGGGATCCGGCGCAGGTTGCTGGGCGGCAGGGGCAGATCGTCGGGCGCGATGCGTCCGGACAGGCATGCCGCCAGGTGGCGCCCCAGCGCGGTCGACAGGGCAACACCGCGACCGTTGTAGCCGTAAGCGATCAGAATGGACGGATCCGGCGCATGGATGTTGGGCAGGTGATCGGGCGTCACCGACACCCGTCCGTTCCAGGCGAATTGCCAGCCCGCGCGGCTGACCCCTGGCCAGAGCTTTTCCGCATGCCGCGCGATGGCCTGCATTCGCCGCGCATCCGACGAAGGCCGCATCGGCCCCCGTCCGCCGATGATCAGGTGGCCCGCGCTGTCGACCCGGTAATAGACCGTTACCAGACCGGATTCGTACAGCACTTGCCGGCCCGGCATGACCGTCTTTGCCATGTCTTCGGATAGCGGATGCGACGCCAGCACCGAACTGAAGACCGGCACCGACGCCTGCCTGAGCCCGGGCCAGAGGCCGTCGGCATAGCCATTGCAGGCGATCAGCACGCGATCCGCCCGAACCGTCTGCCCGTTCACCTCAAGACGCCAGCCGTCAGCCGTTTTCCCAAGGCTCCGGACACGGCTGTCCCCGAACACCTTCGCGCCCGCCGCCTGGGCCGCCACAGCAAGCCCCCGCGAAAACAGCAGCGGGTTCAGATCGCCGCCGCGGCGATCCAGGAAGGCGGCCGGATACCGTTCATGCCCGGTCAGCGCCGCGACATCCGCCTGGTCCAGCCAGGCGACATCCATGGCGTGCGCGGTCATGTCGTCGAAGCTGCGGCGCACAGAAGCGACATCCCTTGCAGACGCCGCGGCCCGCAGGGTGCCGTTGCGCCGCAGGTCGCAGTCGATCCCCAGCCGGTTGATCAGCGCGACGGTTTCATCGACCGTCGACCAGCCAAAGCCGATCATCTCGCGGCCCCGGGCCTCGCCGAAGCGGCTGATGAACCAGGACGGATCGAACTTCAGTCCCGGGTTCAGCTGCCCGCCATTGCGGCCCGACGCGCCCCAGCCGGGGCTTTCGGCCTCGAACACGGCAGCTTGGACACCGGATTCGGCCAGGTGCAGCGCGGTCGACAGCCCGGTAAGACCCCCGCCCACGATCGCAACCGGCACATGAAGCGCATCTTCCAGCCTGGACCAGGCGGGCGCAGGACCCGCCTTGTTCAGGTACAGTGAATTTTCGGCGGTTTCCGCCATGTCCGTCTTGCCTCAGGCTGCTTCGGGAAGCGCGGCACCGGCCGCGCGCAGATCCGCTATCACTTCGTCCAGCCGTGCCGCCAGCCCTTTGGACAGGGCCGGTGCCGGCAGGGCCGACGCGCCGGTATCCAGACCCACGAGCGCCAGCGCATGGCGCAGCGGACCCGGGTTTTCTTCGGCAAAGAGCGCATCCATCAGCGGTCCCAGCTTGCGTTGCAGCGCCAGCGCCTCGGCATATTGTCCGGCCGCGGCCAGCGACTGGACCTTGGCCCACATCCCCGGCACCAGCACCGCCGAGGTCAGAACACCCCCGACGGCCCCGCTGGAGACCTGCTGCACGAACAGCGTGTCCTGCCCGCTGAGCGCGCCGAACTCGGGACCCACGCGCTGCATCACCTGGTCGAAGTGGTAAAGGTCCGTGCTGGACGCCTTCATGCCCACGATGGTGCCTTCTTCGGCGAGGGTCGCGATGGTGTCGGGCGCAAAGGCGAAACGCGCCCGCAACGGGTTGTCATACAGCATGATGGGCAGCCCCGCCGCATCCCGCACGGCGCGGAAATAGTCGATGGCGCCGGCCTGCGACGGGGTGATGTAATACGGTGCGATCAGCATGATGCCCGTCGCGCCCGCCGCGGCAAAGGCCTTGGCCGCGGGGATCGCATCGCCCAGCCCCGGGGCCAGGACGCCCGCGTAGACCGGCGCACCGGCGGCCGCCTCGACACAGGATTCGACCGTGGCGATCCGGATCTGGGGCGGCAGGGCGGTGTATTCGCCGGTGCCGCCAAGCGGCACGACACCGCTGGCCCCACCGTCCAGCATGTGGCGCACCAGCCGCTGCATCGACGCCCGATCCGCCTGCCCATCGGCATCCAGCGCGGTTGGGCAGGCCGGCATCAGGCCCTTGATCGTCGGTTGCGACATTCTCTGTCTCCTTAGCCCAGGTTGATCCACGTCGTCTTGACGTCGGTGTACTTGTCCAGGGCGTGAAGCGACTTGTCCCGCCCGAAACCGGATTGCTTGAAACCGCCGAACGGCGACGAGATATGGCCGTGATCGAAGCAGTTGACCCAGACTACCCCGGCCTGCAGCGCGTCCGATACGCGGAACGTCCGGTTCAGGTCCGATGTCCACATGCCGGCCGCCAGGCCGTAGATCGTGTCGTTCGCTATCTTCACCGCTTCGTCTTCGTCCCTGAAGGTCAGAACCGACAGCACCGGGCCGAACACCTCTTCCTGCGCGATGCGCATCGACGCGGTCACGTCGGCGAAAACGGTGGGTTCGACGAAACAGCCGCCTTCGGCAGGCTGCCCGCCACCGGACACCAGCCGCGCCCCTTCCTGCCGGGCGATGGCGATATAGTCCAGAACGCGCGCGGTCTGCGTGCTGTCCACCAGCGATCCGATCTGGGTCGCGGGGTCCAGCGGGTCGCCGATACGCATGGCGCGGCCGGTCTCGACGATCTTCCCGATCACCCGTTCGGCGATGCTTTCATGCACAAGCACGCGCGAGCCGGCGTTGCAGACCTCGCCCTGGTTGTAGAAGATCCCCCAGGCCGCGGCCTCGGCGGCCGCGTCGATGTCCGGGGCGTCCTCGAATATGATGTTGGGCGACTTGCCCCCGCATTCCAGTCCCACCCGCTTGAGGTTGGACTGCCCGGAATACTGCATGAACAGCTTGCCGACCTCGGTCGAACCGGTGAAGGCGATGCAGTCCACGTCCATGTGCAGTCCCAGCGCCTTGCCGGCGGTTTCGCCCATGCCCGTCACCACGTTGAAGACGCCGGGCGGGATGCCGGCCTCGACCGCCAGGGCCGCGATGCGGATCGCCGACAGCGAGGATTGCTCGGCCGGTTTCAGAACCACGGAATTCCCCGCCGCCAGGATCGGCGCGATCTTCCAGCAGGCCATCATCAGCGGAAAGTTCCAGGGCACGACAGCCCCGACCACCCCCAGCGGCGCGCGTTTCATCAGCGACAGGGCGGTGCCGGGGGTCGGCGCGATCTCGTCATAGATCTTGTCGACCGACTCGCCGTACCAGCGCAGGCAACTGATCGACAACGGCAGGTCCACCGACAGGCTGTCCGAGATCGGCTTGCCCATGTCGAGCGTTTCAAGCAGCGCCAGTTCCTCGGCATGCGCCTCGACCAGCGCGGCGAAGCGGACCAGCGTGGCGCCCCGGTCCGAGGGGCTCTTCCGGGACCAGATGCCACTTGCAAAGGCCTTGCGCCCCGAGGCCACGGCGCGGTCGACGTCGACCGCCCCGCCGGCGGCGATGTCAGTCAGCTTTTCGCCGGTGGCGGGGTTGAGGCTTGCAAAGCCTTCGCCCGAGGCGGCAGTCACGTAGGCGCCGTCGATGAACATCCGGCCTTCGAACGCCAGCGCCGAGGCGCGGTCGTGCCAGGTATCAATCGAGTCCATCATCGCGCATCCTTCTTTCATCTCGGTTGATTTTCCGCGAACATCAGCGAGGCGAGGAGGATTTTCAACCTGAATTTTCTGAATTCTGAAAATTGGTTGTCTGACCGGCTACGTTTGTCTAATCTTGAAATCGACGACGCCCGCCGGGGTGGCGTGACACCTAATGGACAGTCGGAAGAGCATGAACGAGATCACGGCAAGGCCGGGCAACGGCCGCAACGCGCGGCGCAGCGGTGACCCTATGCTTGGGGGGCGCATTCGCGAGCTGAGGCAGGCGCAGAAGATGACCCTTGCCGACCTGGCGGCCACATCCGGAATCTCGATCGGGACATTGTCCCAGATCGAGCGCAACCTCGTTTCGCCCACGGTGCGGACGCTGTTCACGCTGGGCGAGGCCCTGAACGTGTCCGCCGCCTGGTTGATCGACCCGAATAATGATGACGATAAATCAGACCCTTACGTGGTAACGGCAGACCGGCGTCAACCCTTTGCCCGGTCCGAGGGCCTGCGCAAGGACCTGATTTCTCCCAAGGCCAGCGAACGGCTGAAAGGGTTCTACCTGATCATCGAGCCGGGCAGCGGGTCGGGTGAAGAGCCCTATGTGCACAAGGGCGAGGAGATCGGCCTTGTGGTCGCCGGTGTGCTGGAGCTGACGATCGAGGGCGAGTCGCGCGTTCTGCGCGAGGGCGACTGTTTTTCGTTTCCCAGCGATCTGCCGCACCGGTTTTCCAACATCGGTGCGACGCAGTGCATTGTTTTTTGGGTAAACGCCGATATCTGACCCCGAAATGTGACGTTTCAATTTTTTGTTTTCAGAATCCTGCTTGAAAACATCAAAGATCGGTGCAAAGCTTCAGAAAACCAAAGACAGGGCCAGCGCCTGATGGCGCGCCCTGCCGGGACGATGACGGGGCTTCATGACCGCAGACACACCTTATCTGAACCGATTGTCCGGCTTCGCGCTCATGGCGCCCATGACGCTGCTGCTGGTGATCTTCTTCGTCTACCCCCTGGGCCAGACGTTCTGGCAAAGCTTCCACGAATACGGCTTTACCCTGCGGGCCTACAACGACCTGCTGACCAGTTCGCTGTTCCGCAAGGTCCTGCGCACCACCTTCATCATCACCGGCATCGCCACGCTTGTCAGCCTTGTGTTCGGGTTCCCGGTGGCGCTGCACCTGTCGCGGATGGCGCCGCGCCAGCGGGTGCCCTACCTGGCCATGGTGATGCTGCCGTTCTGGACCAGCATCCTGGTCAAGAGCTTCGCGCTGACCGTCCTGCTGGGCTATGAAGGTGTGATCAACACGGTGCTCAGCTGGCTTTTCGGCGCCGAAATCCACATCCCCATGGTGTTCAACCGGGTCGGCGCGATCCTGGGCATGATCAACTACCTGCTGCCTTTCATGATCCTGTCGATTCTCAGCAGCCTGCTGGCCCAGGACACCAACCTTGGCCGCGCGGCCGAGGTCATGGGCGCGTCGCGGTTCACCATCTTCCGGCGCATCACGCTGCCGCTGGCGATGCCCGGCGTCATTGCCGGTGTGCTGATCAACATCACCCTGTCGATCGGCATGTACATCACCCCGGCCCTTTTGGGCGGACGCAAGGACATGATGGTGGCCAACCTGATCGATTTCTACACGCGCCAGACGCTGGATTGGCCGATGGCCTCGGCGATCGCCATGGCGCTTCTGGTGATTTCCGGCCTGCTGGTCGCGGCGCTGAGCCGCGTGCAGGGCGGCGGCGCGACGGGAGGTTCGAAATGAAGACGCCCCTGCGCATTGCCGGCACGCTTTTGGTGCCCGTCGCCGCCTGGATCTGCTACCTGTTCCTGCTGGCGCCGTCGCTGATCGTCGTGCCGATCTCGTTCGGGTCGTCGGGCGAAATGGAATTCCCGCCGCGCGAATGGTCGACCGCCCTGTACCAGGAATTCTTTGCCGATCCCGCCTGGTGGGGTTCGCTGACGCGCAGCCTGGTCATCGCGGTCTGCGTCATGGTGGTGACGACGATCCTGGTGGTGCCGGCCGCCTACGCCCTGAACCGGGCCCGCCTGCCCGGACAGAAGATCATCGCGGCCCTGGCCATGGGGCCGCTGCTGGTGCCGGTGATCGTGCTGGCGCTGGGGCTGTATCTGCAGCTTGCGCCACTGAACATGCTGAACCGGACGGTCACCGTTGTGCTGGCGCATACCATGCTGGCGATGCCCTTCATGATGGTGTCGGTCGGTGCCGCGCTGCGCCACCTCGACCCGGCCTACGAACAGGTATCGCTGATCATGGGCGCCAGGAAGGGGACGATCTTCTTCCGCGTGGTGCTGCCGCAATTGAAATCGGGGATCGCCGCCGGGGCGCTGTTTGCCTTCCTGATCTCGCTGGACGAAGTGATCGTGTCCTACTTCATCACCGGGCCCGATACCGAAACCCTGCCGGTCAAGATGTTCAGCGCGCTCCGCTGGGAGATCTCGCCGGTGATCGCCGCGGTGTCGACCCTGCTGACCGTCGTGTCGCTGGTGCTGGCGCTGGCGATGATGCGCCTTGAACGCCGCGAGCTTGGGGCATGAACGCGCAGGCCGCCGTCCCCGCCCCCGATACCCCCATGAGAGAAGAGACAGACCGGATGACCGCCGAAGCCAACGACCCCATGATCCGCGTCACCAACCTGACCCGCACCTACGGACCCATGGTCGCGCTGGACCACGTGGACCTGTCGGTGCGGCGCGGCGAATTCGTGACGCTGCTTGGTCCCTCCGGGTCGGGCAAGTCGACGCTTCTGAACCTGATCTCGGGCATGACCCAGGCCAGCGATGGCCGGATCGATATCGACGGTCGCGACGCCACCCATGTGCCGACCAACGAACGCGGGCTGGGCATGGTGTTCCAGAACTATGCGTTGATGCCGCACATGACGGTGTTCGAAAACATCGCCTTCCCGCTGCAGGTCCGAAAGGTCCCCAAGCCCGAGATCGCCACGCGCGTGAAGGAGGTGCTGAAGCTGATCCAGCTGGAGCACGTGGCCGACCGCAAACCCAAGCAGCTTTCGGGCGGGCAGCAGCAACGGATCTCGCTGGCGCGCTGCATCGTCTACAAGCCGTCGATCATCCTGATGGATGAACCGCTGGGCGCGCTGGACAAGAAGCTGCGCGAGGACATGCAGCTTGAGATCAAGCGCCTGCACGAGGACCTGGGGATCACGATGATCTACGTGACCCACGACCAGGAAGAGGCGTTGTCGATGTCGGACCGCATCGTGCTGATGCGCAACGGCCGGATCGAACAGCAGGGCGAACCCGAGGATCTGTATTTCCGGCCCCGGACATTGTTCGCGGCGGATTTCCTGGGCAATTCCAACCTGATCGCGGGCCGGATCAATGCCGCCACCGGCACCCTGGACACCGGGATCGGCGCCCTGCCTTTGCCGCCGGCGGACGATGCCGCGCCGACCTCGGGCGAGGCGGTGCTGATGGTGCGTCCGGAATCGGCGACGCTGCAGCCCCACGCGGACTGGCCCGGGGTCACGGCGGAACTGCGCGATTCCATCGTGCTGGGCGGCGTGCTGCGCCATTACCTTCAAGCGGCGGACAACAGCCGCCTGATGGTGCAGGAACCCAGCACCGCGCACCGGGCACGTCCCAAGCGGGGCGAGGTGCTTCGCGTCGGCTGGGCGCCCGAAGACGCCCGGCTGCTGCCCCCCGATCCCACGTTTCAGAGCCACTGAAGACCCACCAACAGGGAAAGAAAAGACCATGCAGAACAAGCACATGAACCGCCGCGGCGTGCTGCGCGGCATTGCGGGCACCGGCGTCGCACTGGCCGCTCCGGCCGTGTTCACCGGCCGCGCCCTTGCCGCCGACAGCACGCTGACCGTGACCACCTGGGGCGGCAGCTATCACGAGATGGTCCAGGCCAGCTTTGTCGACCCGTTCACCGCCGAAACCGGCATCGCGGTCCAGCTGGTCGACAACGGCGACATGGCCAAGGTCAAGGCGCAGGTGCTCAGCAATTCGGTCACCTGGGACGTGATCGACGCGCCCGCCGCGTTTGCCACCTCGGGCGCCAAGGAAAACCTGTGGGAAGAGCTTGACCCGTCGCTGGTGAACATGACCGGCCTCGTCGAGGCGCCGAACCAGTTCTACGTGCCCTACTACCTTTATAGCGGCGGCGTTCTGTGGGACAGCGAACGGTCGCCCGAGGGCAAGCATCCGACCGATTTCACCGGCTTCTTCGATGTCGAAACGTTCCCCGGCCGCCGCTGCTTCCGTTCGCTGGCGCCGGAGTCGCTGGAAATGGCGCTGGTCGCCGATGGCGTGGCCCCGGCGGATCTGTATCCGCTGGATGTCGACCGCGCCTTTGCCAAGCTGGACGAGCTGAAGGACCATATCTCGAAATTCGCCGCCTCGACGCCCGAACAGGTGTCGTCGGTCGCCCAGAACGAGGCGGATTTCTCCTACAGCTACTTCAACCGCGTGAACTCGGCCCGCAAGAACGGCGCGCCGCTGGACTTCTCGTTCGATCAGACCAACAACTCGCTGGATTTCTGGGCCGTCACGAAAGGCACCCGGAACAAGGAAGCCGCGATGAAGTGGATCGAGTTCACCCTGCGCCCCGAGCAGCAGAAGACCTGGGCCCTGGCCGGCTTCTACGTGCCCAACAACCAGCAGACCCTGGACGAGATCCGCGCCAGCGACGCGGGCGGCTACCTGCCCGACCTGAGCAACGGCAAGAACGTCATCATCAACCCGGAATGGTGGGGCGAAAACTACACCGAGGTGCAGCGCCGTTATTCCGAATGGCTGATCTCCTGATCGACCACACGACCGACGTCCCGCGCCATCGCGCGGGACGTATCCCCTTTGGATAGACACGAATGTTCGACAGCAACGACCTTCTCACCGCCCTCGCCGACATTGCCGGGACGGCCCATGTCCTGACCCAGCCCGATCAGATGGCCCGCTACCTGATCGACGTGCGCCGCGCCTACGAAGGCGAGGCGCTGTGCATCGTCGAGCCCGGCAGCACGGCAGAGGTCGCCGACATCGTGCGCCTGTGCAACCTGCGCAATGTCCCGATCACGCCGATCGGCGGCAACACCGGGCTTGTCGGCGGCGCGGCCGTGCGCGGCAAGACGGGCCCGGACGGAAAAGCCATTCCCGGCATCGGTCTGTCGCTGCGCCGGATGAACCGCATCCTCGACCTGTCGCCGCTGGACGAAACCATCACGGTCGAGGCCGGGTGCGTTCTGCAGACGATCCAGGAGGCCGCGGCCGACCGGGACATGTTCTTCCCGCTCAGCCTCAGTTCCGAAGGCAGTTGCCAGATCGGCGGCAACATCGCCACCAACGCGGGCGGTTCGGCCGCGATCCGTTACGGGGTGACGCGGCACCTGGTGCTGGGGCTCGAAGTCGTCCTGCCGTCCGGCGACATCATCAACGGGCTGTCGCGGCTGCGCAAGGACAACGCCGGGTACGACCTGAAGGAGTTGTTCATCGGCTCAGAGGGGACGCTGGGCATCATCACCGCCGCTGTCATGCGGCTGGTCCCTGCCCCGCGCAGCAAGGAAACCGCGCTGGTTGCGGTCGACAGCGTCGACGACGCGCTGCAGATCCTGCGCGCGATGAAGGCGGCTTTCGGCGAACGTGTCACCTCGGCCGAAATCACCGAGGCCGACTACATGCAGCTTGTGCTGGACGAGATGCCCGAGGCCCGCCTGCCCTTTGACGAGGTCCCCCGCTGGACGCTGCTGCTGGAGGTCTGCGACAGCGCGGCTGACAGCGACATGATGCCGGCGCTGGAAAGCACGCTGGCCTCGGCGATCGAGGACGGGCTGGCCCAGGACGTGATCATTGCCCAGAACGAACGCCAGGCCGAGGAGTTCTGGTACCTGCGCCACGCGGTGTCCGAGGCGATCCGTCATTCCGGGCCCAACATGTCGCACGACAGTTCCGTGCCGCTGCTTGCCCAGCAGGCCTATGTCGACCTGACCCGCGACCGGATCGTCGCCCGTTTCCCCGAGGCGCGGCCGCTGTACGTGGGACACATGGGCGACGGCAACATGCACCTGGTGGTGATGTTCGCCAAGGACCGGTTCGCGGACCGGGCGGCGTACATGGATGTCTCGGGCGTGCTGGACGAGATCATCGACGGCGTGGTCGGCGAACTGGATGGCAGCATCACCGCCGAACACGGAATCGGGCTGAGCTACCGCAAGCGGCTGGACCGTGCGACCCAGCCGGCGGCCATCGCGCTGATGAAGGGCGTCAAGGCATTGTTCGACCCCAGGGACATAATGAACAGCGGCAAGCTGTTCTGAAGGGCGACATCGGTCCAGGTGTCCGGCCCCGGGATCGCGGCTGCGATGCCGGGGCCGGACACCTGGACAATCCTCTTGCCGGCGACGCATTCGCCCGGCAAGGCAGGTCTGAGAGAAGCCCGCGCCGACCTTGATCCGACCTTGATCCGACCGGGCGACATGGCAAGCGCGGGGCCAACCGTCGGCGATGCCGATACCCCGGCTCGGGCCGGTTGACGGGGGGTGGCGCCCAAGAAACGAGCAGCGATCAAGCCATCGCCGACCCCGCTCCCGACACCTTGGGATCTGCGGCTTGGGACCATGATCGCATTGACGCCAGCGGACGTTGCGCAAAGCTCGTCTGGAACGCGTCGTGACCCATGAACATGCAGATAGCGCATATTGGCAGAGTCAATTCGCATTTGTGGTTCAGGTCTTTCGCTGAAAGACTTTCCAGGGACTGCATACGTCGTGCTGTCTTCCCGCATCTTTCGGCTCACATCCCCGGGAAGGTCGCGACCGCATCCGCGCATCGTGTGCCCCCGTGAGCGAAAAGGACAAGGACCCATCATGAAAGTCGCAATCGCCAGCTTCGAATTCGAGGGCAACAGCCTGTCCCTCAGGGTGGCGCGCAAGGAAGATTTCGCTCGGTTCGGCCTTTTCCACGGGGAAGAGATCCTGCAGGTCGCCGCCGGCAAGCAGTTTGCCGTGACCGGCGCAGTGGACGTGCTGGCCGAAGCCGGGGCCGAGATCGTGCCGATCTTCATGTCGCGCTGCGTGTCCGGCGGCCATGTCGAGGATTCCTTTTACGACGAGGTGATCGCCATCATCGCCGACGGCATCACCGCCGCCCTGCCGCTGGACGGGGTGCACCTGGCGCTGCACGGCGCGATGATCTGCGCGACCGAAAAGGATCCCGAAGGCGGCATCATCCAGGCGGTGCGCGACCGGCTGGGCGATCCGGACATTCCCATTTCCGTAAGCCTTGACCTGCACGCCCACGTGACCCCGCGGATGGCGGACATGGCGCAGATCATTGTCGGTTATGAAACCTATCCGCACGTGGACGCCTATCGCACCGGGGCCTGTGCCGCCGGCCTGCTGGTGCGCGCCATCAAGGGGGAAATCCGTCCCGTGACGCGCATTCGCAAGTACAATGCCATCGTTCCCGTTCTGGGCGGCGCCACGCTGGGCGACGAACCCATGGCCCAGGTCGCCGCCGTCTCGCGCGGGATCGAAGCGTCGGGCCGGGCGCTGTCGGTCAGCTATTTCCCCGTGCAGCCCTGGCTGGACATGGCCGACGTGGGCATCACCGGACTGGCGATCGCGGACGGCGATCCAGACGCGGCCGAAACCGTGGCGCAAGAGGTGCTGGACGCGATCTGGGACCGGCGCGAAACCTTCGAATTGCCCGCGATGACCCCGGCCGAGGCCGTTGCCGCGGCGCTGGACTATCCGGGACGGACACTGATCATCGACGCGCCGGATTCCATGGGGGCCGGGGCGCAGGGCGATTCCCCGGCCCTTCTGGGCGCGCTTCTTGACGTGGCGCCCGACATCGATGCCGCCATCTACATCGTCGACCCCGAAACCGCCGCGCAGGCGGGCGAATTGGGCGAAGGGGTCGAAGCGGAATTCCACATCGGAGCAAAGCAGGACGACCGCTGGTTCAAGCCGGTGACGGTGCGCGCCAGGGTCGAGCGGCTGTGCGACGGCACGTTCACCTATTCGGGTGGCCCGGTGTCCGGTTCCACAGTCACCCTGGGGGCCGCGGCGGTGCTTCGGTCCGGGGGGCTTCGCATCCTGGTCGGCAGCCTGCCCTTCTATGAACACATGGACGAACATTATGCCGCCTGCGGGATCGATATCACGACATGCAGGATATCGTCCTTCAAGAACCTCATGAACTACCGCAAGCTGCTTGGGCCCGATGTCCGGTACATCCCCATCCACGGCCCGGGCGGCGCGCCCCTGCGGCTTCAGGACGTCGCCTGGGACAACCGCCGGCGGCCGTTCTGGCCCGCCGACGACCTCGACGCGCCCCAGCCGGTGCCTTTGTCTGCCTGAAACGACCGAAAGAAACGACCGAACAAGAAACCACTCACGACACCAACGGGAAGATTTAGATCATGATTACCAGACGTTCGATTCTGGGCGCGGCGGCGGCGACGCCCCTCTTGTCCATCCCCTCGCTCGCGCAGAACTCGACCAGGATTCTGCGCTACGTGCCCAGTTCCAACCTGACGATCCTCGATCCGGTCTTCACCCCGGCGGCGGTGTCGATAACCCATGGCTATTGCGTCTTCGACACGCTCTACGGGATGGACGCCGACCTGCAGCCGGTGCCGCAGATGGCCGCCGGCCACACGGTGTCGGACGACGGGCTGACCTGGGAAATCACCCTGCGCGACGGTCTGATGTTTCACGATGGCGAGCCGGTGCGCGCCCAGGATTGTGCCGCCAGCCTGCTGCGCTGGTCCAGGCGCGACGGGTTCGGCCAGGCGATGGCCGCGGCAACCGAAAGCATCACCGCCAGGGACGACAAGACCATCGTCATCCAGCTGACCCGCCCCTTCGGCCGCCTGCTGCACGCCATCGGCAAGCCGCATTCCTCGCCCGCCATGATCATGCCCGAACGGCTGGCCAAGACCGACATTTCCGAACAGGTGACCGAGATGGTCGGCTCTGGCCCGCTGAAATTCGTGGCCGACGAATATGTCTCGGGCGACCGGGTGGTCTATGAGAAATTCGCCGATTACGTGCCGCGCGACGAAGCGGCTGCCTGGACCTCGGGCGGGAAGGTCATGAACTTTGACCGCGTGATCTGGCAGATCATCCCCGACCCGGCCACCGCCGCCGCCGCGATCCAGGCGGGCGAAGTCGATTGGGTCGGCGGGATCCTGCCCGACCTCGCGCCCCTGATGGAGGCCCATCCCGACGTCAACCTCTTCCGCCAGGATCCCTTCGGCCTGGTGTCCGTCATGCGCTTCAACCACCTGCAGGCGCCCTTCGACAATGTCGAGATCCGGCGCGCCGTGCTCGCGGCGGTCAACCAAACGCCCTACATGCAATCCGTCACCGCCAGCGAGGCCAACCGGTCCGAATGCCTGGCCGCCTTCCCCTGCGGCCTGCCCGGCGTGAAGGAGTTGGGCGAAGGCATCATGGGCTCGCTTGATGTCGAGGCGGCGCAAGCGGCGCTGAAGGCCGCCGGCTACAATGGTGAACGGGTGGTGATCCTGAACCCCACCGACATCGCCTCGATCCACCCGCACGGGCTGATCACGGCGGACCTGCTGACCAGGATGGGCATGAATGTCGACCTGCAGGACACCGATTGGGGCACCGTGGTGCAGCGGCGCGTGTCGAAGGAACCGGTCGACAATGGCGGCTGGAGCATCGCGCATACCAACTGGCCCGCCATTTCCATCGCCAACCCGGCGACCAACGCCACCACCCGCGGCCTGGGCGAAAAGGGCTGGTGGGGCTGGTACAAGGACGACCAGATGGAACAGATCGTCGCCGACTGGCTTTCGGCGGGGTCCGAGGAAGAGGCCGACACCCTCTTCGACATGGCCAATGCCCGCGCCATCGACCAGGTGCCGACCGTGCCGCTGGGCCAAAGCTTTCAGGACGGCGCCGTGCGGTCGGACCTGACCGGCCTGCTGCAGGGGTCCGTCAGCATGTTCTGGAACGTCGACCGCGCGTAACGCGCCCGGCGCCCCCGTCGCGGGGCGCCGCCACCTTCCCACCGGGGTCGCAAAGCCATGAGCGCCTATATCCTCAGACGCATCCTGTCGACCATTCCGGTCGTCCTGTTCGTGATGATCTTCGTCTTCAGCCTGCTCTATCTCGCGCCCGGCGATCCGGCGGCGATCCTGGCGGGCGACCAGGCCACGCAGACCGATATCGAGGCCATCCGCAGCCAGCTGGGGCTTGACCGCAGCTTCCCCGTCCGGTTCCTCGAATGGGCCGGCGGCGTGTTTCAGGGCGATTTCGGCACCTCGATCTTCACGCGCGAGCCGGTGACGCAGATGATCCTCCAGCGGGTCGAACCGACCGTGTCGCTGATGATCGTGACGCTGATCATCGCGCTGGTGATCGCCATCCCGATGGGAGTCGCCGCCGCCTGGAAACGCGGATCCCTGCTGGACCGGGCGATCATGCTTTTTGCCGTTCTGGGCTTTTCGGTGCCGGTCTTTGTCGTGGGCTACGTGCTGGCCTGGGGGGTGGCGCTGCAGCTGGGCTGGCTGCCGGTGCAGGGCTACGTGCCCCTGTCTGACGGGCTCTGGCCCTGGCTGCGCCGGCTGATCCTGCCCGCCATCACCCTGTCGGGCGTCTATATCGCCCTGATCGCCCGCATCACCCGCGCGACGATGCTTGAAATCCTGCAGCAGGATTACATCCGCACCGCCCGCGCCAAGGGCGCCGCCGGGCGAACGGTGCTGTTCGTCCATGCGCTGCGCAACGCGCTGGTGCCGATCGTGACGGTGGTGGGACTGGGCATCGCGCTGATGATCTCGGGCGCGGTGGTGATCGAAACCGTGTTCTCGCTGCCCGGGCTGGGCCGGCTGACCGTGGAATCGATCCTGCGCCGCGACTACCCGGTGATCCAGGCGATCATCCTGATCTTCAGCTTCGTCTACGTCATCATCAACCTGTTGATCGACATCAGCTACACCCTCATCGACCCGAGGATCCGCTATTGACCCCGCCAACCGACGCCGATTATCCCGCCGCGCCCGCCCGGCCGCAGATCCTTACACCGCCGCCGCAGCGCAGCCGCGCCATGGCGCTTCTGCTCGACCATCCGACGCTTTGGATCGGCCTTGTCCTGCTGGCGCTGATGACGCTGATGGGGATCCTGGCGCCGCTGATCGCCACCACCGACCCCGGCGCGCTGAACCCCGCGATGCGGGTGAAACCGCCCTCGGCCGAGGCCTGGTTCGGCACCGACATGCTGGGCCGCGACATCTTCTCGCGCACCGTCTACGGCGCGCGGGTGTCGCTGATCGTGGGCGCCTCGGTCGCCATCTGCGCCTCGGTCATCGGGCTGTCCATCGGGCTGCTGTCGGGCTTCGTCCGCTGGGCCGACAACATCGTCATGCGGATCATGGACGGGCTGATGTCGATCCCCGCGATCCTGCTGGCCATCGCGCTGATGACGCTGATGCGCGGCGGATCCGTCTTCAACGTCGTCCTGGCCATCACCATCGCCGAAATCCCGCGCGTCGCCCGCCTGACCCGGTCGGTCGTTCTGTCGGTCCGCGAACAGCCCTTTGTCGAGGCCGGCACCGCCTGCGGGACCAGCACGCTTGGCATCATCTGGCGCCACATCATGCCCAACACGCTGGCGCCGCTGACCGTCCAGGCCACCTATATCTGCGCCTCGGCGATGATCACCGAGGCGATCCTCAGCTTTATCGGCGCGGGCCTGCCGCCGACGATCCCGTCGTGGGGCAACATCATGGCCGAGGGCCGCGCGCTTTGGCAGGTCAAGCCCAGCATCGTGTTCTTCCCGGCGCTGTTCCTGTCGATCACCGTCCTGGCCGTCAACCTGCTGGGCGACGGGCTGCGCGACGCGGTCGATCCGCGTCTGGCGAAACAGGTGTGACCATGGCCCTTCTCGAAGTCCGCGACCTTCAGATCCATTTCCGCACCGCAACCGGCGTCAACCGCGCCGTCGACGGGCTGAGCTTTGACATCAACGCCGGCGAGGCGCTGGCCGTCGTCGGCGAATCCGGCTGCGGCAAGTCGGTGACATCCATGGCGATGCTGCGCCTGCTGCCGACGCCCCCGGGCAAGATCGCCGGCCAGATCAACTTTCGCGGCCAGGACCTGCTGAAGGTCTCCGAAGGCCGCATGCGCAAGATCCGCGGCTCCGAGATCGGCATGATCTTCCAGGAGCCGATGACCTCGCTCAACCCGGTGTTCACCATTGGCGCCCAGATCGGCGAGGCGGTGCGGCTGCACGAAAAAGTCACCCGCGCCCAGGCCCGCGACCGCGCCATCCAGATGCTGCGCCTTGTCGGCATCCCCTCGCCCGAGCGCCGGGTCGACGACTACCCGCACCAGCTTTCGGGCGGCATGCGCCAGCGCGCGATGATCGCCATCGCGCTGGCCTGCAACCCCGCGCTGCTGGTCGCGGACGAACCCACCACGGCGCTGGACGTGACGATCCAGGCGCAGATCCTCGACCTGATGCAGGACCTGCGCCGCAAGGTCGGATCCGCCGTGATGCTGATCACCCACGACCTGGGCGTGGTGGCCGAATTCGCCGAACGCGTGCTGGTCATGTATGCCGGCCGCAAGGTCGAAGAGGCCAGGGTCGACGACCTTTTCCGCACCCCGCGCCACCCCTATACCCAGGGTCTGCTGAACGCGGTGCCCAGGCTGGGGTCGTCGCTGACCGCCCAAGGCGCGACCCGCCTGGCCGAGATCCCCGGCCGCGTGCCGGACCTGACCAAGCCCCTGCAAGGCTGCGCCTTTGCCGACCGCTGCCCGATCGCCCGCGATGTCTGTCGCCGGATCGACCCCGCGCTCGTGGCCAAGGCGCCCGGCCACCTTGCCGCCTGTCACTTCTCGCCCAAAGAGGCCACAGCCGCATGACCACCAGCCCGCATCTGATCGAAGTCCGCAACCTGGTGAAACGGTTCCCCATCAGCGGCGGCCTGTTCTCGAAATCCGACAAGGCCGTCCACGCGGTCAGCGACGTCAGCTTCCACATCGCCCGGGGCGAGACCCTGTCGCTGGTGGGTGAATCCGGCTGCGGCAAGTCCACGGTCGGCAAGTGCCTCGCCCGGCTGATCCCGCTGACCGAAGGGGAAATCACCCTTGACGGCGCGCGGATCGACGGGCTGAGCCGCGCGCGGATGAAGCCCGTCCGCAAGCGGCTGAACGTGGTCTTCCAGGACCCGTTTTCGAGCCTCAACCCCCGCATGAGTGTCGAGGAGCTGATCGCCGAACCGCTGCGCAGCCATGGCCTGGCGCGGTCACGGGCCGCGCGGAAAACCCGTGTCGGCGAGTTGCTGGAAAAGGTGGGCCTGCCGCGCGAGGCGATGGCGCGGATGCCCCACCAGTTCTCGGGCGGGCAGCGGCAGCGGATCTGCATCGCCCGGGCGCTGGCGTCGGACCCCGACATCATCATCTGCGACGAGGCGGTTTCGGCGCTGGACGTGTCGGTGCAGGCGCAGATCATCAACCTGTTGATGGACCTGCAAAAGGATCTTGGGCTGGCGCTGCTGTTCATCTCGCACGATCTGGCCGTGGTCGAACACATGTCCGACCGGGTGGCCGTCATGTACCTGGGCCGCATCATGGAGATCGCCGATCGCGATTCCCTGTTCCGCCAGCCCCGCCATCCCTACACCAGGGCGCTGCTGTCTGCGGTCCCCTTGCCCGATCCCGCCGCCCACAGCGACCGCGTGGTGCTGAGCGGCGATGTCCCCAGCCCCATCGACCCGCCAAGCGGCTGCTTTTTCCGCACCCGCTGTCCCATGGCCACCGGCCGCTGCGCATCCGAGGTGCCCGAACTGCGCGACATGGGCCCCGGACATCTGAGCGCCTGCCACAACGCCGAAGCGGTCTGACCCCGGTTCTGATCCCGGTGACCCGAAGGCGCGTCTGGCCGACGCCTTGGGCCCCTCAGCTGCGCGGGATCAGCCGGATATCGGCGGTGCGGGCATGGGCCTCCATGCCTTCCATCCGCGAGATCCGCGCGGTCACCTCGGCCACGCGCTGCGCCGCTTCCGACGTCGACCTTTGCCAGGTCACCGTCTTGAGGAACTTGTGCACCGAAAGACCGCCCGTATAGCGCGCCGCTCCGGACGTCGGCAGCACGTGGTTCGGCCCCGACGCCTTGTCGCCGAAGGCCACCGTCGTCTCGGCCCCCAGGAACAGCGATCCGTAGGCCTTGAGCCGCGCCAGCCACCAATCCAGGTCCGCGGCCTGCACATGCAGGTGCTCGGGCGCGTAGCGGTCGGCGGTCTCGGCCATCTCCTCGCGGGTGTCACACAGGATGATCTCGGCCAGGTTGTCCCAGGCGGCGCGGGCGGATCCGGCGTTGCTTTCGGGCAACGAGCCGATCAGGCCGGGGATCAGCGACAGGACGGTCCGGGCCAGCGTTTCGTCCCCGGTGACCAGCCAGACCGGCGAATCCGCGCCGTGTTCCATCTGGCCGACCATGTCCCAGGCCACGAGTTCGGCCGAGGCGCTGGCATCGGCGATGATCAGGCTGTCGGTCGGGCCCGCGACCATGTCGATGCCGACCCTGCCGAACAGCTGGCGCTTGGCCTCGGCGACCCAGGCATTGCCGGGCCCGGCCAGAACATCGACGCGCGGCATCCCGAAGAACCCGAACGCCATCGACGCCATCGCCTGGACCCCGCCCATCCGGTTGATCTGGTCGGCGCCGGCCAGGTGCATCGCATAGGCCATTTCGTCGGAAATGCCCGCCCCGCCCCGGGGCGGAGAGCTGGCGGCGACGAAATCGACACCCGCCGCCTTGGCCGTGGTGATCGTCATCAGCGCCGAGGCCACGTGGCTGAACCGCCCGCCCGGCGCATAGCACCCCGCGCCCAGCACGGGGATGGATTTCTGGCCGGCGAAGAACCCCGGCGCCATCTCCATTTCCATGTCGGTCAACGTTGCCCGCTGTGCATCGGCGAACTGGCGGATGTTGGCATGGGCAAAATCGATATCCTCGCGCACCGACGGCGCCAGCCGGGCCGTGGCCGCCGCGATCTCGGCCGGGGTCACGACGATATCGCCCTGCCATCCGTCGAACTTGCGGGCGAAACGCAACGCTTCCGCTTCGCCGCCCTTTTCGATGGCAAGCAGGATGTCGGTCACCTGGTCTCGCAGTTCGATCTGGCGTTCGGGGGCTTGTGGCTTTGCGGCCTTGAGATACGTGATGGTCATCGGGCCAAATCGGCTCCCTGGTTTGAACGGAAATCGTCGGTGGTCGCGTGCGCCACGCAGGCCTGAACCAGCACGTCGAGACTGTCGATCAGGGCCAGCGGCGCGCCATCCAGGCGCCCCGCGACGATCGAGAATTCGGAACACCCCAGCACGGCGACACAGGCGCCTGCTTCGGCCAGCTCGGCGCGGGCGTCGTGCAGGATCGGCAGGGCGTCATCGGCGCGGCCCGCCTTGATCGCGCGGATCGCCGACAGGATGCGGCCCCGGTCGGCGGGAAAGATCACCTTGCGCCCCAGCCCCGCGAAGGCATCGGCAAAGACCCCTGTGACCTCGACCGCGGGCGACGCCAGTATCCCGACCGGGCCGATGGGGTGCAGATCCGCGACCCGGCGCGCCGTCAGCTCGACCATGTTGAGCACGGGCACCGGCACGGCGCCCGCGATCGCGCCGTAATAGCTGTGCGCCGTGTTGCAGGGGATGGCCAGCACCCCGGCCCCACCCGCGACCAGCTTTTCCGCCATGCCGACAAGCACCGGCGTCGGATCCTCGCCGGTGCCATCGATCAGATGCGCGATGCGCGACGGCACCTGGGTGTTGCTGTCGACCAGCAGCGGGATGTGATCGGCATCGTCCCGGGCCGGCGTGGCCGCCAGCAGCCGCGACATCATCAGGATCGTCGCTTCGGGGCCCATGCCCCCCAGAATGCCGATCACGCGGACCATGTTCAGGACACCAGCGTCAGCTCGCGCGGGGCTGCAAAAGTCGACCGATACCCGAAAAGACCGGTCGAGCCGCCGGTGTGCAGGAACACGATGTTCTCGGCCCCGTCAAAGGTCTGTTTGCGGACCAGGTCGATCAGACCCGCCGCGCCCTTGCCGGAATAGACCGGGTCCAGCAGGATGCCCTCGTATTTCGCAAACATCTCGATCGCCTCGATGGTGCCATCGTTGGGGATGCCATAGCCCTCGCCGACATAATCGGTGTTGGCAACCACATCCTCTCGGGACACGACGCCGGGGCAGCCCAGTTTCTCGGCCGTTGCCTGCGCCAGGGCAAAGACGTTGGCCTCCTGCTTCTGCTTCGGCGCGCGCACCCCGATCCCCAGAAGCGGGATCCCCGAATTCAGCGCCCGCAGCCCGGTCACCAGCCCGGCCTGTGTCCCGGCCGAGCCGGTCGCATGGATCACGCGCGCGATCTTCAGCCCCATCTCGTTGGCCTGGTTCACCAGTTCCAGCGCGCAATTGGCATATCCCAGCGCGCCCACCGGGTTCGACCCGCCGCCGGGAATGATGTAAGGCGTCTTGCCCCGCGCCCGCAGCGCGGCGGCGGCGGTTTCGCAGGCGGCCGCCATGTCGGTGTCGGCCGCCACATGTTCGACGGTCGCGCCATGCAGGCCATCCAGCAGAACGTTCCCGTTCAGCCGGTAATCGGGATCGTTCGACCCGGTCCGGTCTTCCAGGATCGCGTGGCACGCCACGCCCAGCCGGGCACAGAAGGCCGCGGTCTGGCGCACGTGGTTCGATTGGGTCGCGCCCTGGGTGATGACCACGTCGGCCTTTTGCGCCAGCGCCTCGCCCATCAGGAATTCCAGTTTGCGGGTCTTGTTGCCCCCGGTCGACATGCCGGTGCAATCGTCCCGCTTGATCCACAGGCGCGGCCCGCCAAGCGCATCGGACAGCCGGTTCATCGGTTCGAGGGGCGTCGGCAGGTGGGCCAGACGAATTCGGTCAAATCGCGCGAAATGCATAGTAGGTCCTCCGACGTCGCGTTCCTTGCGACAGTGCAACGAAGAATCCCGGTTCTCAAATGCCAAGTTCCCGCCCTATCATGCACCACCTGCATAATCTGGAAGGCCGACCTTGAAACTGGAATGGCTTGAAGACATCGTCGCGATATTCGAAAGCGACTCTCTGAACGAAGCCGCCGGCCGGCGCTATCTGACCCAGCCCGCCTTTTCCCGCCGTGTCCGCAGCATCGAGACCTATCTGGGCGTCGAGCTGATGGACCGGACGCGCAAGCCCGCACGCCCGACCGAGACGTTGCTGAAGCAGGAAGATCGGCTGCGCGGCCTCACGGCCGAACTCAAGTCCCTGGTCGTCGACCTGCGCAAGGCCGACCGCCAGGTCAGCAGCCGCATCGTCATCGCCAGCCAGCACGCGATCACCACGTCGCTTCTGCCCCGGCTGATCGCCGACAGGCTGGCGAAACCGGGCTACCGGATCCGCCTGCGGTCGGCCAACCGATCCGAATGCTGGGGCATGCTGATCACCAAGGAAGCCGACCTCGTCCTGACCTACAAGTCGATGAGCGAACTGACCCCGCCGCCCGAGGAATATGTCGAAGAGCTGCTTTTGGCGAAGGAAGACCTGATCCCGGTCGGCGCCCCCACGATGCGCAGCCGGATCCAAGACGGCCGGCTGCCGATCATCGGCTATCCGTCCGACGTCTTCCTGGGCAAGCTGATGGAAACCGAGATCCTGACCCGGATCCCGGACCGTTACGCGCCCGAGATCATGGTCGAGACCGCCCTGACCGTCGCCGCCGTCCAGATCGCGGCGGTCGGTGTGGGGATTGCCTGGATCCCCCGTTCGATGCTGGACAACCTGCCCGCGCGGGACGATCTGACGGTGTTTTCCGATCTTCTGCCCACGTCCGTCATCGCCACGACCGCCACCCGGCTGATCGGTCGGAAATCGGATGCGGAAGACAGGATCTGGGCCGAACTTGCGGCAGGTCAGCTGATGGCGTGACCCGGGTCATGCGGCGCCGGGCGGGCCGGGTCGCCGGCTTGTCGATGGCATCGCAACTGGGCGCCTGCGCCGTGTAAACGGGCAAGATTGCCGTCTGGTTCGCCATGTGGATCCGGCCTGATGCGACCAGGCCGACTGCGGTCCATGTGGCGACCAACCGGCCCCGACAGGGGCCGCGCGGCGGGTCAGCCGCTTTTCTGGCCCTTCGCGGGGGCCTTCGCCCTGGACGTCTTGCGACCCTTCCCGGCGGCCTGCGATTGGTCTTCGGACTTGGCAAAAGCTTCCCGTTCCAGACGAGCCTTGCGCAATCGCATGGTCTTCGTCTCACGTTCTTCTTTCTCGTCGTCGATGATTTCGTTGGCCGCGCGCGTGGTCTTGTCCAGAAGGGTTTCCGCGCGCGTCGGGGGCTGCTTGAACAGGGTCTCTTTCGTCATCTTCGCCATTCTCAGTCTCCTGTAGGGGCCGGTCGCCGTGACCGTGTTGCAGACATCCAGGATCCGTTCGGGCAGGCGTGTCGCGCGACGGATCGCAAAATAGAGCTTTGCGACCCGGGGAGTGAACGGTGCGCGATCAGGCGGCTTCCGCCTGGTCCAGCCTGAAGCCCGCGGAACGCGCGGCCCGGATGAACGCCCGGCGCGCAGCGCCCACCGGCGCCAGGCAGTGCATGGCCGCTTCGAGCTGCGCGATCGCATGGTCCCGATTGCGGTCCTGCACCGGCCACTTCTTGCGAAGCCAATACCCGGCCTGTTCGATCGTGGTGAATTTCTTGGTGCCGCCGTCTTGCGACACAACGTAGGTCAGGGGATGTCCCCAGTGAATTTCTATCATTGATTTAACTTTCAAGGTGTTCTTGCGACACCTTTTTCCATGGCTCCGGAATTCGGTTCCTTGGCCATGGTGGCCCTGTGACACCCGACCGGCGGGTGCAACGTGCCGGTACAATTGAAAGATGGGGAAGCCCGTTGGCGGCCCCATCCCTCCGGTCATGCTGGCGTGGCTTATGCCAGGGCGAGGTTGCTCGCCGACTCGCGGCCATCGCGGCCGCTTTCGATGTCGAACGTCACGGCCTGGCCGTCGTCCAGTGTCTGGATCCCGGCGCGCTCAAGCGCAGAGATGTGGATGAAGATGTCCTTCGATCCGTGTTCGGGTGCAATAAAGCCGAAGCCTTTGGTTGCGTTGAACCATTTCACGGTGCCATTGGCCATCGTGATGTCTCCTTGGGAATGTGCCACCCACATGGCGCGGTGGCCCGCTCAGTTTCGTCATAAGAACAACTGAAGCGGTTAGGAAACAGAAGATCGAAGGAAGATGCTTAGCACGTCCCATATAGAGGCTCGCGCGGCAGACAACAAGGGCAAGTTGAAAATGACATCGGACGCGGGGTCGCTGTGCCCGCCGCGCACCCCGCCCCTGCCGCGCAACCCCGCCCCGGAAAACGGGTCCGGACCTGCAGCAGGGGGTCAGGGGCGGAACACGCGGCATGGCATCGCGAATTCAATGAACAAGGTGTCCACGATACGCCACGTCAATCAGGTGACCCTGCATGGCCCCTTGCTAACGCAGTGGTTGATTTATGGTTTCGCGGCCTGATCTATCCGCTCAAGTGTTTGAATTCTGGTGAATATCGTCGCTTTTCGACTTTGACGTGGCGCGGAATTGTGCGGTGCCGCGCGCGATGTGCAATATGGTCACGGCTTTCCGGGCTTTGGCCGTGCGCGGGAAAGCTTCGGTATCAATCACTCAACCAGTTGGGATAGAACTGATCCCCAAAGCAATCAGGGGGATTGGACACATGAATAATCGTTTGCGCAAGATCACCATTGTGGGCGGCGGCACGGCAGGCTGGATGACGGCGCTGATCCTGGACATGGTGTTTTCCCGCACGTCGGGGCCCAAGGATCGCCCGAACATCTGCCTGATCGAAAGTCCCAATATCGCGACCGTGGGTGTGGGCGAGGCCACGGTGCCGCGCATGCCGGTCACGATGCGCCAGGCCGGCATTTCGGAACGGGATTTCTTTCGCGAGACCAACGCGTCGTTCAAGCTGGGTGTGAAGTTCTGCAATTGGAACAAGGACGCCAAGGGCAATCGCATCGATTACGTGAATCCGTTTGCCCACGGCCAGATGCTGGAAGGGTTGGAGGCCGCCGAATATTTCCTGCGCTTCGGCAATGGCGATCGGGATTTCACGCAATCCGTGGCGCCCCATGATGATCTGGGACGCCTGTGCAAGGGCGCGCGGATGCTGGGTCAGCCCGAATTCGAACAGCGGTTCGGCTATGCGTATCATCTGGACGCCGTGAAATTTGCCGGCATGCTTGCCAGGGTCTGCACCAGGCGCGGGGTGGAGCATATCCAGGACGAGGTGCAATCCGTCGAGCTGGATGAACAGGGCAACGTCAGTCACCTGATGCTGGAACGCGCGGGCCGCCATGACATCGAGATGGTCATGGATTGCACCGGGTTTCGCGGGCTGATCATCAATCAGGCCCTGGGCGAGCCGTTCATGGATTATTCGGATTACCTGCCCAACGACCGCGCCATGGCGTTGCAGGTCAAGCATGCCGATCCGGATAAGATCGAAAGCCTCACACGATCCACCGCGCTTGGCGCGGGCTGGACATGGCGGGTGCCGCTTTATGACCGTGTGGGGACGGGCTATGTGTTCTCATCCGCGCATCGGACGGACGATCAGGCGGCGGATGAATACCTCGAATGGCTGGGGGACAGCGGCAAGGGCCTGACACCGCGCGTGATCCCGATGCGCATCGGCCGTGTGCGCAATGCCTGGGTCAAGAACTGCGTGGCGATCGGTCTGGCCGGCGGGTTTATCGAGCCGCTGGAAAGCACCGCGATCCACATGGTCGATCATGCGGTGCGCTGGTTCGCAGAGAACCTTCCCACCCGGGACATCGAACCGTCGCTTCGGGTCGGTTACAATCAGCGGATGAACGGGCTTTATGACGAAGTCCTGGATTTCATCTGCCTGCACTATCGGCTGGGCAATCGCACGGACGATCAATACTGGATCGACGCGCGCACCGAAATGAAGATACCGGACCGGCTGGCCGAGAACCTGGAATTGTGGCAGCACCGCCTGCCGATGGAACACGATATCGCCTTCGCCACGCTGTTTGACTATCGCGTTTATCAGACGGTTCTTCTGGGCAAGCAGGTCTATGACACGGGCTATGGCGCCGGCATTCGCGACCGGTTGCGGCCGTTGAAGAAACCGATCTGGTTCCAGTACTGGAAGGGCGCGAAAGCCGACCTTGCACAGATCCTCAAGACGATGCCGGATCACAAGACGCTGCTGCGCGACATCCGGGGGGAGCTGGACAAACCGGCCTTCGGCGTGGCGGCGCCGATGAGACCGCCAGTGGCGAAGCCGGACACGACATCGGCCCCCGGGGCGACCCAGAACATGCCGAACCACGCCGAAATCCGCAGCGGCGTGAAGGATCTGCAACTGTTCTAGGCTGTCCTTGCGCGCTGCCCCGCAGCGGCCTTTGGCGGCCTTTGGGGTCCCGCCCGGCTTCAGGCCGCGGGGCCCCAAAGGCCCTTCCCGTCAGTCGTATTGCGCCAGGAAGGCTTCGGTCACGGCCATGCAATCGGCGCGTTCCTCGACATGGGGCATATGGGCCGAGTTCGGGAAAACATGGCCGCGCACGTCGGGGATCAGGTCAAGGAAGGGTTGAACGCAGGCTTCCGTCGCCTCGTCGTAATGGCCGCGATAGGCCAGCACGGGGACCTTGATCCGATCCAGCCGGTCGATGACCGTCCAGGTCTTCATCGTGCCGACGACGTGGAATTCGTTGGGTCCGTTCATCGCGTTGTAGACGGTGCTGTCCTTGGCCATGATGTCAAAGGTCCGCTGGACCTCGGGCGGGTTCGGCACGATGCGGCAGACGTGGCGGGCATAGAACACGTCCTGCGCCTTGATGTATTCGGGATCCGACGTCGTGCCCGCCGCCTCGTGCCGGTTCAGCGCCTCCTGCACGTCCTCGGGCAGGTCGGCCCGCAAGCGTGCCGCGCCCTCGCCCCACAGTTTCATCGAGGCCGGCGAATTGGCGATCACCAGCGCCTTGAGCCCCCGGGGCTGCAGCACGGCGTGTTCGGCCCCCAGCATCCCGCCCCAGCTTTGGCCCAGCAACGCATAACGGTCCCTGATCCCCAGGTGGTCCAGCAGCGCGTCCAGTTCGCCAAGGAAGAAGTCGACGGTCCAGAACTCCGCGCCTTTTTCGGGCAACCGCGTGGAATTGCCGTTGCCGATCTGGTCGTAGTGGATCACCGGGCGGCCGGTGGCGGCGATGTCCTTGAAGCTGTCGACGTAATCGTGCGTACAGCCCGGCCCGCCATGGGCGATGACCAGGGGCAGCTTGTCCGCGCCCAGGTCCCCGGTGATGCGATACCAGGTCTCGTAGCCACGGTAGGGGCTGACGCCCTCGGTGACGGGAATGGTGGTGTCAGTTGTCACACCGGCCTCCTTGAATTTGCCCGTGGCACCCGCAGCGGGGCGCCCGCCGACATGCTACGGCGGCGCGGGCGGGCGGAGGTAGCTGGGAAATCTTATAGGTTGCGATGCGCTCAGGCGTCGTCTGCCAGCAGCCGGTAATGCGCCGCCAGCGCGATCGCGTGGACCCGGTTGCGCGCGCCCAGCTTGCGGGCCGCACTGCCCAGGTGCAGCGTCACGGTCGGTTCGGACCGCGACAATTCGTGGGCGATCTGCTTGGTGGTCAGCCCCGCCGCGCACATCTTGAGGCATTGCCGTTCGCGCGGGCTGAGGCTGACATGGGGGGTGCGCAGCTGTTTGGGCCCGAAACCGGGCATCACGGCGTCATGGAACAGCCGCCCCAGGTAGCCCACGGCCGAGACATGTGCCGCCGCCTCGCCGTGCGGATCCGGGTCCAGCCGGATCGCGGTAAAGGTCGCCAGCGCGCCGCTGGCGGTGCGCAGCGGCACGGTGATGCCGGATGTCATGTGCGTGTCGTGCAGGTAACTGACGACCGGCGAATGATGTTCGGACAGGGTGCGCCGCATGATCTCGCTCTGGGGACCGGTGTGCGACCAGTGAAACGGACGCGTCACCGCCAGCGACGCCTCCATCACCGGATCGCGGGTGTAATACCCGTCCTCGACCCACAGGCGTTCCATGTCGTCGGGCGCCCCGTGCAGCGTCAGCACCGTGGGCAGCAGAAAGGCGCCCTCGTGCGAGATCGGGACCGGAGAGAAGTCATAAGCCGCGACTTCGAACCCCGCGTTGCGCAGGATCGGTTCGGCAAGGGTCATGGCAGCGTGCAGGCCAAGGCCCGGGCTGAAGGCTGCTTCCTGTGAAAGGATCGAGTCGAACATTTACGGTATCTGCGCCCTTGCCCCCCGGAGTGTCAATTTCCCGCCCGGACCACGCCACGCCGGGGCGGTCAATCGTTGTGCGCCTGCCTATCAATGAGGCAAGTGTCTGGACCTATAAGATTCGATAGCTATACATCGCCCCTTCCGGTCCGGATGCTTCGGGTCATCGACCGGCTTGCACGGGCGTTCTGCCAGACGCCTTGCAGGACAAAAACAGACGATGCGACCTCACGCATTTCAGGAGAAACAGGGATGAGCTTCAGACTCACAGCCGCGATGCTGACCTCTGCCGTGGCGCTGTCCACGGCGGCGGGCGGCACGGCAACGGCGCAGGAGACGGGCGGCACCATGCGCCTGCTCGCCAAGGCCGCCTCGGGCACGATCGACCCGCATATCAACTACACGCTGCAATACTTCCAGACGGAATACATGCTGTATGACGGGCTGGTGACCTTCCGCAAGGCCGGCGACGAGACCGGCTTTGACGTGGTCGCCGACCTGGCAGAGGCGCTGCCCGAGCCGCAGAACGACGGCAAGACCTACGTGTTCAAGCTGCGCGACGGGATCACCTTCTCGGATGGCAGCGAGCTGGGCGTCGATGACGTGCTGGCCTCGTTCCAGCGCATCTTCAAGGTGTCCGGCCCCACGGCGGGAACGTTCTACAACAAGATCGTCGGCGCGGACGCCTGCCTGGCCAACCCGGCGGACTGCACGCTGGACGGCGGTGTCGTGGTGGATGCCGATGCGCGCACCGTCACGATCAACCTGACCGAGCCGGACGGCGAATTCCTGCAGAAGATCGCCATCCCGCATGCCGCGATCCTGCCCGCCGAAACCCCGGCCGAGGATGCGGGCACCACGCCCATTCCCGGCACCGGCCCCTACATGATCGAAAGCTACAATCCGAACGAACGGCTGCGCATGGTGCGCAACCCGAACTTCCAGGAATGGAGCGCCGACGCCCAGCCCGCGGGCTATGTCGACCAGATCGATTACGATTTCGGCCTGACCGAAGAGGCCGCGGTGACCGCGATCCAGAACGGACAGGCCGACTGGATGTTCGATCCGCCCCCCGTCGATCGCCTGGCCGAAATCGGCACGCAATATGCCGACCAGGTCTCGCTGCATCCGCTGACGGCGATGTGGTACGCGCCGATGAACACCAACCTGGCGCCCTTCGACGACGTGCGCGTGCGCCAGGCGGTGAACTACGCCATCGACCGCGGCGCCATTGTCAAACTGTTTGGCGGCCAGAACCTCGCGCAGCCGGCCTGCCAGATCCTGCCGCCGGACTTCCCGTCCTACGAACCCTACTGCCCCTATACCGCGGGCGGCGGCGATACCTGGTCCGCACCGGACATGGAAAAGGCCAAGGCGCTGATCGACGAAGCCGGCGTTGCCGGACAAGAGGTCACCATCGTGGTCGAGGACGCGGCGGTGTCGCGGTCGATCGGGGTCTACCTGCAGGACGTGCTGACCGAGCTGGGCTTTGACGCCAAGGTTCAGCCGATCTCGCAGAACATCCAGTTCACCTATATCCAGAACACCAACAACAACGTGCAGATCTCGGTCTCGCAGTGGTTCCAGGACTATCCTTCGCCCTCGAACTTCCTGCAGGTCCTGTTCGGCTGCGACAGCTTCAATCCGGGTTCGGACGCTTCCGTGAACATCTCGGGCTTCTGCGATGAAGACATCGACGCGATGATGGACAAGGCCGCCAGCCTGACGCTGACGGACCCCGATCAATCCGCCGCGCTGTGGACACAGGTCGATCACGCGGTGACCGATGCCGCCCCGGCGGCGGTGCTGTTCACCCCCAAGCGCGTGGATTTCGTGTCGGAACGGGTGAAAAACTTTACCTTCTCTCCGCAATTCTACTGGATCATGAGCCAATCCTGGCTGGACGACTGATCCACGCCCTTTGACCATCCCCGTGTCCGCCTTTCCCGGCGGGCACGGGCTTCCTTTTTCCCAAATACCTTCGGACGACCCCATGACATCGCTCGCGCCCGCCGATGACGCCACGCCAGAGCACGCCGCGTCCCGTCCCATGGAAAGCCCATGGGCCACCGCCTGGCGCCGGTTTCGCCGCGACCGCGCCGCGCTGACGGCGCTGGCGGTGCTGCTGCTGATCTGCCTCGCCTGCCTGCTGGCGCCGGTCTATGCCAGCCATGTTTCGGGCACCAATCCCTTCGTCACCAACCTCAACGGCACCATCACCGTGAACGGCGAGGAACGTTCGGTGCTCGAGGCGTCGACCACCGGGCTGGGCCTGGGGATGACGCCCATCGGCCCGACCTGGTCGTTCGGCCCCTACATGCTGGGCGCTGACAACCAGGGCCGCGACGTGGCCGCGCGGATGCTTTATGGCGGGCGCAATTCGCTGATGATCGCGGCCAGCGCCACGGTGCTGTGCCTGGTGATCGCCACGCTCGTCGGCGTCACCGCCGGGTTCTTCGGCGGCGCCACCGACAGCGTTCTGGCCCGCATCCTCGATGTGCTCTGGGCCTTTCCGATCTTCCTGCTGGCGATCTCGCTGTCCATCGTGCTGCTGAACCAGAGCATCGACATCGGGCCGTGGTCCATCGGGTCGGGTTCTCTGGCGCTGCCGGTGTTCATCATCGGGATCGTCTATGTTCCGTATGTCGCCCGCCCCATCCGGGGCCACGTGCAGGGCCTGATGTCGGCCGAATTCGTCACCGCCGCCATCGGCATCGGCGCATCGCCCCTGCGGATCCTGACCCGGGACATCATGCCCAACGTCATCCCCCGCATCATCGTCTTCGTGCCGCTGATCCTGGCGCTGGCGATGATCATCGAAAGTTCGCTGTCGTTCCTGTCGATCGGCGTGCAGCCGCCCGATGCCAGCTGGGGCACGATCATCCAGGACGGTCAGGGCCTGCTGTATTCCCGCCCCATCGTGGCGCTGGCCCCCGGCATCGCCATCGCGATCACCGTGCTCGCGCTCAACATCCTGGGTGACGGCGTGCGCGACGCGCTGGATCCGAAATCCACCGTGAGGGTCGGCTGATGGGATACGCTCTGCTGACCCGGCTGGGGCAGATGGCGCTGGTGATGTTCGGCATATCGGTCATCGTCTTCCTGATCTTCTTCGCCACCCCCGGATCGGACCCGTCCGCGCGCATCGCCGGGCGCAACGCCAGCCAGGAAACCCTGGCGCAGGTGCGCGAAAGCTTCGGATTGGACCGCCCGCTGCCCGTTCAATACGGGCTGATGATGAAGCGCATGTTCGTCGACCGCGACCTGACGTCCTTCGTCAACCGCGGGCAGCAGGTGATCCCCACCGTGACCCGCGCCATACCGATCACCCTGTCGCTGGTGGGCGGCGCGGCGGTCCTGTGGGTGCTGGGCGGGCTGGTTGTCGGCCTGCTGGCGGGGGCGTTCCGCAATTCGGTGCTGGACCGGGGGCTGATGATCCTGTCGCTGATCGGGATATCCATGCCGGTGTTCTGGCTGGCCGAGGTGGCGAACCTGGTCACCCAAAGCCGGCTGAACCACACCTGGATGTTTTCCTGGGTGCCGCGCCTGGGCTACGTGCCCCTGACCTCGGATCCTGTCGGCTGGTTCAAGGCGCTGGTGATCCCCTGGGTGGTGCTGGCGACGCTTTACATCGGCATCTACGGCCGCGTGCTGCGCGCCAGCCTGATCGAGACCCTGCAGGAGGATTTCATCCGCACCGCCCGCGCCAAGGGCATCGGCGAACGCCGGGTGCTGCTGCGCCACGGGTTGCGCACCTCGCTGGTGGCCTTCGTCACGATGTTCGGGCTGGATTTCGGCGCGCTGGTCGGTGGCGGCGCGCTGCTGACCGAGGTCGTCTTTGGCCTGCAGGGGGTCGGCAAGCTGACCTATGACGCGATGCAGACACTGGACCTGCCGATGATCATGGCCACCGTGATCTATGCCTCCTTCTTCGTGGTGATGGCGAATTTCGTCGTCGATGTCGTCCACATGTTCCTTGATCCCCGAGCCCGCGATGTCCACTGATCCCCTTCTCGAGGTCACGGACCTCACCGTTTCCTTCCGCTCCGAGGAAGGGCTGGTCGAAGCCGTGCGCGGCATCTCCTTCAAGCTCGGCCGGGGCGAGATCATGGGCCTTGTCGGCGAAAGCGGGTCGGGCAAAAGCCAGACGCTGCTGTCGATCATGCAGCTGATCGACAGCCCCAACGCGGTCCTGTCCGGTTCCATCCGGCTGGAGGGGCAGGAGCTGATGGGGCTGGGGCGGCGGGCGCTGGACCGGGTGCGGGGCAAGTCCCTGGCGATGATCTTCCAGGACCCGATGACCGCCCTGACCCCGGTGCACCGGATCGGCGACCAGATCGTCGAACAGATCCGCGCCCATGAACGCGTGTCGCGCCGCGTGGCGACGGACCGGGCGGTCCGGCTGATCGATACCGTCGGCATTCCCGATGCCGGTTCGGTCGTGGCACGCTACCCGCACGAATTGTCCGGCGGCATGCGCCAGCGCGTGGTGATCGCCATGGCGCTGTCGTGCAACCCGTCGCTGCTGATCGCGGACGAACCGACCACCGCGCTGGACGTGACGGTGCAGGCGCAGATCCTGGACCTGATCGCGCGCCTGCGCGCCGAATTCGGATCCTCGGTGATCCTGGTCACCCATGACCTTGGCGTCGTGGCCGAAATCGCCGACAGCATGAGCATCATGTACGCCGGCAAGATCGTCGAACAGGGGCCGATGCGCGCCGTGCTTGCCGATCCGCGCCACCCCTATGCCCAGGGGCTGTTCCATTCGATCCCGGCCTTTGAAGGCGCCCGCCCGGCGCGGCTGGACGCCATTCCGGGCAGCCCGCCGCGGCTGTCGGAACTGCCGGTGGGCTGCGCCTTTGCGCCGCGCTGCGCCCATGTCCACGACGCCTGCGCCGCGCAACCGCCGATGGTCGGCGGGTTCCATCGCTCTGCCTGCTGGTTGTCCGCCCCGGCACCCCATTCGAAGGCCATCGCATGACCGACACGCCCGCCCCCCTGCTGAAGGCCACCAACCTCACCAAGACCTACCTGGTCGGCCGATCGCCCTTCAAGGCGCGCCGCAAGAAGGTGCATGCGGTCAACGGCGTCACCCTGTCGGTCTGGCCCGGCGAAACGCTGGGCATCGTGGGTGAATCCGGCTGCGGCAAGTCCTCGCTGGGCCGCTGCCTCATGCGGCTTCAGTCGATCTCCGGAGGCAAGCTGGAGATCAAGGGCCAGGACATCACCCATCTGGATCAGCGCCGCCTGCGCCCGCTGCGCCGCGAGATGCAGATGGTGTTCCAGGACCCCGCAGCCTCGCTCAATGCGCGGCGGCGCGTGGGCGACCTGCTGGCCGAACCCTTCCGCATCCATTCCGACATGGCGGAAACCGCGATCGCCGACCGGGTGCGCGGGCTTCTGGCCCGCGTCGGGCTGCACCCCGAACACGCCGACCGTTTCCCGCACGAATTCTCGGGCGGACAGAAACAGCGCATCGGCATCGCCCGGGCGCTGGCGCTGAACCCCGAACTGGTGATCCTCGACGAACCGGTCTCGGCGCTGGACGTGTCGATCCAGGCGCAGATCGTCAACCTGCTGGCGGATCTGCGGGATGAACTGTCTCTGACATACGTCTTCATCGCCCATGACCTTGCGGTGGTCCGCCAGATTTCGACCCGGGTCGCGGTCATGTACCTGGGCGAGATCGTCGAGATCGGGAATGCCGAACAGCTCTTTGCCGCCCCGCGCCATCCCTACACCGCCGCCTTGCGCGCGGCGGTGCCACGGATCGGGGGCGGCAAGAAGCCGGACAAGGGTCTGGTCGAGTCCGAACGGCCCAGTCCGCAGAACCCACCGCCGGGATGCAAGTTTCACACGCGCTGCCCCTTTGCCCGCGACAAGTGCCGCACCGACCGGCCGGTCCTGCGCGGCGCGGATCGCGAAGCGGTCGCCTGCCACTATCCGCTGGACGCACCGACCGGTATCGCGGCGGCCTTGATGTAACTGCACATATGTCGTCCACCCCCTGCGGGTGGGGCATGATCCAGCGTGCCACGGTCCCCCCGGGCCGGGCCGCGAAAGGCGGTTCTGCGCCGTTCGGATCCGGGCGACGAAAGTCTCTTCTGCCAGGCAGCCCCACCCGTGCTACCATGATGCACAGGGAGGACCGGCTGCATGAGCGATCATCAGCACGTCGCGGAAATCGAACGGGTGCTGGGCGGCAGTCACACCGGGCGCGACAATTTCGTTTCCGCGTCCTGGCGGCGCTGCGTCGAACTGTACGGCATGGACCCGATGCGCCGCGACCCGGCGCATATCGTGACGGACAGCGAATTGCGCGATCACCGCAAGCAGGCGGAATGGATGATCGGCGCCGCCCGCTCCAGCCTGCAGGGCCTGTTCCGGCAGGTTGCCGGCCAGAATTACGTGCTGCTGCTGACGGATGAAAAGGGTGTCTGTGTCGACTTCTTCGGGGATGACCACTTTGTCGACGACCTGCGGCCGGCCGGGCTGTACCTGGGATCGAACTGGTCCGAGGATCTGGTGGGGACCTGCGGCGTGGGCGCCTGCATCGTCACGCAGGAACCGGTGACGGTTCACCAGGATGACCATTTCGGCAACGCGCACACGACGCTCAGCTGCACCGCCGCGCCGATCTTCGACAGCTGCGGGCGGCTGGCCGCCGTGCTGGATATCTCGCTGCTGCGCTCGCCGACGCCAAAGCGCAGCCAGGACCTGGCCATGGGCTTGGTGACCAATGCCGCGCGCCGCGTCGAGATGGCGAACCTTATGGCCGAAAGCCGCCGCGACTGGGTGCTGCGCCTGTCGGGCAGCCCGGAATTCCTGGACGTGGATCCCGAGGCCGCGGTGCGGCTGGACGGCGCGGGCCGGGTTCTGGGGTATACCCGCGGGGCGCGGCGGCTGTTCGCCGAAGGGCAGGATGTCATCGGGCAGGACGTCATCGGTCGGCGCATCGACGAGGTGCTGAGCCTGACCATCGACGATCTGCCGGACCTGATGCGCGACCGCCCGACCGAGGACCGGATCATCGAGATGCGCGACGGCGGCGCGATTTTCGGCCATGCCATCGCCCCGCAGGCGCCGCGCACCGCCCCGCGCAGCAGCCGGCGCGGCGGGCCCCTGGCCGGGCTTTCGAGCGGTGACCCCACGATGGCGCGGGTCCTGGCCCAGGCCGCCCGGCTGGCGCAGACCCAGGTGCCCCTGCTGATCACCGGAGAGACCGGGACCGGCAAGACCAAGCTGGCGCATGCGATCCACATGGTCGGTTCGACCGGCGGGTTCCTGGTAATTGACTGCGCCGGCCTGTCGACGCCTGCGTTGCAGGCGGCCTGCCGCGACGTGACCGGCCCGACCACGCTGTTGCTGCGCCGGATCGAAGACCTGCCGCAGGACACGGCACCCGCCCTGACCGCCCTGCTGGATGGCAGAACATGCCTGCGGGTGATTTCGACCACATGCGTCGCGCCCGGCGCGCTGAACCTGCCGCGCCCGCTGTTCCATCGCCTGGTCGGCGCGACACTGGGCCTGCCGCCCCTGTGCCGGCGGCAGGATCTGGGCTGGCTTCTGGACAGGCTGCTGTGGCGGCGCGCACCCGAGGACATGCGGCTGTCGCCCTCGGCCCGCGCCGAGCTTCTGGGCCGGCAATGGCCGGGCAACATACGCGAGCTGGAACAGGCGCTGGACGTGGCCGTGGCCCTTTGCGACGGGCGCGTGATCGACCAGCCCGACCTGCCTGCGCCGGTCGATGCCGTTCCGCTTGCCGACCATGCCGGTCAATCGCTCGAACAGGTCATGGAAGCCTGCGGCTGGAACATGTCGCGCGCCGCGCGCCGTCTGGGGGTCAATCGCTCGACGGTCCTGCGCCGCATCAGAAAGGCCGGGTTGCAACCGCCCAACTGAGATGTTGCGCGACGTTGCGGACGCAACATGCCGCGTCGCGGCGAACCGAATTCCGGGGCCGATCCCCATCTCGTGATGGATCGTCCGCCGAAATGTCCGCGATATTGCTCTTCAGCCAAACGCGCAGAGGAGGAGATGCGATGCTTGACTCGACCGCCACCACCCAGACCCAGGAGGTTCTGGACACGTTGAACGCCGCGCTGGAAGCCGGCGACGTGGCCGCCGCAGCGGCCCTGTTCGCCACCGACAGTTACTGGCGCGACCTCATATCCGTCAGCTGGAACCTCAAGACCGTGGAAGGCCCCGAGGGCGTGGCCGACTTGCTGACGCAGCAGTTGGCCCGGACGCAGCCGGGCCAGTTCCGGATCCAGGACGGCGAGGCGCCGGCAGAGGACGGCGGCGTGATCACCGCGTGGATCACGTTCGAAACCAAGGCGGGCCGGGGCTGGGGGCTGATGCGGCTGAAGAACGGCCGGATCTGGACCCTGCTGACGGCGCTGCAGGAACTGAAGGGGTACGAGGAACCTCGCGGCCGGCGGCGCCCGTTGGGGGCCGAACATGGCGCGCAGAAGAACCGCGCAAGCTGGAAGGAACGGCGCGAGGCAGAGGAGGCCTCGCTGGGCTACGGCACGCAGCCCTACACCGTGATCGTCGGCGGCGGACAGGGCGGCATCGCGCTTGGCGCGCGTCTGCGCCAGCTTGGCGTGCCGACCATCGTGTTGGACAAGCACGACCGCCCCGGCGACCAATGGCGCAGCCGCTACAAGTCGCTGTGCCTGCACGATCCGATCTGGTACGACCACCTGCCCTACATCAAGTTCCCGGACACCTGGCCCGTCTTCACGCCCAAGGACAAGGTCGGCGACTGGCTGGAGATGTACACGAAGGTGATGGAGCTGACCTACTGGACCCGCTCGACGGTCCGGAAGGCCAGCTTTGACGAAGCCACCGGCACCTGGACGGTCGAGGTCGACCGCGACGGCGAAAAGGTGGTGCTGAAGCCCACGCAGCTGGTGCTGGCGACCGGCATGTCGGGCAGGCCGAACCTGCCTTCGTTCCCGGGCATGGACAGCTTCAGCGGCACGATCCAGCATTCCTCGCAGCACGAGGGACCGGATGCCTGGACCGGCAAGAAGGTCGTCGTGATCGGGTCGAACAATTCCGCCCATGACATCTGCGCCGCGCTCTGGGAAGCGGATGCCGACGTGACCATGGTGCAGCGGTCGTCGACCCATATCGTGCGGTCCGACACGCTGATGGATATCGGCCTGGGCGCGCTGTATTCCGAAGAGGCCGTGGCCAGCGGGGTGACGACCGAAAAGGCCGACATGATCTTTGCCTCGCTGCCCTACCGGATCATGCACGAATTCCAGATCCCGCTGTACGACCGGATGCGCGAACGCGATGCCGATTTCTACGCGGGGCTCGAAAAGGCGGGGTTCGACCTGGATTGGGGCGACGACGGATCGGGGCTGTTCATGAAATACCTGCGGCGCGGGTCGGGCTATTACATCGACGTGGGCGCCAGCCAGCTGATCATCGACGGCAAGGTCAAGCTGGTGAAGGGCCAGGTGGACCACTTTGACGAAACGGCGGTGGTGCTGGCCGACGGCACCCGGCTTGAAGCCGACCTGGTCGTCATGGCCACCGGTTACGGCAGCATGAACGGCTGGGCCGCCGACCTGATCAGCCAGGAGGTCGCGGACAAGGTCGGCAAGGTCTGGGGGCTGGGATCGGACACCACCAAGGACCCGGGCCCCTGGGAAGGCGAGCAGCGCAACATGTGGAAACCGACCCGGCAACCGAACCTGTGGTTCCACGGCGGCAACCTGCACCAGTCGCGGCATTATTCGCTTTACCTTGCCCTGCAGCTGAAGGCCCGGATGGAGGGCTTGGACACCCCCGTCTACGGCCTGCAGGAGGTGCATCACCTCGCGTGATGCACCGGCGCCCGGTTCCCCTCCCGGGCCGGGCGTTTTCCAATCCGGCGTCCGGGGCGGGACGCATCGGGTTGGCCCGGCACAGCCGGCCCGTGTCAGGCGGCGCCAGGAAACAGCGGCTCGGGGAACGATCCCCGGGCTGCCGACGGCCGCCGAACTGACGGCCCGGCCTCAGGCCGGCTGGACACTGCGCCCGGTGTCGGCCAGGCGGGGCGACCGCGCGCCGACCGGGACATTGTCGATCAGCCGTACACCGTGCAACCAGGCGGCGACGAACAGCCGGCAGGGCTGCTCGGGCGTTGTGACCGGCGCAAGGTCGGGGTCGCGCCTGAGTTCCAGGTAGTCGATCCTGTCCACCCCTTCGTTCACCAGCGCGCGCCGCGCCCGGTCCAGCACCTGCGCGACCGGCACGCCCTGTTGCAGCGACGCCGCCGCCCCCGTCAGGACCCGGGGGATCACCCCGGCCGTGCCGCGCGCTTCGCTGTCCAGCCGCAGGTTGCGCGACGACATGGCCAGCCCGTCGTCCTCGCGGATGGTGGCGCAGCCGACGATCTCGGTCTTCAGGTCCAGGTCGGTGGCCAGGCGGCGCACGACCTGCAGTTGCTGGTAATCCTTCTCGCCGAAAAAGGCGCAATCGGCGTCGGTCTGCAGCAACAGCTTGCTCACCACCGTCGCCACCCCGTCGAAATGCCCCGGCCGGTCCGCGCCGCACAGCCCTTCGCTGACACCGGCGACCGAAACGGTGGTGGCAAAGCCTTCGGGATAGATCTCCTCGGGCTCGGGCACATACAGCACGTCCACGTCATAGGGCGCGAGCTTGACGGCGTCGCTGTCCTCGGTCCGGGGGTATTTCGCCAGGTCCTCGGGGCTGTTGAACTGGCGCGGGTTGACGAACAGCGTCACGATCACCCGCCCGCCGCGCGCCTTGGCGGCTTCGACCAGGCTCAGGTGACCGGCGTGCAGCGCGCCCATGGTGGGCACCACGCCGATGGTGTCGCCCGCGCGGCGCCAGGCGCGCGTCAGGTCCCGCAATTCGGCCTTGCGGCGGATGATCTTCATGACCCGGCTCCTTCGTCGGCAAAGACATGTTCTGGGGCGGGGAAGGCGCGGGCGCGGACCTCTTCCGCGTACAGCCGCACGGCCTGTGCGGCATCGGCGGCCAGGTGGGCGTAACGTTTCACGAATTTCGGCTGGAACGCGTCGAACAGCCCCAGCATGTCGTCGATCACCAGAACCTGCCCGTCGCACGCGACGGACGCGCCGATGCCCACGGTGGGAATGGCGATTTCGGCGGTGATCCGGTCGGCCAGCGCGGCGGGCACCTTTTCCAGCACCACCGAAAACGCCCCCGCATCCGCCACCGCGCGGGCATCTTCCAGAATGCGCGCCCCGTCGGCCCCCCTGCCCTGCACCCGGTAGCCGCCGATCGCGTTCACCGCCTGCGGGGTCAGGCCGATATGGGCCATCACCGGGATGCCGCGCGCCACCAAAAAGCGGATCGTTTCGGCCATGTGGCGCCCGCCTTCCAGCTTGACCGCGCCGGCCCCGGTTTCGGCCATCAGCCGGGCGGCGTTGCGAAACGCCTGGGCGGGGCTTTCCTCGTAGCTGGCAAACGGCATGTCGACGACCATCAGCGCCCGGTCCAGCCCGCGCGCCACGGCCTGGCCGTGCAGGATCATCATCTCCATCGTCACCGACAGGGTCGAGGGCAGGCCGTGCAGCACCATCCCGACGCTATCGCCCACCAGCACCAGGTCGCAATGGGCATCGGCGATCCGCGCGATTGGCGTGGTATAGGCGGTCAGGCAGACCAGCGGCGTGCCGCCCTTTCTTGCCCGGATGTCGGCGGCGCTCAGGGCCTTCTGCGGTCTGGATTGGCTCATCTGGGCCCCCCGATCGTGTGACGTTGGGGCAGGTAGCTAAGCGCAAGCGGCCCGGTTTGCAAGCACGCGCAACATTGTTGCGCATACATGTGACGTGCGGGCGAAGGGCATGCGGCCCCGCGGCCGGCAGCGCAAGGGCAACCCGACAGGGGATCCCGGCGGATCCCCGACTGCGACAGGGCGTCCCTGTCCGGTGTCACACCCCTGTGATCCTGATTGCCTATGTCCCCCGCTCAAAAGGGCCCGGAAACAGGACGCGGACGAGCCGGTGTATCATCGAACCATTTTCCTGTCGGATCTTCACCTGGGCACCCGTGGCTGCCAGGCGGACCTGCTGCTGGATTTCCTGGCGAAATACGAAGCCGAGACGATCTACCTGGTCGGCGACATCTTCGACGGATGGAAGATGAAGCGCGGCTGGCACTGGCCGCAGGCCCACAACGACGTGGTGCAGGCGTTCCTGGACAAGGCGCGCCAGGGCACGCGGATCATCTTCATTCCCGGCAACCACGACGAGGTGATGCGCGATTACTTCGGCACCCATTTCGGCGGGATCGAGGTGGTGCCCCAAGCCGATTTCACCGCCCGCGACGGCAAGCGCTACCTGGTGACCCATGGCGATCAGTTCGACGTCATCGTGATGAACGCCCGCTGGCTGGCACTGCTGGGGGACCGGGCCTATGAATTCCTGATCTGGTGCAACCCGCGCATCAACCGCATCCGCCGATTGTGGAGCCACAGCTACTGGTCGCTGTCCAAGTGGACCAAGCAGCAGGTCAAGCACGCGGTGAACTTCATCGGCCAGTACGAGGACGTGCTGGCCGATTGCGCCCGGCGCGGCACGTACGACGGGGTGATCTGTGGCCACATCCACCACGCCAACATGCGTCGGATCGACGACATCCTCTACGTGAACACCGGCGACTGGGTCGAAAGCTGCACCGCCATCGTCGAGGACGAGGACGGATCGCTGCGCCTGGTCGACTGGGAACAGGCCATCACCCGCAAGCTGCTTCTGGCGCGCCGCATGTCGCGCAGGAAGATCGCGCGCAGCAAGGAACCGCTGGCCCTGCCGCCGGCGGAATGAAAGGCACCACGATGACCCATATGCAAACCGTTCGCGACCGCATCGACGCGGCCGTCAACCAGAATGGCGCGCTGACGTCGGACGGGCTGCTGGAGCGGCTGTTCGGGCGGCTGTTCCAGGGGCTGGTCTATGCCCAGATCTGGGAAGACCCGGTCGCCGACATGGACGCGCTGGGGCTTGGGCCCGGGGACCGGGTGGTCTGTATCGCGTCCGGCGGGTGCAACATGATGTCCTACCTGACGGCCGATCCCGCCTCGATCACGGCGGTCGACCTGTCGCCGGCCCACGTGGCGCTGAACCGGATGAAACTGGCCGCCGCCCGTCACCTGCCCGACCACGCCGCCTTTTACGACATGTTCGGCCATGCCGACCGGCCCGAAAACATCGCCCGGTTCGACCGGTTCGTCGCCCCGCACCTGGATGCCACCACGCGGGCCTGGTGGACCGACCCGTCGATCACCGGCCGCCGCGTGCGCCTGCTGGGCAAGGGGTTCTATCGCCACGGGCTGCTGGGCCGGTTCATCGGCACCACGCACGGGATCTGCCGCGTCTTCGGCGTCGATTTCACGCCCCTGCTCGAGGCCCGCACACTGGACGACCAACGGGCCTTCTTCGACACCCGGATCGCGCCGCTGTTCGAAACACGGGCCGTGCGGTTCCTGGCCCGCCAGCGCGCGGCGCTGTTCGGGCTGGGCATCCCGCCGGCGCAATACGACAAGCTGGCGGCGGATGGCGGCGGTGACATCATCGCCGTGCTGCGCGACCGCACGCGCAAGCTGTTCTGCGATTTTCCCATGTCCGACAATTACTTCGCCTGGCAGGCCGCCAATCGCGGCTATGCGCCCGCCGGCGACGGCCCGGTGCCGCCCTACCTGCAGGCCCGCCATTTCGACAAGGTGCGCACCAATGCCGCGCGGGTCAGCGTGCTGAACCGGTCCGTCACCGATGTACTGGCCGAAGCGCCGGGCGCCAGCCAGGACGTCTGTATCCTGCTCGACGCGCAGGATTGGATGACCGACGCGCAGCTGACCGCGCTGTGGTCCGAAATCACGCGCACCGCCGCGCCCGGCGCGCGGGTGCTGTTCCGCACCGGCGGCACCCGGGATATCCTGCCCGGACGCGTGCCCAACGCGATATTGTCGCGCTGGCGCTACGACGCCGACGCATCGGCGAAGGCCACCGCCAATGACCGGTCGGCGATCTACGGCGCGGTGCATCTGTACCGGTTCGAAGGCTGAAACGATGACCGACAGCACCGACATCCACGGCACCCTGATGGACGACATCTATCGCCATCAGCGGCGCATCTACGACGTCACGCGCAAGTACTACTTGCTGGGCCGCGACCGCCTGATCGACAGGATCGACGCGCCGCCCGGTGCCCGCGTGCTGGAAATCGCCTGCGGGACGGGCCGCAACCTCGACCTGATCGGGCGGCGCTATCCCGACTGCACTCTCTACGGGCTGGATATCTCGTCCCAGATGCTGGCCAGCGCCCGCGCCAAGCTGGGCGCACGGGCGACACTGGCGCAGGGCGATGCCTGCGCCTTCGATCCCGAAACCCTGTTCGGACAGGCGCAATTCGACCGCGTCGTGCTGTCCTACAGCCTGTCGATGATCCCCGACTGGCAAGGCGCGGTGGCCGAGGCGCTGCGCCACGTGGCCCCCGGCGGCCGGCTGCTGATCGTCGATTTCGGCGATCAGGTCGCCCTGCCCCGCGCCTTTCGCACCCTGCTGCGGGCCTGGCTGGCGAAATTCCACGTCAGCCCGCGCGAAGACCTTCAAACCGTGTTGCACGGGCTTGGCGCGGCATCGGTCGATCATACGTGGCTCTATCGCCGCTATGCCCAGATGGCCGTTGTCACGCCCGTCGCCTGACGGCAACGGATACAACCTGCAAGTGACATTGACGCCCCGACCGGCTTGACAGAACGCGGGCAATCCCCGAACGCTCCTCCCGTTCTGGTCCGGGCGGGAAACCGTCGGATAATAGGGAACACGGTACGGCCCCCCAAAGCGGGCGGCCAATTCCGTGACTGCCCCCGCAACTGTAAGCGGAGAGCGATGCCGGCATGTCGCCACTGTTCCCTTCGGGGATGGGAAGGCGCGGCAAAGCTTTGACCCGCGAGTCAGGAGACCTGCCAGAGCGATCACCCTGTTCGGGCGCGGGCGGCGTCACGGGCAACGGTTCTTCCGTAGCGGTGAGACCTGCACCGTCTGCGGAACCCCGTGGTGTCCCCATGGCGTCCAAGGACTTCATTCGACGTGCCCTGCCCCGGCAGGGTTTCTGGACCCCGTGAGGACCCATGAAACAGACATTGGCCGCCGCCGCGCTGACCGCCTTCACCCCGACCCTTTCGTTGGCCCAATACGCCGAGGACGCGGACGCGACCGAGCTGGGCGAAATCGTCGTCTCGGGGGGGTTCACCCCGATCGAGGCGCAGCGCTATGGCCGCGCCGCCACCGTCATCACCGCCGAAGAGATCGAGGCGCGCGGCATCACCACCGTCCAGGACGCGCTGCGCGCGGTGCCGGGCGTGCAGGTCAACGGGTCTGGCGACAGCTTTACCCAGGTCCGCATTCGCGGCGGCGAGGCCAATCACACGCTGGTCCTGATCGACGGCATCGAAGCCGCCGGCGGGGACAGCGAATACGTCTTCAGCGGGCTCGACACCGCCAACATCGACCGCATCGAGGTGCTGCGCGGGCCTCAATCGGTGTTCTACGGATCCAACGCCTCGGCCGGGGTGATCAACATCATCACCAGATCGGGCGGCTATGGCTCAGAATACGGCGGCACGGTCGAGGTCGGGACGGATGGCTATCGTGGCTCGGCCCGGGTGTCGACGCGCACCGACAAGGGCGGGCTGGCCTTCAACACGGCCTATGACGACGACAAGGGATATGACCTGTCGGGCAGCGACGGCGAAAAGGACGGTATCCGGCGCGGCACCGTCCAGCTGACCGGCGACTACCTCGTGACGCCCGACCTGACGCTGGGCTTCAACTTTCGCCGGTCCGAGGAACGCTATCGCGAGGACAGCACCGATTACCTGGCCACGACCGCCGATCAATACGTCGTCGACGACCCGGTGCCCTATTCCGACCGCCACGAACAGATCGCCCAGGTCTGGGGCCAATACGACAGCCTTGGCGGGCGTCTGACCCACCGCCTGTCCTATGAACGCACCGATTTCGACCAATCCGCCAATGGCGGCGCCTGGACCGAAACCGACACCCAGTCGGCCAAGTACATCGCCAGCTTCGGCATCGACGGGCCGGCGGTGGACACCGCCAGCCACCTGCTGAACGTTTTCCTCGAATGGCAGCGCGATTCCTCGTCCACCAACCCGCTGTACGAACGCGAAACCAGTTCCGTGGCGCTGGAATACCGGGGCACCTTCGACAACGGGCTGTCGATCCAGCTGGGCGCGCGGCGCGATGTCAACGACGTCTTCGCCGATGCCACCACCTGGACCGCCAGCGGGTCCTACACCACGGCGACCGGCATCCGCCTGCATGCCTCGGCCGGCAAGGGCATCGTGAACCCCACCTATTTCGAACTGTATTCGGACGAGGATTACGGGACGCAGGTCTACCTTGGAAACCCCGACCTGAAGCCCGAAGAAAACACCGGCTTCGATCTGGGCGTCGAACTGCCCTTTCTGCAAGGGCGCGGGCTGGTCGACGTCACCTATTTCAACGAGACCCTGACGAACGAGATCGTCAGCTATTTCGCCGGTGTCGATCCGGTCAGCGGCGCCTCGGTCTTCTCCTACGAAAACGAAGACGGCGACAGCCCGCGCCAGGGCGTCGAACTGGCCGCGCAGCTGGCCGCGACCGACGCGCTCAGCCTGCGGCTGTCCTATACCTACCTCGATGCCGAAAACCCCGACGGTTCGGTCGAAATCCGCCGGCCCAGGCACGACATCCTGCTAAGCGCCACGCACGACATCTTCGGCGGGCGCGGGTCGGTCACCGGCGATCTGCATTACGTCGCCGGCAATTACGACACCCAGTACTGGGGCGCCTACGCGACCGAGGAATTGGCGAACTACGCCACGGTGGATGTCTCGGCCCAGTACGACCTGACCGACAATCTGGTGCTGACCGGGCGGATCACCAACCTCTTGGACAAGGAATATTCCGACGTCTGGGGCTATGCCTCGCGCGGGCGGGCGGCCTATATCGGGTTGCGCGCCAGCTTCTGATCCCCCCTGTTTGAGTCATGAAATCCCTGTCCGGTCTTCTTCTTGCCCTGCTCTGGGCCGCCACAGCCGCCCATGCCGGGCCGGCGCGGGTGGTGTCGATGAACCTGTGCACCGACCAGCTGGCGATGCTGCTGGCCGCGCCCGGGCAATTGCTGTCGGTCTCCTACATCGCGCGCGATCCCCGGTCCTCGGCCATGGCGGATGACGCCATGGCCTACCCCGTCAACCACGGGCTGGCCGAGGAGATCTATCTGCTGCAGCCCGACCTGGTCGTCGCCGGATCCTATTCGCGGCTGGCCACCACCGACATGCTGCGCCGCCTGGGCATCCCCGTCGTCCAGGTACAACCCGCCCGGTCGCTGGACGACGTCCGCGACCGGATCGTCCAGATGGGCGCGGTTCTGGGCCGCGAAGACGCCGCCGCCGCCCTGCTGGCCGATTACGATGCCCGCCTTGCCGCATTGGAAACCGCCGCGCAGGACCGCCCCCGCGCCGCGCTTTACGCGGCCAACGGCTATACCTCCGGCCCCCGGTCGCTGGCCGGCCAGATCGTCGAGGCCGCCGGTTTCGCCAATATCGCGGCCGAGCTGGGGTATGACAGCCTGGGCGCGCTGCCGCTGGAACTGCTGGTGCTGTCCGATCCCGACCTGCTGATCGCCACCACCCCCTACGCGCACCCCTCCCGCGCCGAAGAGATCCTGACCCACCCGGTCGTGCGCGCCCTGGCCGCCCAAAGCGGTGCCGGGCAGATGCGCGATGCCGACTGGGTCTGCGGCACGCCCCACGTGCTGCGCGCGATCGAAACGCTGGCCGACGAACGCCGCCGGATGGAGCCGCGCCCGTGACCCGCCTGATGCTTGGCCTTGCCGGGTTGGTCCTGGTGCTGTTCACCGCCTCGCTGGTCATCGGGCAGGCGCAGGTCGGTCCATGGGAGTGTCTTTCGGCGCTGTTTTCCGACGATTACGGCCCCCTGACGCTGGTCATGCGCGAAATCCGCCTGCCGCGCGCGCTGCTGGCGCTGATGATCGGCGCCGGGCTGGGGCTGAGCGGGGCGGCGATGCAGGGCTACCTTCGCAACCCGCTGGCCGAACCGGGGCTGATCGGCGTCTCGGCCTCTGCCGCCCTGGGCGCGGTGATCGCCATCAACACCGGGCTGGCGGCCATGGGCACCTTCGGCCTGCCGCTGGCCGCGCTGGCGGGGGCCGTCGCCGGTGTCCTGCTGGTGATGCTGCTGGCCGCCCCGCAGGGCGACACGCTGACCCTGATCCTGGCGGGGATCGCGATATCCGCCATGGCCTCGGCGCTGACCTCGCTGGTGCTGAACCTGTCGCCCAATCCCTTTGCCGCGAACGAGATCGTGTTCTGGATGATGGGGTCCCTCGCCGACCGGTCGATGCAGCATGTCTGGCTGTTCCTGCCCTTCGGCCTGCTGGGCGCCGGGCTGCTGCTGTCGATGGGCCGGGGGCTGGATGCGCTGACGCTGGGCGAAGACGCGGCGACCACCATGGGCATCCGCCTGCCCCGGATGCGCCTGCTGCTGGTGCTGGGCACCGCCTGCCTTGTCGGCGCCGCAACCGCCGTTGCGGGCGCCATCGGGTTCATCGGGCTGGTGGTGCCGCACATCCTGCGCCCCTTCGTCGGCGCCCAGCCGGCGCGCCTGCTGAAGGCGTCCGCCCTTGGCGGGGCGGCCATGCTGCTGATGGCCGATATCGCCGTGCGCCTGATCCTGCCCGAACGCGACCTGAAGCTGGGGGTGCTGACCGCGCTGGTCGGCGCGCCGCTGTTCCTGCACCTCATCTACAAGACGCGCAAGGGGCTGGCATGACCGGGCTGACGCTGCAGAACCTGTCGCTGACGCTGCGCGACCGGCCCGTGCTGCACGACGTGTCGCTGACCATCGGGGCGGGCGAATTCGTCGGCCTGCTGGGCCCCAACGGCGCCGGCAAGACCAGCCTGATGCGTGCCGCCCTTGGCCTGATCCCGGCGCAGGGCACTTCGTCGCTCGCCACCCTGCCCCCCCGGGACCGCGCCCGCGCCGCCGCCTGGATGCCCCAACAACGCGAGATCGCCTGGCCGATCACCGTGGAGCGGCTGGTGTCGCTGGGCCGCACGCCGCATCTGCCCGCCGGCGCCCGCCTGTCGCCCGCCGACCAGGCGCTGGTCGACCGGGTGATCGCCCGCATGGGGCTGGAGGCGTTCCGCCAGCGCGCCGCCTCGCGGCTGTCGGGGGGCGAACAGGCCCGCGCCCTTCTGGCCCGCGCCATGGCGCAGGACACCGCCCTGCTGATGGCGGACGAACCCGTCGCCGGGCTGGACCCGGCGCACCAGATCTCGACCATGACCGCCTTTGCCGACCTCGCGCGCGACGGCCGGTCGGTCTTTGCCTCGCTCCATGACCTTGGGCTGGCCGCGCGCCACTGCACCCGGCTGATCCTGCTGGCCGGGGGCCGCATCCTGGCCGATGGTCCCCCGGCCAAGGTGCTGACGCCCGACTTGATGGCGCGGGCCTATGGCATATCCATCTTTCACGAACAGACGCCGGAGGGGCCGGTGTTCCAGCCGCTCGGCGTGCTGTGATGGCGCGCGTCACGCTGGACCGGCCCTGGCTGGACTTCGACCTGGGCGCGCCGCAGAATGTGCTTAGCTGGGCGCCGCACCGGCCCGGCTTCGTGACGGCAACCCGCATCCTCTGGCGCGAGGTCCACAACAGCGACCTGCCGCCCGACCTGGACGTGACCGACTGGTTCGCCACGGACCTGGCGGCGCGCGGCGCGGACGATGCCGTGGCCTTCCTGACCTCGCGCGATGTGTCCCGTTTCACCCAATGCATCGCCACGGTCGATGACATCACCGCCCATGCCGTCGCCACCACGGGGCTGTCGAACGCCGAACGGGTCGGCGCGCGGGTGGATTATTCGGGGCGCGACTGGGGCACGATCAACGTCGCCGTGCAGCTGTCGGCCGGCCTGTCCCAAACCGCCCTGATCGAAGCGCTGAGCATCGCCGTCCAGGCCCGCACCACCGCCGTGATCGACGCCGGCTGGCCCCTGCCCAATGGCCCCGCGACGGGAACAGGCACCGATTGCCTGGCCGTCGCGGCCCCCGACGGGGCCGCGTGTTACGCCGGGCTTCACACAGCCCTGGGCGAGGCGATCGGGCGGGCGGTGCACACGGCTGTCCTGCAGGGCGCACAGGCCTGGATCCGCGCCGACCGGTGAGCCACGTTCAGCCCCTGCGGAACGCCTCCAGCGCGGCGGACAGGAAAGGCTGCGGCGCGGCTTGGCCTAGGGCGGCGAAGTCCTTGCGCAGCTGCGCCTCGTCCAGGTTGGTCCCGATCACCACCAGCCGGCTGACCGCCTGGCCGTCGGGCCATCCGTCCAGCCGTATCAGCGGATACAGCCGATGCTGCACCGCGTGCACCACCGCCGGCGCCGCCGGGTTGTCGCGCAGCGCCACCATCCCCTTGACCCTGAGCAACCCGTTGTCCGTGTCCGATGTCAGCGCGGCCAGGAACCTGCGCAAGGCGCCAAGCTCCAGCGGTTCATCCAAGGTCAAAGGCACCGCCAGCACGTTGCCGTGCCGGTTCAGGTCATGGAACTGTCCGCCGTGGCGATCGTGGCCATCGTGGCCGGTTTCGCAGGCCAGCCAGGCCTCGACCCCATCGCCCTTGCCAAAGGCCGAATAGCTGCCGGGTTGCAGCAGGGCGGCGGGCCTGAACCCGGGCGCGGCAGCATCGTGGATCTGCACCCCGGGGTTCATCGCCCGGATCCTGTCGGGCCAGTCTGCGGCGGGCACCTGATCCGTCCGCGACAGCACCACGTGATCGGCAAAGGCGATCTGGCGCAGGCTTTCGGGATGCATGTCCAGCGCCGCCTCGATGCCTTCCACATCCACCACCGTGATCACGCCGGACAGGCGAAACGCCCGCGCCACCGCGTGATCGGCCATCGACATGGCCCGGATACCGCCGGGGATCAGGCTGTTGACGATGGGCGCCGGGTCGGCCAGCCCCGTGGTTTCGACGATGACCCGCGAAAACGGCGGCAGGCTGCCGTTTCGCCGCCCCGCCAGCAGGTCGTTCAGCGATGACCGCAGATCGCTGCCCACGGTGCAGCAGATGCAGCCCGTGGTGGTCACCATCGGCTTTTCCCGGCCCTCGCGCACCAGGTCGTGATCGACCGGCACAAGGCCGAATTCGTTGATGATCAGCGCCGTGTCCTGCTGCGCCGGATCTTCCAGCATCCGGTTCAGCAGCGTCGTCTTACCCGCCCCCAGAAAACCGGTCAGCAGAAAGACGGGGACCTGGTCCTTCGACTTGATCATGGGATGTCTCCTTCGGGCCGGTTCCGGTGGCCGGTCAGCCGGTCTTTTCGTACACCCTGCCGCCGCCGGCCTTGCGCCCGGTGTCGCGAAGCCCGGGGAAATCGCCGTCGCGGACCAGCCGCAGGAAGGCGTTGCCCAGCTTCACCTTGTCGCCGATATACAGCGCGTCCCACCCCGGCCCGTAGAGGTCGCGGAAATGGAACGGCCCGGCGGGCCGCGCGCGCAGGGCGCCTGCCAGCCGGGTTTTCAATGCGTTATCCATGCCGTCTCCGATCCTGCGCCCCGCACCGGGGGCGGCTGTTGGGCCGGCCTGCTATTCCGCGGCGATGGTCGCGGCCGCCTTGGTCGGCCGGTAATTCAGGATCGGGGCCAGCCAGCGTTCGGCGTCTTCGACCGTCATGCCCTTGCGGGCGGCGTAATCCTCGACCTGGTCGCGTTCGATCTTGGCGACACCGAAATAATAGGCATCCGGATGGCCGATATAAAGGCCCGACACCGACGACCCCGGCCACATCGCCATGCTGTCGGTCAGCGTCACGCCGGTGGCGTTTTCGCCGTCCAGCAGCCGGAACAGCGTCAGCTTTTCGGTATGGTCGGGCTGTGCCGGATAGCCGGGCGCCGGGCGGATGCCGCGATAGGGTTCGCCGATCAGCTCGTCCGGGGCAAAGCTTTCGTCCGCGTCATAACCCCAGAATTCGCGCCGCACCCGCTGGTGCAGCATCTCGGCCATGGCTTCGGCAAAGCGGTCGGCCAGCGCCTTGACCAGGATGGCGGAATAATCGTCGCCCGCGTCCTCGAACCGCTTGGCGATGGTGGCTTCTTCCGGGCCCGCAGTCACCACGAAACCGCCGACGTAATCCGCCGCAACCCCTTCGGGCGCCACGAAATCGGCCAGCGCCACGTTGGGCCGGCCGTTGCGCTTGCGGGTCTGCTGGCGCAGCGTGTGCAGCGAGGCCAGCGTTTCGCCCCGGCTGTCATCGCCATAAAGCCGGATGTCGTCGCCCACGGTGTTCGCCGGCCAGAAGCCCAGCACGGCGCGCGGCCCGAACCATGCCTCGCCGATGATCCGCTGCAGCATCGCCTGGGCATCGGCAAACAGCGACCGCGCGGCCTCGCCCTGTTCGGGATGGTCCAGGATCTTGGGATAAACGCCCTTCAGCTCCCATGTCTGGAAGAACGGGGTCCAGTCAATGTAGCGCGCGATCTCGGCCAGGTCCCAGTCTTCGATCACCCGCGATCCGGTGAACCCGGGCGCGGGCACCTTGTAGCCGGTCCAGTCGATCTGCATCGCGTTGGCGCGGGCCTCGGCCAGCGGCAGGCGCGACTTGGCGGCCTCGGCCCGTTCGTGGCGTTCGGCGACCTCGTCGTATTCGGCGCGGATGCCTTCGATATAGGCCGGCTTCTGCGTGGCACTCAGCAGCGCGGAAACCACACCCACCGCCCGGCTGGCATCGGTCACGTAAATCGCCTGCCCGCGCTTGTACTGCGGCGCGATCTTGACGGCGGTATGCACCTTGGACGTGGTCGCGCCGCCGATCAGCAGCGGGATGTCAAAGCCGCCCTTCTCCATCTCGTCGGCCAGGTGCACCATTTCGTCCAGCGACGGCGTGATCAGCCCCGACAGGCCGATGACATCGGCGCCCTCGTCCCTGGCCGCCTGCAGGATCTTCTGCGGCGGCACCATGACGCCCAGGTCGACGATCTCGTAGTTGTTGCAGGCCAGCACGACGCCGACGATGTTCTTGCCGATATCGTGCACGTCGCCCTTCACGGTGGCCATGATGACCTTGCCGGCCGAAGACCGCTGGCCGGCCTTCTCGGCCTCCATGTAGGGCAGCAGCACGGCGACCGCCTGTTTCATCACCCGGGCCGATTTCACCACCTGCGGCAGGAACATCTTGCCCGCGCCGAACAGGTCGCCGACCACGTTCATGCCCGCCATCAGCGGGCCTTCGATCACGTCCAGCGGCTTTTCGGCGGCCACCCGCGCGGCTTCGGTGTCTTCGTCGACGAATTCGGTGATGCCGTTGACCAGCGCATGTTCCAGCCGCTTCTCGACCGGCCATTCGCGCCAGGCCAGGTCGCGCACCTTCTCCTTGCGCTCGCCGCCCTTGAAGCGTTCTGCAATGTCCAGCAGCCGTTCCGTCGCCGTGCCGCCCGCCTTGGGCACACGGTTCAGCACCACGTCTTCGCAGGCTTCGCGCAGGTCCGGGTCGATCTGGTCGTAGACGGCCAGCTGCCCGGCGTTGACGATGCCCATGTCCATCCCCGCGGTGATGGCGTGGTACAGGAACACCGCATGCATCGCCTCGCGTACCGGTTCATTGCCCCGGAACGAAAACGACAGGTTCGACACCCCGCCCGAGACATGGGCGTGCGGCAGGTTCTGGCGGATCCAGCGCGTCGCCTCGATGAAATCGACGCCGTAATTGTCGTGCTCCTCGATCCCTGTCGCCACGGCGAACACGTTGGGATCAAAGATGATGTCCTCGGGCGGGAAACCGACCTCTTCGGTAAGGATCTTGTAGGCCCGCGCGCAGATCTCGGTCTTGCGCTGATAGGTGTCGGCCTGGCCGTCCTCGTCAAAGGCCATGACCACGACCGCCGCGCCATAGGCCAGGCACAGTTCGGCATGGTGGCGGAACGCCTCTTCGCCTTCCTTGAGCGAGATCGAGTTGACCACCGACTTGCCCTGCACGCATTGCAGGCCGGCCTCGATCACCTCCCATTTCGAACTGTCGATCATCACCGGCACGCGGGCGATGTCGGGTTCGGCGGCGACAAGGTTCAGGAAGTCGATCATCGCCTGTTTGCTGTCGATCAGGCCCTCGTCCATGTTGACGTCGATGATCTGGGCGCCGTTGGCCACCTGGTCGCGGGCCACGTCCAGCGCGGTGGCATAATCGCGATTGGTGATCAGCTTGCGGAACTTGGCCGATCCGGTGACGTTCGTGCGTTCGCCCACGTTGACGAAGGGGATGTCCCTGGTCAGGACAAAGGGCTCAAGCCCCGACAGGCGCAGCAGATGATCGGTCATTGGCGATCCTCCCGGGGCAGTTTGCGTGGTGAATGGGGGGCCACCGCCTCGGCGATGGCCTGGATGTGGTCCGGCGTGGTGCCGCAGCAGCCGCCGACGATGTTGACCAGGCCTTCGCGCGCAAAGGTTTCGACCTGGGCGGCGTTGCTGTCGGGAGTTTCGTCGTACTGCCCGAAGGCGTTGGGCAGCCCGGCATTGGGATAGGCGCAGACCATGGCGTCGGCGACGTCCGCCAGTTCCACCAGATGCGGGCGCATGGCGTCGGCGCCAAGCGCGCAGTTCAGCCCGATGGTCATCGGCCGGGAATGGCGCACCGAATGCCAGAAGGCGGTGGGCGTCTGCCCCGACAGGGTCCGCCCCGACGCATCGGTGATCGTCCCCGAGATCATCACCGGCAGGCGCTTGCCCAGTTCGGCGAAGGCTTCGAAACAGGCAAAGATGCCGGCCTTGGCGTTCAGCGTGTCAAAGATCGTCTCGATCAGGATCAGGTCGGCGCCGCCTTCGATCAGGCCCCGGATCTGCTGGCCATAGGCCACGCGCAGGTCGTCGAAGGTCACCGCGCGATAGCCCGGGTCGTTCACGTCCGGGCTGATCGATGCGGTCCGGTTGGTCGGCCCGACGGCGCCCGCGACCCAGCGGGGCTTGCCGTCCTCGGCCGTGGCCCTGTCCAGCGCGGCGCGCGCCACGCGGGCGCCGGCGACGTTCAGGTCATGCACCGCGCCCTGCAGCCCGTAATCGGCCTGGGCGATGGTGGTGGAGGAAAACGTGTTGGTCTCGACGATATCCGCGCCGGCCCTGGCGAACTGGTAATGGATGTCCTCGATCACATTTGGCTGCGTCAGCGACAGCAGGTCGTTGTTGCCCTTCTGGGGATGGTCCGTCGCGTGCGCCAGCGGCGTGCCGCCCTGGCCCAGGAAATCCTCTTCGGTCAGCCCCACGGTCTGGACCATCGTCCCCATGGCGCCGTCCAGGATCAGGATCCGATCGGCGGCCGCGCGGGCGACCTCCTGGAAAGCGGAGGATCGGGGTAGCTTGAACGCATGCATGAAATCTGGCTTTCGAATTGGGTCACACCACCTAACCCATGGGTAAGACTGCGCGCAAATTCATAATAAGAATGAAAATCATGAGGATCAGTCACATTCATCGTCTTTCACCCCCCGGCAGCCCCGAAACGGCGAAGGGCGGCCCGGATATGCCGGACCGCCCCTGAATGGTCTGCCGTCGGACCCGCGCCCGGGGGGCGCGCGCCGCCCTGTCTCACGGGAGGTTCTTGACGCGTTCGATCTGTTCGTGGGCGGGCATCATGTTTTCCTTGAGGTGGAACATGACCCAGATGGAGCCGGACAGGACGATGACGAGCAGGATGATGGTGAAGAGCAGGGAGAGGACCTGCCAGCCCTGTTCGTTGTGGGCGGAGACGTGCAGGAAGTAATGCACGTGGACGATGACCTGGATCGCGCCGAAGCCGAAGATGACCGCCAGCGCCCAGCCGATGCCGATGTCCCAGCCGCTCATGACCAGGGCGAAGGGGATCAGCGTCAGGAACACCGACAGGGCAAAGCCCGTCAGGTAGTTCATGTAGGCGCCGCGGGCGTCGTAGGTTGCGGGAGAGGTGTCGTGCGCGGGCGAAGTCATAGCAGCACTCCGGTCAGGTAGACGAAGGAAAACACCCCGATCCAGATCAGGTCGAGGAAGTGCCAGAACAGGCTCAGGCACATGATCCGGCGGGTGTTCTCGGGCGTCAGCCCGTGCAGCCCGACCTGCACCAGCAGCACCACCAGCCAGATCGACCCGGCCGTCACGTGCAGCCCGTGGGTGCCCACCAGCGTGAAGAAGGCCGACAGGAAGGCGCTGGCCGACGGCGTGGCGCCGATGTGCCAGAGGTGGGTGAACTCCTTGATCTCGAGCCCCAGGAAGATCAGGCCGAAGATCAGGGTGACCACCATCCACAGGTAGAACATGCCCACCTTGCGCTGGTGCATGTTGATCACCGCGAAGCCGTAGGTGATCGACGAGAACAGCAGCATGAAGGTCGAGATCAGGATCATGTCGATCTCGAACAGGTCCGCCGGGGACGGGCCCGCGGCATAGTTCTGACCGACCACCGCGTAGACCGCGAAGAGGATGCCGAAGATCAGGCTGTCGCTCATCAGGTAGACCCAGAAGCCCAGCATGGTGCCGGTCTCGTGGTGGTGGTCGCCGTCATGCCCGCCATCATGCCCGTCGTGGTGCGGGTCTTCGATCACGAAGAAGTCGCGCGGGCCGTCAAGGGAGGCGTCCAGGGGTTGGGGTGCAGTGCTCATTCGGCAGGCTCCAGCTGGGCGCCGCGGGCGCTTTCGATGTCGCGGACCTCGTCGGCGGGGACATAGTAGTCGCGGTCATAGTTGAAGGTATGGCCGATGCCCCAGACGATCGTCGCCAGGAAGCTGACGGCGGCCAGCCACCAGATGTGCCAGATCATCGCGAAGCCCATCACCGTCAGGAAGCCGGCCATGATCGCCCCGGACGCCGTGGAACGCGGCATGTGGATCGGGGTGAAGCCGTCGGTCGGACGGGTGTAGCCGTGCTTTTTCATGTCGGCAAAGGCGTCGATGTCGTGGATCCGCGGCGTGAAGGCGAAGTTGTAGTAGGGCGGCGGCGAGCTGGTCGACCATTCCAGCGTGCGCCCGTCCCAGGGATCGCCCGTGGTGTCGCGCAGCCGCTCGCGGTCGCGGATCGACACGTAGAGCTGGATGAAGAAGCACGCGATGCCGAAGGCGATGCACAGCGCCCCGATCAGCGCGGTCACGAAGTAGCCCGCGTAGATCGTGTCCTCGAACTGGCTCAGGCGGCGGGTGACGCCCATCAGCCCCAGGATGTAGAGCGGCATGAACGCCAGGTAGAAGCCCACGATCCAGCCCCAGAAGCTGAGCTTGCCCCAGAACGGGTCAAGCCGGAAGCCGAAGGCCTTGGGGAACCAGTGGGTGACCCCGGCGAAGACGCCGAAGACCACGCCGCCGATGATCACGTTGTGGAAGTGCGCCACCAGGAACAGCGAGTTGTGCAGCACGTAATCCGCCGGCGGCACCGCCAGCAGCACGCCGGTCATGCCCCCGATCGTGAAGGTCACCATGAAGGCGATGGTCCACAGCATCGGCAGTTCGAACCGGATCCGGCCCTTGTACATGGTGAACAGCCAGTTGAACAGCTTGGCCCCCGTCGGGATCGAGATGATCATCGTGGTGATCCCGAAGAACGAGTTCACGCTGGCCCCCGCGCCCATGGTGAAGAAGTGGTGCAGCCACACCAGGTAGGACAGCACCATGATCACGCAGGTCGCGTAGACCATCGAGGTATAGCCGAACAGCCGCTTGCCCGAATAGGTCGACACCACCTCCGAGAAGATGCCGAAGATCGGCAGGATCAGGATGTAGACCTCCGGGTGGCCCCAGATCCAGATCAGGTTGACGTACATCATCGGGTTGCCGCCCAGTTCGGGCACGAAGAACTGCGTGCCCAGGTAGCGGTCGGCCGTCATCAGCGCCAGCGTCGCCGCCAGCACCGGGAAGGACGCCACGATCAGCACGTTGGTGCACAGCGTCGTCCAGGTGAAGATCGGCATCCGCATCCAGGTCATGCCCGGCGCGCGCATCTTGACGATGGTCACCACCAGGTTGATGCCCGACAGCGTCGTGCCCACCCCCGCGATGTTCAGCGCCCAGAGGTAATAATCCATCCCCACCGAGGGGCTGTATTCCAGCCCCGACAGCGGCGGATAGGCCAGCCAGCCGTTGGTCTGGAATTCGCCGACGAACAGCGACACCATCACCAGCACCGCCCCCGACACCGTCAGCCAGAAGCTGAAGTTGTTCAGGAACGGGAAGGCCACGTCGCGCGCCCCGATCTGCAGCGGCATCACGAAGTTCATGAAGCCGGTCACGAAGGGCATCGCCGCGAAGAAGATCATGATCACGCCATGGGCGCTGAACACCTGGTCGTAATGGTGCGGCGGCAGGTAGCCCGCGTAGCCCATCGAGGCCAGCGCCTGCTGCGAGCGCATCAGCAGCGCGTCGGCAAAGCCGCGCACGAACATGATGAAGCCCAGCACCATGTACATGATCCCGATCTTCTTGTGGTCGATCGACGTCGCCCAGTCGGTCCACAGCGGGACCCACAGCCGGTATTTCGTCATCAGGAACAGAACGAGCGCCCCGATGATCGCGACACCGATGAAGGTGATCACCAGGACCGGCTCGTGATACGGGATCGCGTCCCAGGAGAGCTTGCCGAAGATCGGGCTCACCTCGGCCGGGGCCGTCGCGCCATGTGTCAGTTCGCTTGCCATTTCGTTATTGCCCCTCGGATGCGGGAAGTGTCTGCGCCTGCGCCCCGGACGCCGCATCCGCGGGGGCCAGGAAGTCGGGCAGGAGGTCGGTGGCCGACATCACCGCGTCCTTGCGGACCTCGCTGTCGTTCGGCCGCAGGATGTCCAGCAGCGCCCGCGGATCGTCCGCCGAGCACATGCCGCGGTAGAGCTCGCGGTTGTAAAGCCCTTCCAGACCGCCGCCGCCAAGCGCGTCGACCATCATCATGTCGTTCATGCACAGCGCGTCGTCGGACACGCACTGGTTCAGGATCCGCGTCCACATGTTTTCCTCGACGGACCCGTAGTAGGTCACCGGGTGGGCCTTGGACGGCTTGTCGAGCTCCACGAAGGTCGGCCGGTCCAGCGTGTCGTCGCTGGCGCGCACCTTGTCGACCCAGGCGTCGAACCCGGCCTGGTCCATCGAATGGAACTTGAAGCGCATCCAGTTGTAGCCCATCCCGGAATAATTCGCCGAGAACCCGTCGTAGACGCCGTCGTGGTTCATCACCGCGTTCAGCTCGGTCTCCATCCCGGTCATGGTATAGATCATGCCGGCCAGGTCGGGGATGTAGAAGGCGTTCATCACCGTCGACGAGGTCATCTTGAACTCGACCGGCCGGTCGGTGATCGCCGCCACCTCGTTGACCGTCGCGATGCCCTGTTCGGGGTAGATGAACAGCCATTTCCAGTCCATCGCCACCACCTCGATCGTCAGCGGCTTGACCGACGCGTCCAGCGGCTTGTCCACCGAGATCCGTTTCACGTCGTCGTAGGGGTTCAGCCGGTGCGTCGCCACCCAGGTCAGACCGCCCAGGCAGATGATGATCGCCAGAGGCACCGACCAGACCACGATCTCGATGCTGACCGAATGATCCCACTCGGGCTCATAGGTCGCATCGGTGTTCGACGACCGGTATTTCCAGGCGAAGAACAGCGTCAGCAGGATCACCGGCACGATCACGATGAGCATCAGCATCGTCGCGTAGACGATCAGGTTGCCCTCCTGACGGGCGACATCCCCGGAGGGGTTCAGGACCAGCAGGTTGCAGCCCGACAACAGGGTAAGGGAAACCAGGGCAACTGATACTGACAGGAAGCGCGAGCGCAAAATGCTCATGGACAATCTCCGTCTCGATGTTTCCAGACGAGCGAAGACTGACTTCCCGGCAGGCCAGGCTGTGCTGGCCCCTGCGTCTGGCGAGCGCTGCTTATCTCGCAGTCGCAGAAAATTGCAACGGCTTCTTGATGCAAATCATGGTGAAATTAAAATCTATCTGGGGCAGGCTGGCCTCAGGAGGCGGCCCGGACCCCGGGCCCATGTCAGGGAGGAGGAAACCATGACACTCACCGATACATCGGCGTCACAGCCGGTTACCATCGACGAGATCATCACCACGGTGGTCATGGCGCGGGTGACGGATTTCTTCGGATTCTTCGTCTACGCCATCGCCTCGGCCATCGTCTTTCCGCATCTGTTCTTTCCGACCTTCGATCCGGTCACCGGAACGATGCTGTCTTTCCTGTTGTTTTCGCTGGCTTTTATCGCAAGGCCCATCGCCGGCCTTGTCGGCAGGCGTGTGCAGGCCCGGATCGGCCGGCGCGCCAAGGTCATCGTCGCCCTGATGATCCTGGGCACCTCAACCGTCGCCATCGGCCTGCTGCCCGGATACGCCCAGATCGGCTGGCTCGCCCCCGTCCTGCTGGCGCTGTTGCGCTTCACCCAGGGCATCGGGCTGGGCGGGGCATGGGACGGTTTGACGCTACAGCTGCAAAATGCCGCACCTCCGGGCCGGAACGGATTTTACGCGATGATCCCGCAACTTGGCGGTCCGCTGGGCTTCATCGTCGCCGCCGCGCTGTTCTACGTGCTCACCGGCTTCCTCACATCCGAAGAATTTTACGAATTCGGCTGGAGATTCACCTTCTTCGCCGTCTTCGGCGTCAATGTCGTCGCCCTGTTCGCACGGATTCGCCTGCTCGAATCGGATCTGGGCGGCGATGCCCGGGTCATGCAGTCCGCCCCCCTGCCCGAGCTGCTGCGCGACCACTGGCGCATGATCCTCGTCTCGACCTTCCTGCCCCTGGCCAGCTACGCGCTGTTCCACATGGTCACCGTCTTCCCGCTGGCCTACGAACATCTCTACACCCAGCAGCGCATCTCCCACATCCTGCTGCTGCAGGTCTTCGGCGGCGTCCTCGCCGTCGCCGGTGTCGTCGCATCCGGCCTGCTGGCCGACCGCATCACCCGCCAGCGCGTGCTCTGGATCTCGACCTCGCTGATCGTCATCCTCTGCCTGCTGCTCGGCGCGCTCAACTTCGCGCCAGCCCTCTTCATCCTGCCGGGCTTCCTGCTGCTGGGCTTCGCCTACGGACAGGCCTCCGCCATCGTCCCCAACCGCTACCCGCCCGAATTCCGCTACACCGGCACCGCCATCTCCACAAACCTCTCCTGGCTCTTCGGCGCCGCCTTCGCCCCCCTCGCGGGCCTCACACTCACCGCAACACTCGGCCTCTGGGCCGCAGCCCTCTACCTCCTCTCAGCCGTCGTCGTCACCGTCGTGACACTATACCTCTTCCAGAAATGGAGCAGACGGTGAGGGCGCTGACCGGTCAGCGCACCGTCCTTGTATATTGTGCCATCAGGCCCTCGATCCACGCCCCCGGCGTGGTCGAGACCCTGTCGGCCTCGCGGCGGGCGCGCAGGCTCATCTCGCGGATGCGGGCGGGTTCCATGTCGCGGATCACGGCGATGGCGGCGGCCAGGCGGTCGGGATCCCGTGTGTCGCAGCACAGCCCGATGCCCAGGCGCAGGAAATCCGGACCCAGGAAGGCGGTCTGGGCCAGGATGACCGGCAGACCACTGCGGGCGGCCTCGGCGGCGACAAGGCCATAGGGTTCGGGGTAGCGTGACGGCATGATCAGCGCGCGCGCACCGGCAAGGATCCCGGCCATGTCCTCGCGGCTTTTCCAGCCCAGGAAGTCGACCTCGGGATACTGCCGGGTCAGCGGCATGCGCAAAGGGCCTTCGCCGATCACCTTCAGCGGCACGCCGGCCAGCCGCGCGGCGGCGATCGCGTCTTCGATGCCCTTCTCGGCCTCGACCCGGCCGATGAACAGGAAATCGCGGTTGGTTTCGACCGTCACGCGGTCCGTGCAGATCGGTTCGGTCGGATTGGGCAGTTCGAACATCAGGCGCGGATCGATCCCGGCCTTTTCGAGATAGGGCGCCATGCGGCCATGGATCATCACGATCCGCGCCCAGGGCGGACCCAGAAAACGCGCCCGCAGCACCTTCTGACGCCCCACGCGCCACAGTTTCTGCCCGTAAGAGCGTTTGTCGCAATTGGTTGTCAGGCAATCCACGCCAAGCGGCACCCGGCCGCAAGGCTGGTCGTGGCGGTAATCCATGAAGCCGCCGTTCGGACAGGCGAGAAAGAAGTCGTGGGCGTGGATCACCGTGCGCGGCGCCACGGGACGCAGCGCATCGAAGATCGCGGGGGATAGGATCTTGGACCAGCCATGCAGGTGATAGACCACGCCCGGCCCGTCATTGTCGCGGATCCACGCCGCCAGCCGGTCGCGGGCGGCTGTATTGTACAGACCCGTCTTCATCGCCTTCAGCTTGCCCTGGTGGACAAGACCACGGCCACCGACCGCCACGATCTCGACGCCAAGTTCGGCCAGCTTTTCGCCGTCTCCCTTGTCGCCGGCGACGAAGGTGACAGGGACGCCGCGGGCGGTCAGCAGTTCGGCCGACAACAGCGCCAGGCCGGTCGCGCCGCCCCAGGCCGTGCTGGCGTCGTTGATGATCACCACGCGTTCGACCCTGGCCGCCATGTCGGGGCCGCGATGATCGTTCGGGGCCACCCGTACGCCGGGTATCAAAGGCAGGTTGCTGGTCGTCATGTCACCGCAGCCCTGTCGGGCCGCGCCCTCGCCCCGGCGCCGGTCGTATCGACAAAGCGGTCATAAGCGTCTTCGGCACGCTGGCGCAGGGCGGGCGAGATATCCAGGCCTGCGGGATCCGCGGCAGGCACACGGCGTTCGATCCGGCTGAGGGTTGCCGACGCGGTAGGGTCCCCGCCCCCGCCACGAATGGAAGCCGCCGCGCTGCGATAGTGGTTTTCAAGTCGTGGTTCGAGGCCCAGCAGGATCGTCATGCGCTGAAGCCAGGTGTCGGTCTGGGCGGTCAGTTGGTCATGTGTCAGGCCGAGACGGCGGTTTGCCGGGAAAAACGACCACAACTCGGCCAGGCGGCCAAGTCGTTCGACATAATATTGCGCAGCCGCCGTATCCGTCGCGTATTCGTCCCGTCCCAGACCGATGAACAGACGCCGGATCGACGCGATCGTCGGTTCGGGACGGCGACAGAGAAAGATCGCACGCGCGCGGAAGAATTCCGGAGGTACCGCGATGTCGTGCCGTGTGTGCAGCAGCTTGTCGAACAGGTGGCGCGCGCGTGGGTCCCAAGCATGACGCAGCGCCTGGTTCACGACAAGCCGGCCAAGATCGGCGGTGCTGCGATAGGCGATGTGGGCTTCGCCATATCCACTGATTTCAGGGCGGGAACACAGGATGTTGGACAATGCCGTTGATCCGCAACGCATATGCGCCAGAATGAAAACCGATCGTTCGAAACGGCACTGAGGGTTGGCGGTGCCGACCAGGGTGCCCGAAATGTTTTTTACGGTCTCTCTCATGTGCGCTTCGGACCCGGAAAGACAATACCAGGGAAAGTTGATACGTTACGTGGCTGTCGGCGGAATCCTGAAAGCGGAAAAAACGGTGGCGGCACGGGATGGCAGACAAATGCAATCATAACCTTCAGAATTTCCCCTGCAAAATTCCACTGGCGGGAATCGACGTGAATTAAAATGAGCATCTCCGCGCATCCACACATTAAAACTAAATTTTAAATAAATCACTTAAAAGAATTAAGTTCCGGATCCTTATGTAAAATCCACACTCAGCGCCATAATATAGCGGAAATTTCGGAATTTCCTGTCGGCATGAAAACATGATTTCCCCACGCCTCAAGGTCCGAAAGCCCGATCCGCGCTCTCAGGCATATTCGCTTACAACCTCGCGCAGGCGCGCGCCGGCACGCTGCCACGAAAAGTGATCCGCACGCTGGGCGGCGTCCGCGGCGAACGCCTGCCGGGCGGACGGGTCCCGGAACCGAAGAATGGCCGCGCGCCAGGCAAGCGTGTCTTCGGGGTCGACCAACAACGCGCCCTTGCCGCAGATCTCGGGCATGGCGCCCGCATCCGCAGAGATGACCGCGCAACCACACCCCATCGCCTCGACCGGCGGCAGGCCGAAGCCTTCGGTTCTGGAGGGAAACAGGAACATCGTGGCATTGCTGTAGAGGGCCCGAAGTTCCGCGTCCGTCACGGGACCGAGAAAGCGGGCATTGGCGGGCGCCACGGCCCCGATGCGGGCATAGGCTTCGGCCGGCGGCCCACCGGCCACGACAAGCGGCAGGTCGCAGAGGTCGGGATGGTCGAAGGCCGCGAAGAGGCGCGGGATGTTCTTGTAGGACTTCGCCGATCCCAGCGCCATCGCATAGGCGCCGGGGACAAGACCGTGCCTGGCCAGAACGCTGTCGTCCGGAGCAACGTCCTTGAGGTGGTCCGTTCCGTTGTGCACCACCGATATCTTGTCCGCCGGGGCGACCCCATGTGCGTCGAGCGTGCGTCGGGCGAATTCCGACACGGTCAACACGCGCCGCGCGCGCCGCGCGATCAGCGGCAGCAGCATCCGGTACGCCGCCGCCTGCCGACCGGAGTAATCCTGCGGATAAAGATAGGTCTGCGCGTCGTGGATCATGACGACGTAGTTCGGGTGCAGGACGGGCGCCAGATTGCACAGGTTCACCAGCAAACGGTCACGGGTCGCCATCGGCAGGGCAATCATTTCCCACCCCTGGCCCGATCCCAGGCGCGACGGCAGGACGCGCGGGGACAGGGACCCGAAGACCGATCCTTCGGGCACCGGACGGGGCGCCACGATCTCGACCTCTGCATCGTCGCCATCGTGCGCCAGAAGCGCCTGTGTATATAGTGCGGCGGTGCGGTGGACCCCATTCAATTGTCCGCCCAGGAACTTGCCGTTGACGGTGATGCCGGTCATGCCGAATGGGTCCTTCCGGTCCCGATCAGGCAGGCAATGCGCTTTGGCATGTCGGCACCCGCGGTGATCGCATGCCCACGCCCCCTCAGCGCTTTCTCCAGATCACACGGCGTCTTTCGCGCGTTCTGCGGTTGCCGATGATAAAGCATCTGGCCCATTCGACTGGTCATCTTCTCCCCTCTTTCATGCAATCAATGCGCCTGCGCCCTGGCCCTGTGCAGCCGATTCCTGATCTGGTTGAGTATCTTGGATTCGATGCCCAGCGGCCGGCCTACCAGTTCCCATAGAACGAAGATGACCACGACATAGAGGCCGACCATCACCAGGCAGGCCACCGCCAGCAGGAGCACATCCCAGAGGTTGGTCATGTCCGGCAAGACCATTGCGGTTCCCCAGGCCAGCAGCGATGTCACGATCGCCGCGCAACAGACCCGCCAGGACGCCGTCAGCTGACGCATGAGACCGATCTTTGTTATGCGGCGATTGAAGTACATGGCGACGGCTGCGCTTCCGAGGTTCGCCAGCCCGATCCCGACGATCACACCTTCGATTCCGCCAATTGCCCAGCCCCCGGCAATGGCGGGGACCCGGAAACCGATCGAGGAGATGGCCAGCGCAAAGACGTAGTCCGTGCGGCCGGCTGCCATGACGAGCGGGCGGAAAGGCACCCGCAGAAGCGCCGGCATCTGCGCCAGCGCGAGGCCCTGCAGGATCGGCACGGCCGGAAGCCATTTTGCCCCGAACGCCAGCATGATCAGAGGTTCGGCAAAGAACAGGGCAATCAGGTACGTGGGCAGACCGATCATCAAAATGGCGTTGTCGGCGACGATATAGCCGCGGCGCAACCGTTCCGGTTCCGATTGCGCGATAACGAAACTGGACATCAGCGGGCCGGCGACGGCAGTGCGAACCGATTGTTCGACAATAGTCGTCAGGTTGTTTGACACGCTGTAAAAACCCATGGTCGCGGCCGGAACGAAGTGGCCCAGAAACAGCCGGTCGAACTGCAAGGCCACGGCCGTGAGGATCTGCGACGGAAACAGCCATCCGAGGAATTCCCAGAAATAGCGGACTTCGGACAGGGCAAATGCCGGGCGGTAGGTCACGAACATGTAGGAGACCGCGACGCTGACGATACGGTTCACCAAGGTCGACACGACAAGTGCCCAGTAGCTGCCCGTTATCAGGCCGAATATGATGGCCGCAATCACGCCGGCCGCCTTGCCCGTCACTTCGATCACGAAATTCTGCCTGTACTGCAAGGATTTGACCAGGCGGGCCAGATTGGGGTTCTGCAGACATCGCAACGTGGAACCGGCCGCCAGAACGATCAGCAGAAGGAACAGGCGCGGGTCGCCGTAAAAGCCCGAAATCGGCCCGGCCAGAAGGCTGATCACCGCAAGGATGATCAGGCCGCGCAGGATGGACAGCGTGAAGGCCGTATCCAGAAAGCGCTTGGTGACCTGTTCCAATCGCATGAGCGGCGCGGCCAGCGGCATATCCGTGACCATGTCCAGAATCGCAATGACGGACGTGGCGATGGCCACCAGGCCGAAATCATCCGGCACCAGCACTCGCGCCAGTACCACCAGCAGCAGAACATCGGTGAAACGCACGACGATGCGTGCGACGAACACCCAGGCCACGCTGACGGAAGTTCGTTCGACCAGGTTGGCTTCTGGTCGGGTCGACGGCTGATTTTTGTCAGACAAAGGCCATGCCCCCGGATTTGCAGACCGGGCCAGCGATGCCCGCAGGCCCGGACAGCGACCGGCGCGGCGGCCGGGTGCCGCGGGTTCCCGCGTGCCTGCGCCACCAGGTGCGGGACTGATATGTTGGATCAGGCATGCCCACGATTGCCGCCCATTCTCATGCGTGCCGTTTGCCCGTGCGCCCCGCTGCGCTGCCGGTCGGCCGTGCCCAGGCCTACGACCGCTCCGGCGAGGAAGCCCACGAAGACCCCCATGTTCGGCGTCGCCGCAACGACCAGGAACCGCAGGATCATGCCCAGGCATCCCATCTTCAACGCCATGAGCAAGCTGGCGCTGGCCCGATCCATCGTGCCCGGCCGTGTCGCGAACATCCGCACGAAGAAGACCAGGTACAGGATCATCCCCGGCAAACCGATCGACCCCAGCGTCGCCGCCACCCAGTTCGAGGCCCGCACCGAGCCGATTCCGGCCCCAAGGAAGCTGGTGTCTGCGAAGTTCTTCAAAGCCTGGGCATTCCAGCTCATCCTTTCCTCGCCCGAGTCCGAGTTCATCTTGTTCAGAAGCGAACGGTCGATGAAGGCTTCGAACCCGGGGAGCAGCGCATAGGCCACATAGGCCGCCATCGCCGCCAGCGGCAGGATGGCGATCGCGACGATCACGATACTGGCGCCCGGCCGACTGATGGCCTGGCCCTTGACCAGCCAGATCGACAGGAACACGAAATAATAGGCGGCAAAGCCGAGGTAGGCCGACGACGACGTACAGCGAAACAAGGCGAAGGCCGACAGGGCAAGCCAGATGCCGGCCCCGCCCTTGCCGTCGTTGCGCGACGACAGCCAGTAACTGAGCCAGAAGGCGAACAGACCCAATGCGTAAAGGCCATAGCTGGACGCTTCGGGGTAGCCGCCGATCATCCGCTTCAGCCCGGCCATTTCCTGGCCCAGGGTCAACGCGTAGTTGGCGGTTCGGATCGGATCCAGGACCCAGGCGAAGCCGCCCGTGTTGCTGATGATGTCTATCAGGCCCAGTCCGACATGGATCCCGGTCATGATCTTCATGGCGCGGACCAGCAGATCGGCATCGGGACGGCGCCGGACGATGATTGCGGTCGCGAGGAAGGACGCCAGGCTCAGGCAAAAGCGGAACAGCTGCGAAATGTTGCCGGACGACGGGCCAAGGGGAATCGAGACGATGCCATCCTCGTTCGCTTCCCTGCTCAGGCTGAAGACCTCGGTATGGCCGGCGAAGAGTCGTGGAAAGAACGCTGTCGCGAAGACGATATAGGCGAACATGACGAGAAGCGGCAGCGCCGCGCTTCGGGGCGCAAAGATCGCCGCCAGATCCCGCCCGACATCGACGCGCAGCAAAGCCAGGGCCAGCATGGTCAGAACCACAAGGTCACTGACCATCATCGACATACCGCCGACGGCCGGCAGATTGATGGCCGCCATCATGCCAAACGGCATGATCCCCACGAGAATGTACAATCCGGTGTACGGTCCCCGAAGAAGAAGAACCAGAATAATGGCGAAAGCGATCGGTGTGCTGGCAACAGGTTGCATTCATGTCCAACGCGATTGACTGATAACTGCGTAAAAGAATCTTGTGCCGTAGAAAGAAATCTAAATTCCGTTTTCGTCAAAACAAATAGCGCCTCCTATATAAAAGCGCCAAGATTTCCGACTTGAAACATCCACCGTCGAATTTTGCATCAATTTCAGGCAGGGGCACACGATTTCTGAATCCTACACAGATACCCGCAAACACGTCGATACCGACCCAACCGACCGGAAAATAACAAAAAATATGTGACAGGCGGATTTACACTGAGGCGTCAGCGCATTTGCGCCCAAATGATTTTACCCCCCATGTAAGGCGGATTTCAGGGCTTGACCGACAGGGCGTAGAAAACATCAGGGCGATTCTCAGTCGGTCATATGACCGCAATTAATTTTATCCCCCAAACGCGCGAATCCAAGTCGCTTTAAGCCGATGAAGGGATTTTTGGATTCAACGTCCGGCAATTCCCTTGCCCGCCAGTACACGCTGCGCTACAATTTCCATACCATTTAACTGTCCCATGATATCAAGGCACTATAATGGCTGCACACAATAACGGCCACCCTCGGGTTTCAATCGGAATTCCCGTCTATATGGGTGAGAATTTTCTTGAAACAGCGATTCGTTCCGTTCTGGCCCAGACCTATCAGGACTGGACTCTGGTGATCTCCGACAATGCATCGACGGACAGCACGGAAGCCATCGCCCGAAGATATTGCGCGCAAGACGATCGCATTCACTATCACCGCAATGCCACAAACCTTGGCGCCGGCGCGAACTACAACAAGTGCGTGGAAATTTCCGATGGTGAGTTCTTCAAGTGGCTTGCCCATGACGACTGGATCTCGCCGAATTACATCGAAAAATGTGTCGCCGCCCTGGATGCGAATCCCGATGCCAGCGTGGCATTCGGAAAGCCGAAGGAGATGCTGGACGAAGACACGCCATATGCCAAAAGCACATTCACGGCACCGGAATGGGGGGATGCCGGGCCGGTGGAACGCTTTGCCATGGCCATGCGCATGCCCAGAACCTGCCATGCGGTCTTCGGATTGTACCGCAGGAGCGTATTGGACAGAACGCGACTGCATTGTCCCTATTATACGTCGGATCGAAATCTGGTTGCCGAAACGGCTTTGCTGGGGCGTTTTGTAACCGTCCCCGAGGCCACGTTTTACAATCGAAAGCACGAAAATCAGTCGATGGCGCAATCCGCCAATCGCATCTTCCTGAACACCTGGGAAGATTCAGGGAACAGCAAGCGGCATTCCACGCAACACCTGAGCAGATTGGGCCATTTCCTGGAGATCTGCGGGCGGTATCCCGATGTCGCCTCCCGCAGTGAGTTGTTCCTGAGTTCTGCCGGTTTCTTCTTTTCACCAAAGAAATTCTTCAGGTACCTGGACGAAACCTGCGAGTACAGCGCCCCCGGAGCCTATGGGGAAGCCCGCCGCCTGATGGTGAGAGCCTACCGCACGTTCAAGAAATCGGACCGGTACATCAAGACCTGACGCCCTTCCGTCTGGAAAGTGTTGATACCGGGCGTTGGGCGCTGCCGCGCTTTCTTCCTGCCAAGATTTCGGTCGGGTCCGGGTCCGTTCCGTCAACTGGTGCGGACCCGCTTCCTTTCAAACAGAAAGACCCTTGTCTTCTTCAAGGCCAGGGCGCCGATGAATGCCGTGGCGGGGAAAATCAGGAAGGCCAGAAAATTGACTGTATGGTCGGCCGCCAGAACACTGTCCGCCTTGCTGGCAGCCCGCACCAGAAAATACAGGATGACGGCGTGCAGGCAAAATGCGCTGAAGATCGTTTCCCGCTCGGGTGTTATGTTGGCAAAGAAAGCGGAAGACACGCAGCGCTGCGCAATTCCTGAAAACAACACGATCCCCAGGATCTTGATCGCCATGATCATGAGGTATCCGGCATAACGTTGCGGAAAAGCACCCGACCGCAACAGGCTTTCCCAGAAGGGCGCCAGAACGAGGACCATGATCAATGCTGCCACAATAAACGTCAACGGGATCGGATGGCGCAAGAGATCTTCCAGCAAGATCTTTTCTGATGCAATGGCCAAACCTGTCACGAAGAATACGATCAAGTCCCAACGCGGAAGGATGCTTTCCGAATTTCCGGGGTCACTGACCGAGTTCGGAACCAGGATGAGGATCACGATGATCGCGATCTTGCCGCGCGCCGGCACCTTCTCGATGAGGAAAATCAGGATCGGGGCGACAAGGCAAAGCTTGAAGAGGTCCACGAGATAATGCAGCGGAAAGTTCCCCGGCCAGTATTGGATCGGTATGACCTTGTTCAGCCCCCGCCATGGACCCTGGGTAAGTTCCGGCGGAAGCCGGTTGGTGACCATGAAATAGGTTCCGGCCGTGAACAGCAGGAAGATCGCAGACCAGTAGATGGCCGGCACAACCAGGGTCGCGAAACGCTTTCGCAGCGTCTGGGGGAAGCCGTATCTGTTGATCTGCCTGTAAACGAAATACCCCGACGTGATGCCCAGGAAGGCCGAGCTGGTTCGGCTGAGGCCGAAGTGCAGGGCCTGATAGACGGCGCCATCCGGGCGCAGGTACGATTGAAGGTCGGACAGTTCGCCAACACGATAATGGGCATACATCATGAAGAAGATGGCCCAGAACCGGACAAGATCGATCGCATTCAGATTGCGTTGCTGGGACATTTCAACTCTCCCGGAAGGTCGCCCCGGACGGTTTCGAAGGGACAATTCGATCCCCGCCGACCGAACCCGGCCCTTTCAACCAATGCAGCCCTTGCCCGGACAGGGCCCGCCCAAAGACGGTCCGTTCAGGCGACAAGCGTGGTGACGTAGACAAAGTCGGTCCCGTCGAGGTCGAGACCGTAAATTCCATTCAGGACGCCGATCAGTTCATCGGCGTCGCCATCCTGGCCCTTGAGCCAGATGGCCGTGCCCGCCGTCAGGCCGGGTGCATCCGTCGTCAGGACGTAGCTTGCGGCACTTCCGGCCAGTTGGATCTGGTCCGTTCCGGCGACATAATCCCAGACAAAGCCGTAATCCTCTTCCCCGGAACTGACGGCCACGCCGTCATCATAGTACGTTCCGTTTTCGTCTCCGAAGACGAACAGGTCCGCGCCCCCTGCCCCGACAAAGACGTCGATCTCACCCTGCCCCGGGTTGCTGCTGGATGTATCGGCGGCAACCTGGATTTCGGCGGTGTCATTGCCCTGGATGATGTCGTTGCCCGTGATCTCGGTTACGGTCAGATCCCCGAAGGTGACATCGTAGTGATGAAGGTCCAGATAGATCGACCCGGTCGCCGGAGCTTCGTCCAGGCTGAAGGTCTCGATCGTCTGCAGGGTCCATTGCGACGGCTCGTCAAAGCCGTCCTCCCAGATCTTGATGCTGTACTGGCGGTCATAGATCCCGATCTGTTCGACCCTGATCTGAAAGTTGAAGGTATGGCCTTCTTCAAGCTTAATGCCCCCGACCGTCCCCAGCAGATCGCTCCAGTCGTGGTAGCTGTGGCTTTTGAGTTTCTTGGTGTTGTACTTGTAAAAGAACGCGGCGCCCGGGTTCCAGCCTGCGTTCGGCTGCTTGTTGGCAATCGGGTCATCCGTGTGCCCGTTCCACAGAAAGCCGATGCCCATCGATTCATTCGTGAGGTCATTCATCGTGACCTTGATATCAAGCTGGTAGTTGTCCCAGCTCTGATCGCCCAGCACCAGCATCCGGTCGTAGCCGGTGTCAACGACGTGCGCGCCGTTCTCGTCCCACGTCCAAAGGCCGTCCGCCACCTGAACCACGTCCTGGATGTTGTCCACCGTCGCCCAGTCGATGCTGTAGTTGGGGTTCCAGACGTTGCCGGCCTGGTAGTGCACCGTCACGTCGCTTGTGTAGGTGTCGCCATTTGACATGGTCGCGGTGATCGTGATGACGTCATCGCCCGATGTCCCGTCAAGTTCCGAATACGCCAGGTCGATATTGAAATCGCCGTCGCTCTCGAGCCGCCTGCCATCCGGCCCGATGGACAGCTCCCTCTCGTCGCCACCATTCAACGAATAGGTCAGCGAGACGACGTCGCCGCCGACAGAGCCCAGGATGTTGATCCATTGCTGGGCATTCCCGGGCGAACCGAACGTCTGCTGTTCTCCGTACCAGACATCGATCGGGTTACCGACCGCGATGTCGACCGTCGCGGTATCGGTGAATTCGCCGTCAGTGACGGTATAGGTGAAACTGTCGGTCCCGCTGAAACCGGTGTCCGGCGTGTAGGTCCAGGTGCCGTCCCCGTTATCCACGACCGTACCGTTCTCGGGCAGGGTGAAGCCCGTCACGCTCAACGTATCACCTTCGGCGTCGCTGTCATTGCTCAGCAGATCCGTCGCGATGGCAATCAGCAGCGCGGTGTTCTCGGTCGTTGCCAGCGTGTCGTCGGCCGCCTCCGGCGCGGTGTTCCCGCCCGCGACGATCACGGTCACCGTGGCCGTGTCGGTCAGTTCGCCGTCACTCACGGTATAGGTGAAGCTGTCCGTCCCGCTGAAGCCATCGACCGGCGTGTAGCTCCACGTGCCGTCCTCGTTGTCGACCAGCGTGCCGTTCTCGGGCTGGGTGAAGCCCGTCACGCTCAGCGGATCGCCATCGGAATCGTTGTCATTGCCCAGCAGATCCGTCGCCACGGTGATCAGCAGGGCCGCCCCGGCCGCTGTCGCCAGGCTGTCGTCGGACGCCACGGGGGCGGCGTTCACCGATACGATCGTCCCGTCTTCCTCGGCCAGTGGATCAGCCGTGTTCACGAAGTAGTCGACCTGCGCCGTGAACCCCGGCGCCTGGCCGGTGTTCGCCGCGAAGACGCCGACCTGCGACACCGTCATGTCGTGACTGAAACTGCCGGCTGTGACGTAAGTCGCGCCATCGACCGAGTATTCCAGGGTCCAGACGTCGCCTTCGCGGGTCAGCCGCAGGTACGGCGCGACACCTCCCGGGATGGCCACCTTGAACGCGCTCGACGACTCTCCGTCGATGGTGACAGCGCCGAACACATACAGATTGGCGCCATCGGAATAGGTGTCCATCCGGATCCAGTTGTTCTCGTCCTGCTCGACCAGCAGGCCCTGCATCTGGAATTTCTCTGTCGGCGTGGACAGGAAGCGGGTCTCGATCTGAAAATCCCCGTCTTCGGTGGCCTGCATCGCCCGGACACTGCCGTTTGAATCCCAGATGTTGTAGGCGCCGTCCGGCGAGACCAGCTCAAGGTAGGCCTCCGACCCCGACGTCCCCAGCCTTGCCGTGGCCTCGGACGGGCCTTCGATGACCCATGCCGCACCAAGGCTGCCGCCGGCGAAATCGTCCGAGACAAGCGCGCTTGGCGCCGTCTCGGCGTTGACGGTCAGGGTCACCGTGGCGGTATCGGTCAGTTCGCCGTCGGTGACCGTATAGGTGAAACTGTCGCCGCCGGTGTAATCCTCGTTCGGCGTGTAGCTCCACGTGCCATCCCCGTTGTCCACCAGCGTGCCGTTTGCCGGCTGGGTGAACCCCGTCACGCTCAGCGCATCGCCGTTCACGTCGCTGTCATTGGCCAGCAGATCCGTCGCCACGGCAATCAGGAAACCAGTGTTCGCGGTTGCCTCCAGCGCGTCATCGGCCGCCGACGGCGCGATGTTTTCTTCGCCAACAGCATTCACCGTCAGCGCCACCGTCGCCGTGTCGGTGTCCGTTCCGTCAGTGACCGTATAGGCAAAGCTGTCGGTCCCGCTGTAGCCGGTGTCCGGCGTATAGCTCCAGGTGCCGTCCTCGTTGTCGATCAGCGTGCCGTGTTCCGGGGCAGTGAACCCCGTCACCGATATGGCATCGCCATCAGCATCGCTGTCATTGTCCAGCAGGTCGGTTGCCACGGTGATCAGCAAAGCGGACCCCGCCGTGGTCACCAGCGCATCGTCCGACGCGACGGGCGCGGCATTCGCCACGACGATGGTCCCGTCTTCTTCCGCCAGCGGATTGGCCGTGTTCACGAAATAATCCACCTGCGCCGTGAACCCGGGGGACCGTCCGGTGTTGGCCGCAAAGACGCCAACTTCGGAAACCGTCAGGTCGTAACTGAAGCTGCCGGCTGTCACGTAGGTCGCACCATCCACCGAATATTCCAGCGTCCAGACATCGCCCTCGCGGGTCACGCGCAGGTAAGGGGCTACCCCCCCCGTGATGGCCACCTTGAACTGGCTCGAAGAGGCGCCATCCGTGGTGATCGCCCCGAAAGCATAAAGGTTCTTGCCATCCGAATAGGTGTCCAGGCGGATCCAGTTGTTCTCGTCCTGCTCAATCAGCAGGCCCTGCATCTGAAACTTTTCGGTCGGCGTGGACAGGAACCGGGTTTCGATCTGGAAATCCCCGTCATCGACGGCCTGCATCACCCGGACGCTGCCGTTCGAATCCCAGATGTCGTAACTGCCATCCGGCGAGATCAGTTCAAGATACGCTTCGGGTCCCGCGGTCGCGAACGCGACCGAAGCCTCGGACGGTCCTTCGATGCTCCACACCGCGGCGAGGCTGCCATCCGCGAAATCATCCGACACAAGCTGACCCGGTTCCGTCGTGGCGCTGGTCGTCAGGTTCAACGTCTCGGCACCGGTCAACTGGACGCTCGTGGCGGCGGCGCGGGGGCTGGCAACGGGTGTTTCCACGTCGGACTGGCGCAAAGGGATTCGGTCGCGAACGGGCAGCAGGTCAATTGACAGGACGCTGTCGATCAGGCCGAAGCGGGCCGGAAACGCACCATTGCCCGGGATGCCATCGGAAAAATCAATGCTCCCGGTATCCGGCACGCCCAATTCAAAGGACACATCGGACAAGGACCTTTCAACAAAATCCAAGTCTTCCGCAGGCTCATCAGGGGTCCGCTCGGAAAATTGCAGGTTGAAAATGGGCCGATCAAATACGCGAAAGTTTCTCAAAACGCACCTCACTAATAATCCCCAGGGCAATTTACCCGCTTTTGAATTAATGTCGACAAGAAATTCTAATACCTGCGCTCACTTGATTTCCCCGAATTAAAGCGGCCCTCAAAAACAGGCTGCTTTTCCCATTCACACCGCCATGTCGACGCCCAAGGAAATCAACGTCGCTATGCGAAGAAAATCCGACGCCAGCAAAATGCATCAAATGAATATGCCAAAACGGCAATTACCCTGCCTTTCCACAACGACATTCAACGCGGCTTGTGAACATCCGCGCGCCAGACGTCCAGGCGCCGCCCGATCATGTCCTCGAAGCGGTCGATGCGAGGCGCGAAATATTCCCGCAGCCACGCCCGGATCTCGCGGTCCTCGACCGCCTTTTTGTCAAAGGATTCAGTGGCCAAATCCCTCAGTCGGTCAACGACTGGCGAGGGGAGGCTTTGGCGGGCCTTCGCCCAGATCCCGGAATCCCTGATCGTTCGGACGAAGCCGAACCGCTGGCGGCGGCTTTTGGACGACGATACATGCACGTCCGCCAGATCTTCCTCAAGGAAATCGTGACATTCGACACCCAGCCATTGAAAAAGCCCGTTCAGAACGGCGCGTCGATCGCTGCGCAATTCCTCGGACACGATCACGTGAATCTGGCTGTCGTCAAAGACCTTTCGGTATTGATCAAGCTGCGCCGCGTAATCGGATGTGTCACGATAAATTGGATTGGATCGAATCGCCTCGTCGATCGGAAGCAGGTCCTGGAATTCCTTTGCCCGCTGCCAATAATGCGCGATCGTGCGTGTCACAGGTTCGCGAACAATATAAAGAATGCGCGCGTCCGGTACGGCTGCGGCAATTCTGGCCGCGACCCCCGACCGATGCGGATATTGCGAATAATAAACGCTGGCTTCGCCCCGATAGGCCAGATCAGAACCATCGCGGAACATCGCGCGATAGGCGGCGATGTCATGTGAAACGGGCTTCCTGGCCATGATCGGCCATGCTTCTTCCAGCTCTTGCTGGTCAACAAAGAAACAGGGTTCCTTTTCAGCGCTCATGAAGATCTGCGGATGCAGCCTGAGATAGGCATGCAGCGCCGAGGAACCGGTCTTTGACGCGCCGATCACGAAGAGATTCGGCATCGCGCCGGCGGCGGCATCGTCGCGTTCCAGGGTCGGCGCAGGGTCGGTGGCCAACTGTGTCATTGCAACGACGGAAGCCTCTCGGGGTCGATCTTGCCGCGACACAGATCGAAGATCGCCCGCCAGTTGCCACGCACCCTGCCACGGCGGTCGACCCAGGGTTCCGGCCAAAACGCCCGGGCATGGTTCGACAGGAAATTGCGGACGCACAGGCGAAGGGCAAAGCGCGGCGTCATCGACCCCTTGCGCAAGAGATACACCGGATTTGCGATCTGGCTGTACCCGAGGAGTTCACCGCGCTTTTCTCGACCACGCTTCACCCCGCAATGAACACCGACCAGTGCGTCGCTCAGCATCATTCGACCGGGAATACGCCCCGAAAAGTCGATATCCTCCTGCCAGGCATACAGCGGCAGCCGCTCGTCAAACCGCGTCTCTCCGATGGCCGAGGCCCGGTAGGCCATGTTGCAGCCGTACAGCCACGGGCGCGGAGCGATTTCCCGTGGCGGCGCGGCGATCACCGCTCGCCCGGGACCGGCATCCCATTCATCGACCAGCTGGGCCGCTTCCGCCGGTTCAAGGCCGGGCCCCCCCGCGCCATCCGCCAACAGCTTGCCGGTCAGCCCTGTCACATCGGGTAAGGTTTCGAAGGCGCGCCGGATCCCTTCGATGGCCGTGACGGAAGGCACATAATCGTCGTCGAAGAAGACGATCACATCGGCATCGTCCAACACCATCTCCATCCCCTTGTTTCGCTGACGCGTCAGGCCCTTGGGGGACAGGATCACTTCTGGCACGACCTGATCATCCGCGCAAAACGAGGCGGGAAGATCTTCCTTTCTCGGAACGGAAAAGATGACGCGATGGGGTTTCCGGGTCTGAGCACATAGGCGCCGCCAAAGAAAGGCGAGGCATTCCGGCCGCCCGGAAGAGCTGACAACGACACAAACGCGGCTCAACGATTCCTGCTGGCTTTGCAAGGTTGGCACCGGGCTTGCAAATTCATCTTGCTCAGGCCGAAAATCCTGAACGCGAATATCGGGGTCCGGGGTCTGCATGGCAGTTTTCATCAAATGATCCATCCCGCCGAAATCTCCGAACGCTCCGACACACTCGCCGATTCCAGGAAGCGGCACATGATGCCTTCTGCCCGATTATCCCGCGAAGATGCACGCGACTTCATCGTTGGCCGAGGAGGAACATGGCAGGCATCCCTGCCACCACGACGACCAGCTGATTGAAATGATTGCTGTATCAAGGAAAACCTTCGCTCATTCACACCGGAACTTCGACGCCGCCCCGATATGCCATGAATTACCGCAATCGAAGCCGTCGCTACTCAATTGATTTATGATTTTAAAATGGAATAACATGTGACTGACCAAGTAAACAAGCGATTCCCAAAAATGTGCTTATTGACGTTCTGAGAATTTTTAAAACCGATAAATTTTACGGCACAGATTTGGATGCGTGGCACGTATGAGATACTTTTCCGGCGGCGCGGCCGCTTGGAAGCCAAAACGTAAGTCTTTGATAAAAATGAAATATTAAGCCGCCTACACCTGAGATCCAAGAAATTGTCATGAATTCGTTTCATGCCGCACGAACACAACGCAACGACGATCACCCTTATACATCCGAATTCTTTGGAAAGCGCTTTCAACATTCGGGTGGGCGCAGAAATACTGTCAAGGACCGTGGCCTGGTCTTTACCGCGAAAACCACGCGCCGAAATCTGAACCACTTCACAAGGCCAAAGGTTCAGCAGTTTGATATGGCCGCCAAGTGTCGGTGTGGAAGCGAAAAATAAGACAGTCTTCAAAGGATCGACCAAAAGAAAATCTCGGCTGGCGTGACTATCAAGCTCCACCTCCCGGCGGCTTCTACGTTCCACCCTTCGCGTCGAAGTCGCCACAGAAACAAGGCAATCCCATGATTCGCCGACACTGAAAAACCTTCTCCCGCCTTGATCCTGATTCAAGCAAAAACCACACGCTCAATGTCATGTCGGCCTCATTTTTCCCCATAACGTTGATCCAAAGAAAGGAAGGCGGTGTTACGGGACCTTTGCGGAAATTTGATTGGGACAAATCCTGATTGATCAGTATTGTGACTGCATTGATCTTTTGTCGAGTTAGTTTGCGTTGTGGCCAATGACAGGCACTTTATGAATACTCAGAAATCTTTCCCTCGATCTGTCTCTGATTACGCAGGCGCTTCACCAGCGGGAAGTGACGGTTCCGACATCGTCAACATTTTCGACCTGCTTCGGAATATCTGGTATCGAAAATGGATTGTTATCGCGTCGGCCATGCTGCTTGGCGGGTTTGTCGCAATCGGCGTCAGTTTCGTCACCCCGCGCTATGGTGCCACCGCCAAGGTCATGTTGAACCCGCGCGAAACGCGGGTCGTGACCTCGCAAGAGGTCGTGTCTGACCTCGACCTCAGCAACCCGGTCATCGAAAGCGAGGTCGCCCTCATGAGTTCAAGCGTGCTTCTGGAAGCCGCAGTTCGCCGGATCGGGCCCGAGCGGCTGACGGAATTCAACCCCACCCAGGCCTCCGAGCCGTCGGTCTGGGCGCAGCGGCTGAACCGGGCCATTGCCTGGGCGACGACGTTCCTTTCCGGCGAGCCCCTTTCAGAACCGGAAATCGCCTGGTCCGAGGGGGACGACGACAAGACGGGGACGTCCGGCGAGGGAGGCGAAACGGAAGACGTGACCGTCAATGCCGCCGACACCATCGAACGAAGAATTGTCGGTCGCATGCGCGGGTTTCTCATCATCAAGCAGCAGGGCAGTTCCTACGTGATCTCGATCTCGGCCACAGCCGAAAATCCCGAGCTGGTTGCGCTGATCGTCAACACGGTCGCCGAAGAATACATCGCGAGCCAGCTGGAAGAACGTATCCAGGGCACGCGCCGCGCGACGGCCTGGCTGGAGACCCGGGTCGGGGACCTTCGCCTGCAAGTCGCCATGGCCGAGGAAGCCGTCGAGGTACGGCGGGCCGAGAAGCTGACAGCGGATGGCGGCGGCCTCGAGACCGCGTCACAGCAACTGGCGGCCATGTCCGCACAACTTGCCTCGGCCCGTGCCGATCAGGCGGCCGCGCAGTCGCGCTATGATCAGATCACCGCGCTGATCGAAACAAAGGGACTTGCCGCTGCTGCAGATGTTCTCAGCTCGGAATTGGTGGTCACGTTTCGCACCACCTACGCGTCCCTGATGCGCGACCGGGCCGAGCTGACCTCGCGCTATGGGCCGGATCACCCCCAGGTGATCCGCATCAATGCCGAGATTGCCCGCGCCGAAGAAGACCTGGTGTCGGAAGTGCAGAAGATCATCAAGGGGCTGGAGAAAGAAGTCGAGGTGGCCGGCATCCGCGAACGGACCATCGCCTCGGACCTGCTGTCGCTGGAGGAGCGGGTTTCGTCCATCTCGCGCACCTCTACCGACCTGCGCGATCTTGAGCGCGAGGTGAATGCCCTGCGGGAAGTCTATGAAAACATGCTGGCGCGGCTCAAGGAGACCCGTGCGCACGAAGCGCTGGCGCAGGCAGAGGCCAAGGTGATCGAATTCGCCCTGCCCCCGGGGTCGCCATCGTACCCTCGCTCCAAGCTACTGGTTTCGGCGGCGGCCGTCGCCGGTGGGGGTCTTGGCCTGGGTCTGCTGCTGATCCTCGAACTGAGCTCGAGCACGTTGCGGACCACCCAGCAGGTCGTGAAGGATCTCGGCCTGCCTGTCCTTGCCGCATTGCCAAGGCGGCGGCGGCGCAAACGCCGGGCCGCGGATGTGGCGAACTGGCTGGCTGACAGCTCGAACGACGGGTACGGCGAACGCGTCCGGCAATTGCGTACGGCCCTGATGTTCGGGTCCGGCGAACCGCCCAAAAGCATCGGCATCACCTCGTCGCTGGTTGGCGAAGGCAAGACCGAGACTGCGCTGGCACTTGCCCATGCCAATGCCCTCATGGGCAAGCGGGTGATCCTCATCGACTGCGATTTCCGGCGCGCCACGCTGGGCAAGGTGTTCGGCTGGTCGAAGGGGGCGGATTTCGTTGCCGTGCTCAGGAACAAGGCAACGCTCGCCGAAGCGATCTGGTCCGATCGCGCCCTCAGCTTCGATGTCCTGTCCGTTTCGGCCCCGGTGGAAAATGTTTCGGACATTCTTGATCCGGACCGGTTCCAGGACATGATCGCCGATCTGGAGGACCGCTATGACCTGGTTCTCGTGGATGTGCCCGCGCTGGTATACGCGGCCGATGCCCGGCTGATCGCACGCTCGACCGAATCCCTGGTGTACCTCGTGAAATGGAACGGAACGCCCAAGAGCACGGTCCGCCAGGGGCTGGACGCCCTGGGCGCCTTCGGGATCGTGCCGCACGGCATCGTCCTGACCGAGGTCAAGCGCAACCGCATCAGCGAATTCCGTCAAAGCGGCCCGGGCGCTGTACGTCGGCAGGCCAGAGCATGACCCGGACACCAGGCATATCGCCGCGCCGCTGGGTCGGCCTGACCGCATTGATCGTTGCCATCCGGTTGGCCGCAGGGCCATTGGCCACGCAGGCCCAGGCTGAAACCTACCGGCTGGTCGCCGGGGACCAGGTGAGCGTCAGCATCTTCGGTGAACAGGAAACCTGGGAGACCGGCATCGATCTGGACGGGTCTTTGCGCCTGCCGGCGCTTGGCCGCGTTCAGGCCGAGGGCATGACCCTGGACGAAGCCGAAGCGGCCCTGAAGGCGCAGATCGAAAAGACCGACCTTTTTGTTGCGCCCCGGGTGTCACTTTCGATCCTCTCCTACGCTCCGGTCCTCGTCACCGGCGCGGTCCGCGCACCTGGTCTTTTCGACTACACGCCGCAACTGACGGCACGCACCACGGCCGGCCTTGCCGGCGGCGTCGCGCCGACCGGCATCGACAGCACCGGGCTGTCCCTGCAATCGGCGGAACTCGCCAACCGCCTGCAGAAGATCGAAACCGATTACCTGAGCCTCCTGCTGCGCAAGGCGCGAGTCGAGGCTCAGCTGGAAGATCTCGACGCGATCGATTTCGACCCCGCAAGGGACATTCCCTTTCCCAAGGTCGACACCCGGCTTCTGAACCAGCTTCTGTCACGAGAGCAGGCGATCTTGACCGAGGAGAAACAGGGCATGCAGGAGCTTCAGCACCTGCGGCAGGTCGAACTGGAAAACGTCGAGAAACAGATCGCCCTGCTGCAGGAGCGGAGCAAGGTGCAGGACGGCATGATCGCGCTGCACCAGGAAGAGATAGCGGCCGCCGAAACGCTGGAGTCCCGGGGGCTGAGAACACGCATGGATATGGCGCGTGTCGAACGGGATTCGGCCAACCTGCAGGCGCAGGTCCTGGATATCGAAGCCGCGCTGTCGCAGGCGCGCACGCGTCAGGCCGACATTGCCAGTACCATGTCACAGGCCCGCAGTGTCCGGCGCGTGAAACTTCTGGAGAATTCGGCGGAAATGCGCGCCGCCCTGGAACAGCTGGGACACGATCGCCAGTCCACACTCGCCAAGATGCTCATCCTCGGCGACTCCTCGGCGCTCGCCATGGTCGGCGAGGCCGACACGACGGTCCAATTCGAGATCAGGCGCCGGCGGAATGGTGCGGTGGAATCGATCACGGCCGGGCCGGACGACCGGATCATGCCGGGCGACACATTGCAGGTCTATATCACGGACACGCCAGAACTTGCCGCCCGAACCGGGGCCGAAGGCGCGCTGCGCGCCGAACTGGCGGAGGCCGACTGACGCCCGGCCCGGCCCGCGCATCACCGCGGGTCGGGCAAATACGTCGGCGGTCCCTGCGCGCCCGGGGCCAGGACCCACGGGTTCCAGCCAGGCGACATAAGCCACCCGCCCCAATTCCACCGGTCTTGTCAGCGAAGACCCCCAGCCGACCCTGTTCGTGGCCACCGGACTGATCAGCAAGTGGATCGGTGCGCGGATGCAAAGGCATGCGTCCATGGGCGGGCGCGTATGACCGGTGGCCACAGACCTTCCCCCGGCAACCGACGGGGAATCAGCCATTGATCGGACAGCAGTCCCGACGGGAAGTCCCACCAGTCGCCTTGCAATTTGCACCTTCAGGACATGCACAGCGCAGCGTGTTCTGCATCTGCCCATTAACCCTCTGGTAGATGTTGTAAATTCAGAAGCTTGATAGTTTCTTTATTTTTGGAATTTCCATCCGGGCCGCATAAGTCAGAAATACTTCATTTATTAAGCATCAAACGCAATGATTATAAATTACGCAATAGATCCCGCCAATCCGATTGAACGCATCCAAAACCCCGTACTCGAAAGCACAAATATGTCCAAATCCTTTTGGCGACGTGCTAGCGTAATTTTAATGCGAATCTTAATTGAGTCGTGAGGGCGGCTCTTTTGGCTCACAAAAGTTTTGGCAATGAGTTTCAATGGTACTATTGCGCCAAACAGCGTCGCACCCAATAGGCGGGTTGCCAACGAAAGGCGCGAAAAACGACAAGGAATTGATTCCAAATTATTCCGTGGAGAAATTTTTCATGAACTCGCTCATGGTCAACATATTGAACTACAGGCTCTTTCGAGCCTGCCGCTCAGCTGCCAACCAGCTCCGCTTCGTTTCATCATGCGGGCATTTTTCGCTGTTTGGCACTGAAAACTGACACCTGTGGGCCGGCCCTTCGGTCGGCCCACTTTTTTCTGTCCAACAGGTAATGAGAAACAAAATGAAAATTGCAATTCTCGCCGGAGGCAAAGGCACCCGCTTGGCCGAGGAAACGTCGGTACGACCGAAACCCATGGTCGAAATTGGAAACCGTCCAATCCTCTGGCACATCATGAAAATCTACTCCCATTATGGCTTCAACGATTTCGTTGTTGCGCTGGGGTACAAGGGTGACCATATCAAGCGCTATTTCATGGAATACGGCACGCTGTCGGGCAACCTGACGGTCGACATGAAAGGCAATGAAACGCTGGTCCGCCACGAACAGGAACATGCGCCCTGGACGGTCGACCTGATCGAAACCGGCGATGAAACCCTGACCGGCGGCCGGGTGAAGCGGCTGAAGCCCTACCTGGGCGACAGCACCTTCATGCTGACCTGGGGCGACGGCGTGTCGGACATCGACATCGACGACCTGCTGCGGTTTCACAAGTCGCACGGCAAGCTGGCCACGATCACCGCGGTCCGTCCGCCGGCGCGCTACGGCCACATGCGGTTTGACGGCGACCGGGTCGAGGCGTTCGAGGAAAAGCCCCAGACCGCCGAGGGCTGGATCAACGGCGCCTTCTTCGTCCTTGAACCCGAAGTCCTCGACTACATCGACGGCGACGACGTGATGTTCGAACACGCGCCGCTGGAAAACCTCGCCCGCGACGGCCAGTTGATGGCCTATCGCCACGATGGCTTCTGGGCCGCGATGGACACGCTGCGCGACAAGCACACGCTGCAGAAGATCTGGGACACCGGGAACCGTCCCTGGGCAGTCTGGGAAGCGAACGCATGAAGGTCCTTGTAACCGGCCACCGCGGATACATCGGCACCGTGCTGACGCCCATGCTGGTCAAGGCCGGCCATGACGTCCTGGGCATCGACAGCGATCTTTACGAACGCTGCACCTTTGCACCGGGCGGCGAAATGCCCGACGTGCCCACCGTGCTGAAGGACATCCGCGCCATCACGCCCGCCGATCTGCTGGGCTTTGACGCGGTGCTGCACCTGGCCGCCCTGTCGAACGATCCGCTGGGGGATTTCCGCCCGGAAACCACCTACGAGATCAACTACGAAGGCACGATGAACGTCGCCCGCGCCGCGAAGGCGGCCGGGGTCGAACGGTTCGTCTTCTCGTCGTCGTGTTCCAACTACGGTGCGTCGGGTCCCGATTTCATCGATGAAACCGGCGCCTTCAACCCGGTGACGCCCTACGGCATATCAAAGGTGCGGTCCGAACAGGCGCTGGCCGAAATGGCCGACGACAGCTTCTGCCCGACCTTCCTGCGGTCGGCTACGGCCTATGGCGTCAGCCCCCGCACCCGGTTCGACCTGGTGCTGAACAACCTGGTCGCCTGGGCCGTCACCACCGGCAACATCCACATGAAGTCCGACGGCACGCCCTGGCGGCCCATCACCCATATCGAGGATATCTCGCGCGCCTTCCTGGCCACGCTGTCGACACCGGTCGACGTGATCCGCAACGAGGCGTTCAACGTCGGCGTCACCGGTCACAACTACCAGATCAAGGAACTGGCCGAGATCGTGGCATCGGTCGTGCCCGGGTGCCAGGTGACATTCGCCGACGATGCGGGCCCGGACAAGCGCAGCTACCGGGTGAACTGCGACAAGATCCAGCGCGTGATGCCGCATTTCCAGCCGCAGTGGGACGCACGCAAGGGCGCGCAGTCGCTGTACGAAGCCTACAAGGCGGTGGACCTGACGCTCGAGGAATTCGAGGGGCCGCGGTACCAGCGGATCGGCCATATCAAGAAGCTGATCAGCGACGGCATCATCGACGAGACGCTGACCCATACGCCCAAGGCGATCGCGGCGCGGGCGTCCACCCCCGACGCGGCCATCGATCCGGCGTTCGAGGCCGACGCGGCCAAGGTCGACTGCATCGCCTGCGGCCACCACGGGCTGAAGCCGATCCTGGACCTTGGGCTGATGCCGCGGTCCGACGGTCTGCTGGACACCTCGATCCTGGACCGGCGGGAATCGCTGGTGCCGCTGCGGCTGGGCTACTGCCCGGGCTGCACGCTGGTCCAGCTGCTGGAAACCCGGCCCGCGGAAGAGATGTTCGGCGACGATTACCTCTACTTCTCGTCCTTCTCCGAGGATCTGCTGAAGCACAGCCGCGAGAACGCGCTTGAGCTGATCGAGATGCGGGGCTTGGGGCCTGACAGCCTGGTGGCCGAGATCGCGTCGAACGACGGCTACATGCTGCAGAACTTCAAGGAAAAGGGCGTGCCGGTTCTGGGGATCGACCCGGCCAGGCAACCGGCGACAGCGGCGATCGAGAAGGGGATCGACACGATCAACGACTTCTTCGGCACCCGCCTGGCATCCGACCTGGCCGGTCAGGGGCGCAAGGCCGACGTGATCATCGCCAACAACGTCGTGGCCCACGTGGCCGACCAGAACGACCTGGTGGCGGGCATGGCGACGCTGCTGGCGGACACCGGTATCGTGTCGGTCGAATTCCCCTATGTGCGCGACCTGATCGATTTCATCGAATTCGACACGATCTATCACGAACACCTGTGCTATTTCTCGGTCGGTTCGGCGAAGACGCTGTTCGAACGGCACGGGCTTTATCTGAACGACGTGCGGCGGTTGCCGATCCATGGCGGGTCGCTGCGGCTGTACTTCGGCAAGGAAAACACCCCGTCCGAAGCGGTCACCCGGATCCTGGCGGAAGAACACGAGCTGGGCCTGGACCGGTTCGACTATTACGCCAGCTTCGGCCAGCGGGTCCGCGCCTTCCGCGACGCGGCGCGCAAGCTGATCGGCGATCTGAAGGCGGACGGCAAACGCATCGCCGCCTATGGCGCGGCCGCCAAGGGAACGATCATGCTGAACTTCCTTCAGCTGAATTCCCGCGCGATCGAATACGCGGTGGATCGCAACATCCACAAGCAGGGCAAGTACATGCCCGGCGTGCGCGTGCGCATCGACGACCCCGAAAGGCTGCAGTCGGACAAGCCCGACTACGTGATGATCCTGCCATGGAACTTCCGCGAGGAAATCATCCGCCAGCAGCAGGACTTCCTGGCCGGCGGCGGCCGCTTCATCGTGCCGATCCCGGACATGGAGGTGGTGCCGTCATGAGGCAGGAGACCCTTCCCGGACCCCGGGCCTGGCAGGTCGTGCCCCGCTGCGACTGCCCGGCCTGCGGCGGCACGGATCTGACCGAGCTGCTGCACCTTCCGTCGATCCCCGTGCAAAGCTGCATCCTGCTGGACAGTTCGCACGAGGGCGCGACCTTTCCGCGCCACGAGATGCGGATGACCTTCTGCGAGGGCTGCGGCTTTGTCTTCAACGCGGCCTTCGACGAGCGGCTGATCGACTATTCGTCGACAACCGAGGAATCGCAGCATTTCTCAGGCACGTTCAACGCTTTCGCAAAGAAACTGGTGGCCGAGATCGTCGAAACCTGGCCGCTGCGGGGCCGCCAGGTGGTCGAAGTCGGCTGTGGCAAGGGCGACTTCCTGCGCGAACTCTGCCTGGCCGTGCCCTGTGATGCGCTGGGAATCGACCCGGGCTTCATCACCGACCGGCTGGACGTGCCCGAGGGCGCGTCGCTGACCTTTCAACGGGAATATTTCGATCCCACGCACGTGGACGTGGTGGCCAACCTGGTGATCTGCCGGCACACGCTGGAACATATCGGCGACGTGCGGCGGTTCATGGAGGATATCCACGACATGACGGGCGGCCGCCCCAATGTCGCGATCTTTTTCGAAACCCCGGATGTGGGTCGAGTGCTGGACGAAGGCGCCTTCTGGGACATCTATTTCGAACATTGCTCGTACTTCACGCCGGGATCGCATGCGCGCCTGTTCCGGTCCGCGGGGTTCGACGTCACCGCCCTGCGGCTTGACTATGGCGACCAATACATCATCCAGAACGCCCATCCTACCACCGGATCCCCCCTGCCCCCCTGCGAGGCCGAGGAATCGCTGGACCACCTGCGCGCCCTGGCCGCGGCCTTTCCGGCCAAGGTTGCGGAACGCATGGCCTACTGGCGCGACTTCGTGCAATCCCGCCACGCCATGGGCAAGCGCGTGGCAGTCTGGGGTGGCGGGTCGAAATGCGTCAGCTTCCTGACCTCGCTGGACCTCGGCCCCGAGATTTCCCGCGTGATCGACATCAACCCTTTCAAGCAGGGCCGTTTCCTGCCCGGCACGGGCCTGCCCGTTTCCGGCCCCGAGGCCCTGCAGGCGGATCCGCCAGATACGGTGATCGTGATGAACCCAGTCTACCTTGACGAAATCGGCGCCGACCTCGCGCGGCTTGGCCTCTCGCCCGAACTGGTGGCGGTATGAACAGCATCATGCAGCCCCCCCGCACCTGCCCAAGCTGCGGCAGCCCGTCGATCCGCGATGTCGTCAGCCTGGGCAACCAGCCGGTGCTGTGCAATCAGCTTTGGCCCACCGCCGACGCGGCCCGCCTGGCGCCCACCATCGGGATCGACCTGTCCTTCTGTCCCGATTGCACCCTGCTGGCCAACCGCAGCTTTCAGCCCGACGCCATCGCCTATTCCACCGGCTACGAGAACGCGCTGCATTTCTCGCCCCGGTTCCGCGATTTCGCCGAGGACCTGGGCCGCGACCTGATCGCCCGCCACGGGCTGGACGGTGGACAGGTGGTCGAAATCGGCTGCGGCGACGGGTATTTCCTGGATCTGATGAAGCGAAACGGTGTCGGGTCCGCCATCGGGTTCGATCCGTCGATGAAAGACCGCCCGTCGGAATTCACCACCTCCCCCGACGTTCAGATCGTGCCCGAACTGTTCCGCAAGGGGCAGCTGGAAAGCGATTTCGACCTTCTCGTCTGTCGCCACGTGCTGGAACACATCACCGAACCGCTGACTTTCATGAAGGACATCCGCGATGCGGTCGGTGACCGGTCCTGCGTGCTGTATTTCGAAGTTCCCAACGGCGAATGGATCCTGAAGGATTGCAGCATCTGGGACCTGATCTATGAACATGTCACCTATTGGACCGGCCCCGCGCTGGATACGCTGTTCCGCCGCGCCGGGTTCAAGCCGCTGAGCATCCGCAGCGCCTATGGCGGACAGTTCCTGTCGGTCGAGGCGGTGCCGGACACCGGGAACACCGATTACCTGCCCGACGCCGTCATCCGCCAGGAGATGGCCGAACTGCAAGACAGCATGCGCAAACGGGCCGAGGAAAAGCTGGCATTCTGGAGCGGCAAGATCGCCGATCTTTCCCGTGGCGGCAGACAGGCCGCGTTGTGGGGCGCCGGGTCCAAGGGCATCACCTTTGCCAATGCGTTGCTTGGGTCCGGTGAATACCTGACGACGCTGATCGACCTGAACACCCGCAAGCACGGCCAGTTCATTCCGGGCGCAGGGCTTCCGGTGGTTGCCCCCGAAGACCTGAAGGACCTGCCGGTGTCCGATGTGCTGGTGTCCAACGCGCTTTATATCGACGAAATTCGCCGGCAACTGGCGGATCTGGGCGTCGACGGGACCGTCGAGGCGATCTGACCCCGGACCTGAAACGCGGGTCTGCCGGCGCAGGGTCGCGCGCCGGCAACCGTGATCTTGCCTGATCGCACCCCGGGCCGCGTCGGTCTGTTTGCGCGCCAGTGACAGCCGCGCTCTCCGACACTGGCTGGCCAGTTTGGCCGGGCCATCGAACGGCCGGTCGCATTCAAGAGGTTCTGCTTTGATGACAAAGGTTGTTCAATTCGGGGTCCCGTTCAGTCCAAATCTTGGGGACGGGGTTATTTCGGACTGCCTCGAATACGGGCTTCGCGTCAGCCAACCGGGGATCGAACTGAAGCGGGTCGATCTGTCCGGGCGCCAGGGGTTCGGCGATGTCATCGTTTCCAACCGCGCACAGATCATCCGGATCCTCGAATTGCTGCCCGCGCCGGTGCGGCGCACGCTGGTCAGCGCACGGCTCGGTCGCATTCTCGATCAGGTCGAACCCGAATGGCAAAAGGCGATTGCCGACGCGGACCTGGCCATCGTCGGGGGCGGGCAGCTGTTTTCCGATGCGGATCTCAACTTTTGCCTGAAGATCGCCAGGGCCAGCGCGTTGCTGAGGGACGCCAATGTGCCGGTAGCCATCCACGCGGTGGGCGTTGCAAGAAACTGGTCGCCTCGGGGTGGGGACCTGTTCGCAAAGGTGCTGGCCACGGACCTGCGGGCCATCGGGCTGCGCGACGCTCCGTCGATTTCGGCATGGTTGCAGCAGATGTCTGGCCAACCCGGCGCCGATCGCGCCCCACAGCCCGAACTGACCCGCGACCCAGGCCTACTTGCCGCCGGCTGCTACGGCGCGGCGCCCTGGCGCGGCGGCATCGGCATTGGGGTCACGGCGACGGAAATCCTGGCCTACCACGCCGACGACCCCAAACGGGCGGCACTCGACGAAGACTTCTTCGCATCCCTGGCCATCGCGTTGTCGGAACGTGGGCACAAGGTCAGCTTGTTCTGCAACGGTGCGGCCGAAGACCAGGCCGTGCTGAGCCGGCTGGCGGAGAAACAGGACCTGACGCGGCGCGGCGTGCAGGTGATACCCGCCCCCAGGCGCCCGGCTGAACTTGCCCGGATGATCGGCGGCTTCGATGCGGTGATCGCGCACCGGCTGCACGCCTGCATCCTGAGCTATGCGTACCTGGTGCCCGTCGTGGGCCTGGGCTGGGACGGCAAGGTCGAAAGCTTCTTTGCCTCTGTCGGCCGGCAGGAGCACTTCGTGCCCGTCGCCGATGTTACGACACAAACGGTTCTGAGCCATGTCGACCATTGCCTGGCCAAGGGGATCGACGGTGAACGCCACGCCCAGGTCTTGCGCGAAGCCCAGGGCGGGATAGACCGCATGCTGGCGGCCTGCACCGGGCGGCCGGTTGCAACCACCCGGAAACTGGCCCCGGCGGAATAACCGCCGACGGCGCGATCAAAGCTCACGCAGTCGGCTGCAGGACACGACGGTTGCGCTCTGCCGTTTCCACGGCACGACGGAATCCGTCGCGGAAGGCCTCGTTGGAAAAGCCGCGGGCACGCGCAACCATGGCATTGCTGTCAAAGCTTTGCGTCTCGAACCGTTCAACCGCGGCCCGCAGGGCGGCCGGTGTCTGTTCGTCGAAAAACAGTCCCGTGCGTCCTTGCTGGACGCTGTCAAGCACACCGCCCGAGCCATAGGCGATCACCGGAGCGCCGCAAGCCATGGCTTCGATCGGCGTGATGCCGAAATCCTCTTCGCCCGGGAAGACAAAGGCCCGAGCGCCCTGATAGAGTTCGCGCAGTTCATCAGACCCGACACGGCCGCGAAATTCCACGTTCGGCGGCGCGTTCCGCATCAGGGCCTGACGTTCTTCGCCATCGCCCACGATAACCAGCCTGCGGCCGAAGTCGCGGAACGCTTCGATCAGAAGATCGATCCGCTTGTAGCGAACCAGCTCGGACACGGCGAGATAATAGCTTCCGTCCCTCACCACCCCCGGCGAAAAGGTGTCGAGATCGACCGGCGGATGCAGGATATCCGCTTCGCGTCCCCAGAACCGGCGGATGCGCGACGCGGTGAAATTCGAATTGGCGACGATGTGGTCGATCCGTACTGCCGAGTCATGATCCCACTGCCGCATGCGGTGGGCCAAATGCGAGAAATAGGTGCGTCGCAACGGTCCAAGACCGGCGCGGTATTGCGGGTAATAATCGTAGATATAGCGCATCGGCGTGTGACAATAGCACAGATGCAAGGCGGACGGCGGCGCCAGGACCCCCTTGGCCGGGCCGGATTCCGACGAGATGATCAGATCGTAACCCGACAGGTCGAACTCCTCCAGCGCGCGCGGCATGAAGCCCAGATATTTCTGGTAATGCCGTTTTGCCCCAGGCAGCCGGCCAACAAAGCTTTCAGTGATCTTGTGCGCACGAATCTGATCTGAAACCCGTGCAGGATCAAGCACGTGGGTGAACAGGTCGGCGTCGGGATAGCACTGCAGGATCTGTTCAAGAACCCGCTCTCCGCCCCGCATGCCAATGAGCCAGTAGTGGATAACAGCAATTCGCATTCAATGCTTTCCAGTCAAACTTCTGTTTCTGCATTGCAGCCAGCGGAAATTTCAGTCGGCTTTGCGCAATACAATTCGATAACCGACAAGACTTCGATCCGATTCCGGACCCGGGCCGACGATAAAATCCAGATTTTCCCCCGAACTCAGCTCGATATTTGGAAGGGAAACCCTCTCCAGCGTTTTGACACCGGTCTTTTCCAGCAAGGTGTGACCACCGGCCTGAATCGTGATGTCTATGCCGCCATCGCCTTGCCCGGAGGGTTCCCAAGACGCTTCAACGGCGACGGCTTCCTGATGATCGGCGGTGTACCTGTGAACGATTTCGACCGCATCTTCCCCTGCGCCGGTTATTACGGTCGATTCAGCAGTCAGACGGGACGGCCGGATATAACGATTGCCCAGGTAAGGCGTCCATATCGTTCCAGGACTTTCCTGACCGGGCATCGTGACAAGCGGAATTGACCGTTCGCCACGTTGCGCAAAGCGCAGAAATGGATCAGCAGGAACGTTTTCGTCGCCGTCTTCCGGAAAGGCGAATTGATGATAACTGTCCGCAATGATGTCGGACGCCTCTACCTGAACATTTTCCCCGATCACGATGGGATTATCAGAGGAAATCAGAAGCGGCTCGGTCATCGACAGGCGCAGTAGCACGGGATCCAACGTCACACCGGTCGCATTAGCGGCGTCCACGTCATCCGCGATAACAACCGCGCGCGGTTCACCCCAGATGACCAGGTGGTTTTCACCAAACAGGCAGGCATAAGTGTATGGATCCGGGCTGACGTCCTTCACGGGCAACCCGGCCAGGTTATCCTGAACAAACGCGAAAGCACGACCGACCGCAGTCGGCCGCCCATTCAGGGGGTCAATCAGCGGCTGCAATTCATCACCACGGTCGGACAGCGGATACCAAACGACCCTTTCAACCCCCGACAACGCCAGCGCACAATACGTCCGAACCAGAAACCCCGGTGCCATGGTGCGGCTTTGGTGGCCGAATTCGGTCACCTGGATAGGCAGTGCCCTGGCTTTGGGATGACGCCGCAGAACCGCAATCTGGCGCATCAGCTGTTCTGGCTGCGTCGTATACGGGTGCAGGACAAGCGCATCCATGTAATCCGCCCCCCCCAGATTCAGAAGCGCCCACAGATAACCCGCCGGGATGGAATGAACGGCGCCTCCCAGGACTTCCACTTCTGGATGATGCGCCTTCACTTCCAGATACACGGATTTCAGGATCTCGAAGTAAATGGCCGCCCGGTCTTCCCTCTTGATATCCAGAATTGGTCCGGACACGAAATTCTGGCCATTGAATTCGTTTCCGATCTCGACGGCGTTGATCTCGGGAAACTGATCCAAGGCCTTGGAAACAAACTTCCCAAGAGCCGCGCGCCCCTCTTGGGTATAAGGCGTATGACCATCGTCGTAAAATTCGTTGCCCCAGTTGACCGTAAGGCTCATGTGCCCCCCGGCCGCGCCGATTTCCTTGGCGTATGTCGTCTCCGGCTTGTCGAAGTCAAACACACCAGGCTCGCGTTCAACCGATTGCCAGTAAATGATGTCGCGAAAATCCGTGACACCCAACTGGACGGCTTGGTTGAACAACATCGGCACCCAACCATGACCGAAGTTCGAAGCAGCTGCCAGACCGGGGCCTGCGAGGACAAGTTGATCTGAAGGCGCCCGTTCGTTTTCGCCAATCACAACGGATGCAAGCCCCGATAAAATCAGAACACCAAATATCTTTGGACAAAGACCGAAAATGATTTTGCGCACGAACTTGCGACCCTTTCTCTCCGACATAAAAACTGTTTAGTTAATCATCCTTCAACCTTCACCTGCGCGCAGACTTAACACAAACAGAAAACGACCGCAGAGACCGCGAGTCAACAATTAGCTATTGGAAAGCGACGTGCTCACTTGCCTTTTAAATTCGAACTCTTCAAGTTCGGCACGTGTTTTAGCAACTACGCCAGCCGAGACGGGTAAATAGGCAAAACGTCCCTGCCTCCCGACTGGAACAATTCCGAAATCCATCACACGCTTTACTGCTTGATCCAGGGTTTGACGACACCCCTTGTGATACAGTGGATAAGCGTCTTCGATAACATCCCACCCCAACATTTCCAGGTCATCAGAAAATAAGGATAAGCCCATGACATCCCTGCGGAAATCCTCAAAAACAGCTGCTGGCTCCTGCCGTGCATGCTTGCGCTGCGTCACCTCAACGGCAAAGTACTCTCGTCCATCGACTTGCCCGTAAATTCGGGAATAAATCGTCGCGCGCTTCCAGCATCCGCGCTCGTGAAAGTTGAAAAGCACGTTTCCATCGAAACCGGGAATATTTGACACGCTGACGAAAAGCGTCAGTAAATCAAGGCTTTCGAGCTCGGCTTCGCATCCAAATACGGCATGATGAAGTGTCTCAAGCGGGATTGCTGAAACAACGTTCGGCGCCGACACTGCTCCAATGGGTGTCATGACCTTGAAAACCCCGTCTTGACGCTCCATTTCCCCAAAGGGTGCATTCATCACAAATTGTACACCTCGGGCCTCAAGCTGAAACCGGACCTCATCGTAGACCGAATCGAAGCCTTCGCGTGGGCGGACAAGAAGCTCTTTTCGAATTTTCGTACGTGCGGTCTTTCCGATCAATTGGCGCGTAATTGCCATTACCACGGACCGAAATCGTGTTTCGTTCTGAACAAACCTCATTCTCTGGCCAGCAAACATAATGTCGATTCGCTTCGGGTCATGTCGGTGGAACCGAGAGATATAATATTTCAAGCCGGACGCTTCGTATGCAGTTCGACCGATCCGCTGAATTGAAAAAGCTTCTGCGTCCTCGGGGGCGCGTCGAGAAAGCCTTCGCGCCAGCCTTTGATACAGCAACTCGAATGCAATCCGTGTCAATTTTTCAAGGGGCCACGTCAGCACCTCGCCGAGTTCGAATGGATAATGCTGCACTTTTCCTGCCGGTGTGACTCGGCCCTGCCTGCGGAGCACCTTCACGTAAAGCGGCTTTACACTTTCGAACATCTCAAAGAAAGGATGCGTGTCCTCAAAGAATATTGACCCTGAGTCGAAGGTAAAATTCCCGATATTGCACGACCGGTGCATTCCTCCGCAGCGGGACCTTTTGTCGATCACGATCACTGTCAGCCCTGCATTGCTCAGTTCGCTGGCGGCGGTCAAACCGGCCGCTCCTGCGCCAAGAATTATGACATCTGCGCACCGGTCAGCGACAGCTGTACCTTCTCGAATCTCTATCCGGGGATCATTCATGGGCTTTCCGAAATTAAATGTGGCTATGAGTGCATTGAAAATCCAAGCGAATCTTGTCAGATCCTGATGGCCGAAAAATTTAACTCGTAAATCAGGTTTTGAAGTATCGCTGTTATTTCGCAAATTTGAAAGCGGATTATTTCTAACTAAATAAATTAAGGCAACTTCTGAAGATTGACCCTTTAACGCCACCCGCAAAAAAATGTTGATCGAAATATATCTGCCGAGAAATCTAGGATCCAGGATCATAGGCTTTCGATTGCCGGCATCGTTCAAGCCGCCTTGGAGAATCAGAACGACAAAAAACCATTTTCCAACTGAGCCACGTCCAAGTTGAGCGCCTAAAGCACTTCCTTACCAGGCGCCAATGGCCCCAAGCGTTGATGCCCGACACGCCCTAAACGGCGTAGGCACTTGAAATCGTAATACAATGCGGCAGCGCAATGCGCCAAAAAGAATACGCGCCGGTCAGGACCCTCCACAATTTCTGGGCTTGATGAACCGACATTGGTCGCTTTGCCAGGAATTTGATCGGCCCTGCGGCAAAGGACGCAGACAACAAGAGGAGACCTGCCTGAAAGCGCACCTCTCGGATTCGTCCGTGCGTTAGAAAAATGCCTGAGGCGCGTCGCACCCCGATATGACCGCTGGCCGGAGACGTTCCATTCCGCCATCGCCCTCACAGCGACCGTCTGGATGTGGTTATGAACCTCCATCAGCCCGGAGCCTGGGAAAGTCACTCTTGGGGCTTGTGTGAAACAATTCACCTGCCCCGTCTCTACAACGAGATGCCATGCGACGGCATGTCAGGAGCAAGGGTAGATGTAGTTACATATTAGGTACGCCAGCGTCGCAATAGCTGGCGCCCCAAAAAAGAACGCGCCCGCTACAACCCACAGGCTCGCTCCCAATAAAAACAGTGTCAGGGCCAGCACAGTCGCAACTGCGGGGCCACTCACCAGGAGGTGCCTCATATTCGAATTCCAAGCCAGTTCTTGTTTAGCGTACCATCGACGCATTCTATGCGTTCCAGTGTTCGCGCGAAACACGAAAATAGGTAAACCTCTGGCGGACCACAAGGTGTAAATCATAAAAATTTGAAACTTCGGTTTGGTTCTGGAAATACCTTTCTTAATAGCCATTTCTATCCAGACAAACCATTATGATGGTTTTGAAAATGATCTGGATGTCAAAAAAAATGCTCCAATGGGAGACGTATTCACGGTCCATTCGAACTCTGTCGGCGTAGCTTACGTTATTTCGCCCTGAGACCTGCCATAAGCCGGTGATCCCTGGCTTGACCTGAGTGTAAGGATGATTCGCGCCATAGTGCTCCTGAAACTCGTCGATGGGCACAGGGCGCGGGCCGACGATGCTCATATGGCCAAACAGGACGTTGAAGAACTGTGGCAACTCGTCAAAGCTGGATTTCCGCAAGATATGACCGACAACGGGTATGATGCGGGGGTCCTTCTTTAACTTTCGGGTTTCGGCAAACTCCGCCGCAGCTGCGGGATCTCGCAACAACACCTCTTCCAGCTGTTGCTGAGCATCAATGACCATCGTGCGGAACTTCATACACCGAAAGGTTTTTCCGCCAGCGCCAATACGTTCATGACAGAACAGGATTGGTCCTCTGGTTATGAACTTCAACGCGATGCAGATTGCCAACATCGGCAGAGAGAAGGCCAGTATAGCGACAACGGTAAAAATCAAATCAAACAAACGCTTGGTCAACTTTTCCAGGTGGCGTCTTCCATCGTCACGAACGTCCAATGGCGACGCCCCCATTTCAGAGCTTGCGCCCTCAAAATCGGAGTCAGTCATTGTTAGTCACCCATTACATCAAACTGAAGAATTCTCGAACAAAGTTAACTTGGCAAAGCCCCATCTTTTTTGGCGAAGGATCATCAATTTCCATTGCCCCTACCCACACGTCTCTAAGCGGTTTTCTCATTAAAGGTTAATGCGTACGCAATAGTTATTCTTAAATTTACCTTTTTTCCATCCTTTTTCCTTACCTGAGGTCACGCCTTTCTTGCAAACAATCAGGACCCCGCCTGTGGGTTCAGCGTAGTTTCCATCGCTTTCCCTCTATTTCTTCGCGTTTTGTCTACTTTGATCGACCAGTTCGTTAACGGCGATCAATTGTAAATGATTAACAATGATAATTTCCGCGGGGCGCTCCCATTAACTATTTTTTTCAATTGTTTGTCTGCAAATCATCCTTCCATGCATCAATTTCCCATTCCCCGATGCAATGTTGCCGACTGTTGCTTAGGCCGGCCAGGATAGCTTTCCGAATTTTCTGTCGATCGCCATCCTGGCGCATTCCCGCAACGGCCGGGAATACAGGAATCCAGTGAGCCTAGCCGCACAGATATTCAGCAACACGGCGGTTCACATATGCCGCAATGCGCTGAAAGCTCCGGGCGTCCACCTCGGAATTGCTTCTGCGCAGGTCATTTCTGATGTTTCCGAGTTTCCGGCACCGGCCAAAGGCGCCGTACACCGATTACGATTCGTGTCTGCTGACCATCAACCGTCAGCTCCGGCGAATGCGGATCGTTGGTCTCCACCACTTTCCCTTTGGTGCCACCGACAACGAGCCCTGTAGCATTAGAAGATGTCGGCGGCGCAAGATGAAGGTCTACGGGATTGTCATGCCGGGGCTGCCCTGTATCGTTCCGATAAATGGCAATTGCCAGATCGCCGCGATCAGGGCGCTGCTGGTGCCGGCGCCTTCGATCGGCTTCGTGCTTGTGATAGAACGGGTCCTGAAGGCGGACGTGCTGGCCAGGGATGCGCGCCGAACCGAAAGACAGGCCCGATGGCGCGCGCGTGAACACAAATTCGTGTCGGCACAAGGAACCGGATCCGGCAATTCATCCTTTCGGTTTGGTTGTCATGCACCTGGCATCGGTGTACGGCGGTATACGAGCTCCTGCGTCCTTTGGACGCGCGAGAGGGGGGAAACCCGTGAACCAGCTCAAGGAAATCTTCAATGTTAGCTCGGATAGGTGGTGCTCTTACCACGGTTCTGGGGCTCGCGATCCTGTTCTACGGGGGCCAGCTGGCTCTTGCAGGGGGTAGCCCTTTCTACGTCATCATGGCTGTCGGACTGATCGCATCGGGCGTTCAGCTGATGCGCCGCCGCCAGAACGGTCTTTGGATCTATGCGCTGACCCTCGTGGTGTCCTTCGCCTGGACCCTGTTCGAGGTCGGCTTCGACAAATGGCAATGGATCCCGCGCGGCGCGCTGATCGTCTTCCTCGGCATCCTTCTGGCCCTGCCCTTCGTGGTCAACGCCCTGGTCGACCGCCCCGCCCGCACCTGGGCACCCTCGCTGAAAAGCGGCCCCTTCGCCCTGCGCGCGGTGCTGGCCATCATCATCGTTCTCGGTGTCCTGTCGTGGTTCGTCGATCCCATCGTCATCGACGGCAAGCTTCAGCCGGTCGCCGACGCCTCGGACCCCGGCGTCGATCCCAGCGGCATTCCGTATCCGGCCGACGACTGGGTCGCCTATGGCGGCACCAACCTGGGCCAGCGCTATTCGGCCCTGAAGGACATCAACACCGATACGGTCAAGAACCTGAAGGTCGCATGGGAACACCACACCGGTGACCTGCGCATCGCCGACCAGGATTCCGGCGAATACACGTTCGAAGCCACGCCGATCAAGGTGAACGGGATGCTGTATTTCTGCACCCCGCACAACATCGTCCAGGCGCTTGATCCCGTCACGGGCGAGCTCAAGTGGCAATACGATCCCAACATGGAACGCGACCCGCAATACCAGCACCAGACCTGTCGCGGCGTGTCCTACAACGATTCCACCGCCTACCAGGTGCCGGCAAGCAGCGATCCGGTGAAGGCCGCCGCGATCCGGGCCGCAGTGGCCGAATGCCCGCGCCGCATCGTCGCCTCGACGGTGGACGCACGGCTTTACACCATCAACGCCGACACCGGCGAGCTGTGCCAAAGCTTCGGCACCGACGGGTTCGTGAACCTCAAGGACAAGCAGCCCGACATTGAACGCGCCACCTATCAACAGACCTCGGCACCGCTGGTCACCGATGACCTGATCATCCTGGGCAGCGCGATCGCGGACAATTACTATGAAAACAACCCCTCGGGGGTGATCCGCGCCTATGACGTCCGCACCGGCGAAATCGTCTGGAAGTTCGACGCCGGCAAGCCGGACGACACAAAACCGCTGGCCGATGGCGAAATGTACGAACCGAATTCGGCCGTCGCATGGACCCAGCTTGCCGCGGATGAAACGCTGGGCCTGGTCTATGTGCCGTTCGGCAACATGTCCCCGGACCAGGTCGGCATCCGCCGCGATGCCACCGACGAGGAAATGGTCGACAGCCTGGCGGCGCTGGACATCGCCACCGGCAAGATGGTCTGGCACTTCCAGACCACGCGTCACGACCTGTGGGACCGCGACATCCCCTCGCAGCCGGTCCTGCTGAGCCTGCCGTATAATGGCGACGACGTTCCCGCGATCCTGATCCCGACCAAGATCGGCAACGTCTGGGTGCTGGACCGCCGCACGGGCGATCCGATCCGCCCGGTGACCGAGATGGCCGTGTCCACCGACACCAACATCCCGGGCGAGGACCTGTCGCCGACGCAGCCGATGTCGTCGATCAGCTTCACGCCGGCGCCGCTGACCGAAGCGGACATGTGGGGCACCACGCCGTTCGACCAGATCCAGTGCCGCAGGGACTTCCGGTCGCTGCGCTATGACGGCAACCCGTTCACGCCGCCGCAGACCGATGGCGGATCGCTGGTCTGGCCGGGCAATATCGGCGTCTTCAACTGGGGCTCGGTCGCCGTCGATCCGGTGAACCACTGGATGATCGCGACGCCGCAGTACCTGGGCTATCGCTACGAACTCTTCGCCCGCAAAGAGGGGCATTTCGACGAACGCCTGTTCTCGACCGCCGGTCCGGCGGGTGAATCCAAGCCCGGCAACGAGAACCTTGGCGGACCTTACGGCGTGTCGATCAAGCACCTTCGGTCGGCCCTGGGCGTGCCCTGCAACACCCCACCCTGGGGCGTGCGCGTGGGCGTCGACCTGACCGATGGCCAGACCGCGTGGAAGTATCGCAACGGCACCGTCGCCGGTCAGAAGATCGCCGGCGTCAAGTTCCCGATTCCGATGGAAATGGGGATGCTGGCCCACGGCGGTGCGCTGACCACCGCGGGCGGCGTGGCGTTTTCGGGTGCGGCGCTGGATGACACCATGCGCGCCTACGACATGCAGACCGGGCAGACCATCTGGCAAAAGCATCTGCCGGCCGGCGGCCAGGCGACGCCGATGACCTATCGCGGCGCGGACGGCAAGCAATACGTCGTCATCGCGGCGGGCGGCCATGGATCGCTGGGCACGACGCCCGGGGATTCGGTCATCGCCTACACGCTCGAATAAGCCGCAAGGCATCCGTTGAAACGGAAAACGGCACGCCCCCGGCGTGCCGTTTTTCATTTGCCCTGTTCTCCAAGGATCAGGCCGCCGCGGCCCGCAACTCCTCCGTCAACGCGGCCAGTGCGGGATAGAACCCGCCATTCCGCCGCCGCGCCATGCCGATGCCCGGCAAGTCCGGGCGGATCTCGCGCAGAACACGCCCGGGGCGCGGCCGCATCAGCAGGATCCGGTCCCCCAGCGCCAGCGCCTCGTCCACCGAATGGGTCACCAGAACAAAGGCGCGGCCCTCCCGTCCGGTCTGGGCCAGCAGTTCTTCCTGCATCTGTTCGCGCGCCAGCGGGTCGAGATTGGCAAAGGGTTCGTCCAGCAACAGCAACGGTTCCTCCATCGCCAGCGCCCGGGCCAGCGCCAGGCGCTGCCGCTGTCCGCCCGACAGCGCGCCGGGCCAGTCGTCGGCCCGATCCCCCAGACCCAGCCGATCCAGCAGCTCCACCACCCGCGCCCGCCGGTCCGCCCGGGGCATGCGCCCCAGGACCAGCTCGATATTCTCCGCCACCCGGTACCAGGGCAGCAGTCGCGCCGTCTGAAAGATCATCGCCGATCCACGCCCGGCAACCGGCGGCACGCCATCCAGCGTGATCCGCCCCGCCTGCACCGGCAGCAACCCCGCCACCAGCCGCAGCAAGGTCGTCTTGCCACAGCCCGACGGCCCCAGAACCGCCAGCCGCTCGCCCGCGGCCAACTCAAAGGACAGATCCTTCAGCGCCGGCACGCCGTCAAACGCGTGCCCCACGTCGCGCAGGCAAAGCAACGGCTCGCTCACCGGCTGATCTCGTCGCCCAGCATGGACGTGCCCAGCTTGTCCAGCACCGCATCCATCGGCGCGAAATCGACCCAATCCTCCAGCTCCACCCGGAACGGCGTATCCTCGCCGTTCTCGCGCTTGTAGGGCTGGCCGATGGCGCGCATCGAATACAGCAGTTCCTCGCGCTGCAACCCGCCATTCACGGTCCAACTGTCGCGATAGGTCTGCGCCAGCTGCCCAAGGGTCGCCGGATCGACATCGGGCCGCGCGGCGGTCATGTCCTTCACCCAGCGGTCCGGATCGGTTGCATAATCGCGCGCCGCAAGCGTCAGCGCGGTCAGGACCTTTTGCAGGTCTCCGCGCCGGTTAGCCAGCACATCCGCCGTCACCACGTCGACCTTGCTGACGATCGGCACCTGGTGAAAGAACTCGGCCACGTCGACCAGCGTGTCGAAATCACCGTGCCCCGGCATCGCCAGGAAGCTCCCGATCGAAATCGTCGTCGCATCGATCCGCCCGGCCCCCAGCGCCTGCGCCCGAACCGCCGGGGCGCCCAGCGGAACCAGGTTCAGGCTGTCGAAATTCACGCCCAGGTTTTCCAGCACCACGCTGGACAGGTCGTAATCCAGGCTGTGCATCCGCCCGACCCCATAAGCCGCCCCCGCCATCCGGTCCAGCGTCAGCCCCTTGCGCCCGACGATCATGAACGGGATCGACTTGTCCGACGAATGCACCGCAACGATATCCTCGGCCCCTTCCGCCTGCAGCGCCAGCACGCTTTCGACCGAGATATTGGCCATCTCGCCGCCGCCGCTGCGCAGCGCCGCCACCGCCATTGGCGTCTGGCCAGAGGGCACCAGGTCCACATCGACCCCCTGGTCGTCGAAATAGCCCGCGCTCTGGGCCAGGTACATCAGCGAATTCGGCACCAGCGGAGTCTCGGTCGTGGTGACGATGATGCGGAACGGGTCCGCCACCGCCGCCGTCGCCAAAATCGACAGACCGGTCGCGAGCAGGAGCTTGGAGAGGGTGGGAAACATGAAAGGTCTTTCGTTTGGTGTCGGTCAGTGGGCGCGCCGCGCCCGGTCGGGTGGCGGCGTCAGCCGGTATTCAAGCCAGCTCAGCAGCCCCGTCGCCAGCGCTCCGATCGCGGCAAAGGTCATCACCACCGCGAAATAGCTGTCCATGCGATAGGTGTTGCCCAGCGATTGCAACATCGCGCCCAGCCCGGTCATCGCGGTGTAAAGTTCCGATATCGCCGTCGCGACCAGCCCCATGACGGCACCCAGCCGCAGCCCCGCCATCACCTGCGGCAACGCGCCCGGCAGGATCACGCGGCGCAGCCGGGCCAGCGGGCCCAGGCCATAGCCGCGCGCCATTTCCAGCAGGTCGGGATCGGTGCCGCGCACGCCGGCCTCGGTGGCGATCAGCACGGGCATGACGGCCGACAGGGTCACGATGACAACCTTGGCCTCGGCCCCCAGCCCGACCATCAGGATGATCAGCGGGATCAGCGCCACCACCGGCGTGGCGGCCAGCGCGTGCACATAGGGCGACAGCGTCCGCCCCAGGATGCGCCACATGCCCAGCAGCAGGCCCAGCGGAATACCGATCGCCGCCGCCAGGCCCAGGCCGGCGACATAGACCGAAACGGTCTGCCACAGCGCCACCGGGAACTTGTGACGATCGTCCATCAGCATCTGGAAAAAGGCCCGCAGCGTCAGGTAGGGGCCGGCGATATACCCGTCGGGCGCGATCCGGGCCAGCATCGACCAGGCGCACAGAAGTATCGGTAGCAGGGCCAGCCGCAGCCAGACATGCGCCGGGATCTGCGCGATCCACTCAAGATCGCGCGCCGCCTGCCGAATTTCGTCTTTCCAACGGGGCATTTGGTGCCTCCCGAACTGCGCGGGCCGGGCCGGCGGGTGAACCGGCAAGGGGTCCGGCCAACCGCCAGGACGGCCTGCCGGAATGCTTGGCCCATATCCCCATGGCGGCCCCTGTTCAAACGGTTAGGGTCGTGGCCTCAGCCCATCCGGTCGATCACGCCACCGGCCCAGCGGTCCGACGCCTCGCCAAAGCAATCGTGCAGGGAATCCGCCGCGATCACACTGCCCAGGGCCAGCCGCCCCAACAGGCACAGGCCATTGGACGCCGCGCCGTCGTTCCCGATCAGGGTTCCGTCCGGCGCCGTATGGGCGGCCAGCTTGTCGGCCAGCGGGCTCAGCCGGCCTTCGTCCACCAGCCCCGCGACCAGCGGCGCGCGCACGGCCTCAAGATCGGGCGACGGCAACACGGCGTCGATCATGACAGACGCCTCGGCCGTCGCGGCCCGGGTCGTCAGCCGCCAGCCCCCGCCGATCAGCGCGATATCGGGATCGCTGGCCAGGTCCAGATCGACAAGGCCCGCCTTGATCAGCGCGGCCAGCTCGTGGCTGGACGACACCGGCGGCCCGTAGGAATAGCGTTTCAGCCCCTCGTCGAAGCCAACCAGGGCACTGGCCGTTTCGGGTGCCGTGGGCGCCGGGTTGAACCCGCCGCGCAATTCGTCCTGCCATTTCCGCCAGACCTGCCCGACCGCATAGCCGATCGACGGCGGGATGCGGCCTTCGGCCATGGCGATGCCCGCCTGCAGGTGATCAAGCGGGCCGTCCGTCTCCTGCGATCCGGGGTCGGACCATTCGGCGGCAAGCCAGCCGGACAGGCCATCCGCGTCCCCGCTGGTGTCGCGCAGGATGCGGGCGATGGCGGGCAGCAGCGCGGCGGTGATCCGGTGTTGGGCCGTTTCGGGATCGGCGGTGGCTGCGGCGGTGATGGCCGTGGTGAAGGCGCGGGTTTCGTCCGGCGTGGGGTCAAAGCGGGCGTCAAGCTCCGTGGTGGCGGGCTTGGGGCTGGGCGGCTTGCCGTCCAGCGAGAAGGGAAGGACACGCGCAGGTTCGCGGCCCGAGGCGATATAGCCCCCGTCTTCGAAACGACCGCCCTGTCCTGTGGTCAGCACGCGCAGCACGTCGAAGGCCGACAGGGCGAGGCCGCGGATGGCGACGGTCCGGCCGGTCCAGTCGGCGGCGCGGTGCTGAAGGCGGCGGGCGGGATAGGCCCGGGCCAAGGCGGCGGGGCCGGTGCGGACGTGGCGTTGCCATTCGGCCAGCTGGTCGTCGGGGATGACTTCGGGCTGGCCCGGGACAAGGAGGACCTCGGCGTAGGGGCCGTGCCAGCGGTCGCCGGCCCGCAGGCGCCAGCCGCCGGTTGGGTCGGGTGCGATGTGGTCGATGTCGTGGGGCTGCAGGGTGATCGCCAGCGCGCCGCGGTCGCGCAGGTCGGCGTAGCGGGCTTCCAGGTAGCGGCCCAGGGTGGCGCGGGCAGGGAAGGTATCGGGGTCGGGGGCGTCGGGCAGCCAGTCGGCGAAGGGGCCGATCGCGGAGAATTCGGGCGGGCGGATGGCGATGTCGCGCATCGGGATGTTGAGCCGGCAGAGGGGGCTTTCGTCGGGGTCGAAATTGGGGCCGGCGCCGGGGGCGGTGAAGGGGTCGAAGATATCGACCTGAATGGGCTGAACGGATTGAACGGGCATCGGGCGGGCGTGCAGGCGGGTCGCCAGCGCCTCCAGCGCGCCGAGGCCGCGCGGGCCCATGCCGATGATGGCGATCCTGCCTGTTGCGCCCTGTTCCGTCATCGTCGCCTCCGGTCCTGTCCGGTCGCGCCCGGGATGGGGGAACCGATGCCTGTCAGGTAATATTTGTCGGCAAAGCGATTGGTCAAATCGGGCCGGTCGAAAAGGCGGCCGGGGGAGGGCTTTGCGACCGGTGTCCCACGCGTGGGACATGAAGACGCCTTAATGAATTCAACAGGTTACAGAGGCGGATTCATGATTTGTTAGGATCTGGACTGTCCCGTCACCGGGCGTGCAGGGGGCGGGATGATCGTCAGGGGAGCAACGATAGCGCCCCTGACGAACGCCGGTTCAGAAATCCAGGTTTTCCACGCTCAGCGCATTGGCCTGGATGAATTCGCGCCGCGGTTCCACCACGTCGCCCATCAGCTTGGTGAACAGATCGTCGGCCTCGACCATGTCGTCGACCTTGACCTGCAGGAAGGTCCGCGCGTCGGGGTCCAGCGTGGTTTCCCAAAGCTGGCCCGGGTTCATTTCGCCCAGACCCTTGTACCGTTGCAGCGCCAGGCCCTTTTCGCCTTCTTCCAGGATCGCCTTCAGCAGGTCGAGCGGCCCATAGATCATCTGGTGCCGGTCCTTGCGGTGCAGCCGTGCGGGCGAGGCGTAGATGTCCTGCAGCGCCTTGGTGAAGGTGCCGGTGCGCCGCGCCTCGCCCGAGCGCAGCAACTGGCCGTCCATCGTGCGAACCTCTTCCACGCCGCGCAGGATCCGCGCCAGGCGGATGCCCTTGTCCTGGGTGATCCGGCCGCGCCAGCCGCGTTCGTATTCCAGCGCGATCATGTCCAGACGCGCCGCCACGCGGTCGGCCACGCCCTGCAGGTCGGCATCGACCGCGCCGGGCACGAAGGCCCCGGCGATCGCCGATTGTTCCAGGATGTGGCGCGGATAATGCGTCGGGAAGGCGTCCAGCACGCGCTTGAGCTGCCGGGCCTCGTCGATGACGCGCCGCAAATCCTGGCCAAGGATATCCTCGCCCGTGCCAAGGCGCAGGATGGCGCCGTCGATCCCCTGTTCGACAAGGTAATCGTCCAGGCTGGCCTGGTCCTTGAGGTAGACCTCGGACTTGCCGCGGCTCACCTTGTACAGCGGCGGCTGCGCGATGTAGAGGAAGCCGCCTTCGATCAGCTCGGGCATCTGCCGGTAGAAGAAGGTCAGCAGCAGGGTCCGGATGTGCGCGCCGTCGACGTCGGCGTCCGTCATGATGACGATCTTGTGGTAGCGCAGCTTCTTGATGTTGAATTCGTCGCGCCCGATGCCGGTGCCAAGCGCCATCACCAGGTTGCCGATCTCCTGGCTGGACAGCATCCGGTCGAACCGCGCGCGTTCCACGTTCAGGATCTTGCCGCGCAGGGGCAGCACCGCCTGGGTCCGCCGGTCGCGCCCCGTCTGGGCCGAGCCGCCGGCGCTGTCACCCTCGACCAGGAACAGTTCGGTCTTGGACGGGTCCTTTTCCGAACAATCCTTGAGCTTGCCGGACAGGAAGTTCACGTCCATCGCCGATTTGCGCCGGGTCAGTTCGCGCGCCTTGCGGGCGGCTTCGCGGGCCAGCGCGGCCTCGACGATCTTGCCGACGATCTGCTTGGCCGGGCCGGGGTTTTCCTCGAACCATTCGGACAGCTTTTCGGCCACCAGGCTTTCGACGGCCGGGCGGACTTCGGAGCTGACCAGCTTGTCCTTGGTCTGGCTGGAGAACTTGGGATCGGGCACCTTGACCGACAGCACGCAGGTCAGGCCTTCGCGGGCGTCGTCGCCGGCAAAGTTCACCTTTTCGCGCTTGGCGATGCCGGTGTCGGTCGCGTAGCGGGTGATGGTGCGCGTCAGCGCGCCGCGGAACCCCGCCATGTGGGTGCCGCCGTCGCGCTGGGGGATGTTGTTGGTGAAGGGCAGCACGGTTTCGTGGTAGCTGTCGTTCCACCACATCGCGACCTCGACGCCGATGCCGTCGCGTTCGCCGTCGATGAAGATCGGCGTGTCCATGATCGGGGACTTGGACCGGTCGAGGTAGCGCACGAATTCCCGCACGCCGCCGTCGTAATGCAGTTCGGTCTGCAGCGCTTCGGCAGGCCGTTCGTCGCGCAGGATGATCCGCACGCCCGAATTCAGGAAGGCCAGTTCCCGCAGGCGCTTTTCCAGCGTCGCGAATTCGTAGTCGAGGTTCGAGAACGTGGTGGTCGAGGCCAGGAACCGCACCTCGGTCCCGGTCTTGCCGTCGGAATCGCCCACGACTTCCAGGTGCTTGACCGTGTCGCCGCGTTCGAAGCGGGCGACATGTTCCTTGCCTTCGCGCCAGATGCGCAGTTCCAGCCAGTCCGACAGCGCGTTCACCACCGACACGCCGACGCCGTGCAGGCCGCCCGAGACCTTGTAGGAATTCTGGTCGAATTTGCCCCCGGCGTGCAGCTGGGTCATGATGACCTCGGCCGCCGAGACGCCTTCTTCTTCGTGGATTCCCACCGGGATCCCGCGGCCGTTGTCGGTTACGGAAACCGAACTGTCGGCGTGGATTGTCACCGTGACCGCGTCGGCGTGACCGGCCAGCGCCTCGTCAATGCCGTTGTCCACGACCTCGTAGACCATGTGATGCAGGCCCGACCCGTCGTCGGTGTCGCCGATATACATGCCGGGCCGCTTGCGGACGGCTTCCAAGCCCTTGAGAACCTTGATGGAATCCGCGCCATATTCTGCAGGGGCCTGTTTGTCTTCGGACATGGGGATTTCCCTTCATTATTTTGTCAAGAACCTACGAAATCCGGGGGGGAATGTCACGCGTTTGCCCCAGATTTTGTGGTTTTGGCAGGCGATTTCCGGCGGGGTTTTCCACAGGCCCGGGCGGGGCGGAATTACGCTGGCCGAAGCGGGGGTTCACCGTGCTAGGGTCGGGGCCAACAGTACCGGTTTCGGACAGGCAGAGAGGTTCACGATGATCACCTGTTACTGGGCGCCGCGCACGCGCGCCGGCCGCATGTTCTGGCTGCTGGAGGAGATCGGGCAGCCCTATCGGATGCGCCTGGTCGACATCCGCAGCGCCCCCCGCCCCGCCGATCCCGAGTTCGAGGAGGCGAGCCCGTTGCACAAGGTCCCCGCGCTGCGCGACGGCGCCGTGAAGATGGCCGACAGCGCGGCGATCGCGCTGTACCTGGCCGACCGCTACACGTCCGGAACCCTGGCGCCGGCGCTGGACGATCCGCTGCGGGGGGAATTCCTGTACTGGATGTTCTTCGTGCCTTCGGCGATGGAAGGCGCGATGGTCGAGAAGATCGAGGAATTCAAGCCAAGGCCGACGGCCTATTCCTGGGGGTCCTTCGACCGCATGGTGGGGGCGCTGGAAACGCGGCTGACGGGCCGCGACTGGCTGGTGGGGGATGCGTTCACGGTGGCCGACCTGATGATCTGTTCGGGCATCCAGGCGATGGCCAACTTCCGGCTGCTGGACCTGTCCGAGACCTTCAGCGCCTATATCCACCGCTGCCGCGAACGGCCCGCCCATAACGCCGCCGTCGCCCGCGAGGCGTTGGAAACGGCGGCCGCGGACGGCGTGGACCTGGTTGTCGCGCCGCCGCCGCAAGACATGCACTGAACGGATCAAGGCCCCCTCGCAGCACGGCCAGCGCCGTCATGCCAGTGCCCTCATGCCAGTGCGCCATCCTCCGTCAGGGGCCAGAACGGGTTGTGGGCGTATTCCCAGACGTGGCCTTCCGGATCCGCCCAGGTGCCGGAATAGCCGCCCCAGAAGACCTCCTCGGGCGGTTTGCAGACGGTTCCACCGGCGCCGACCGCCACGGCAAAGGCCGCGTCGACCGATGCCTTGTCGGGAAAGTTCTGCGCCAGCGTCATCGCCCCGGTGCCCAGGTCTTCGGGCGCGCGCCCCAGGTCCCTTGCCAGGTCGGCCCGCTTGTAGATGCCGAATTTCGCCCCGCCCATGTCGAAGAAACACACGCCCGGCTGCGCCTCTTCCCGGACCCAGCCGATGGAGTCGTAGAACCCCGCCAGCGCTTCGACGTCGTCTGCCGCCAGAGTGACCAGCGTGATGCGATTGACCTTCATGACAACTCCCTTTCCTCGACCGCGCTGGCGTTGCCGGTCTCGACGACCTCGAACCCCTGCGCCCGTTCCCCCAGTTCGGCGAACAGCTCGACCCCCGTCCCGGTCATCCAGGCCTGGGCCCCCAGCGCGCAGATCTCGTCATAAAGCGCGGCGCGGCGGTGCACGTCCAGATGGGCCGAAACCTCGTCCAGAAGCAACAGCGGCGGCGCGCCGATCCGGTCGGCCAGCGCCCGCGCATTGGCCAGGATCAGCGACACCAGCAGCGCCTTCTGCTCGCCCGTGGAACATTCCTTCGCCGGCACGCCCTTGGCCGCGTAGACCCCGTTCAGGTCCGTCCGGTGCGGCCCCACCAGCGCGCGGCCCGCCGCCATATCGCGAAACCGGCTTTCGGCCAGCGCGGTGCGCAGGTCGGCCTCGGTCGCGGGCATCTCGCCCTCGCTCTGCACCAGCTCAAGCTCGGCGGCGGGAAAGGCGGTTTCCGCCGCGCCCTGCGCCGCCTGCACCAACTCCAGCGCCTCGATCCGGCCCGCGTGGATCCGGTGCCCGGCCTCGGCCATCCGCGCCTCGAGCGCATTGTACCAGGAAGCATCGCGCACCTCGTCCCGGATCAGCCGGTTGCGGTCGCGCATCGCCTTGTCATAGGCCAGCGAGGCTTCGGCATGGGACGGATCGAAGCTCAGCACCATGCGGTCCAGGAACCGGCGCCGCCCATCGGCGCTTTCGATCCACAGACGGTCCATCGCCGGCACCAGCCACAGCATCCGGGCCACCCGCCCCAGCGCCGTCTGGCTGGCGGTCTTGCCGTCGATCCGGACCTGCCGGGCGGCGCCCTCTTCGGACCAGGTTTCAACCTCGAAGCCCTGGCCCAGCGACACGATCCCGCCCTTCAGCTTCCAGCCAAGCGCCTCGGGACGCCGCGTCATCTCCTCGGCACTGGCGCGGCGCAAGCCACGGCCGGGCGACATCAGCGACACGGCTTCCAGGATGTTGGTCTTGCCCGCCCCGTTGCGCCCGTACAACACCACGGGCCGCGCATCGACCGTCAGGCGCACGCGCTTGTGCGACCTAAAATGCGACAGGGTCAGATCGGTCAGGTACAGCGACATGGCTCCCGGCCTAGCGCGCGGCCTTCAGCCACGCCAGAGGTTTCGCCAGGGGTCTCTCCCGCCAGGGCCGGTGCCAAATTTTTCCACGAAAAATTTCCGAGAATTTCCGGGAAATTCCGCCTCCCTCACACCCGCATGGGCATGACGACATAGACCGCGCTCAGATCGTTGCCTTCGCGCATCAGGGTCGGATCGCCCGAGGAATTGAACATGAAGACGGCGTTTTCCCGATCCACCTGGCTGGCGATCTCCAGCAGGTACTTGGCGTTGAACCCGATCTCAAGCCGCTCGTCCGAATAGGCCACGGCCAGCTCTTCCTCGGCCGCGCCACTGTCGGGGGCGTTGACCGACAGGGTCAGCCGATCCTCGTCCAGCTGCAGCTTCACCGCGCGCGAACGCTCCGAACTGACGGTCGCCACCCGGTCCACCGCCCGGGCGAATTCGGCCGCATCGACTTCCAGCCGGCGGGTGTTGCCCTGCGGGATGACACGCGAATAATCCGGGAAGGTGCCGTCGATGACCTTGGATGTCAGCGTGATCACCGGCGTCGCGAACCGCACCTTGGTCTCGGACACCGACACGGCGATCTCGGCCTCGTCGTCGTCCAGCAGCTTGCGCAGTTCGCCCACGGTCTTGCGGGGCACGATCACGCCGGGCATGTCCGCCGCGCCTTCCGGCAGGTCGGCATCGATGCGCGCCAGCCGGTGGCCGTCGGTGGCCACGCAGCGCAGCACCTTGCCGTCCTCGCCGTCGGCCACGTGCATGTAGACGCCGTTCAGGTAGTAGCGCGTTTCCTCGGTCGAGATCGCGAATTTCGACTTGTCGAACAGCCGCCGCAGCAGCGGCGCGGGGGCCGAGAAATTCGACGCGTATTCCGACGTCGCCATGACCGGGAAATCTTCCTTGGGCAGGGTGGCCAGCGAAAAGGTCGTCTTGCCGGTTTCCACCGTCAGCCGCCCGGTCGTCGGATCGGCGGTCACCGTCACCAGCGACCCGTCGGGCAGCTTGCGCACGATCTCGTGCAGGGTGGTCGCCGCCACCGTCGTCGCCCCGGCCCGTTCCACCATGGCGGGGGCCTTGTCGACCACCTCGATGTCCAGGTCGGTGGCGCGGAACGTCACGCCGTCGCCTTCCGCCTCGATCAGCACGTTGGCCAGGATCGGGATGGTGTTGCGCCGCTCGACAACCGACTGGGCCTGGGCGACGGCCTTGAGAAGCGCGCTGCGTTCGATGCTGATCTTCATGTCCCATCCCTTCACTCAGCCGGGAGAGGCAGGTTACCCTTTCTCCCCTCAGGCACAAGGTTTTTCAAAGTTTCTCCGCTGTTCCCGACCGGTGGTCAAGGGGGCGGCTATCGCGATTCTCCGAATGGCTTTAATGTGTGGGAAATGCGCGCCGGACCGGGCCGTGCCGGCGCCGAAACATCCTCCCCGACCTCATGAGGTGTCCCTGTCAGGGCCACCTGTGAGGACCGTCGGGATCCTGATGCGGGCAATGCCCCTGAAGGTCGAAGATCCCAAGAGTCGCACGAAGGCGCGTGGCCTGCTGCTTCTTTCTCTTCTGAAATACCCGAACCCGACCGTGTCACTGGCGGCACGGTCGGATTGGGTATTTGGGCCAAGAAGAAGACAGGTGCGGTGTCAGGGCCCGTACGTGACCCCCGGTTTCAGGCTTCGAGTTTCAGGCTTCGAGCGCGCGGCGCAGCATTTCCACGTCCTCGGCGATCTGCCCGTCGGTCAGCTTGAGCTCCTCGATGCGGCGCACCCCGTGCATGACGGTGGTGTGGTCGCGGCCGCCGAAGCGCCGGCCGATCTCGGGCAGGGAGCGCGACGTCAGTTGCTTGCACAGATACATCGCCACCTGGCGCGGCCGCGCAAAGGAACGCACCCGCTTGGGCCCTACGATGTCCGAGATCCGGATGTTGTAGTAATCCGACACCTTCCGCTGAATCTCTTCTATGGTGATCTTGCGTTCCGAGGCGCGCAGCACGTCGGCCAGGCAATCCTGGGTCAGATCCATGTCGATCTCGCGGCCCACCAGCGAGGCGAAGGCGAAGAGACGGGTCAGCGCGCCCTCGAGCACGCGGACGTTGGTCGAGATCCGGTGCGCGAGGAATTCCAGCACGCCGCCGGTGATCTTGAGGTCCGGGTAGGTGGTGCGGTAATGCTGCACCTTGGTCTGCAGGATCCCCAGCCGCAGTTCGTAATCGGTCGGGTGCAGGTCGACGACCAGACCGCATTGCAGGCGCGATTTCAGCCGTTCCTCCAGGTCCTTGATCTCGCCCGGGGCCTGGTCGGCCGAGATGATGATCTGCTTGTTCTGGTCCACCAGCGCGTTGAACGTGTGAAAGAATTCCTCCTGCGTGGAATCCTTGCCGGCGATGAACTGCACGTCATCGACCATCAGCACGTCGACCGACCGGAACAGGTGCTTGAAGTCCATCATGCGGCGTTCGCGCAGCGCCTGGACAAAGCGGTACATGAATTGTTCGGCCGACAGGTACAGCACGTTCAGCTCGGGATGCCTGGCCTGCAATTCCCAGGCGATGGCGTGCATCAGGTGGGTCTTGCCCAGCCCCACGCCGCCATACAGCACCAGCGGGTTCAGCGTGACCATGCCGCCCTCGGCGACCCGGCGCGCGGCCGCGTGGGCCAGTTCGTTCGGCTTGCCGACGACGAAGCTGTCGAAGGTGAACCGCGCGTCCAGCGGCGCGGCCTGCAGGTCTTCCAGCGCATCGGCGGCGCGCGACGTGGCCGGGCGTTCGGCGCTGACGGCCGGCATGTCGGCCCGGGTCGCGGCGACGTAATCGGCCGGTTTGTCGGAAGCGGCGGCGGCGCGGGCGGTCGGACGCGCCGTGATGTTGGCCACCTCGAAGGTGACGCGCTGCACCCGTTCGCCGGAATTGTTGAGTTCGTAAAGAATCAGGTCTCCGAAGTTACGAAGAACATAGTTTCCCGTAAAAGTTGTGGGAACCTTGAAAACGGCGACACCATCACTGAGCTTGGAAAATTCGAGTGGCTCGATCCAGTTCTTGTAGTTGTTCTGCCCGATCGTACGGAGCAGATTCTTGCGAAGTAGTCCCCACTTCTCTTGTGTCAT